>NZ_LAPT01000131.1 GCF_003194385.1 Pokkaliibacter plantistimulans
GTCTATGAAAAACACGGTAGTCGGCGCCGTTCCGCCCAGCGGCATGCTACGTCGTCAGTGGATGTGCGGCAGCTGTCGCTGTTCTAACAGGTCGTTGAAAATCTATCTGCGTTGCCGAATACCGCGTCAAAAACAGGCTCAAAATGCTCATTTAGCTCACTAAACTCCGCTTTTTCGCCTGTTTTTTCCTTGTCTCGGCGGCCTCGATAACGTTTTTCAACAGCCTGCTAAGCCCCCCAGTAAGCAACCTGAGAACACTCGGATGGCCCATAAGAAACTCCACTTGCCGGAAAAAGTCTGCCCCTGCTGCCTGCGCCCCTTTCGCTGGCGCAAGAAATGGGCAAAAGACTGGGAGCAAGTGCGTTACTGTTCCGAACGCTGCCGCCGTCAGCGCTCTGCGCCCATCCTGCGCTAACGCTGCGCCGTGCTGGTGCACACTGCCCTACCTGCCCTGCTGGTGCCGCAGCAAGCGACAGTGGCTCAACCGCCTCTCACCTTCTACACTGTGCAGACTGCACAATCACCTCGACGGATTCATCACGTCATCGCACAACACAGGCTGTCTGAGCACCATTAGGTTTAAAACTGTTTCAGACTGGTATGCAGTTTGCCTTTACAGCTAGCGCAATTCGGATATCACAATGTGCTCACGAGATAGCAGCCGATCGTGAATACGTTCTTAGCGTCGCTGGCAACATACCCAGTGCACTCCCCTGCAACGCCGTACCTAAAGGAGTTTCCCATGAGCAATGATGTTCCAACGGATTACCCTCTCTCGGCAGTACCTCATTCTGATCGTAAAGGTCTGCTCTCCACCACGCTGGTGCTGGTCGGCTTTACCCTGTTCACCGCCACCATGTTTGCCGGGGGCAAACTGGCCAGTGGCTTCACCTTCTCGGAACTGCTGTGGGTGGTGCTGATCGGCAACCTGCTGCTCGGCGTCTACGCCGCCATTCTTGGCTATATCGCTTACCGCAGCGGGCTGAATACCCTGCTGATGGGCCGCTTCTGCTTTGGTGAATGGGGCAGCAAGCTGGCCGACATGATCCTCGGCTTTACCCAGATAGGCTGGTACTCCTGGGGCGTAGCCACCATTGCCATCGTGCTGATCAAGATCCTCGGCCTGCCTCAGGGCTGGGAAATCCCACTGATGGTGATCTTTGGTTTTGGCTTCTGCGTGACCGCCTGGATTGGTTACCGTGGTCTGGAGTGGCTGTCCCGTTTTGCCGTACCGGCCATGCTGATTTTCATCGTCATCAGCTTTATCAAGGGGGGAGAAGACCTCGGCAGCTGGGGCAAGCTGTTTGAGCTGACACCTGCCGATCCGATGACACTGGCCGCCGGTATTACCGTGGTATTCGGCACCTTTGTCAGTGGCGGAACTCAGGCTACCAACTGGAGCCGCTTTGCCAGGTCCGGCCCCATTGCCATCTGGGCGACCCTGGGTGCCTTCTTCGTCGGTAATGGCCTGATGGTGTTTACCGGTGCCTTTGGTTCACTGGTTTATCAGCAGGCGGATGTAGTCGATGTGATGCTGGCACAGGGTTTTGTCACCCTGGCGGTACTGATGCTGTTCCTCAATCTCTGGACCACTCAGGACAACACCATCTACAACTTTGCGGTCGCAGGCTGCAACCTGCTGCGCACCCCCAATCGCAAGTGGGTCACGCTGGCGGGCGCCGCGATTGGCACCGTGCTGGCGATCAACGGTATGTATGACATGCTGATCCCCTACCTGATTCTGCTTGGCACCTTCATTCCGCCGATTGGCGGTGTGATCATGGCGGACTTCTGGGTACGCCATAAGGGTCAGTACCCCAGTCTGGAGTCCGTCACCCTGCCCGCCTTCAACGTTCAGGGGCTGGCGGCTTACGTGATCGCTTCAGCCGCCGCCTACACCTCACCCTGGATCGCGCCACTGGTGGGCATTGTGGTGGCGGTCGTGGTCTACACCGTGCTGGTCAAACTGACCGCCAGCAGCACACTGACCGCGGAGGCCTCGTCATAAACCAGTATCGATACTCAGACCACCGGATGCCTTCTGCCCGGACATGTCGCCATGCCCATCACCTGCGCTGACATCCCGCACCTGCCCGGCCTTGAAAGCATTCGCTTTCGGGCGGGCTTTCAGGGTGCCAGTCAGGTGGTGCGCTGGCCCTATGTGGCAGAGAACGACACCATCCTGCCCTGGGTGGAAGGCGGTGAGCTGGTATTTATCACCGGCATCAACCATCAGCGTGACAGTGCCAACCTGTGTCAGCTGATTGAAGAAGGCCGTGCCCGGCAGGTAGCGGGCATGGTCATTCTCACCGGTCAGCCATTTATCCGGCAGATTCCCGCCGCCGTCATCCAGCTGGCCAACAACTACGGTTTTGCTCTGCTGGAGCAGCCCTATGATCTGAAAATGGTCAGCGTGACCGAGATCATCAGCAATGCCATCGTGCAGGACAATCTGCTCGGCCACTCCCGTCGCCTGTTCCTCAGTCGCATTATTGCCGGTATTGCTGAAGCACCTGAGCTGATCCATCTGCGCGCCCGTGAGCTGGGTATCGAGACGCAGCAACCACTGTGCGCCATGGTGATCCGTCTGGCACAGGGCGGCGACCGGCAACAGCGTGAAGACTGGCAGAATACCCTCGATGAGTTGCTGCCGGAACGACTGAAACTGCGTGATAACCCCTTCCCGGTACTGCGGCAGCTGCATGACTGGCAGCTGATCTGGCCGACGTCACCGGACAGCGAAGACATTGCCCAGCTGCTGGCGTCCCTGCAGCAGGTGCAGGCCGATATGCCACTGGTGATCGGTATTGCCAATGAAGGCAAGGGGCTTAGCAGCCTCGCCGAAGGCATGCAGCAGGCCCGTGAGGCCGCCACCTTTGCTGAAATTCATCATCAGCTCAACCAGCCCGTACACTATCGTGAACTGGGGGTCGCCCGGCTGTTTGCCGCCATTCAGGACAAACGTCTGCTGCTGGATTTCTGCAACCAGACCCTGGGCAGCCTGTGCTTCAACCGCAGTAAAGAATCACAGGAGCTGAAAGCCACGCTGGCCTGCTATCTCAACAGCCACGGGCACCATATCAACGCGGCGGCCACACTGGGTGTTCATCGCAACACCCTGCGTAATCGTCTGGCCACGCTGGAAAAAATCACTGGCCGCCCACTGCATGACCCGCTGCACCGGCTCAACCTGCACAACGCCCTGCTGATCGAGCGCATGCTGCTGCACTCCCATCAGCTGGACCCTCATGAGCCCGTGCCATGATGTTCTTTTACTTCAATCCTGCTCTGACGTTTGCCCTGCCTTCACTCTGTTCTGCGGTTGCTCGCCAGCGGCCAGCCGCCACGATAAGGAAAACACCATGAAAATCGTCAACGCCCGTCTCCGTCATCGCTCCGAACTCTTCACCCTGTCCATGGACAACGGCGTCTTTACCGCCATCGAGGTGCAGCCTGCGGCCGTCAGTGCAGCGGCAACCGATATCGATGCCGATGGCAATCTGGCCTGTGCCCCTTTTGTTGAGCCTCATATTCATCTGGACGCCGCCCTGACCGCAGGTGAACCGAACTGGAACCAGAGCGGCACGCTGTTCGAGGGGATTGAACGCTGGGCAGAACGCAAACCGATGCTGACGCCGGAGGACATCCGCACCCGTGCCCTGAAAACCATCCAGCTGCTGATGGAGAACGGCATTCAGGTGATCCGTACCCATGTGGACACCACTGACCCGTCCCTGACAGCGATGAAAACCTTCTGCGAACTGCGTGATGAGCTGAAAGACAAGGTGGAGCTGCAGGTGGTGGCCTTCCCGCAGGAAGGCATTCTGTCTTATCCCAACGGGCTCAGGCTGATGGAGGAGTCACTGGAAATCGGTGCCGATGTGGTCGGCGGCATTCCGCACTTCGAGTACACCCGGGAACTGGGTGAAGCCTCGATGAAGCACGTTATCGCGCTGGCGAAAAAGTATGACCGTCTGGTGGATGTGCACTGTGATGAGATCGATGACCCCAACTCGCGCTTTCTTGAGGTGCTGGCAGCCGAGGCGCTGTTCAACGATATGGGCCATCGGGTCACGGCCAGTCACACCACGGCCATGCACTCCTATGACAATGCCTACTGCTCCAAACTGTTCAGGCTGCTGAAAAAATCAGGGATCAGTTTTGTTTCCTGCCCGACGGAAAGCATCCATCTGCAGGGTCGCTTTGATACCTTCCCCAAACGCCGTGGCGTCACCCGCGTCAAGGAGCTGCTGGCGGCAGGCATGAATGTCTGTCTGGCGGAAGATTCGGTGTTCGACCCCTGGTATTCCCTTGGCAATGGCAAGCTGTTGCGGGTACTGGATGCAGGTCTGCACATCTGCCAGATGATGGGCTATCAGGATATTTCCAAAGCCCTCAGCCTGATTACCGACAACAGTGCCAGGGCGCTTGGTATCAGTGATCGCTATGGTATCGAGGTCGGCAAGCCCGCCAACCTGATCATTCTGTCGGGCAGTGATGACTACGAAGTCGTTCGTCGTCAGGAGGATGTGCGCTGGTCAATCAGAAAGGGCGAAGTCATTCTGCAGCGTCAGCCCGCCAGTCTGGTGGTCAGGCCGGGGATCCATCAGTAACCCGAGAGCCGCTCGCGCGCCCTGCAAATGCTCACACGCTGCCAGCTACCGCCAGACCGGCCGTGGCTGGCAGCATATCAGTCTGAACTGACGCTCCACACACTGCTTCCTCACACTGCCGCTCCACACCCTGCTTCCCCACACTGCATTCCGCACTCCCACCTGCTGCTCTTTTCGCTGCGTAGCAGCATATATCCAATTCCTTTAAACAACTTCACCAGAAAGGTGTCAGTTTTTCTGAACATGAAGTGTCAATTTTTCAGCTTTTTCGTAAACGGACCCTCACCTATAGTTTCTCCATCGACAGCGACTGACCAGATAAAGCAAATCGCTCAGTGACTGTCAAAAACCCGATATCCCACATCAACATTGCAAGACGTGACGAGTACAGAACTCGTTCGGAACTACAGAGCATTGAGGAGCCATACCATGAACGCAGCCATCAACGTTGTATCTCGTGTACTGCTAGCATCTCTCTTCGTTATCGCCGGTGTCGGCAAACTGGGCGCAGGTTACGCCGGCACCCAGGGTTATATGGAATCCATGGGTGTACCGGGCTTCCTGTTGCCACTGGTTATTCTGCTGGAAATCGGCGGTGGCCTGGCACTGGTTGTCGGCTTCCAGACCCGCTGGATCGCACTGATTCTGGCAGGCTTCAGCATCGTCACCGGCTTCCTGTTCCACTTCCACCCCGGTGATGCCATGCAGATGACCAACTTCCTGAAAAACCTGTCTATCGCCGGTGGTCTGCTGTTGCTGGTACAACATGGCGCCAGCTACCCCAGCATCGACAAACGTCAGGCTGACTGATCCCCTCTTGCCAACCCTGCCCCGTGCAGGGTTTGCCCCCTTAACAGGTCGTTGAAAATCTATCCGCGTTGCCGAATACCGCGTCAAAAACAGCCTGTTAATAACGTAAGCACGCTGTGACTGATGCCCACGTTATCGACACCAGAGTGAAAAGGAGGATGCCATGAATTCCACTGTCCACACCCCCGGAAAAAGCCGCGAAGTTGAGCATGTCGTTGCCGGTATGGAGGCTTCCGACGGCGCAGGCGTTCGTCTGCAGCGGGTGCTGACTCAGGAGCTGCAACGTCGCCTTGACCCTTTCCTGATGCTGGATGAATTTCGCTCCGATAACCCCGATGACTACATCGCCGGTTTCCCCGAACACCCTCACCGCGGTTTTGAAACCGTGACTTACATGCTGGCTGGCCGTATGCGTCACCGCGATAACGCCGGTAATGAAGGCTTGCTGACCGCAGGTGGAGTGCAATGGATGACGGCCGGTCGCGGCATTCTGCACTCCGAGATTCCCGAGCAGGAAGACGGCCTGATGCACGGTTTCCAGTTATGGGTGAATCTGGCCAGTGACAAGAAAATGATCGACCCCGGTTATCAGGATCTGCCCGCTTCGGCCATTCCTGAATACACCAGCGAGTCCTGTGCCCATATCCGGGTGATTGCCGGGGAGAGCGAAGGTGTTGCCGGTGCCATCAGCCGCCCGGACACAGAGCCACTGTATCTGGATATTGAACTGGCCCCCGGCAAACCCCATTGGCAGGCTATCCCTGCCAGCCACAACGCCTTCATCTATGTTTATTCAGGTGAAGTGCTGGCCGGTGACAGCCAGCGCAAGGTCACTACTCGCCGTCTGGCAGCGCTGTCGGGCAACCGCATGCGTGACCATCAGGGCGAAGGCATCGCGCTGCAATCGGCAGAGGGAGCGCGGCTGCTGCTGATCGCCGGACGTCCACTGAATGAACCGATTGCGCAGTGGGGGCCTTTTGTCATGAATACCCGCGAGCAGATCGAACAGGCCGTTACTGATTTTCGTAATGGCGATTTCTGAGCATCTGTTGCAGATCTCACCAACGAATTTGCCGACGATTTTTCCACACAGGTAGCCAGCGCGCTGAACATCAACCTCAACACCAGATGCTCAGCCCGCTCATCAACCCCTTTACCGGAGAACAGGTTATGCCCAGCTTACAACACCTGCTTCATCCCAAAGCCAAGGACATCGGCTTCCCCGTCCGCCGCCTGCTGCCCGCCGTCGTGCGCCAGAGTGTCGGCCCCTTTGTCTTCCTTGATCATATGGGCCCGGCGCACTTCCCGCCGGATACCACCGAAGGGGACGTGCGCCCCCACCCGCATATCGGTCTGGCCACCCTGACCTATCTGTTCAGCGGCGCCATCATGCACCGTGACAGCCTGGGGACCGTGCAGGAAATCACGCCGGGCGCGGTCAACCTGATGGCGGCGGGCAAAGGCATTACCCACTCGGAACGGATGCCTGCCCATGTCCGGCAGGATGACGCGGCGGTAGAAGGTATCCAGATGTGGCTGGCGCTACCCAAGCCTCTGGAGGAAATGGAGCCGGAATTCCTGCATTACCCCAGTACTGCCATGCCTGAGTTCAATGGCGATGGTATTCACCTGCATCTGGTGATGGGCAGTGCACTGGGCCTGACCTCTCCGGTCAAAACCTACGCCCCGACCCTGTTTGCCGCCCTGACCATGAAGGCAGGCAGCCAGTTCCAGCTACCGGCAGATTACAGCGAGCTGGCGTTTTATGTGGTCAGGGGTGAGGTATACACCGATCAGGATGAAAAAGTGGAAGCCTTCAATCTCGGCATCGCCGCAGACCATGACGGCCTGTGCCTGATTGCTGAACAGGACAGCACGCTGATTGTGCTGGGGGGCGAGCCACTGGATGGACGGCGCTTCCTCAACTGGAATTTTGTTTCCAGTCGCAAGGAGCGCATCGAGCAGGCACGGGAAGACTGGATCAATCAACGTTTCCCGACCATCCCTGGCGATGATCAGGAATATATTCCACTGCCACGTTAACGTCGGCAGGTGCGGGCTGGGGTTACTGCAGGGTCATGGAAGCAGCGGGACTGCCCTGCTGGTCCCAGTCCAGATTCAGTGCCCAGTCCGCTTTCTTTTCTGACTCCATCAGAATCTTGATCAGCCCGTGCAACAGCTCAGCGGACAGCACAAAGGTTTCGCCCTGCTCCTGCTCGTCATACAGACCGATCAGATGCCGACCATCACTGTGCGAGCCGTGACGAATGGCCATCACCAGAATCGCCTCTCCGGCAATAGCCGCGGGCGGTTCGGGAGTGGTATCAAGCTTTTTGTCGATCTGCTGGTGCTGCATCTGCTTCATCCAGCCCTGCGCTTGCGGGGTGACCCCCGGCACCAGCTGAGTGTTGAGACGCTGCTGAATCACTTGCCACAGAATCCGGCAACAACGGCGCGTGAGCCAGAACCCCAGCACACGGTCACCGAGATTGACCCGCAACAACATCCTGTCCTGCTTGGCATCGTAGGTAAGCTGAAACTGCATTGAGTCCTCACTGTCTTGAGCGTTAATCACAGTCTTGAGCGTTAATCACAGCCTTGAGCGTTAATCACAGCCCTGAGCGCTAATCGCCGCGGACATATCCCTGATCTCGTGCGCCAGATGATCCCGCACGCCACATGATTCAGCACACAAAAGTCACGCCGTGTATCCGATGCGCAGCAGATCAGGAATACATTCCTGCGAGCCTGCCAGACTTGACCGGCTTTTTCGCAGTAAGTCCGGCGTCACATCCGACAGTACTCCTAGCTTCCGCCGCCAGCTGGCATCTGTAAACCCGTCTTTGGGCTGAGCAGCCGTCACGCCACTGCTCAAAAACTGCTGATCAAGAACTACTGATCAAGAACTACTGCTCAGACGGTTGGGCTTAACCGACGTACCGACGCACGCTGCACCAGACTGGGCTTCATCATCACCGTACGGTCTGCCTGCTGTTTATCCTGTACCCGTTCAAGCAAAGTTTGTACCGCAACGGCAGCAATCCGTGCCGTATCCTGATGAATGGTGGTCAGCGCTGGCGTCATATAGCGAGCAAAGGGAATATCGTCGTAGCCCACGATGGAGAGATCATCCGGTACCCGGACACCGTGTTCGGCAGCAGCGCTGATCAGCCCCATGGCCATCATGTCATTACCAGCGACCATGGCGGTCGGCCGTTGCTGCAATTGCAGCAGCGCCAGCATGGCCTGATAGCCACTTTCGCAGTCAAAGCTGCCTTCCAGTACCCACTGCGGATTGACCACCAGACCTGCCTCCTGCATCGCCCGCTGATAGCCCTGCCAGCGCTGCTGTGCAGGCAGCTTCTGCATCGGCCCGGTCAGGCAGCCAATGTCACGGTGCCCTTCATCAATCAGGTGGCGTGTGGCCAGATAACCGCCCTCTTCGGCGCTGTCCTGAATGGTATCCATTCCCGGCTGAATCGGGCCCCAGTCCATAATCACAGTCGGCACCGAGCCAAAACGCTCGAACCAGCCCGCTATATGGTGATTGGTTTCGGTGCACATCAGCAGCAGGCCATCCACCCGGCGCTGCAACAGCAGATCAAGATGACTCTGCAGCCGCTCTACATCGCCTTCGGTATTACACAGAATCAGGTGATAGCCCTGCTGATAGCAGGCATGTTCGACATTGCGCACCAGTTCAGAAAAGAACGGGTTGGTGCTGACGGTAACCAGCATGCCGAAGGTTTTGGTGGTGTTGATCTTGAGGCTGCGCGCCACCGCACTGGGAGCATAGTTGAGCTGAGCGACAGCAGCCTGCACGCGCGTACTGATCTCTTCGCTGACGTAACGGGTGTGATTGATAACGTGAGAAACCGTGGAGGTGGATACACCAGCAAGCCTGGCGACGTCCTTGATGGTAGCCATTGGGCCAGATACTCCTGCCAGGACAATTCTTGAAGCGCACCACAAGGGTGACGGCACCTGCCGCTACCCTTGTGCTGGAGCCTATTTTTACCGAGCCTGCAGAAAGCTATCCACTTCAGCCCGACGCGGGATAGACGTCTGCGCACCCAGACGGGTGACGGAAATAGCCGCGGCAGCATGGGCAAAAGGCACCGCTTCCTGCATGGACTTGCCTTCCAACAGCGCTACCAGCAATCCGGCATTGAAGGTATCACCGGCTGCGGTGGTATCAACTGCCTGCACCTTGAAGCCTGTGATCACTGCCCCGTCAGTGCCGGCGTCACTGCGCTGGCTGATATAGGCGCCCTGCGAACCCAGGGTAATCACTACCGTCGAAATCCCGAGGGCATGGAGGCTGGCTGCCGCTTCTGCCGCCGAAGCCTGATCTCTGACGGCGATCCCGGTCAGCACTTCGGCTTCGGTCTCGTTAGGGGTAATCATATCCACCTGACTCAGCAGCTCTGCAGGCAGACTGCGCGCCGGAGCCGGGTTCAGTACCACACGTACACCGGCCTCGCGGGCGGTACGGGCAGCCAGAATGCAGCCATCCAGCGGCGTTTCCAGCTGCATCAGCAGTGCACCTGCCTGCTTGATCATCGGCAGATGCGGCTCGATGCGTTCAGCACTCAGACGGCCATTGGCCTCTTCTGACAGGCCGATGCAGTTCTCGCCTTCGGCGTTGATATAGATGATGGCAATGCCGGTGGGCAGATCGCTCTCCACCATGACGCCATCAATGTTCATGCCATCCTGAGCGAAAGCTTCACGCATGCTGCGGCCGGTATCATCGTTACCCACGCAGGCGATAAAGCTGACGTTACCACCCAGACGTGCAGCGGCAACGGCCTGATTGGCGCCTTTGCCACCGGCCACTACCTGATAGCCGCGACCGCGGATGGTCTCACCGGGACGGGGGAAATGCTCTACCTGCAGAATGTGATCCGCATTGACGCTGCCTAAAACAACCAGGGATTGGCTCATTATCATTCTTCTCATTTTGCTGAAAGTCGTATGCCGCTGCGGCCCGCCTTGGTTCTCAGGGACGAAAGCGAGCCCGGGGCTCGCTTTCATCGATCATTTACCGCAAAGGCAACGAACGTTATTCAGTAATCAACTTCAATTCGACGGGAATATTAGCCTCAACGTCGCCACCTTTCAGCAGCTTGTCAGCAGTAATTACGCCGATCTCACCGATTTTTTCAGGTTGCTGGGCAACGGTCGCCGCCATCAGGCCACGCTGTACGGCCACTTTGCCGTCGTCAGTACCGTCAAAGCCAACCACCATGATTTTCTTGCCAGAGGCCTGAATGGCACGCACTGCGCCCAGTGCCATTTCATCGTTCTGGGCAAACACGGCCTGTACATCAGGATGAGCGTTCAGCAGGTTTTCCATGACGTTCAGACCTTTGGTGCGGTCGAAGTCAGCGGGCTGGCTGGCCAGCACGGCAAAGTTATGCGCCTTGGCAGCCTGATTGAAACCTTCACCACGGTCACGGGCAGCTGATGTACCGGCGATCCCTTCCAGCTGGATGACCCTGGCACCGTTACCCAGTTTTTCAGCGATGAAATCACCGGCCAGCTTGCCGCCAGCAACGTTGTCAGAAGCAATGTGGCTGACCACTTTGCCACCAGCAGCGCCACGATCCAGCGTCAGTACCGGAATGTTGGCGTTGTTCGCCATACGCACCGCATTCACGACCGCTTCAGAGTCAGTGGGGTTGATCAGGATGGCCTTGACCTTACGCACGGTCAGGTCTTCTACGTTGGCCAGTTCCTTGCCGGGATCATTCTGTGAATCCAGCACCACCAGATCATAGCCCAGAGCTTTGGCGGTGGATTCTGCACCTTCCTTCATGGTGACAAAGAAGGGGTTGTTCAGGGTCGACAGTACCAGTGCCATGCTGTCTGCATGGGCGGCATTGATGCTGGCGCCCAGCAGAGCGGAAGACAGCAGCACGGCGGCTTTGGTACGAGTGAACAGATTAGCGACTTTCATGACCGATATTTTCCTTGTTGTGTGGGGTCCGACAGAGCATCGGGTAAGTAACAGGCCGTTGAAAATCTATCTGCGTTGCCGAATACCGTGTC
>NZ_LAPT01000132.1 GCF_003194385.1 Pokkaliibacter plantistimulans
CTTTTTCGCCTGTTTCTTGTGCCCTCGGGGTATTTCCTTGTCTCGGCTGCCTCGATGACGTTTTTCAACAGCCTGTTAGCACCCAAAAACGACAAAGGGCCGCGGTTGCGGCCCTTTGTTGTCAGACTGTGGCAGATCAGCCAGCCAGCGCGGCCCGCTGCAGTGTGCACAGTTCCTTGATGCCTTGCTCAGCCAACTCCAGCATCTCGTTGAGCTGTGCGCGGCTGTAGGATTCGCCCTCGGCAGTACCCTGCACTTCGACAAAGCCACCGTTGGAGGTCATGATCACGTTCATATCGGTCTCGGCGGCGGAATCTTCGTCATAGTCCAGATCCAGCACGGCCTTGTCCTTGTAGATACCCACGGAAACCGCGGCCACCATCTGCTTTAGCGGGTCATGCTTGACGCCGAAGGACTTGTCCTGACGGATAAAGTTGAGTGCATCCACCAGAGCCACACAGGCACCCGTGATGGAGGCTGTGCGGGTACCGCCATCGGCCTGGATCACGTCGCAGTCGATATTGATGGTATTTTCTCCCAGCTTCTTCATGTCGACCGCAGCACGCAGTGCACGACCGATTAAGCGCTGGATTTCCAGGGTACGGCCGCCCTGCTTGCCACGGGCTGCTTCGCGATCATTGCGGGTGCTGGTCGCACGCGGCAGCATACCGTACTCGGCGGTTACCCAGCCCTGGCCCTGGCCCTTGAGGAAACGAGGTACGCCACGGGTCACGCTGGCGGTGCAGATCACCTTGGTGTCACCGAACTCCACCAGGACCGAACCTTCGGCGTGTTTGGTGTAATTGCGGGTGATGCGCACAGTGCGCATCTGATCGACGCGACGGCCACTGGGACGCATAAAATCGATACCCAGTTGTTTGAGCTGATCAGACAGAGATGAAGACATGCACAAAGTACCTTGTTGAGCTGATACGGATCACGCAGATTAAGACGCCACGGAAGTAAGGTACTGACATCACCCCTGCCATAAGCAGGTGACTGCTCTCACGCAGATGCAGAATCCGTACATTCCATAAGTTCAGGCCCGGCGGGACCGGGTGCTAGAATACCAGATCATCCACCATTACGCAGTGTTCGAGGGACGACAGATGACTCAAAGCATGACCGCCTTTGCCCGTAAGGAAATCCAGCAGGAATGGGGCACCCTGGTGTGGGAGATTCGCAGCGTCAATCATCGTTATCTGGAGCCCATCCTGCGCCTGCCCGACAACCTGCGTGAATTGGAGACCGGCCTTCGGGAAAAGCTGCGTCAGCACCTGTCACGCGGCAAGGTGGAGTGCACCCTGCGCTTTCAGGCGGCTGCCGGACAGGGGTCGATGGTCATCAATGAGCCGTTACTGCAGAGCCTGCTGGACGCCTGCGATCAGGTACAGACGCTATTGCCCAAGGCAGGCAAGCTCAATCCACTGGAAGTGTTGCAATGGCCGGGCGTGCTGCAGAGCAGTGAGCACGATCTGGCCGAGGTACAGGCTGAAGCGCTGGATCAGTTTGATGAAGCGCTGGCCGAGCTGGTACAGGGCCGTCAGCGTGAAGGCGGCGAGCTGGCCCAGCTGATACTGCAACGGCTGACGGCCATGAGCAGCATCGTTGCCAAGGTGCGTGATCTGTTGCCTGCCATTCTTGAACGCCAGCGCCAGCAACTGCTGGACAAGTTCGCGGAGCTGCAGATTGAACTGGACCCCACCCGGCTGGAGCAGGAAATGGTGCTGCTGGCACAGAAGGCTGACGTCGCCGAAGAGCTGGATCGCCTCGACACCCATATTCAGGAAGTGAAGCGTGTGCTGCGACAGAGCGGCTCCATTGGCCGCCGTCTGGATTTCCTCATGCAGGAGCTGAATCGCGAAGCCAATACCCTGTCCTCCAAGTCGATTGTGGCTGATACCACCCAGCAGGCAGTGGAGCTCAAGGTACTGATCGAACAGATGCGCGAGCAGGTACAGAATATTGAATAGTTTTCCCTTGCTTTCCAACACCTTCTTATCATTGAAAAAGCCCTGATCCTAAAGGGCTTTTTCTTTTCATCTTATCTTGCTTGGTTTCATCTTGTTTCATTCATGCGGTGAGTTAACTGGTGAGTAATGGCTCTGTATGCTTACATTAAATGGTGAGTAATAGGAGGGCCAATGGCCATGACAGCGAAGCAAGTTGCTGCACTTGCAAAGGCCGGAGAGCCAATACGAAAGTCAGACGGTAAAGGGTTGTACTTCGTCGTCCCGGACTCGGGAAGCCCATACTGGGCTCTAAGATATAGCATGGATGGAAAACGCAAACAGATGACACTGGGTCAGTATGCCGACATGTCACTGGCAGATGCTCGAACAGAGGCAGAAGTCTTCAAGCGCGAACTCCGTCAGGGAGTCGACCCGTTGATTGCCAAACAACGCCAGAAATGGATCAGGATCAGCAGCGTCGATGACTTGTTCCAGGATTGGTACACGAATGACCTGCTCCCCAGACTAAAGCATCCCAATATTCCGGCCAGGATTTTCAACAAAGACATCAAACCAGTCATCGGTGAGCTCAAAATTCATGATGTAACAGCGCTTGATGTTCGAGAAGTCATCCATCGAGTCAGAGACAGCGGGCGTCCAACCGTTGCGAACGACACCCTGGGTTACATGAAGCAGCTCTTCAACCACGCAGTAAAGCTTGAGCTGACCGCAAACAATCCTGCATCACCTTTCACCATCAACGATGCCGGGGGACTCGAAGAATCCCGAGCCAGAGCGCTGAAGCTGGACGAAGTAGAACAGGTATTCAAAGTTTTCAGGAAGCATCTGAACAGCTTTGGCAGAGACAACTACCTGTCATGCTGCCTGTTCCTGGTGCTCGGGAACCGGAAAAGCGAGTTGTGCGAGGCCCCCTGGTCAGAATTTGATCTGGGGCAGTATGTTTGGCACATACCTCAGGAGCGGATAAAGACCGGAATCCCAATCTCTATACCTCTACCAGGCCAAGCCATGGAGTGGCTGAATGAGCTCAAAGTAAGATCACTGGGTTCTGAGTACGTTTTCCCAGCCAGGCGCCGCAGCAAACTGCCCCATATGGGGCCTGACACCCTGAATCGTGCGATCTCCAAGCTGTTTGGACGAGAAGCAGGACGGAAGATCCAGCCACCCAACGTAATGGGCGACATCAAGCACTTCACCGTCCATGATCTCAGGCGAACCTTCAGAAGCCTAGCCTCCTCAGTTGGGACGCCGCGTCACATTGCGCGTCTCTGCACCAACCATCGGCAGGGAGGAGTAGATGGTATCTATGATAGGCATGAGTACTTCGAGGAGCGGAAAGCGGCTCACCAGAAGGTAGCCGATCTGGTCTCGTCATACCTATAGGCGGCTTGTCCGTGCAACCATCCCATATACCAACGATTGGAGTAACCATCCGGGACACTCCAGTCGGAATCAAGCCAGTTGACGCACAATTATGTTGTGCATATCATGAAGTAAAGAGAATCGCACGATATGGCTGTCGAGTTTAGAGACACGTGGCTGGAAGCGTTTTACGAGGATGACCAAAGCCACAGGAGGATACCTAGTACCATCGAAGGTGCATTGTTCAGGAAGCTGGAGATCTTGGACGCAGCGACCCAGGAGTCAGACTTGAGAATCCCTCCGGGTAACCGCTTCGAGCACCTTGAAGGGAATATGGCCGGGTGGTGTTCCATCCGGGTAAACAAGCAATACCGGCTGATCTTCAGATGGATCGATGGCATTGCCCAAGATACCTATCTGGACCCCCATGTTTACAGGGGCTAGTGGAGGATAAGGTTATGAGGAACACAAAACGTCGCCCAGTAACGGTCGGTCAGATGCTGGTGACCGAGTTCCTGGAGCCTATGAACATTGAGATCAACGAACTGGCTGAAGCCATGGGTGTGCACAGAAACACCCTGAGTCGGATCGTTCACGACAAGGGGGCTTTGACCGCGCCCATGGCAATCAAGCTGGCTGCGGCCTTGGGTAATACGCCGGAGTTCTGGCTCAATATTCAGCACTCAGTAGAGTTGTGGGATGTTCGGCATAGAGCCTTTGAGCGTGAAGTGAGGAACGTAAAAAGAGTCACACCTCACCTGGATAATAGAAAAGTGGCCCATTGACAGCCGATACCTTCAGTGTGGTATGGCTAATTGAGCATCCTTATACATTGTTCCAAGAGAACAAGTCATATTTTGATGGTGCGGCTTAGAAATACTGAGAGGGACTGGTGACAACAATCGACTTCAAGCAAATTCGCAGTACCCCGAAAAGCCGTAATGATAGTTTTGAGGCTCTCTCGGTTCAGCTTTTTCGAAGTATTTGTACAGCACCTAAAGGCTCAACTTTTGTGAGTTTGAGGGGTGATGGCGGCGATGGTGGTGTCGAGGCCTATTTCCGCACGCCAGAGGGTTCCGTTCTAGGTATTCAGGCCAAATATTTCTTTAAGCTTGATTTGGCAGAGCTTGGGCAGATTGATGGCTCACTGCAAACTGCGCTCATGAATCACCCGAATCTGTCCGAATACTGGGTGTATATTCCCTTCGATCTCACCGGACGGGTAGCCGCTGGAAAGCGAGGCAAAAGCCAAGCCGAGCGATTCGAAGAGTGGAAATGCAAGGTGGAGGCTGAAGCAAGTGCCCGAGGCTCTATGCTCAGGATCATTCCATGTACTGCGGCGGTTATTCAGAGCCAATTGTTAAAACTAGATCAAAACGGCGGGATGCGCAGGTACTGGTTTGATGAGTCGGTGCTGACAAACGCGCAAATTCAACATTGTTTAGAGGAGGCAACGGCGTTTGCGGGCCCAAGGTACACTGCCGCTCTTGACGTTGTCACAAGTGCGCATATTGGGCTCGATTTCTTTGGCGGGATCGGTGACTTTCAGGCTTGGCGCGACGAATCACTAGCGCCAACCATCGCTGAAATTCGATCGCTCAAGGGCTGGGGAGACAAGGCGCTAATTATCTTGGGCGACGCTGATACCGCAACAGCTCGCAAGTTGATTGACCAGGTTATTGCAGAGTGCGATGGCATGAAGGATGCCTTGTTGAGCGCTTCGGGGATCAGTGATGTCTGCCGTAACTTGGCAAGCCTATTACCATTTCTCACCAAGGTGCGAGAGGCTCAGGAACAGGCCTTCTATGAGAAATACGGACGAGATAAAGACACTCCTGGATTCCGTCAATTCCATGCTGAATACATGTGTGCCTTCCCTGCCGGGGAAATGGATGCTGCACGCAAGTGGGAAGAACAAGCGCTAAAGTTACAAGCTGTGCTCACTTCTCAGGAAGTTGGTGCCGCAACAACACACTCTCTGCTATTGGTTGGTCCCGCCGGGATTGGCAAGACCCATGCGATTGTAAGTGCTGCGCTTCGGCGACTGGCGTATGGTGGACACTCATTGGTTGTCTTTGGTGACGACTTTGGCAAGACAGAGCCATGGGAGGTAATACGCAGCAAACTAGGCTTTGGAGCAGATATTGCGCGCGCGACCTTGTTCGAGTGCCTCCAAGCATGTGCAGAGCATACTGCGTTGCCATTCGTTATATATATTGACGCACTGAATGAGAGCCCTCGTGAGGCACGATGGAAGAACAAACTCCCAGAGTTTCTGGTTCAATGCAGGCCTTATCCCGATATCAAAGTGTGCGTCTCAACAAGAGATACATACCAAAATTTAGTCGTCGACTCACGGTTTCCAGGATTTGCCTTTGAGCATGTTGGATTTGCTGGCCAAGAATTTGAGGCAGTTCAAGCTTTTGCGGCTCACTATGGGCTTGATACCGAGATTACGCCTCTCTTCTCGCCAGAGCTTAGCAATCCACTGTTCCTGCATTTGGCATGTAGAACTCTCAAGGATGAGGGACGTAATACCCTAGACGTATCCCTCCCTGGATTCGTTGCCCTCCTGGAAGGGCACCTCAAGCACTGTGATGATCTTGTCCGGGAGCGGTTACATTATTCCAATCCTCGAAATCTAGTGCGGGCCGCCATGATGTGTCTCGCAGAAGTTTTGACTCAAAATCTACCAAACGAGCGGACATGGGAGGTTTGCTCAGCCGCCCTAAAAGGGCTGGTTGGTGCAGAAATTACACCTGAGGCAATGCTCAAAGAACTTGAGCAAGTGGGACTCGTTATACTTTCATCTGGTGAAGATGATTCTTGGCTGATTCGCTTGGGATATCAGCGCTACGGTGACGTTCTTCGTGCCACGAATCTCATCGAAAGTGTGATTCAACCCTCAGGCACAAATATACCTGAGTTAGCTGAAAAGTTGAGTGCACTCGCAGCAGACGAAAAAGGTATATTGGAAGCATTAGCGGTCGTTCTTCCAGAAAAGACTGGCATAGAAGTAACTGCGAGTGGACTGGGGCTGGATTCGGCGCTTGCACATCGAATATTTATTAATGGCTTGACTTGGCGTTCACGCGATAGCATTTCATATGACATAGACAGTCACGTATATGAGGCGCTATTTACACCAGGCCTTTGGCAGCAAGTATACGAAGTATTCTTCCGTCTTAGTCTTGTGCCTGATCATCACTTGAATGCTGCAAATTGGCTTGGGCCATTCCTACGTCAATCTTCAATGGTCGATCGCGATGCCTACCTTTCTGTCGCCGCATATAAGTCGTTCGATGCCAAAGGTGCAGTCTGGTCTCTCATCAACGCTGCTCTACATGCAGATATTCAAAGATGGCCTATGGAAAGTAGGCAATTGGCGGCGTTTGCGCTTGCTTGGTTGACCTCATGTGCCGACCGGCGGGTGAGGGATCTTTCTGCGAAGGGGCTCACAAGGATTTTGGCAAGCCAACCTGATCTTGGACGAAGGCTCGTCGATGAATTCCATGGATGCGATGATGACTACATCCTTGAGAGTATCTCACTAGCTGTGTACAGCGCGTGTTTACTGGAGCGTGGCCGCAAACAGGAGTTCCTCTCCGCACTGGCGAGCTTGTTGAATGCCACATTCGATAGCCCAAACGTCTTGATACGGGATTCTATTCGTTTGCTAGGCCGTGTTATGCAGGATGCTGACCTTCCTGCAGCGCTAAAGAAGAGTTTGGATGTGTTTCCCTCAAAGGTTCCTGTCCCCAGCTCATGGCCAACACTCAATGATGCGCAACCGTTGCTGGATCTAGAGGGCTTGCCGTTAAACATGAAGCTCTGGGGAGACATGCTTGGGACGGACTTTTGGCGGTATCAAGTTGAATCGAAAATTTCAGATTTCGATCTGGAAAGTGCGGATATCAGTTATGAGAATATCGCATGCTGGTTGATGACTGAGACTTTACAGCTTGGCTATCCTGGTTACAGAGATTGTGCTCTTCATACGGATAGAGCAATTAGCAGTGAGTTCGGAACTGGTCGTGGCCGCAAGGGATACGCTGATCGACTTGGCAAAAAATATTACTGGATACTGCTCCACCGTCTCTTAGGAATCCTCGCTGACAATGTTACCCCGAAAAAGGATTCATACTCCGATTGGATACCCAGCCCAGAACATTTGTGGTCAGTCGATGTTCGAAAGGTGGATCTCACAGATATTCGAGACATCAGCCCAACTCAAGAATATCCAGACGAAATACTTCGCGGCTCAAGGTATCCTTTCCCAGAGCATACAAGTGATATTAAACAATGGGTATGGTCAGATGACTTCTCATCACATGGACAATGCATAGTTCGAACCTCTCAAGCGGGTGGTGAGTGGGTAGCACTTTCCCTAAGCACCAGAGACGACGATAAGAGTACTGATGATGTTTCATGGAGCACACCGCACCTGGGGGTTAGTTTGTTCTACACCAGCCTGTTCGTTGATAGCTCGATGACTGCTTATAAACATGGCTCTGGTGAAAGGGATGTATTTGATAGCCAAGGCGCAAGTTGCTATCGAGGCTATTTTGCCGAGTATCCTGATGGTCCCGTGTTCGATCAGATATCAGACGAGGGTTACTTCAACAAAGGCTCAAATGGCATAGAGTTCTCAGAGGTAAGTTTATTACGTGGAGATGAATGGGAGTACGACTATTCCCATACGACGCCTGAACGGAGCGAACATCTCAGCGTCCCATGCCAGCACGTAGTCAAAGTTTTGGATCTACAATGGGATAGGCAGAGAGGATGGGTTGATTGTAATGGCGATTTAGTGGCTTTTGAGTCAAAGGAGAAACGACGAGATGGATTGTTCATTCGTCGTACTAGCCTAAATAAATATTTACTGAGTACAGGGCGACAGTTGGTCTATCGACGCTTTGCAAACCGTGGTTTTTTCTCTAGTAGTAACGATGGTTCACAAATTGACTTATTTACTTGGCTGCAATACCAGCCCGAGGGTGACCCCAAAATTCTGGCTCAAAACTCACGCCCTTTTAATTGCGGTGAAGGCCCTAAAGAGCAGACTGAAAACAGTAACTTTCCCTTTTAATATTTGATTGATGTTTATTTTTCACTGTGCTGCTATCCAAGTGATAAATTTTTAGCCAATCACCTGATTGAGGACAGTGCTGGGGAAATAATCGCCTGGCGAAAATATTCTTATCTAATCCAAACAGCACCTAAAAGTGACTTCTTGATAATCGTGATTCAAAGATGGATCTGTAAAAACACGATACTCTATCCAAAAGCAATCTAAAAACCACTTCTTGATATCATCAGGGCGTTCCGATGATAGCGGTGGGATACTACTTCATCAAAAAGCCACCGAAAAGCGACTTTACGATGGGCTTGACGGCTCTATCAGCTTGATTAATATATGAGTTGTAAACGGTAGCTGGCCCAAAACAGCATTTTTCCAAATCCAAGGCGTTTGCCTTCACTTCGTTAACCCTCAGGGGGACTGTCCCCTAGGGGCACTCCTCCGTCTAAAACCTATCTCCCCGGAGGAAAATCAGATGTTTATCATCACTGTGCTTGCAGCGTTCTGCTGCTGCCTGCGTTTGTGCATTTCGCAAGCGATCAGGCTTCCATATCGTGACTTGGCTGACAGCTATGTCGCGTTCCTGGTGCTCAATTCCGAGCGGCCAAATACAAGAGGGCCTCCCTCATCCGTCAGAACGAGTGCTGGATTTCCGGCTTACTCGATGCTCCACCCCGTCTCTGTCGCCGCAGGCGTAAACAGAGACGGGGTATAGCCCCCGACGGAAGCCTTGTGCCTCAACGGCTCAAGGCTTTCGCCCCGCGCACGAATGTGCGCGAACAATACCGCCTTCGGCGGTTGGCGCGCTTCGCGCTTCCTTTCCAGAGAATGACACGACAGTACCAGCCGGATCTGCTGGCAGTTTGTTCCATCGGAACAGACCAGCCAGTGGAATGAGTAGTTCGCTCCATAGCAGTACCGCTCGTATTAAATGACCGTGGGCATCGGTTTATCTGCCCTGTGCCTGGGCGAGATCCCCAGCGTTGGCCTTAGCATGCAGAGCTAATCAAAAACTGCGTTTCACTTACCACCGAGTACGGACGGGCCAGCAACAAGTTGATTAACAAGATCATGAGGAGCATACGGTGCGCTCAGAGAGGACTAATCCGGACTCCCGGAATTTTGGTCTCCAAAGTCGCGATATGGGCAAGGCAGGCCTGAATGCACTGAAGGAAGGTATGAAGAGTTTCCAGTCCATAGCCACGATCCACGACCGATGGAGCGTGTTTGGCGCCTGGATTAAGTCCGAACAGGGCATTAAGGACATGCGTGATATAGAAAAGGCTCATTTGGTCGCTTATGCGGCGCACCTTAATGATCGCTATGAGCGGGGAGAAATCGCGCCATCCACCGCGCAGAACTACCTGAGCGCAGTGAATCGGGTGATGGAGATTGCGCGAGGCGACCGACAGGTACGTGTAGACCCCGTCTCCGAGGGTGGACTTCCAAAGCGCTCAGGCATCGCCACTGGCGACCGGAGTGTTTCGGAAGCGGCCCACAATACTGCTATGGGGGCAGCCTCTGAGCGCCTTGGGGCTTTGCTGGAACTACAGCGTAATTTTGGTCTACGGTTCGAGGAATCGGCCAAGCTGGATGCTGTCAGGGCACTAAGAGAGGTCGAGAAAACTGGCTCCGTGAGTATTAAGGATGGCACCAAGGGGGGCCGGGCGCGCACCGTTCCGATCACCAACGATGCCCAAGTTAATGCGCTCCAGCGGGCCGCCGCCATACAGGATGGCCGCAGCATGATCCCCGCCGAGCAGAATTATCGCGAGTTCCGGCAAGAAGCCTACCGGGAAATTGGCCGCCATCCGTTGAACTTCCATGGTGAACGGCACCACTTGTATCTCTTCTGGAGTTT
>NZ_LAPT01000133.1 GCF_003194385.1 Pokkaliibacter plantistimulans
AGGTATACCTTTTAATAATTGCTATGAGGTCGAAGACCTCATTAACACACTGTTAGAACCAAGGACACACTGTGATCGAGATTGAAATTAAAGATATTGCGATAATTATTGGCGGCGCTATAACAGCAATCTCGACACTGTGTGCTGTTCTTATTACAAGTCGCTTCAACTTAAAACTCGCAAAGATAAATATCGACGCTCAAGTTCAGCAAAAAAATGAAGAACGGAAAATACAAAAAATCGAAGATATATATCTTCTTTTTGAGAAGTGGGAAACGAACTTTTCAAATATATACTTAATGCATCTTCGCTGCTATTGTGGAAATCTTGATTACAAAAGTGTTATGGAACTAACTAAGGATTCAGCGATGTTCGCACCTGGCGACTTTCAGAAATTAAAAATGCTAATGAATGTCTATTTCCCTGAAATTGCATCCGAGCACAAAAAAGTCGACGACGCTAGGCGTAAAATCGTTCCATTTTTATCTGACCCCAAAGAAAGCAAATTGAACCCGAAAGACTTTGTTAAATTACAAGAAGACTTTGAAACGGTGTGCGCCACATTCAAAATGCAAATCAGTAATTTAGCCAACTAGGATCCGGCGCAGCTCTAACTAGTGGTTCAAGTCGTTCGCTTCGCTCACTCGGGACCGGCTAAAGCCGGCCCCTTAACCAAACGTTAGAACTATATTCAAGTAAGGAGAAAACATCATGGCAAGATGTACCGCACCAGTAAGAGGGCATAGTTCGGCTGCTGCTGCAGCAAATTGCCCCGCGTGCCGTTATAAAAGTCGTGGGTACGGTGGCTATAGCGGCTACAGTACTCCATCTTCATCGTACTCTGGCACTAGTAGTTATTCTAATAGTAGTGGCAGTAGTTCCAGAAGTTCAAAACCTCGCTGGTCTAAGTCGAGTTCGTCAGTTTCTTACACTACTTCTCAAATTCAATCATTAACACCCATAAGAGAGGCAGTTGAAGTTAAGGCGGCTATCCAACCTGATATTCGAGATGCTTTTTTATGTCATGCATGGGCCGATCGTAAAGAATCAGCTAAGGAACTGAATGATTTACTTGAAGCTGCCGGTGTAAAGGTTTGGTTCAGTGAAAAAGATCTTGGGCTGGGCGTTCCGATGATGCGAGCCATTGACAAGGGCTTAGCAAATTCCAAGGTGGGGCTTGTCCTAGTAACTCCCGCAATGTTGGAGCGCCTTCCAAAAGAAAGCGTCGCTGATAAAGAGCTATCTGCTTTATTAGCAGGTAACCGTCTCATTCCTATCGTGCACAATACAACATATGAAGCTCTTCGTAATGTAAGTCCCTTGCTTGCATCAAGATCGGGCTTAGACACTTCGGAAGATTCAATGGCAGAGATAGCTGAAAAAATTGCTGAGTTGGTTGCTATATAATTCCGTGCAGTATAGTTCTAACAATCCAATGCACGCGGAGCCACTCATAGGAGCTGTATTTGAGCAATTTCTTATTTGAAGATTATTCAATTTCTGCAGAAAGAGAGCTGACTTTATTATTGGGAAAAGTTACTCACCATATTCACCCAGATATTGTCTCTGTCATACAGGAAGAAAATAAGCGATTTAAACAAACATTCGAAAAATATTGTTCTCCAAAGCTTGAATTGGAGTCCTTCTTCTATGAAAACTCTGATTGTGTTTTCCCAGGATTTCGAAGGCCTGTTAATTTTGAAAAGAATGATTCCTGGAAAAATAAAGTGTATGCGGTAGATGGGACAATTCTAAACGATAATACATTTCCGCGTCATATCTGGGCATTTTTATCGACGGATCGTCCATATTCAGGCGGTTCAAATGGTATGTGGGAATCGAGCGGTTTAGGAAAATTTGAACTGGCTCATGTTTTTTCACACAAGCAAGATGAACGCAGGTCTGAAGAAAAATTATTCAAAAAAGTAGATATATCTAAAAAGCCGTATGGTCATTTTACATCAGCTTCGAATGTTGTTTTGATTCCAAAAGGGTATGCAAAGCCAACTGATTCGATGCTCGCAATAAAAGCCTGCTTCTTTAAAAGGCATATAGATTTATACGGTACAAACATGTATGGCCTGAGTGGCTTGGATGATTTAAAAATTCCAAGTTGGTATGGTGATGTGGATTGGCTTGAGCCAAAATTGCCCATCGACTGGAGGGAAAAAATATCTAACCTTTTAAAATACAGATCTGAATATCTAAAGCGGAAATATGCCTAACAATCACAAGCAAAGGACCAAACTACGCTGCGCCAATTTGCGGTTCGCTTTGCTCACTTTACCGCAAATTGGCTCCGCTCCGTTTGGCCCCTGTTGTAGGCGTTACACATCAAGGAGGAATTATGAGAATTATTCAGGCATTAATTATTTCGTTACTTTCATTTGCTGTATTTGCGCAGGAGCCCAATGTATTTAAAAGTGTGACAGTGGGGTTCAAGGTTACAAAACCAGATGAATGGCAGTTTATCACTACGGAAGAGAATCTTGAAAACCTTAAAAAGGTTCAAATGAATGATGAAGAATTTCAGCAACTAATGCTTAAATACTCTACAGCCCCATTAGTCGCAATGATGAAATATCCTGAGCCTTTTGATGATCTGAACCCAAGTTTTAAAGTCAATATAAAACCATTGGGCCGATTAAAAGGAACTGACCCTAAGAACATACTTGGGCTTATACTTCCTCAGTTTCAAAAAATGTTTCAAGACTTTAATCTGGTGCAACCACCAACGGATACAACAGTTGGTAAATTACCAGCTGCATACATGCGTATAAATTATTCTTTGGCTATTCCAGACGGTCGAACTTTCCCCACCACGTCAGAACTTTGGATAGTTCCAAGAGGTGATTACTTCTTCATGATCGGCGCAGGTACTCGCCAAGATGGAAAGACCGGATCAAGGGAAGAAATATCTAAAATTCTTTCAAGCGTTGAACTGTAATGTTTAACAGGCGCATGTAATCGGACTGGTTTTCCGCTGCGCGCCAAACCAGCCGCAAATGCGGGCGTTAGCCAATATCACCCAATAACGATACACGGGCGTTTTTGAATAAAACGCCTTTCGATTGACCTGCTGTTATTTGGCAGCCAAACATCTTTATTCGTCTGATCTGGACTCAGTGTCACCCCGTATAGGCAGGGACAAGATTTTCCCGGGGAAAACGATGGATAACGGCTGTGAAGTAGTCTGGTTCAAGCGCGACCTGCGGCTGACGGATCATGCCCCGCTGCAGCAGGCGGTACAGCGCTGCCAGCAGCGCGGCCACACTCTGGTGTTGCTGTACTGCATTGAGCCTGAACTCTGGCGCCAGCCAGACATGGCCCATCGTCACTGGCTGTTTATTCGTGACTGTCTGGCCGAGCTGGCACAACAGATACAGTCGCGCAGTCACACTGAGACTTCCTTGCTGGTAGCGTTCGGCTCCCTCACTGACACACTGCACTGGCTGCATCACCACTGTGCAATTCAGGGTCTGCGGAGTCATCAGGAAACCGGCAATGACTGGACCTTCCAGCGTGACCGGCTAGTGCAGGCATGGTGCCGCGAACACCGGCTTGAGTGGTTCGAGCCGCCCCAGCATGCCGTCAGACGCGGCGGGATCAACCGCGATGACTACGAGCAGTTCAGCCAGCAGTTTTTCGATATGACCTGCGCCGGTGTGCCACCACTGGCCATCCCCATGCCTGAACACGTCCGCAAGCTGCCGCTGGATCAGATCAGCAATATCCACACTGGTCTGAGCCTGCTTCGCTACAGCGGCGACTTTCTGATAGCGAACCCCAGCGTGCGAGCGATGACCTGCATCAGCGGTGAGCAGATTCAGCGCGGGGGGCGCAGTCTGGGTCTGCAGTTATTGGATACCTTTGTTGCCAGTCGCAGTCACCGTTACCTGCAAAATCTGGCCAGACCACTGCAAGGGGCTACCTTCAGTTCGCGTCTTAGCCCTCATCTGGCCTGGGGCAGTTTATCTGCCAGAGAGGTGATGGCCTCTGCCCGGTACGCCTTGGTGCAGGCTGACGATGCCAGCCATAAACGTAATCTGCAGGCATTTATCTCCCGCCTGCACTGGCAGTCGCATTTTATGCAGAAGCTGGAAGCCGAACCGGCAATGGAGTTTGTCGAACAGAACAGGCTGTATCGGGCCCAGGCGGAGGGGGCAAACCGCGATGGCGAAGGTGAGCTGGAGCCGCGCCTCACTGCCTGGTTTCACGGCCTGACCGGCGAGCCGATGATTGATGCCTGCATGCGCTGCCTGCGACAGACGGGCTGGCTGCCGTTTCGTATGCGCGCCATGGTGATGAGCTATGCCAGCTACCTGCTGTGGCTACCCTGGCAACGCACTGCGCCACTGCTGGCAACCTTGTTCACCGATTACGAGCCCGGCATTCACTACCCACAGATACAGATGCAATCCGGGGTGACCGGCATTAATCCCAACCGCATCTATAACCCCGTCAAACAGTCGCTTGATCAGGATCCACATGGCCACTTTATCGCTCGCTTCTGCCCTGAACTTGCCACTTTACCTGCCAGCTGGCGCCATCACCCTGCCCTGATTGCCCGAGCAGAACTGCTTCGCCATGGCCTTGAGCTGGGTGTCGATTACCCGCAGCCAATGGTTGATCATGAGGCCGCCGCCCAGCGTGCCAGACAGCGTCTGGCGATGGTCCATAACCACAGTGAGCACCGGCAAGCCAGTCGCAGCGTCTATGAAAAACACGGTAGTCGGCGCCGTTCCGCCCAGCGGCATGCTACGTCGTCAGTGGATGTGCGGCAGCTGTCGCTGTTCTAACAGGTCGTTGAAAATCTATCTGCGTTGCCGAATACCGCGTCAAAAACAGGCTCAAAATGCTCATTTAGCTCACTAAACTCCGCTTTTTCGCCTGTTTTTTCCTTGTCTCGGCGGCCTCGATAACGTTTTTCAACAGCCTGCTAAGCCCCCCAGTAAGCAACCTGAGAACACTCGGATGGCCCATAAGAAACTCCACTTGCCGGAAAAAGTCTGCCCCTGCTGCCTGCGCCCCTTT
>NZ_LAPT01000134.1 GCF_003194385.1 Pokkaliibacter plantistimulans
TGCGCCACCACAACCGTATTCTCAACAACCACCTCGCGGGGCAGGGCAGTATTGCCGTGGTACCGGCGGCAGAGGTTACCTTCTAACAGGCTGTTGAAAATCTATCAGCGTTGCCGAATACCGCGTCAAAAACAGGCTCAAAATGCTCATTTAGCTCACTAAACTCCACTTTTTCGCCTGTTTCTTGTGCCCTTGGGGTATTTCCTTGTCTCGGCGGCCTCGATAACGTTTTTCAACAGCCTGTTAGAAATACCCTTCGCGCTTCTTCTGCTCCATGGAGCCTGCCTGGTCATGGTCGATCACTCGGCCCTGACGTTCGGAGGTTTTGGTTAGCAGCATTTCCTGAATGATTTCAGGCAGGGTGTTGGCGGTGGATTCCACCGCGCCCGTCAGCGGGTAGCAGCCAAGAGTACGGAAGCGTACTGATTTCATCATCGGCTTCTCGCCTGCTTCCAGTGGCATACGCTCGTCGTCAACCATGATCAGGGTGCCGTTGCGCTCAACCACGGGACGCTCTGCTGCGTAGTAAAGGGGAACGATTGGGATACTTTCCAGGAAGATATATTGCCAGATATCCAGTTCGGTCCAGTTGGACAGCGGGAATACCCGAATGGATTCGCCACGGTGAACCTTGCCGTTGTAGAGGTTCCACAGCTCAGGACGCTGGTTTTTCGGATCCCAGCGATGTTTCTTGTCGCGGAATGAATACACACGCTCCTTGGCGCGGGATTTCTCTTCGTCACGACGGGCACCACCAAACGCAGCATCAAAGCCGTACTTGTCCAGTGCCTGTTTGAGTGACTCGGTCTTCATCACGTCAGTGTGGATCTTGGAGCCGTGGCTGAAGGGACCGATGCCCTGCTTAACACCGTCTTCGTTGATATGGACAATCAGGTCCATGCCGAGCTTTTTGGCCATCTCGTCGCGGAAGCTGATCATCTCCCGGAATTTCCAGGTGGTATCCACGTGCATCAACGGGAAGGGAGGCTTGCCAGGGTAGAACGCCTTGCAGGCCAGATGCAGCATGACCGCTGAATCTTTACCGATGGAGTAGAGCATGACCGGGTTCTCGAACTCGGCCGCTACCTCACGGATGATATGGATGGACTCTGCTTCAAGCTGCTTCAGGTGAGTCAGCTGACGGTCAGACAGGGTATTCACTACTGATGGTTTGGTCGCTTCGGACATGGCACCCTCGTTATGCAGACAAACCCGGCATCACGCCAGGTTTGCTTCCGATTTAATCTGCTGGACCCAGCGCTCAACCCGCTCATCGGTTTGATCGCGTTGCCAGTCTTCATCAATGGCCAGGCCTACAAACTGCTTGCCGTCGGCAGTGGCAGCCTTGGAGGCTTCGTACTCGTATCCTTCGGTAGACCAGTAACCGATGGCTTTGCCGCCCTGGGCGATGACTTTGTCATGCAGCATGCCCATGGCATCAAGGAACCATTCGGGGTAACCAAACTGGTCGCCCAGACCGTAAAACGCGACGGTTTTATCGGCAAAATCGACGTCATCCACGTCATCCCATACTTCCTGCCAGGCTTCCTGAATCTCGCCGTAATCCCAGGTGGGGATACCGAAAATGATGAAGTCGTAGGCTGCTGCAACGGCAACAGGCGTATCGTCCACACTGTAGACGTCTACATCAGCACCCAGCTTGGCGATGATCTTCTTGCCGATTTCCTCGGTGTTACCTGTGGTTGAGCCATAGAACAAGGCGATAGACATGAACACTTTCCTTTTAACTTCGTTTAACCAGTTAGCAGGCAATCACGGTTTGCACTGGTCAGCCCTGTCCTTATTTGCTTGGTTTGAGTGTCTCCATCGCAGTTCAATCACTTAGTGATTGGGTTGGAGAGGGGACGGGTCCTAAAACAGTGTCGGCGAATTTTAACAGAGCCATCATAGAGGCATAGATTTAAAACAAAAAAGAATAAATTGGCATGTTGTCATTTCCGAAAGATATATGAATGGCGTGCAGCGGGCAGAGCACGACACCGCCTTAATTTCATAATCAAAGAAGCTATATAAATAAGAAATTATTCTTTTGAGTTATATAACCTCCTCCTCTACCATGCTCAGCCAATAGTAAAAATGGGTCGAGCCATCGCTGGTCGTCAGGCTGAATTCGGCAGGGCGGGAAGCGGTCGGTGATGGTTGGGTAGCGATGTGGTTGTATGCCTGCACATTGAGACCCACACATAGTTAACAGGCTATGCCTGGCTCCCCAATTGCTCTGATGGCGCACTGGACAGATGTCCGCTGCGCAGAAAACTTACTAATAAAGCAGGGCTGCATGCTGACACAGTACTTCCGTGAAGTCGGTGTCCATGTGGAAACAAACCGTGAATCTGAGTGTGTGAAAAAGCCCCATGTACGTTTATAACGAATATGACCAGCGTCTGGTGGATGATCGGGTCGCGCAGTTCCGTGACCAGACCCGCCGTTATCTGGCAGGTGAATTGCCCGAGGACGAATTCCGTGTCCTGCGCCTGATGAACGGGCTCTATATCCAGCGCTTCGCTCCCATGCTGCGCGTGGCCATTCCTTATGGTCTGCTGTCTTCTGACCAGCTGCGCAAACTGGCTCATATTGCCCGTACTTACGACAAAGGCTATGGCCATTTCACTACCCGTCAGAACATCCAGTTCAACTGGCCGACTCTGGAATCTGTACCTGACATTCTGGCGGAGCTGGCTGAAGTGCAGATGCACGCCATTCAGACCAGTGGTAACTGTATCCGTAACACCACCAGTGATCAGTACGCCGGTGTGATTGCTGGCGAAGTGGAAGATCCTCGTCCCTGGTGTGAGCTGATCCGTCAGTGGTCAACGCTGCACCCTGAGTTCGCCTATCTGCCACGCAAGTTCAAGATCGCGGTGACCGCAAGCGAACGCGACCGTGCTGCCACTCAGGTGCACGATATCGGCATCCATCTGACGCCAAACGAAGCGGGTGAAGTGGGTTTCCGTGTCTATGTAGGAGGTGGTCTGGGTCGCACGCCGTTCATCGGTCAGGTGATTTGCCCCTGGCTGGAAAAGAAACACCTGCTGTCCTACCTCGAGTCCATCCTGCGCGTGTACAACCTGCACGGTCGTCGTGACAACAAGTACAAGGCGCGTATCAAGATTCTGGTTAACGCCATGGGTATTGATGCATTCCGTGATGCTGTTGATGCCGAGTGGGCGCATGTCAAAGACGGCCCCATGACGCTTGATGAGCAGGAAGTGGTTCGCCTGAAAGCCTACTTTACCGAGCCTGCTTACAATTCCGCCGCTGCCGCTGATGCAGGTCTGCAGGCGCTGTTGTCCGGCAATAGCGATTTCCGCGTCTGGTTTGAGCGCAATACCCGCGAGCACCGTGTTGAGGGCTATCGCATCGTCGTGCTGTCTCTGAAGCCGCTGCTGCGTGCTCCCGGCGATGCAACCGATGCACAGATGGACGCCATTGCTGATCTGGCCGATGAGTACAGTTTTGGTGAGCTGCGCGTCACCCACGACCAGAATCTGGTGCTGGCTGACGTCGCTGAAAAAGACCTTTTGGCCCTGTGGCAGAAAGCCATTGAGCTGGATGTGGCGCGCCCCAACGTGGGAACCGTCACCGACATGATTTGCTGCCCCGGCTTCGACTTCTGTTCTCTGGCCAACGCTCAGACTATTCCTGTCGCTGAAGCTATCAACAAGCGTGTTGAGCTGCTGGATTTTGTCCACGATCTGGGCGAAATCAGCCTGAATATGTCTGGCTGCATGAATGCCTGTGGTCACCACCACGTAGGTAACATCGGTATCCTCGGCGTCGATAAGAAAGGCGAGCAGTGGTATCAGATCACCATCGGTGGTTCAGCGGCGGAAGATGCCAGTCTGGGCAAGGTGATCGGCAAGGCTGTACATCAGGATGAAGTGCCTGAAACAGTGGCCCGTCTGCTGGAAGTATATGTGGAACAGCGTGAAGGGGAGGATGAGTCCTTCCTGGATACCGTTCGTCGTGTAGGTGTTGACCCCTTCAAGGAGCGTGTATATGCCCCTCATCATTAACAGACAGTCTCAGATTGAGCAGGTTGAAGACACCTGGACCCTGTGTCTGGATGCCGAGGCTGCGCTGCCTGCCGGTGACGTGATCGTTCCTCTGAAGCGTATGCTGGCCGATGCCAATGGTGAGATCAGCAGCCATGCTGGTGGTGTTGCTCCGCTGGTCGAGCCTGCCGACGATACTCTGACAATCAAGGAACTGGTGGGTACATTGCCGCTGGTGGCTGTGCACTTCCCGGTCTTTACGGATGGACGTGGTTTTACCCACGCCCGCATCCTGCGCGAGCGTTTTGGCTATCAGGGCGAAATCCGCGCAGTGGGCGACGTGACCCGTGATCGTCTGCAGTACATGGCGCGTTGCGGTTTTGATGCCTTCCTGATTGCGGAAGATCGCTTCAAGGCAGAATACCTCGAAGCATTGAGCGAGATCGGTGTGGACTACCAAGGGGGCGCCTACGATCCCCGTCCACTGTTCCGCCGCTGGGCACAGTAACCCGCTCAAAGGACTGCCTGCGCCACCAGTGTGCGGGCAGTCCGGCCCGATCCGGCTCCGTGGCGAGCCAACTGAACCGATTACCGTGAGACACTGAGATGAGCGATAACCAAGCCAGAGCGGCACTGTCTGATGTGCTGCAGGCCAAAATCGAGCACAGTATCCGTCTGCTTCAGGAAGCCGAAGGCAAATATGCCAGGGTGACCTTTGCCAACAGTCTGGGAGCGGAAGATGTTGTCATCACCCACCTGATTGCCAGGCATGCACCGGCGATCAATATGTTCTGTCTCGATACGGGTCGTCTGCCTGAAGAGACGCTGACCCTGTTGGCGGACATTCAGCAACAGCTCAGTTGCCGGATTCAGGTGTTCTTTCCCCGTCCTGAGGATGTGGAAGCCTATGTCAGTGAGCATGGCGTGAATGCCTTCTATGAAAGCATTGAACTGCGCAAGGCTTGCTGTCACGTACGTAAAGTGTTGCCACTGAAACGCGCATTGGCAGGCTATGATGCCTGGGTAACCGGCATTCGCCGCGAGCAGTCCGTGACCCGCGATAACGTGGCGTTCACTGAGCGCGATCTGGGCAACAACATGGATAAGCTCAATCCGCTGGCTGACTGGACGGAAAAAGAGGTCTGGGCCTATATTCGCCACTTTGCCGTGCCCTATAACAGTCTGCACGACAAGTTCTATCCCAGTATCGGTTGTGCGCCCTGTACCCGTTCCGTCACCCTCGGTGAGGATGTGCGGTCTGGACGCTGGTGGTGGGAGCATGCTGATCTGCGTGAGTGTGGCCTGCATCCCGGCTCCTCAACGCCATTGAAACCTTCCAGTGCGGCAGCCAGTGCTGCGTTTTCTTCGCTGAAACGCCCTGATTAAACCGCCGTATGGAACACGCTCAAACCCTGCCCAGTGCAGGGTTTGTCGTTTCTGCACCATTGCCTGTTGACCTTATCGCCGGAGTTGAACAAGTGTGTGGATTGGGAGCCCGGGTATTTTCCGGTTGTTCAGCGGTCTTGCTGCTTTTGCTGTGCTCTGTGTCGGCGCAGGCAGACGACTGGCAGTTGTACAAGCGTGACCGAGGGGTTGCCGTCTGGTATCGCGGTGCTGACGATGGCCTCTCCATGGAACTGCGTGGCGAGGTTCAGGTTGAGGCTCAGCCGCAGGCTCTGCTGGCTGTACTGGAGGATGCTGACAGCTTTGCCAGATGGGTGGCCTATGGTGAGCGTGTCAGCTACCAGCCTCTTGTCGCCCCTGTCTCACAGCCGCAGGCGCTGAGCCAGCTGGTGCACAGCTATTTCAATCCGCCCTGGCCGATCAGCAATCGCGATCTGCTGGTGCAGTCGCTGGCGGGTACCGATCCTGATGGCAGGCTATGGCTGCAGGTGCAGACGAGTGCCAATCGTCTTCCTGCCTCGGCGGATTATCTGCGTATTCCTGATGGTCAGGCGTGCTGGCAGGCGGAGCCGATACCCGGCACGGTAATGACCCGTATCCGTCATCAAAGCCGCTACACCGACATTGGTCTGGTGCCGCGAGTACTTCAGCATCTGGCCGCGCGCCGGGCATTGTTTTCGTCGTTGTTACGGCTGCAAACCCTGATCAGTGCCGAGCGCTATCAGCAAGGCCAGTACGGCCACTACCGCCTAAGTCCGGCTGAGTTGCAGTACTGCCAGCAGCTGGAAAAGTGGTAAACGGTCGGCGACGGCCTGCAGACGCAGAAGCTCAGCTGCTTACTGCAGCCTGAAGCGGATGGGGACCAGCACGGTTTCAGCGCTGCCAGCCCGGAACCGCCATTGCTGTACGGTCGCCAGCGCAGCACGATCCAGCACGCCATAACCGCTGGACTCGGCAACATCCACCTGTTCGACACGGCCATCGGGTGCCAGCGTCACACGCAAGGTCACGCGCCCTTGCCAGTTGTTCTGCCGTGCGCGACTGGGGTAGTGGGGTGAAGGGTTGTCTGCACTGCCCAGTGTGTACCTTTCACTTGCTGACGATGGATTCCCCTTGTTTGTTGCTTCAGCTGACTGTGCAAGAGGTGAAGTGCCCGCGCTGCTGTCTTTTTGAGTCGTTAGCTTACTCTTGTCCGTCTGTGGCGGGCTATCGGGTTTGGCAGGTTGCAGCGGCTGGTTGGTCGGCTGAGTCTGCATTGATGTTGTAGCGTGCTTTTTCTCCGCTGCTGGAAGCTTGGGTGCCGCAGGTGGCTTGGTGTGGGAGGCGGGTTTGGTAACGCTGACGGGGCTCTTTTTTTCGGGTAGCGGCTTGGATTTGAGCGGTTTGGGGGCCGGTTCGCTGGCCTCTGCCATGGTCGCGACTACGGGCACGTTGGGCAGCTTCCGGCTCTCGTTGTCAGTCGTTGCTGATGATGGCAAGGGCGGTGTCGTGGAGGGCGTCAGGTCGTGCTCCACCTCTTTAATGGTGACAGCGGTTGCTGCAGGCGGAACAGCTACAGGCTCAGGTGCTGAGGGTGAAGGCAGATTCCTTTGCTCAGCCTGTTCCGATAACGGTTTTGGCAAAGAGGGCGAGTCTGCCGGTTGCTGGCTGGCTGCATAGCTCAGCTCGACGGCGATGGCTGAGCCACTGGTTGTCCCACTACCCGGCTCCCCCATACTGAGCAGCCAGGTGGTCTGGCTGAGGGCAATCAGGGCCACACCATGAGCCGCCAGTGATACCAGCAGCCATAACCATAGTGAGCTGGAGAACACTGAGCGGCTGCGCTGTGAGTGAACAGAGTGCGTGGCTGCCATATATAGGGCCTAGAACGGGCTCAGAGCCTGAATCTGCGGTGGTCTGACTTGCCAGTCGACTCGGAAGTCGACCCCGTAGACCGGATTGATATGAGCTGGCACCAGTACTTCAGAGGCCAGGCCATCAGCACGCACTTTGCCGTTGTGCATCAGAATGACCCGGTCTGCAAAGCGCGCAGCCAGTTCCAGATCATGCAGTACTACCAGCACCCCTTTGGGAATGATACTGCCCTCGGTAATCAGGTGGGCCAGACGGCGCAGCACCGCCATGATCGACAGCTGATGGTGTGGGTCCAGACCCGCCAGCGGTTCGTCAGCCAGCAGCATTGGGGTATCGCAGGCCAGCGCCCGGGCAAGCATGACTCGCGCCAGTTCTCCGCCCGACAGGGTGTTGACGGTTCTGTTCTGCAGGACGAGGCAATCACACCGGCTTAGTGCCATGTCGACCAGCGGGTGATGCTGATCAACAGTATTGCCCTGTGCCAGTCGCCCCAGTGCGACCACCTCCCTGACGGTGAGCGGCCAGGCGCACTGGTGTTGCTGTGGCACATAGGCAATATGACGAGCCAGCTGTTGAGGTGCCAGGTTGCGATAGCTGTCATCGTTGAGATAGATCTGGCCTCGGTAGTCGCTGACCAGCCCGGCCAGCGATTTCAGCAGCGTCGATTTTCCTGCCCCGTTCGGGCCGATGAGTGCGACAAGTTCACCCTGCCTTACCGTCACGTCTGCCGGGCCCAGCAGAGCTTTACGCTGATGACTGACCTCCAGCCCGGCGGTGCACAGTTGCATACCACTTTGCATGTGTTACTCCTCCTGTCGCTGGCGATAAAGCAGATGAAACAGCACCGGCGTACCAATCAGTGCAGTGACAACGCCGAGTTTGAGTTCGTTACCCATGGGCAGGATGCGAATCAGGGTGTCGGCGAGTAACAGCAGTGCACCGCCCCCCAGCAGTGAGTGTAGCAACAGCTTGTCAGGACGATGTCTGACCAGTGGACGCAGCAGGTGCGGAACGACCAGACCAACAAAGGCGATACTGCCGGTCATGGCGATGGTGCTACCCACGCAGAGTCCACAGCCCAGCATGATGCGTGTCCGCAGGCGCTGGGGGCTGATACCCATGGTAGCGGCGACATCCGGCCCCAGGCTCCAGCCATACAGGCTGGGCCCTGTGCGCAGCAGCAGCCAGCAGCCCAGAGCCACGGCCGGTATGATCAGCAGGACCTGAGGCAGCCCTTTATCACTGGCTGAGCCCATCAGCCAGAAAATGACTTCCAGTGCAGCGAAGGGGTTGGGAGCCAGGTTCAGTGCTAGTGTGGTGAGTGCTGAGGCCAGTGCCGACAGGGCAACCCCCGCCAGAATAAAGCCGGTCATGCTCATGCTGTGGCGGGCCAGCCAGCCGAGGGCGGCCAGACCTACTGCAGCGCCGATAATGCCGCCCAGCGGTACCCACCAGGCCAGTGCGGCAAGAGGGCCGAAATAAAAGGCGATCACGGCGCCCAGTGCCGCCCAGCTATTGATCCCCAGCAGGCCGGATTCCGCCAGAGGGTTATGACTGTAACCCTGCAGTACCGCCCCTGACAGGCCGAGACTGGCGCCGGTGATGAAGGTCAGCAGGGTGCGTGGCAGGCGCACCTCCAGAATGAGCTGGCTGGTATCAAAACCATCCGGAATGCTGAAGCTGCCGCCGGGTGCCAGTATCAGTGAAAGACAAAACAGCACGGCAACAATGATCAGCAGCAGGTAGCGCTGTTCGTTGATGCCCAGCAGTAGGCTGCGCGAAGCGGCATGTACGTCAGAGTTCAAGGAGTGTGCTCCAGAGAACGAGATGAATCGGTAGGTAATATTGCCAGCTGCTGGTTGAGTTGTTCGAGGGTGCGAATGACCTCCGGTGTGCCGCAGGCAAGGCCATCGTCGGTCAGTGTGATCAGCTGCCATGGTCCCTTTTGCAGCCAGTCCTGCTGCAGCCAGGCCTGACCCAGCCCAGGCGCGGCGTTGCTGCTTTTGAACACGATGATGATTTGCGGCTGCCAGGTGATGACCTGCTCCGCTGTGGCACGCTGCCAGTTGCGCTGGCTGACAGGGCGAACGTCTACCAGATCGGTATGGCGCAACAGATCGATGGCCAGACTGTCATCGGTCGCCATCCAGCCACCGTTCTGCAACACCAGCGTGCGGCGTTGTTTGCCGGCAGCCAGCAGCCCACTTATCGCAGAGCGCAGATTGCCCACCACCGCGGTGGCTCGGTCATGCTGGCCCAGGGCATCCCCCAGAACGGTAATACGCTGCATCATGGTGTCGAGATTTTGCAGGGCAGGCAGGCTCAGGGTACGGATGTGCAGCTTGTTGAGTAGCTGTAGTGTGTTGCTGGCACTGTAGGCATCGGTAACCACTAGGCTTGGGTGCAGCAGGGCCACTTCATCGGCATTGGCATGATTGAAATGGAACGGGCTGGAAAACGTTGCCGTTCCCAGTCTGGCATCATCGGACAGATAACTGGCCGATATCAGTTGTGCGCTTGCGCCCAGACTGCTGATCAGCTGGTCGGTACAGAAATGCATGGATACAACGCGCGCAGGAGAAGCCCTGCCGAAGGACGGCAGGGCGAATAGCAGCAGCATGCATACACCCATCGGGCGTATGCATGTCATCAGGCGCTTAGCGGGTCGTTGAAAATCGATCTGCGTTGCCGAATACCGCGTCAAAAGCAGGCTCACAGCCAAAGGCTGAACGTGCTTTAGCACGGCCCCGAAGGGGCGAGCAAAGCGAGTCAAATGCTCATTTATCTCACTAAACTCCGCTTTTTCGCCTGTTCCTTGTGCCTGTCTCTTATACCAACATGACGCTGCCGCCGCTCCACTCCTCCG
>NZ_LAPT01000135.1 GCF_003194385.1 Pokkaliibacter plantistimulans
TTTTACCTGATACAGATGTGCAGCGTGTGGCTGCCCTCTCTCAGGGAGAGAGGGACGTGTGTAGCGCCTGCGTGTCGGCTTAACAGGCTGTTGAAAATCTATCTGCGTTGCCGAATACCGCGTCAAAAACAGGCTCACAGCCAAAGGCTGAACGTGCTTTAGCACGGCCCCGAAGGGGCGAGCAAAGCGAGTCAAATGCTCATTTAGCTCACTAAACTCCGCTTTTTCGCCTGTTGCTTGTGCCCTCGGGGTATTTCCTTGTCTCGGCGGCCTCGCTAACGTTTTTCAACAGCCTGCTAATTGACCTGCAACTGCCTGTTGCTTTGCCGGGCCTGATCGGGCAGCTCTGCTGCACCGTTCAGGCTGGCGCCTCACCGCACTTCACGCTTTCCGGAATGCCCTGTTCCGTGCGGCCTGATCTTGGCACTGCTCCTGTACTCGCGCAGTGATTACTTAACTAAAAACGAGAGCAGGGGAGCGCAATGGGCAAGGTAAGTCGTCGTCAGTCACTGAAAATGCTGATGGGTGGATTGACGGCAGTGGGGCTGAGGAGCTCGGTTGGCTCGGCGTTGTTACCCGGCATGCGCCATGTTGTTCCCCACAATCTGCAAGATTGCCCTCTTGGGATAGGCGTGAGTCGTATCCATATATAGGCGGGTAATACAGCTGCGCTCGCGCAGGGTCAACTCACACTAGAACAGGATCAATTCGGATGATTTCCACTGAATGGCGTCGTATCGCAGTAGCAGATGGTGAAATGGATGTATTCGTGGCCAGATCGGGTAAGGACAATGCACCCAGCATCGTACTGATTCAGGAAATTTTTGGCGTCAATGATCATATCCAGTCTGTAGTGAAGGGGTATGCCGAACAGGGCTATAACGTCTACGCGCCTGACATTTTCTGGCGTTCTGCGCGCAAGGTCAGTCTGGGTTATGCCGGTGACGACATGCAAACGGCGCTGGGTCTGCTGAAAGCCACCGATGAAGAAAAGGTGCTCGCTGACATTCTGGTACTGCGAGATGTGATCGCGGCGGAGCAGAGCAATGGTAAATGTGCCGTGATGGGCTATTGCTTCGGTGGCCTGCTGACCTACATGGCAGCGGCGAGCGGCAAGTTTGACGCCGGTGTGTCTTACTACGGTGGCCGTATCGGCGACCGCGAAGCACTGGCCGACAGCATCACGGTGCCCATGATGTTCCACTTCGGTGAGAAAGACAGCCATATTCCGATGTCGACCATCGATATGCTGCAACGCAAGTTCGCTGGCCGCAGTGATGTGTCCATCTATGTTCACCCTGATGCTGACCATGGCTTTAACTGCAGCGTTCGCGCTTCCTACCATGAAGCCGCCGCGGCGCGTGCTGCTGAGCTGAGCAAGGATTTCCTGGCTAACGTACTGGCCTGATCCTGCCGGAGCTGCCGCCATGGCAGCTCCCAATGGTTACGAGCAGGAGGCGTCTGCGTTGGTAGAATGTCTCCGCGATGGGGGCGTGCTGGCCACACGGTGTTTAACAGACCTTCGGGTGCGTATCAGTCCCATGGACTGGTTGACCTTAACCAGCCCGTTAATCCGCTCCTTTCGTCCTGAATGGCGCTGACACGCGCGTACTCAGTCATCCTGATTTACCTGTCTCTTCCCTTGATTACTCACCGATTGTGACCACAAAGCTCTGATGAGCCAGAATTGTGAACCGGTTTTAAAAAAGAGTTCATATAGCGTCACATGTCGAGTGAATGGCGCTGCATGTTTGCGGACGTGAGCCCATTCCAGCGTGGTTGGCAGTAGCCGTCACGGCGCTACGACCAGAATCTGATCTTCTTCAGGAAACCCTATGACTCGTATCAATCGTCGTATTTTGCTGGCCTCCCGACCTCAGGGCGCGCCGGTAGCTGAAAACTTCCAGCTGGATCAGCAGCCAGTAGCCGCTCCCGCAGCGGGTCAGGTGCTGCTGCGTACACATTATCTGTCTCTTGATCCCTATATGCGTGGTCGCATGAGTGATGCCAAATCATACGCCGCGCCGGTACAACTGGGTGAGGTGATGGTGGGTGGTGCGGTGTCCAAAGTGGTGGAATCTCAGCATCCGGGCTTTGCAGCCGGTGACTGGGTACTGGGGTACACCGGCTGGCAGGACTATGCGCTGTCAGACGGTCAGGGCCTGACCAAACTGAACCCCGCTCTGGCGCCGGTCTCCTATGCGCTGGGGATTCTGGGTATGCCGGGCTTCACCGCCTACATGGGGCTGCTCGATATCGGTCAGCCCAAAGCCGGAGAAACCGTGGTGGTAGCCGCCGCGACCGGTGCAGTGGGCGCTATGGTAGGCCAGATCGCCAGGCTGCAGGGCTGTCGTGTGGTCGGTATTGCCGGCAGTGAAGAAAAATGCCGCTACGCGCGGGATGAACTGGGGTTCGATGCCTGCATCAATCACCATGCCGACGACTTGCCTCAGCAGCTGGCTGAAGCCTGCCCTGCGGGTATTGATGTGTATTTTGAAAATGTTGGCGGCAAGGTCTTTGATGCGGTGCTGCCGTTACTGAACAGCCGTGCACGGGTACCGCTGTGTGGCCTGATCGCCCAGTACAATGCGACCGCCCTGCCAGAAGGGCCTGATCGCTCACCGCTGCTGCTGCGGACATTGCTGACCAAGCGTATCCGTATGCAGGGCTTCATCATTTTTGATGACTATGGCCATCGCTATCCGGAGTTTGCCACACAGATGGGAGAGTGGCTGGCAGCAGGCAAGTTGAAGTATCGCGAACACCGGGTTGCGGGTCTGGAAAACGCCCCCGATGTCTTTATCGGTCTGCTGGAAGGGCGTAATTTCGGCAAGCTGGTGGTGGAAGTGGCACCGGAATAAACCATATCAGCGCTGATCTGCCTGCCGCCAGCCTGTCGGCACAGAGCAAAGCCTGCCGGTTGCTGGCATGGCAGAGGGTGAGCAGACCCTGATCCTGAACATCCTATGACACACGCACACAGGGAGAATTGCACTGTGAAAATACTGGTCGTTCTGACATCTCACGACAAACTCGGTGATACCGGCCATAAAACCGGCTTCTGGCTGGAAGAGCTGGCGGCACCTTATTACGTATTTCTTGATGCGGGCGCCGACGTTACCCTGGCCTCTCCGCTGGGTGGCCAGCCGCCGATGGATCCCAAAAGCGACGATACCAGCCTTGATACCGACGCGACACGCCGCTTCCGTCAGGATAAGGAGGCGCAGCAGGCGCTGGCCGCAACTCTGCCGCTGTCGAGTGTTCACCCGGGAGATTACGATGCCCTGTTCTATCCCGGCGGTCATGGCCCTCTGTGGGATCTGGCGGAGAGCAGTGTCTCCATCGGCCTGATCGAGAGTTTCTATCAGTCCGGCAAGCCGGTTGGGGCCGTCTGTCACGCACCCGGTGTGTTGCGCCATGCCAAAGCGGAAGATGGCCAGCCGCTGGTGAAAGGGAAGCGGGTAACCGGGTTCAGCAACAGTGAAGAGGCAGCGGTCAATCTGACCGAGGTCGTGCCCTTTCTGGTGGAGGATGAACTCAAGGCTAAAGGTGGGCTTTATACCAGGGGCGATGACTGGGGGGTACACATTGAGCGGGATGATCTGCTGATCACCGGGCAGAATCCTGCTTCTTCCGAAGCGACGGCTGCGGCGCTGATCGGGCGGCTACGGCACTGATGAGTAACGTGTTGCCTTAGTGAAAGGGCGGCGGCTTAACCGCGGCCGCCAGCACTCAGGAACGGTATTTTTCCAGCTTGTTGTACAGCGTCTTGATGCTGATCCCCAGCTGTTCTGCAGCTCGCGTCTTGTTGCCTTCACAGCGCTCCAGTGTTTGCAGAATGGCCTGACGCTCCATCTCCTCCAGCGGGGCATTGGCAGGGATAATCAGTGCATCTTCCTGCGGAGTCAGGACCGGGGCGAAGTCGCCATCGAGGCCAAGGTGTTCCTGAGTAATTTCATCCAGCGCCAGAATATGGGCTCGCTCCACCAGATGTTTCAGCTCACGCACGTTACCCGGCCAGAGGTGCTTTTCAATGGCCTCCATGGCACCGGCAGAGAAAAACTTCTGGGTTTTGTCGGCAGCGTTCCGATAGGCCAGGAAATGCCTGGCCAGTCCCAGAATATCTTCACCACGTTCACGCAGAGGCGGCAGTTCGATGGGGAACTGCGCCAGACGGAAGTAGAGATCCTCGCGCAGGCGGCCGTCGGCAATGGCCTGCTCCGGTGAGCGGTTGGTGGCGGCGACCACGCGAACGTCGGTGGTCAGCACATCTTCGCTGCCGAGCCGGCTGAACTGGCCGGTTTCCAGCACCCGCAGCAGTTTGGCCTGCAACTCGATCGGCATTTCCGTGACTTCATCAAGAAACAGGGTGCCCAGGTGTGCCTGTTCAAAAATGCCTTTGTAGGATTTGACCGCGCCGGTGAAGGCGCCTTTTTCATGGCCAAACAGTTCGCTTTCGATCAGCTCTGAGCTGAAGGCAGAGCTGTTGATGGCAATAAAGGGCTGATCAATACGGCGGCTCATCAGGTGCAGGGTATTGGCTACCAGCTCCTTACCACAGCCGCTTTCGCCGACAATCATCACGCTGGCGTCGGTATCGGCGACCTTGCGGATCATGCGGTAAACCTTGCGCATGCAGGGGGAGGAACCCAGCAGCAGGCCGAACTGGTCGAGATCGCTGCGGGTGGCTTCGGCGGCCACGTCTTCAGAGCGCCACTCGTTGTGAATATCGCTGAAAATGTCCTGCAGCAGCTTGTCTTCCAGCGGCAGGCGGAAGTGAAAGCTGGCACCCTGGCGCATGGCCTGATCAATCAGTGGATTGGGTGATCCCTCGCTGAGCAGCATGATTTCGCAGCTTGGGCGGTTTTCCATCAGGGTGACAAGGTGCTGATCCTGAACCCGATCAGCCTGCACCAGCATGGCTTCGGGCGGCCTGGCATGCAGACGCGGTAACCAGTCATTGCTGTCGAAGCGGACGGACTCTACCTGGAATGCGCTTAATGCGGGGATGTCGCGAACCGCAGATTCAATCTGCGTATCTGGTATTACCAGCCACACCACGGGCTTGTTCATGCACTATCTCCTGAACCATGCATAGGTAAAGCTCGACTGAGGCCAGTAGCTTGACCGACAGCAACTTGCGACTGCCAAAACGATCATAAAAACCGATCATAAAAACAGAGACCCGGCCAGAGCAGCCGGATCAGGTATCAGAGGATATACCCACGCTTCTCAGAGAGAGTCATCGGTTTTCTCCCGTGGTTAATACATAAATTCAGTCCAGTTGGATCACAACATTGCAATCAGTCATGTAGGGGCCGCTCAGGGTGATTGCAAGCGCAGGGTCTTAGTCCGTTGTGCCGTTATATCAACGCCTGGTTATTGCTTCTTGCTCTTCTTGTCTGCGCCGTTCTTCCCGGTACTCTTCTTCTCGACATCCTGTTCGCTGAGTGGTGTCAGCCAGCCGTCCAGCTCGCGAATGTCAGAGACCGACAGGGCACCCTGCAACTGTTTCAGCTTGACCTGATTGGCCACGTAGTCGTAGCGGGCATTGGCGTAATCACGGATGGACTGATACAGGTTTTGTTCGGCATCCAGCACATCCACTACGTTGCGGGTGCCGACCTCGTATCCGGCCTCGGTGGCTTTCAATGCGGTATCGCTGGCCTTGATGGTCAGGTCCTGAGCGGTAACGGTGGCGACATTGGTCTGCAGGTTACGCAGCAGGGTACGGGTCTGCTGGCGGATTTCGCGCAGTGCATCGTCGTAGTCGGCCTCGTACTGATTAGCAGTGGCGTACGCCTGACGCACTTTCGAGCTGACCGCACCACCGGAGTACAGTGGCACGCTGACCGACAGGCTGATCTTGTTGTAATCACCGTCAACGGTGGATTCGTTCTTGGTGTAACCGTGAGACAGGTTTAGACCCACCGTGGGGTAATGGCCTGATTCGCTGATGGTGACACCCATTTTGGCAGCACGATAGTTAGTGTCGGCATAGGCGATGTTGAGGTTGTTCCTGATGCTTTTGTCCACGCCATCATCCAGCGACAGGTAATCCGCATCGGTGATGGGGTAACTTTTTTTCAGATCATTGACCTGGGTGACCACGGTATTAGTCAGGCGTTCCAGAGCTTCCAGACTGGTGTCGACGGCGTTGGCTGCCTGAATACGGGCAACCTGTGCACGCTGGTAGGAGGCTTTGGCCTCTTCGACGTCAGTGACGGCCACCAGACCCACGTCATACTGCGCCTGCGCCTGTTCCAGACGGCGTTTGATGGCGGCTTCTTCGGCTTCGGTGGCGCTCAGCTGGCTTTTGCTGCGCAGCACTTCGATATAGGCAGTGATGACCCGGCTGATCAGATCCTGACGGGCAATTTCCAGTTTGATCGCCGCGGCCTGATCTTCAATCTTGCCCTGTTTCAAGGCATACCAGCTGGAGCGGTTGAACAGCGGCTGGGTCAGCGACAGCTCATAGTTTTTGAAGTCGAAGTCACCGGCACGGTCGTAATCAGCATTACCTATACCCGCGGTGCCGTTGATATTCGGCAGCAGGTCCGCCTTGCGCTGTGGAATGATTTCGGCCGAAGCCTGACGCTCGGCCTCGGCGGAGCGCAGCTGCGGATCTTGTTTCAGCGCCATCTCATAGACTTCAATCAGCGATTCGGCCTGAGCTGACAGGGTATGTAAAGACAGTCCGGCACACAGCAAGCTGATGGCGAGTGGTTTATGCATGCGCTTATTCCTTTCTTGGCGGCAGTTCGCTATGCCCCGCCAGTTACGGGGTGACAGCCGGTAAATATAGTTGAGGGCAGACAGGGTCGCCATCTACGGAGCGGGTGACACCAGGGGCGGATCCGGTATTCGGAATCAGCTGCCGGGGTTGGCTTCAGGTGCCAGCATAGCTTCCCAGCAGGCCTGTTTGATCAACAATAATTCCTCATTACTGAGGGTGCAGAAGCTTTCCTTGCGCAGGTGGTAGTTCCATTCAATGGGGCCAAGGCACAGGCTGACCAGAATGTCGGTGGGCAAGGGTTTGAACAGACCTTTTTCACGTCCGCCTTCAATATAGCGGGTCAGCGGCGCGAACAGGGCGCGAATACGTTCCATATCGCAGTGGGTGCGCTGTTGCGACACCAGATCGAGGGCTGCTTTGGTCAGATAACGCTCAGGATAGCGTTCGTTATAGTCGATCAGGTTGTCGATCATGGTGAACAGCTTCTGACGGTCATCTGCCGGGCCATCCAGATCCTGACAGATGGCCAGCGCCAGCTGACTCGCTGACTCAAAGTGAATAGCGGTGATCAGGTCGTGCTTATCCTTGAAGTATCTGTAGATGGTGCCAGTGGACACCCCGGCGGCCTGCACGATTTTGCTCATGCTGAGCCCATGCAGGCCATGTTCTTTCAGAAGCTTCTCGGTAACACGCAGGATATGAAGGCGTTTGTCGTTCATGAAACAGATTTAGCGTCAACAGTCGTTGGGCATTGTCCGGACTGACCACGGCTAAATCAAGCGCAGAAGGGCTGGCTGAGAGAATATCACTGTTGTGCGAGCCGCTCGCCTGGGCACACACATCGCGCAATAAACGGTGGGAGCAACCATGCCGGGCGCGGTTTCAAGCTACCCGGCATGGCGACTGACTCTGGGAGTCAGTGGGGCAAAGGATCAGGCAAAGACAAAGTACTTGCGTACGGTTTCGACCACTTCCCAGGTGCCCTTCATGCCGGGTTCGATCACGAACACGTCGCCTGCTTTCAGATGAACCGGCTGCTCACCTTCGGGAGTGATGATGCAGTAGCCATCAAGGAAGTGGCAGTATTCCCATTTCTCGTAGTTCACTTCAAATTTACCGGGGGTGCAGATCCAGGTGCCCATGATCTTGCTGCCATCCTTGGACAGGTAGGCGTTGAGGTTGACGGTGTGCGGATCGCCGCCGATACGCTTCCACTTGGTCGCATCCACAACGGGAGTAGGGCAGGTTTCGCGCAGCACGGTGATGAAATCAGACATGTCAGCTCCATTCGCTCAGATTAAGAAACAGCCGTCATTCTAGGGGCGGGAGTGATGACAGAGTTTGTCTCCAGCCGACACTGACTGGGGTAAATGCGCCCGCTGGCAGTTGGTACTGATATTGAAAGCTAATTAAGCGGCAGCTTGTGAAGTGTTTATGTTATGTAATAACATAAATTAAAACGTTTTGATGGAACCCTCTCATGAATCGCTTGCCTGTTACTGTCCTCTCCGGTTTTCTGGGTGCCGGAAAGACCACACTGCTGAATGCCATCCTCAATAACCGCGCTGGCCTCCGGGTGGCTGTCATCGTCAATGACATGAGTGAAGTGAATATCGATGCGGCAGATGTGGCGCGTGAGGTCGAGCTGAAGCGAGGCGAAGAGCGGCTGGTGCAGATGAGCAATGGTTGCATCTGCTGCACATTACGTGAGGATCTGCTGGTGGAGATCCGCCAGCTGGCGGCCAGCGGTCAGTTTGATTACCTGCTGATTGAGTCCACCGGTATTGCCGAGCCGTTACCGGTGGCGGAAACCTTTACCTTCAGTGATGAGCAGGGCCAGTCGCTGTCGGATGTGGCGCGGCTGGATACGCTGGTGACGGTGGTCGATGGCGTGCATTTCCTGCGCGACTACGAAGAGGCACTGTCATTGCAGGACAAGGGGGAAAGCCTGGGTGAGGAAGATCTGCGCAGTGTATCGCAGCTGCTGATTGATCAGATCGAATTCTGCAACGTGCTGGTGATCAGCAAAGCCGACCTGATTTCTGAGACCGAAGCGCAGGAGCTGGCTGCCGTGCTGCGCTCGCTTAACCTGGATGCGGAGATTCTGTTCAGCCGCAATGGTCAGGTGCCTTTGCAGCAACTGCTGAATACCGGCAGGTTCAGCTTTGATAAGGCCGTGCAGGCGCCGGGGTGGCTGCAGACACTGCGCGGTGAAATTCATGCTGAAACCGACGAGTACGGTATCGACAGCTTTGTCTATCGGGCGCGTCGTCCCTTCCATCCTGAACGCCTGCTGACCCTGATTGAAGACGGTCTGACTGCCGGGCAGGGGCGGCTACTGCGTTCCAAGGGATACTTCTGGCTGGCTTCTCGCCCAGACGAGGCGCTGCACTGGTCGCAGGCCGGTGGCTTGTTGCAGTACGAACATGCAGGTAAATGGTGGGCCTCGGTGGCGCAGGAGCACTGGCCAGACGCCGATGATGCCCGACAGGCCATCCTGCAACACTGGCAGGACGACACCGGCGACCGTCGTCAGGAGCTGGTGTTTATCGGTCAGGGTCTGCAGCAGGCGCAGTTTTGTCAGCGTCTCGACGGGTGTCTGGTAAGTGAGCAGGAATGGCGCAACAGGGAAGCATTCCAGCACTGGAATGATCCGTTTCAGCATGGGCTGGTGGAGCTGGAAGAGCAGTATTAACAGTCAGAGTGTGTTCGTGCTCTCAGATCGGGAGCACGTTCTCAGGCCAGACGCTGGTTGCCACCCTGCAATTCAATCTGCATCGGTGACACCTCAAGAAAGTCAGGCTGACTGCTCAGCACGGTCTGCCAGCGCTCCGGTATGTTCAGGCCGCAGCCAGCCAGAATCATGCGGATCAGCGAGCCTTTGATATGCTCAATATCTTTGCGCCGGTAACGGCGCTGATCGGTCAGGGTCAGAATCTGGGTGGCGTAGTCGGCATAATGCTGGGTAGATGACCAGATCAGAAAGATCAGGTGGGCAGGGTCAACCGCAGCAATACGGCCGTGATCAATCCACTGCTGGATGGTGGCGACACGCTGCTCAAACCAGGGCCGGGTCACTTCGCGAATGTGTCGGCGCAGGTGTGGCGCCCCTTGAATGACTTCCATAGCAAACATCTTTGAACTCAGCGGATGCTGATAGCCCATCTCCACCTTCACCTCGATCCAGCGGCTCAGCACCTCGGCCGGATCATCGCTGGGCGTGAAGTCATCCAGCGCACTGTTCCACAGACTCTGCATCCGGCTCAGTAGCTCAAGGTAGAGACTGTCCTTGGTCTTGAAGTAGTAGTGCAGATTAGCCTTGGGAATACCGGCCAGATCTGCAATCTGCTGCATACTGGCGCCCTTGAAACCCTGACTGGCGAACACCTTTTCACCCGCTGCCAGAATCTTCTGTACGTTGTCCTCACGAATCTGTCCGGGTTTGTACTTCATAGTTCGGTACTCATGGCTCATTTGATACTAATGAATAGCTCGATACATATGGGCAAAACATCGCTCAGACTGAGCTGCCGGGTGCATTATGCCCCCGGCGTAGAAGGTGAAACCCCTGCAATAACGGCAATTAGTGCACCGGGCGCCAGGGTTTACCGATGGCAGCCGGAGCCTGCAGGGCAGGGTTGTCGCGGCTGCGTGACAGCACCACCAGCACCAGAATAGTGGCGACATAAGGCATCATCGCCAGCAGGCTGGGGGAGATATCAAAGCCCAGCCCCTGGAAGACCAGATGGAGAATGCTGGCCAGGCCGAACAGATAGGCGCCCAGCATCAGGCGGCCCAGCTGCCAGCCAGCAAACACCACCAGCGCCAGGGCAATCCAGCCACGTCCGGCGGTCATGCCTTCGTTCCACATCGGAGTGTATGCCAGCGACAGATAGCCACCCGCCAGTCCGGCCATGGCGCCACCGAACATCACCGCCAGATAGCGCACCATCATCACCCGGTGGCCGAGAGCATGCAGCGAATCCGGGGATTCACCGGCTGCGCGGATAATCAGGCCGGGGCGGCTGTTTTTCAGCATCCAGGCCAGTGCCGGGACCAGAATGAAACTGAGGTAGACCATGCCATCCTGAGCGAACAGCGCCTTACCGATCAGGGGAATATCAGACAGGTAGGGAATGACGATGGCGTGCAGGCCATCGACAGGCTTGCCGACGAAGGGCTGGCCGATAAAGGCACTCAGGCCGCCGCCAAAAATGGCCAGGGCCAGACCCGTGGCATATTGGTTAGTGCTCAGGGTGAGAGCGAGAAAGCCAAACAGCAGAGACATCAGCACACCGGCCAGTGCCGCCACCACAAAGCCGGTGACGATGCTGCCGGTAGTGAGGGCGGCGATAAAGCCCAGCACCGCGCCCATCAGCATCATGCCTTCCTGACCGAGGTTGAGTACCCCGGCCCGTTCGCAGATCAGTTCGCCAATCGCCACCAGCAGCAGCGGCGTGCCGGTACGGACGGCGGCGAACAGGATGTTCGTGATCAGATCCATATCCATTTTCAGTTACCTCCGGTAGCGCCGCGTGTCAGCAGGCGATACCTGTAGAAATCCAGGTCGGGCTGCGCTGTATCACGCCGGATGAACACGGGGAATCCAGCGCAGGCGATAGCCGATAAACAGGTCGCAGGCCAGCAGGAAGAACAGCAGCATGCCCTGGAACAGTTCGGTCAGCGACACGGGCAAGCCCAGCTTGATCTGGCTGGTTTCGCCACCGAGATAGGTGAGGCCAAGCAGAATACTGGCCAGCACGGCCCCGACCGGCTGCTGACGACCAAGGAACACCACGATGATCGCCGCATAGCCATAACCGGAAGAAATGTAGGGAGTCAGCTGGCCGATAGGGCCGTCCACTTCACCGGCACCCGCCAGCCCCGCCAGACCACCGCAGGCCAGCAGGACAATCCAGGTCAGCTGCTTGCTGCCGAAACCGGCAAAGGTGGCCGCAGAGGCATCACGACCCAGCACGGTAATCTTGAAGCCGAGATGGGTGTAACGCAGCAGCAGGACGACGGCAATGACGGCAACGGCCGCAATCAGAATCCCGCCATGCAGACGTGTTCCTTCAAGGATGACTGGCAGCAGGTGGTTATCGTTGAACATCGCAGACTCAGGGAAGTTGAAACCCTGCGGATCTTTCAGAGGACCATGCACGCCGTATTGCAGCAGGTTGTAGGCCACGTAGTTGAGCATGATGGTGGTGAGGATTTCGTTGCAGGCGAAATGGGTCTTCAGCCAGGCTGCAATACCTGCCCAGATCATGCCGCCGAGCATACCTGCCAGCATGATAACCACGGCATACCAGGGGGTATCGATATCCAGCCCGGCCAGTGCCGCCATCCCGGCGCAGAGGGCGCCGGCAATAAACTGGCCTTCGGCACCGATGTTCCAGACGTTGGCGCGGTAGCACAGCACCAGCCCTACGGCGCAGAGCAGAATGGGGGTGACCTTGACGCCCAGTTCACCGACGCTGTAGATGTCTTTGACACCGCCGAGGAAAAACTCATACAGACTTTCCAGCGGTTTGTGGCCGAGTACAGCAAACAGCAGGGCGCCAGCGGCCAGCGTCAGCGCAATGGCCAGCAGGGGCGAGCACCAGGCCATCAGGCGCGAGTCTTGAGGTTGGCGTTCAAGCCTGAGCATGGCGATTCTCCTGCGGCAGATCGCTGTGAGCCGCGGTGGCGGCAGCTATGGCTGAGCTTTCAGCAGCGGGTGGGGTGTCGGAAAAGTCGCCGCCCATCCAGCGGCCCACTTCTTCGACAGAGGTATCCTGACGGGCCTTGATGGGGGCCAGCTGGCCGTGACAGAGCGCCGTCATGCGATCACTGATTTCAAACAGCTCGTCCAGATCTTCCGACAGGATAATGACGGCACAGCCCTGATCACGCAGTGTCAGCAGGGCTTCACGAATGGCGACCGCGGAGCCGATGTCTACCCCCCAGGTCGGGTGTGAAGCCACCAGCACAGCGGGTTGTTGCAGCACTTCACGGCCGATGATGAACTTCTGCAGGTTACCGCCCGACAGCGAACGTGCCTGAGCATCAATGCCCGCGGTTTTGACCTTGAACAGCTTGCACAGCTGGCTGGTCCAGTCGCGCAGGGCACCGTGCTGGATGACACCTTTCTTCACCAGCCCCTGATCGGCGGCGGTCAGCAGGGCGTTTTCCACCAGCGTCATGTCGGGCACGGCACCACGGCCGAGACGGTCTTCAGGCACGACTGCCATTCCCAGTTTGCGACGTTGTGCCGGGTTCAGACGGCCAATGCCTCTGGCACCGATACGTACATCATCGCTCTGGCTCAGCTGCTCGCCACTCAAGGCACGCAGCATGCAGGCCTGACCATTACCTGCCACGCCAGCGATGCCGAGAATCTCGCCTTTGTAGGCGGTAAAGCTGACATCCCTGACGCCTACTTCATGGCTGGAAAAGCCGGGGAGGGTCAGGTGATGGACTGAGATTGCCGCTTCGCCCTGTACACCCGGACGGGTCGTGGCATGGGTGGCGGTGCCGGAGCCGACCATACGCGCGGCCATGGTATCGATGTCGGTTTCGCGTGGGTCCAGCTCATCCACCACACAACCACCGCGCAGAATAGTGGCGCGCTGACAGAGGTCTTTCACCTCCTGCAGCTTGTGGCTGATAAACAGGATGGAGCAGCCATCGGCCGCCAGTTTGCGCAGACTGGCGAACAGCCCTTCGCATTCCTGGGGCGTGAGCACCGAGGTGGGTTCATCAAGGATCAGCAGTTGTGGCTCGTTGAGCAGCGCGCGGATCAGCTCGACCCGCTGCCGCTCGCCGGTCGACAGGGTGCTGACCGGGCGATGGGGGTCAAGGTGCATACCATAACGTTTGCCCATGTCGTCCAGCTGGCGCAGCACGCGCAGGCGGTCACGTGCCTCATGGGCAGGCAGGCTCAGCAGAATGTTTTCCAGCACGCTCAAAGTGTCAAACAGCGAGAAGTGCTGAAACACCATACCGATACCCAGTTGACGGGCATGAGCAGGGCCCTTGATATTGACCGGCATCCCTCGCCACAGCAGTTCCCCTTCATCTGGCTGAACAACGCCGTAGATGATTTTCATCAGGGTGCTTTTGCCTGCTCCGTTTTCACCGAGCAGTGCATGTATTTCGCCCATATCGATACAAAGGTTGACCCTGTCGTTGGCGCGGCAGCCGGGGTATTCCTTTGTGATATGACGAACCTCGAGAAGTGGTGTCATGGTCACGGCCTTTGAGTTCTGTCTGTCACTCTTGCTGAAAGTGCTAGCAGCGACATTTCGCTGTAATTCCTGTCTGCAGTATCAACATTTTCAGGGTGCCTGCGCATGTTGATACGGGGGCGCTGAATAATTCGTATGGGCTGTCGGCAATTAAAGAAGTAGTAATCTTCAATGTCCGGGCTATATTCAGAGCCGATAAATAATTGACTAATTGATCAGAATTGTTTTTGTATTTGCAGGTTCTATGCCATTTGCAGAAGTTATTTAACCAGGCGGACTAAAATTGAATTGGCATAGGCTTTGCCTTTGATAAAGCAGAAAACTAACCATGTGGTTAATTATTTGCCTGGCTGAATCCGGCCCCAAATAGACAAATATACCTTAAGCGCTTGTCATACCAAGCGTCACCGTGAGAGAGGACGGCTACCATGCTTGATTTTGTGCTGAATGGACAGGCCATGCAGGTTCCCTTTCCTGAGCCAAATCAGAGCATTTTGAATTGGTTGCGCACTGATTTAGGGCTGATGGGAAGCAAGGAAGGATGTGCAACAGGCGACTGTGGCGCCTGCACCGTGGTGATAGGTGACATCCAGAAGGATGGGCAGGTCCGTTATCAGGCCGTCAATGGTTGCATCACGCTGGCCAATACCCTGCAAGGGCGTCATCTGCTGACGGTGGAAGGAGTTGGCAGCAAAGACACGCTGCATCCCTGTCAGCAGGTGATGGTCGATCACCACGGCACTCAATGCGGCTACTGCACACCGGGCTTTGTCATGTCGCTGTTTGCCGGCCATTGCAATGGGCTGGATGCGCAAGCCATGAGCGCAGCGCTGGGCGGTAACCTCTGCCGTTGCACCGGTTATACCACTATTCGCGATGCGGCCACCGAGCTGGCCGCTAAACCCTGTGTCATGCCTTTTGACCCCGCCGAGGTACAGGGGGCGTTGCAGCAGGTCAAGGCTGACAGCGCTGCGAACGCCAGTGCTTCTCCCGCTTTTGTTATCCCCCGAACGATTGAACAGGCCGTGACAGCGATCAACAGGTATCCCGATTACAAGCTGGTCGCCGGAGGCACCGATCTGCTGGTGGAAATGAATGTATTCCATCGCCGTTATCCCGGCTTTATCTGGCTGGGTGGCATCGAAGGCATGCAGCAGATCGAGGAAAACGCTGAGGTTGTGCGCTTCGGGGCAGGCGTCACCTTCAACCAGCTGATGCAGTGGTCTGCCAGCCAGTCCGCCCCCCTGCATGCCTTGCTGGATCGGGTTGCTGCCAATCAGGTGCGCAATCAGGGCACGCTGGGAGGCAATATTGTCAACGCCTCGCCGGTGGGTGATATGCCGCCGGTGCTGCTGGCGCTGGATGCCAGTATCGAGCTGACCAGCGCCGAAGGCGTGCGGCAAATGCCCTTGTCGGACTTCTTTCTTGGCTATCGCCAGACTGCATTGCAGCAAGGTGAGCTGCTGACGGCCGTTATTGTTCCCAGAGCAGCGCTGGCCAGACCCCTGTTCATCCACAAGATCAGCAAACGCTGGGAGGATGATATTGCGTCCACACTGCTGGTGCTTTCTGCCAAGGTGGCAGATGCAGGGCGCCTCACCGATATCCATATCGGTCTGGGGGGAATGGCAGCGATTCCTTGCCGGGCGACACACACCGAACAGTGGCTGCAACAGGCCGATGTACTGGCCATCAGCAGCGATGAATTGCTGACGGAACTGGGACGTGATGTGCAGCCCATGAGCGATGCCCGCGCGTCGGCGCAATACCGTGCTGGGGTGACGGCGACGTTACTGAAGCGAGGGCTGAAGCAGCTCTGCAGCGAGGTACAGAAAGGAGGGCTGAGCCATGCGTAAGCTGATTGAACCGGGGATGTACCCCAGCGCGGGCAGCAGTCCGGTAGGTAAGGCCGTTACCCATGACAGTGCGGCGATGCAGGTCAGTGGACAGGCTCAGTATGTCGATGACATTCCCACCGTACCCGGCACCCTGCATCTGGTGCTGGGGCTGGCGGAGCAGGCTGATGCCGAGATTGTCAGTGTGGATCTGACGGCGGTGCGGCAAAGTCCTGGCGTGGTCGACGTGATCACCCTGAATGATGTCCCCGGGCACAAGGACATCGGTCCGGTATTTCCCGGAGATCCGTTGTTTGCTGATGGTCGCACCCTGTATGTCGGTCAGGCACTGTTTGCCGTCGCGGCGACGTCTGAAGCGGCGGCTCGCCGTGCGCTGGCCAGCGCACGGGTGGAATATCGTGCCGGTAACCCGGTACTTGACCCGGTGCAGGCCTGGCAGCAGGGTCTACTGGTGCGCCCTTCTCATGTGATGCAGCGGGGGGATGCCAGCGCCGCACTGGAGCAGGCCGAGGTGGTGGTGCAGGGGCAGCTGGATATTGGTGGGCAGGAGCATTTCTATCTGGAGACGCAGGCGACACTGGCGATTCCGCAGGAAGACGGCAGTCTGCATCTGTACTCCTCTACTCAGCACCCCTCAGAAGTGCAGAAGCTGGTGGCGGAAGTGGTGGGCTTACCCCTGAATCAGGTGGCTGTAGAAGTACGGCGTCTGGGGGGTGGCTTTGGGGGCAAGGAAACCCAGGCAGCGGCGCCGGCCTGTATGGCGGCCCTGGTGGCGGTGCGTACCGGCAGACCCGTGAAGATCAGGCTCAATCGCCGTGATGACATGCGTCTGACAGGCAAACGCCATCCCTTTGTCGGGCAGTTCCGCCTCGGCGCCGATCAGAGCGGACGCATCAGCGCGCTGGAGATGGAGCTGATCGGCAACTGCGGTTGTTCACCGGATCTGTCTGATGCCATCGTTGATCGCGCCATGTTCCATGCCGACAATTGCTACTACCTCGCCCATGCCCGGGTCAGTGGCCATCGTGCCTTTACCCATACCGCATCCAATACCGCCTATCGGGGCTTTGGTGGCCCGCAGGGGATGCTTGCCATTGAAGCCGCGGTGGATGATCTGGCCCGTCGGCTGCAGCTCGACCCCTACATCGTACGCATGAACAACCTCTATGACACCGATCAGCGCAACCGCACCCATTATGGTCAGGAGCTGGAGCAGTTCCCGGTGGCGGAAATGATGGCCAAGCTGGCAGAAGACTGTCAGTACCATCAGCGCTATCAGGCCGCCCGGGCCTTCAATGCGGATGTCGGCAACGGGCCATTGCGCCGCGGTATTGCCCTTACGCCGGTCAAGTTCGGCATCTCCTTCACCGCCCAGCACCTCAATCAGGCCGGTGCCCTGGTGCACATCTATACCGATGGCAGCATACAGGTGAATCACGGTGGGATTGAAATGGGGCAGGGGCTGTACATCAAGATGGCGCAAGTGGCAGCAGATGCCTTTGATCTGCCACTGGAGTGCATCCGGGTTACCGCCACCCGCACGGATAAAGTCCCCAATACCTCGCCAACGGCGGCCTCTTCCGGTGCAGATATGAACGGTATGGCCGTGCATGATGCCTGTACCACGCTGCTCGGGCGCCTGCGTGCCTTTGCCGCCAGCGAGTTTGGTGTGGACGCCAGTGCCATCAGCTTTGAAAGTGGGCAGGTCATCGTGGGCCAGCAGCGATTCGGCTTTGCCGAGTTCGTGCAGAAGGCCTATTTCGCCCGGATTTCCCTGTCTGCCACCGGCTACTATCGCACGCCTCTGATTCACTATGACCGTGCGCGGGCAGAAGGCCGGCCGTTCTTCTACTTCGCACATGGGGTGTCCTGCAGTGAGGTCGAGGTCGATATCGAAACCGGCGAGTACCGTCTGTGTCAGGTGGACATCCTGCACGATGTAGGGCGCTCGCTGAATCCTGCCATTGACCTCGGTCAGATCGAAGGGGGCTTTGTGCAGGGGCTGGGCTGGTTGACCACCGAAGAACTGGTGTGGGATGAACAGGCACGGCTGCGTACTGACATGCCTGCCACCTACAAGATTCCTACCATTGGCGACATTCCCGTGGCCTTTACCACGCGCCTGCTGGAGCGCGCCGATAATCCGGCCAATACCATTCACCGCTCCAAGGCCGTCGGTGAGCCTCCGTTTATGCTGGCAATTTCGGCATGGTGTGCATTGCGTGATGCGCTGGCTGATCTGGCTCCGGGCAATGCTATACCGCTGTCGGCACCGGCAACGCCGGAAGCCGTCTGGAAGGCGGCACGTACCCTGCAGGCAATGGCTGTGCAGGCGCAGGGAGCGGCAAAATGAGCCGGCAAAGGGGCAATGAGCCCCCAGTGACCTGGCTGGATGCCCTGACCTGGTGCCGCGAGCACGGGGAGGACGCGGTGATGATCACCGTGTTGGGTGCACAGGGCTCCACCCCCCGTGAAGCTGGCGCCAAGATGGTGGTCACCCCTGATGTCTGCTTTGACACCATTGGCGGTGGCAATCTGGAACAGCAGGCAGTGATCAAGGCCCGGCAGATGCTGGAAGACGGGCAGCGTATCCCGCTGGTGGAGCGTTTTAATCTGGCCGCCAATCTCGGCATGTGCTGCGGTGGTGTGGCGATGCTGATGCTGGAGCCGTTGATGCTCGGTAGTCGTCAGCTGGTGATCTTCGGAGCCGGGCACGTGGGGCAGGCACTGGTGACGATTCTGTCAGCATTGCCTTATCGGATTCATTGGGTCGATAGCCGAGAAGGGCAGTTCCCTGATGACATTCCTGCCAATGTCACCACCTATTGCGACGATGACCCCGTTGGGCTCAGTCAGCGCCTTCCGGACAAGGCCCGGTATCTGATCATGACCCATAATCATCAACTGGATCTCGATCTCTGCATGGCATTGCTGAAACGTCCCCGTCCGGTGGGGTTCGTGGGACTGATCGGCTCGGCAGAGAAGTGGCGACGCTTTCAGCAGCGCATGGAGCAGCGGGGGTTCGCGCCGCAGCAGATTGATAGCATCTGCTGCCCGGTTGGGTTGCCGGATATTGGCGGTAAGCGACCGATGGAAGTCGCGGTGTCCATTGCTGCTCAGCAGTTACAGCTGGACAAGGCCGAAGCAGGGCAAAGTATCGCAGTGACGCCATTGAACTGGCAGGCAGCGCGCAGCATAGGCACCTTATCAGGTGGCTAACATCCTCAGATATCAGCAGCGCACCTGAGCTGACAGAGGATGTCTGGTTCAGAGGCAGAGGACGGGCAGCGGTGATCCCGCGCTATCCATTCTGACCACCTGCCAGCGCAGAAGAATTGCCCAGGGCTTACACCGGTGCAGCCCAAGTGCATGAAAGCCAGGGGCAGGCATCAGGACACGACGTGCTGCGGCTATTGCCGGGGCCATTTCCTCAGTTAATCAACATCAATAGCACCAAGGGCGTGAATACGCTCATACAGACTCAACAGTACTCACTGATGACCGTCGCCCCTGAGTACGGTGTCAGTTGGGCGGATGCAGTGCGATTGTGTCGCCGAAGCAGTACTCACCTCAAATTGATTGATATTGGAGTACCTATGTTTACCAACTATCTCAATACCTACTCACCTGATGATCTGCGACGACACTTGCGTAACAGTTGCAGCGCTGAACGCTGGGTAGAGCTGGTGGCTGACGGGGCACCGTTCAGCAGTGAACAATTTTTTGTGGCCACGGTACGCAATGCCTTTGCCGCGCTCAGCAGTGATGACTGGCTGGAGGCCTTTGCTGGTCATCCGATGATCGGCGACGTTAACTCTCTGCGGGAAAAGTATGCCGATACCCGTGGTCTGGCAGCCAGTGAGCAGTCTGCTGTCGCGGCTGCACAGGAGGAAGTATTGCAGCAGCTGGCTGCGGGTAATCAGGCTTATCTCGACAAACATGGTTTTATTTTTATCGTCTTTGCCACCGGCAAATCGGCCGAGGAAATGCTGGCGTTGCTCAATGACCGTTTGCCCAACAGCACCGAAGAGGAAATCGTCAATGCTGCCCGTGAGCAGCGCAAGATTACCGCCCTGCGCCTGAGCAAATGGTTACGCACGGCATGGCTGGCGGAGGAACTGGCATGATTTCGCTGAGTACACATGCACTGGATACCCTGAGTGGCAGGCCCATGCAGGGTTTACAGGTGGTATTGGAGCGGCTTGATGAAGAAAGCTGGTGGGAGATGAGTGCTACCGCGACCAATGAGGATGGCCGTATCCGGGAGTGGCCGGAGCTGGAGGTGTCGGGTCTGACGCCGGGGCGCTATCGCCTGACGTTCGACCTGCAGGCGTGGTGTCAGCAGCATGATCGCCCGGTGTTTTTCCCAGAAGCGACGCTGACCTTCGAGCTGGACGGATCCTTGCCTCACTATCACATTCCCTTGTTGTTTGCCGGATACGGATACTCGACTTACAGAGGAAGCTGACCGATGTGGCTGGATGTATGGATGCAAGACTGGGTTCAGCTGTTGGTGCGCTGGATGCACATGATCTTTGGTATAGCCTGGATCGGTGCATCCTTCTATTTCGTCTGGCTCGACAACCATCTGGTGGCACCGGGCAAGGACAAGGAAGGTAAGGGGCTGGCGGGGGAGTTGTGGGCCATCCACGGCGGTGGTTTCTACGAGGTGGCCAAATACAAGCTGGCGCCCCCGCGTATGCCTGATCATCTGCACTGGTTCAAGTGGGAGGCCTATTCTACCTGGCTGTCCGGGATGGCAATGCTGGCGCTGGTTTATTACCTCGGTGCGCAGGCCTATCTGATTGATCCACGGGTCGCATCGCTGTCGGTGACGGACGCCGTGGCGCTCGGCCTGACCAGCCTCATCGTGGGGTTCATCTGCTATGAGGGACTATTGCGCTCACCGCTGCGACGCAATGGGGCATGGTTTGGCGTGGTGCTCTTCGCATTGCTGACGTTGTTTGCCTGGGGGCTGTTTCAGGTCTTCAGCCCGCGTGGTGCGTACATCCATGTGGGGGCACTGATTGGCACCATCATGGCGGGCAACGTATTTCTTGGCATCATGCCTGCGCAACGTGCGCTGGTGAAGGCGGTCGAGCAGGGGACGGCACCTGATCCTCGTTATGGCGCCATGGCCAAGCTGCGTTCTACTCACAACAATTACCTGACCTTGCCGATCCTGTTCATCATGATCAGCAACCACTATCCCTTCACCTATAACCACGCGCAGGGCTGGCTGGTGCTGGCGGCACTGGGCGCCATCAGCGCTTTTGCCCGGCACTTTTTCAATCTGCGTCACAAGGGGATTGTGCGGCCATGGATTCTGGTGGTTTCTTTCATCGCACTGGCCGCCGTGGCCTATTGGGTCAGTGGGCGACCAGCCACTGTGGCCACGCCCGTTGCGGTATCAGCAGCGTCCGCATCAATTACTGATAAGGCCAGTGCTGATAAAAGTGCGGCGGTCGCTGAGCAAGCGGTGGAGCCGGTTCAGAATAGTGCGGGGGGGGCTTTGACTGATGATCAGGCCATGGCGCTGGTGCAGGCTCGCTGTGAGTCGTGCCATGCCACGCAGCCAACCGATCCGCTGTTTGCAGCGCCTCCGGCAGGGATTGTGTTTCTCCAGCTGGCAGATATCGTTAGCCGCAAAGCCCAGATCACGACGGCGGTGTCGACGCAATATATGCCATTGGCCAATCGGACCGGAATGACCGCAGAGGAGCGTCAGGCGTTGCTTGTCTGGCTGGCAGGTAAATAGCTGACCAGTGAGCGGGCAGGTCATCCGAAGTAGTCAGTGAATCCGGCTTTAACAACAGACTGATAATAATGACCACCACTCAGGCGCTGCTGCTTTGCACAGCGCCTGAGTCGTTTATGTAGCATCAGTTCTCGGGAACAGGGTATGAGTGAAGAGGAGGGAACAGATGTAACGTCTGACTAGGTGAGAAAAATTAATATTCAGACTATAAGGGCAATTGAAAATTACTATCGTTAGCGATCTTATTGGCCAGGGTTCCAGATCGGTGCAGACAGGCCGGCCCCACTCGGTGACCACATCTGTACCGCTGCCACGGCAGCGTCAGGGCTCATGGCGTCCAGCATTTTCTGGGTATAGGGTACACAGCGGCCGCAGCATTGGCCCAGGCCATGGTGCATTCCAAGTGCTTCCACGGACTGGATGCCCTGCTCATAGGCTTCTTTGATCATGGCATCAGACACACGCTTGCAGACACATACCAGCATAACTGTACCCTTGATAAAAATAATGAGAACGATTTCTATTTGATCATCAAGGCTTTACAGAGATCAAATGAGGATTTTTAAAGTTGCTGGGCTATACTGTTGCCCCGGTGAGCAGGTAAGGCTTGCAATGAAAAACCAGAGGTAACCGTGATGAAAGGCGATCCCAAGATGATCGAGCACCTGAACAAGGTGCTGGGTAATGAGCTGATAGCAATCAACCAGTATTTTCTTCATGCCAAGATGTACAAAAACTGGGGCGTGAAAAAACTGGCAGACCACGAGTATCACGAGTCCATTGATGAGATGAAGCATGCTGATCGCCTGACTGATCGCATCCTGTTTCTCGAAGGCATTCCCAACCTGCAGGATCTTGGCAAGCTGCTGATCGGTGAAAACGTCAAGGAAATGCTGGAGTGTGACCTGAGGCTGGAGCTGATTGCCCACCAGGACCTGCGTGAAGGCATTGCCTATGCGGAAGGTATTCGCGATTACGTCAGCCGCGATCTGCTGCAGGACATCCTCGACAGTGAGGAAGAGCACATTGACTGGCTGGAGACCGAACTGGGCCTGATCGATCAGATGGGCATGCAGAATTACATCCAGAGCAAAGTCATCGAAAGTTGACTGACTTTGCTGAAGCAGAGCGCTCGCAGCTCTGCTTCGCTCCCTTCTCTAGATTTCTCGTTTTCCCGCTTTCAATTCACCCGTACCTGGGACTGCTGCACGATGGCTACCCGCATGGTGGGATTGACGCGCGTATGGTACTCCCTGAGCTTTTCAATCAGCCTGTCGTTCAGACGCGTGCCCTGTGACAGCAGGCGCATGCCATTGCTGCCATATAGCCCTCTGCCGACTACCATGCCTGCCTGCAGCTTCTCAGGGTCGACCAGACTGAGGTACTCCCTGTCGCCCAGGTGGTAATAGTCTTCGATCACCTCTTTGAAGGTATCGACCAGCTCATAGGGAAAGTGCTTGTTCTTCACCAGTTCCAGTTGCTGCAAGGCGGCCTTGATGGCGCGGGGCGACTCGTCACCGTCGAGCAGCTCGTCAAAATACGTGGTAATGCCCGTGATCAGCGCGCCTTCACTGATAGCACCGCCAGACAGGTGATGAGGGTAGCCCGAGCCATCGATATGTTCGCGGTGGGCCAGAATAAAGCTGGCAGCCTGTTCCAGTTCGGGAGTGCCCAGTAACGCTGTACTGCTGGCAATGGGGTATTTTTCATATTCCGCCTGCTCAGCTTTACTCAGCTGACGAAATGGTGTGTTGAAGAGGTGACGCGGCATTCCCACCTTGCCGATGTCATGAAGTAAGGTGGCGAAGTAAGTCTGGCGTGCCAGTTCCGGTTCAAACTGCATGTGGTCAATCAGTAGCCGACAGTAGATACCTGCCCGAAAGGGTCGCTGCAGCAGCTGGCTGCGAAATCCTTCGAGCAGCTTGGCAAATACTTCAACCGTGCTGGAGTATGTGTCGCGCAGCGCCTCCTGCGTCTGGCTGACAAAGTTCAGCGTCTGCTCCAGCTCGGCTTTCAGTGCCTTATTGCTCTTTGCCAGGGTGTAGAGCATCTGTGACTGGCGACGCTTGGCCTGAGTCACCTTGATGCCTGCCTCAAGCACGTCCTGCAGATGCTGAATTTCCACGGGTTTAGTCAGAAAGCCATGGATCTTGCCGCGGTTAATGGCATCGATGGTGGAATCGAGATCAGGATTGCCGGTCAGGATCAGGCGAACGCTGTCCGGGCGTTTTTCCGCGGCCTTACTGAGGAAGGTGACTCCATCCATACCGGGCATGTACATATCGCTGATAATCAGATCGACGTATTGCTGCTCCAGCAGCGATAGTGCTTCTGCGGGCGATTGCAGGAAGTGCATTTCCCAGCCAGATTTACGCAGATTGCGGCGTAATGCCTCCAGCAGGCTGGGCTCATCGTCGAGAAAGAGAACATGGGGAACCTTGGTGCTCATGACGCCGGCCTCCATCCTAAACTGACTATCTTGTCTTTTATTTTTATCTATCGATATGTTGCCAGATCGGCAGCCAATATGCCAAAAGTTTATTTACGTACCCGTTAACCCTGCCTACCTTAGAAAGTGTTCTTGATCTCACGCATTCCGGCCACTTTGGTACATACATCAAGCCGACTTGCTCTGTTCTGGCCTTCTGCGCCCGTGGCTGCGGTCTGAAGCAACTTCACAAACAAGGAAACGTGCCATGCGCCTGCCATTTCGTCCGATTCCCGCAGTCCGAACCCGTTACCGCAGCAGTGCTGGCAGCTTTGCATTCGCAGTGCGGACTGCGGGCGCACTGGGCATCGCACTGGCTTGTTTTGTTATTACCGGATGTAATCAGAAGCCACAAGTGCAGGAAGCTGCCAATAATGCTGTGCCTCTGGTTAGCCCGGTAATGTCAGTGGCAACCAAAGCAGATACGTGTACTGATGTATGGCAGCCCGCACTGGAAATTATTGTGCTGGACGCTAATACAGCGGCGCCGGTAAGCTGCGGAGCAACCATTGAGGTACGCGATCAGGACTATTATGAGGAAGTAAAAAGCCTTGATCAGTATGACTGTAATCAGCGCTTTCCCTTGCAGGCGGCCTATGAGCGCGAAGGGACTTACCGCGTGACTGTCGAGCAGCGAGGCTATCAGCCCTGGTCCAGTCCACCAGTCGAAGTCAGGCGTGGCAGCTGTCATGTTCTGACAAAGCAGCTGGAAGTCAGACTCAAGCCTCTGTGACGGTTGTCTGATCTGAATATCACAGCATTGATCATTGCTCCCTCAGCCCACGACCATCATTCAGTCAGGAAGAATCTCAGGTGCAGAAAGTGGTTCGTCATCGTCGTGATGTTAAGTGGAACCGGCCATGCTGACAGTGTTCCGCTCTACACTGCTGTATCTGGCGTTGGCGGTGCTCAGCCTGCTGCTGACACATATCAACGCCGATGCCATCTATATATGGCTGGCGGACGCCTGGGCGCTGGCCCATTTGATGACCGAACCTGCCCGCCTGCGGCTGGCGAAACTGGCAGGCTTCTTTGGTGCTGGCGTTGTGGCCCGATGGTCCACGGGGGACTTTACCGCAGTCGCCGTTTTCTACTCTGCGGTACATGTGCTGCAAGTGGCGGCCATTCTGGTGGTGGCACAACGTTTTGTCAGCCTGCCACTCAACCGCCATGTGCTGGTGGAGAAGGTGCTGTATATCCTTTTTGCCAGTTCAGTCCTGTTCATACCTCTGGCGGCAGTGTGTGCCGCAGGGATGGCCGCCGGTGCTAACCGGGCCGAATTCAGTGAGGCGCTGGGCTCCTACTGGTTGAGTGGCGTCACGGGGCAGTGTCTATTGTTTATTCCTACCTTGCTGGCGGACCGGCAACGATGGCAGGAGTGGCGGCAGACCAGACTGGTTCTGGAGGTGGTCGGATGGTTCCTGATGACTCTGGCGAGCAGCTGGGTCATCCTTGATACCCTCACTTTTCCCTATATCTACGTTATCGTTCCGCTGGCTTTTATGGCCGTGCGCCTGGGGGGGTTTTTCACTGCGCTGGTGTCACTACTGGTGATTGTATGTGAAGCCGTCATGTTGCTGGTGTTCGGCGCTTCGCTCTCAGCCTTTTCAGATGTAAAGGCCGCCCAGAGTATCTGGGCGACCAGTGCCATGACGGTAGTGCTGGCATCACTGCTGGGGGTACTGCGTGACAATATGAAAGAGCGTAGCCGCAGGCTGTCAGAAAGTGAAAATCGTATTCGCGCTGTCCTTGACAACTCCGCTACCGGATTTGCCGTGTGCAATATCCAGGGCGAGATTCTCGAGATTAATCCCTATCTCTGCAGCCTGATTGGCGTCCGCTCTGCTCAGCTGATTGGCAAATCCTTTGCCGGACTGGTGGTCAGTGATGGTCACGATGAGCTGCAGCATGCCCTGAACCAATTGCAGAACAATGCCAGCCAGTACGTGCCCGTGCGCTGGCGGCTCGATGCCTGTGGCGGACTGCGCTGGGCCAAGGGGCGGGTGTCGTTGCTGCAGGCGAATCAGGAAATCCTGATTCAGCTGGAAGACATGAGTGACAGTGTGGCCAGCCAGCAGCACATCAAGCATCTCAAGGAGCGATTCGAGCTTGCACAACGATCCATGAAGCTGGGCGTGTGGGATTTTGATCTGCATAGCAACGAGGTGGTTTGGGATGAGTTTATGTATCACCTGTACGGTGTAGATGACTGCGGGCAGAAGCTGGACTATGACTTCTGGCGCTCCTTTGTTTTGCCGGAAGACCTGCCTGCGACAGAAGCTCACTTACAGCATTGCCTTGCTACGGGTACTGACTTTGATAGCGAATTCCGCATTCGTCTGCTTGATGGATCGATCAGGACGCTGCATGCCAACAGCCTGGCCCTGTTTGATGCCGGTGGCACCGCGGTGCGTATGGTCGGTGTCAACTGGGATGTGACAGAGCGCAGCAGGGCTGAACGCAAGCTGATGGAGCAGGATCACCGCTTGAAGCTGGCGCTGGATACGGTCAACGCGGGGGCCTGGGAGTGGCGGGTCGACACTAACGTCGGTTGGTGGGCAGAAAGTATCTATCGCATGTTTGGTGTCAGGGACATGAGCCTCAACCCCACTCATGAACTATGGTTGCAGAGCATCCATCCTGAAGATCGCGACCGGGCGCAGGAAACCGTAATGGAGGCGGTAGCGGCGAAAAAAAGCTACCGCATGGAATATCGGGTGTTATGGCCGGATGGCCAGATTCGCTGGATCGTCGACAGTGCCAATGCTGAGCTGGACAGCCAGGGTAAGGTCTTCCGGCTGTTTGGGGTCAATATCGATGTGACCGCCAGCAAACAGATCGAGCTGGCATTGCTCAGTGCGCGAGCACAGCTGCAGGGAGTCATCAACGCGGCCACTCAGGTTTCGATCATTGCGACGGATCTGTCGGGTACCATCACGCTGTTCAATACCGGCGCCGAGCGGATGCTGGGTTATCGCGGCGACATGGTGGTCGACAAGCTGACGCCAGCGGTCTTTCACCGGCCGGAAGAGTTTGCCGAGCGCAGCCGTCGACTGGAGCGTGAGCTGGGCTATCCCATTCGGGGCATGGAGGTGCTGACGGCGCGGGCCCGCAATGAAGGTGGTAGCGACGTCAATGAGTGGACCTATATTCGAAGTGACGGCCAGCCGCTGGCAGTGGTGGTGGCGACCACCGGTATTTTTGACGCGTCCGGCCAGCTGACCGGTTACCTCAGCATCGCCAACGATATCTCTTCCCTAAAGCAGACTCAGCAGGAGCTACTGGCTGCACGCGATCAGGCTGAGTCGGCCAACCGCGCCAAGAGCCTGTTCCTGGCTAACATGAGCCATGAAATCCGTACACCGTTGAACGCAGTGCTGGGCATGGCGCAGTTGATGATGAACTCACCAGTCAATGATGAGCAGAAAGAAGCGCTGCAGATGATCGCTGCCTCCGGGCAGGCACTGCTGGCCATCCTCAACGATATTCTCGACTTCTCCAAGATCGAGGCAGAACGGCTGGAGCTGGCACCGTCCCATGTCGATCTGGATGAGGTAATCGATACAGTGGCGTCGGTGATGTCCATCAACAGTGCCGACAAGCATCTTGAGCTGCTGATTGAGGTGCAGCCCTCAGTGCCGGGCAAGGTGTTCTGCGACGGTTTACGCCTCAAGCAGGTGCTGATGAATCTGTGCAGCAATGCCATCAAGTTCACGCTGGAAGGCGAGGTATGCCTGTCCCTGAGCTTCGATATGGACCACAGCGGCAAGTCATGGCTGGTCTGTACGGTGCGTGATACCGGCATAGGCATGACCGTCGAGCAACAGAGGCGCTTGTTCGTGCCCTTCAATCAGGCCGATAACTCTATGACGCGACGTTTTGGTGGCACCGGGCTGGGTCTGGTGATCAGTAAGCGTCTGGTGGAACTGATGGGCGGAAGCCTGACCTTTACCAGCGAGCCTGATAAAGGCAGCTGTTTTAACGTGCGCTTACCAGTGGTCTTTGCTGAACCCTGTAAGGCCAGTGGAGAGGCTCGGCGCTTGCTGTTGCTTTCACCCGGCCCATGGCTGGTCAGCAGTCTGGGCTCTATCAGTCAGCGCCTTGGCTGGCGTCTGGAGCGACATGGGCTTGAAGCGCTGGATACCATCGAGCAGCAAATTGACCCTTTAGACTACGATACCCTGCTGATCGATAGCCGTTTCGCCGTCGACAGCGTGGCAGACTGTCTGCAGCGTTTACCTGAGCTGAAACAATTGCCTGTGATTGTGCTGAGCCGGGCGGGTCGTCACTGGTCGGGTGAAGGTGCACTGGCCTTCAGCCAGAGCTACAACCTGTGTTCCCCGATAACACCGAACAAATTGCGCCATGCGCTGCGCGCTGCGCTATTGCGCGGAGCATCGTCTGGTATCCCACCGGAGCCGGGCAGTGAGCTGCGGTTGCCGCAACAACGTGAAATGGAGACGAGACAGGAGGTCTCTCCGGGTACTGAACAGGCACATCGCCGCGCAGAGATCAGCACAGAGAGCAGTGCAGAGCCTGTCAGGCGGGCCGCTCGCTGTCTGCTGGTGGAAGATAATGTGGTCAATCAGAAAGTCGCTTCACGTCTGCTGGCACGTCTGGGGGTTGAGGTGGATATCGCGCAGCACGGTCAGGAGGCGGTTGACCGGCTGCAGCTGCCGGGTGCGGATTTTGATGTAATCCTGATGGATGTGCAGATGCCAGTGATGGATGGCTTTACCGCAACGCGGGCGATTCGCCGGCAACTGCAGCTGAAAATACCTATCATTGCCCTGACAGCCGGGGTACTGGAGTCTGAGCGCCAACAGTGTATGGCCTGCGGGATGGATGATTTTCTGCCGAAACCGGTCAGCCTCACCATGCTCTATCAGTCGTTACAGAAGCTGCTGCCTGGCCGTATTGCCGAGGTGCAGGTGAAACCGCTGTTTAACGCCACGGGTGGCGAGCGTGAGGTCTCCTGACAGGCGTTTACTGCTACCCGTCATCCCTCGTGTTTTCTCACAGCACTGAAAATGTGCGTGTTTTAAATAATGATCACCTCGTGGTGCATTTTTCATCGGCTTTATGGATAATGGCGACCGTTTTTCGCGCTCTGAGGCCGGTCTGCTGACTGGCATGGAATGTGCTTTCTCAGGGCTAGGTGTGTAAACCCACCACGTTGT
>NZ_LAPT01000136.1 GCF_003194385.1 Pokkaliibacter plantistimulans
CCGATTTGTGCAACAAAGCCGGTAGATGATCTGGAAAAATTAACCTGTAAAAACTGCGCTGACTACAGGTAAAAATCGGAAAAGCGATGGGTAAAAATTTCATAAAAATTAATAAATCCATAAATATCAACAATTTATAAATATGGCACCAAATCTGCTTTATTGAGACAACGCCCTGACTTCATCAGCCAGCAGCAAAGATGTTCGTCAGGTGACTATAGACCAGGACATTGAAAGGATATCTATCATGGTGGAATTACTTCTTGTATTTTTCGTTGGTGGCATGCTCTCACTGGCTTTTACTCTCGGTATTTTTTCTACGATTTCAGTAAGCCTTGTTGGCATTTGCCTGACCATGCTATTAACAGCAGTCGTTCTTTGCCTTTTCATGGAGCGCTTCTACTATTACCGCCTGAATAAAATCAAAGAAGAACTCGCGCTGGACTGATATACCCTGCACAATCCGTTTCGATATTAAAGCCCATAGGTAATAAAGATTTATCACCTATGGATTTTTCTTTTTATATCCCCTTACCCCCATAAAAAATTAAAAACAGACCTCCATAAATACTCCCCTCTCTTAAATAAAACCCTGAACAGCCATCATTTAAAGAAAATGCAATGCCATATTTTCTGCGCCCACAGAAAAAACCATCAATCAAAAAAATACTACTCACAAGAAAAAAACCGAAACATTTTCAGGCAATAGAAAACAATTATCGCCTTTCATTTTTCAAATAAATTACTTTTATAAAATCGCTTAAAAGAATACCTGTAATTATTTCTTCCCTTACCCTGTAATTACTTAATCAACTATCGATTAAAAAATATACAAAACCTTATAAATCAATAGATTACAAATTGGCATAACCATTGCTTAGATATATGTGAATCAACAGAGGGATATGACCATGAATCACATCATTAAAAAAACTGCACTGACTGCTCTTCTTACTACTGCTCCTGTTGTTGCTTTCGCCAGCCAGAACAGTGGCCAATGGGAAGGCAAAATGAATGATGCATGGCTGGATGGAAAAATCGAAACCATCTACCTGATGAATGAAAACCTTAACCCTTTCAAAATTGATACTCAGGTAGATCAGGGTAATGTCACCCTTACTGGTAAGGTCGATAGCGATGTTGAGAAGCAGCTTGCCGGTCAGCTCGCCAAGGGTGTCGACGGGGTTAAAGGCGTCAACAACCAGCTGGTCGTCGTAGCAGACGGTGAGCATGCAGACCGCCAGAAAGACGGCAGTTCCTTTATGGACAAAGTGAAAGCTGCCAGTACAACCGCCAGCGTCAAAACCCAGCTGTTCATGCAGAAAGATGTCACCGCGACTGACATCAATGTGGATACCTCCACCGGTGGCGTTGTCACCCTGTCAGGGAGTGTTGGCAGTGATGCCGAGAAAGATCTGGCTGTCGCCGTCGCTTCCAGAGTCGATGGCGTAACCAAAGTGATCGACAACCTGACGGTGTCGGCAGAAGCAGCACACAGCTAAAACACACAGCTAATAAGTACCCAGGCGCCACAGCAAGGTTGCTGACGGCACAACCGGCGAGCCAGGGAAGACTGAAGGCAAGGAGAGACGATCATGACACTGAGTCCGGAACAACGAATGCGGCTGATACGTAAACTCTATCGTCACATACGCACCGCCGCTCAGGCCGCTACGGTGCACGAGTTGCCAGCGACTCAGCCCTGTGCCAGGTCGTCCGCCCAAGCTGCGTGATCAAGGATGTCTGTAACAGACGTCGCATGGGAAGCAACGATACTGCAACGGACAGCAGCCTTCAGGGATGAGAACCAGAGGAAGGTGCACCGGCCAAAGCAGGACAGCGGAGGTCGTCCGCGAGCGCAGGAAGCAAACCGGAGCAGTGTAGTGGCTCAATGATTT
>NZ_LAPT01000137.1 GCF_003194385.1 Pokkaliibacter plantistimulans
AACAGTAGCGAGCCTAACGGAGGGGCTAAGCATGTCGTTGAACATCTATCTGCTTAGCAGAATACCACATCAAACACAAGCTCACACCCGAAGGCTGAAAGTGACTTAGCACGGCCCCGAAGGGTCGAGCATATATAGTCAAATGCTCATTTAGTTTACTAAACTCCGCTTTTTCGCCTGTTTTTCCTTGTCTCGGTGGCCTCGATAACGTTTTTCAACAGCCTGCTAAACTCGGCGGCAGGCTGCGCTGGCAGCCTGTGATCATCGTCCTGTCCCGCTGTTATCGTCGTAACGTGGGTTGATACAGGTAAGTCAGATGTCATCTATCAATCGTTCTCAGGTCAGTCAGGCAGCTGCTTTACTGGCATTGATTACCCGTCTGCATTTCTACATTGGATTATTTGTCGGGCCTTTTATTCTGGCTGCAGCGTTGACTGGTACGGCCTATGTCCTGACCCCGCAGCTGGAGGACTGGCTGTATAAGGATCAACTCACCACCACCGCAACAGGCCCCGCTCATTCACTGGCAGAGCAAATCGAAGTGGCGCAGGCGGCAATGGCGGGGCAGGGTAAACTGTTTGCTGTGCGCCCCGCACCCGATGCCCATGCCACCACACGGGTCATGTTCAGTGAGCCGGGATTGGGTGAGTCGGAAAGCCGGGCCATTTTCGTTGACCCGATTACGCTGGCCGTCAAAGGCGATCTGGTGGTTTACGGCACCAGTGGAGTGCTGCCGCTGCGCAGCAAAATCGACTATATGCATCGCCATTTGCTGCTCGGTGATGTCGGTCGTAATTACAGTGAGCTGGCGGCGTCCTGGCTGTGGATCGCGGCGCTGGGAGGGTTCGCGCTGTGGCTGACGGGCGGCAACAAGAACCGCAGCGAAGTGGCCAAACGCAATGGCTACCTGCGTCATCGTCGGCTGCATGGTCTGACCGGGCTGTGGATCGGCTTGGGGCTGCTGTTTTTCTCTGCAACAGGTTTGACCTGGTCAAAATGGGCGGGGGATCGAATCGACACTCTGCGCTCCGAGTTTGGCTGGGTCACTCCCTCCGTATCCTTGCAGCTGGGAAGCGCCGGAGCCATGCCAATGGGTGAGCATGCTGATCATCAGATGCAGGCAGCGGCCCCGATGGTCAGTCTGGCGGATCCAGCGATGTTCGATACCATCCTCAAGGTAGCGCGGGACGGCGGTATCGATGCCGCCAAGATCGAAATACGCCCGCCCAAGGCCGCCGATAAAGCCTGGATGGTGCGAGAGGTTGATCGCTCCTGGCCAACACAGGTAGACACCATTGCTATTGATGGCAGCAAACTGGCCATTACCAGCCGGGCGGATTTTGCTACCTTCTCTCTGCTTCCCAAACTGATTCGCTGGGGCATCGATGCCCACATGGGCATCCTGTTTGGCCTGCCTAACCAGCTGCTGCTGGCGGCTTTTGGTTTGGCTCTGGCGGTGATGGTTGTGCTGGGGTATCGCATGTGGTGGCGTCGACGCCCTCAGGCGGGGGCGACCGCGCAAACACTGACTCATGCCTGGCAACGCCTGAATAGTGGCTGGCGGACTGCAATCATAGTGATTGCTACAGGTTTGGGCTGGTGTCTGCCGGTAATGGGCGTGAGCCTGCTGGCTTTTCTGATCGTCGACGTGATGCGCTGGAGAATGACAGCATCCCGTGTTCAGGCAGAGGGCGATATGGCCTGAGCCATCTATCCTGAACGTTGTGAGCGCAGATAAAACAAGAGCGGGCCATTCAGGCCCGCTCTTGTTTTCGGCTATTTGCTAAAGGTGCTTAGCAAATGATCGGGCTGATCAGATCAGCTCCAGTGCCTCCATGGCGCTGCGGATGGCAGCCTTGCTGGCGTCGCTCAGGGCAACCACTGGCAAACGGCAATCTTCACTGCACAGACCCAGCAGTGACGCGGCGTATTTGGCGCCTGCAGGGTTGGGCTCCAGGAACAGCGCTTTATGCAGGGGCACCAGACGGTCCTGCAGGGCTTTGGCGGCTGCGTAGTCGCCATTCAGGCACAGCTCGTGCAGCTGGGAGACCAGAGCAGGGGCAACGTTGGAAGTAACGGAAATGCAACCGTGGCCGCCGCCGACGCTGTAGGCCACGGAAGCGATATCGTCGCCGGACAGGTAGCTGAAAGGTTTGGTGATGCGCTGACGCTCAGTCAGGATGCGGGTCACGTCACCTGTTGCATCCTTCACACCTACCACGCGGGGCAGTTCGGCCAGACGTGCCATGGTGTCAACATCCAGACCAACGATGGTGCGTGGAGGAATGTTATAGAGAATTATGGGCAGTTCAGTGGCGTCGTGTACCATTTTGAAGTGCTGGTACAGACCTTCCTGATTAGGACGGTTGTAGTAGCCTGCTACATGCAGAGTGGCATCAGCGCCAGCCTGCTGCGCATGCAGAGAGTATTTGATCGCTTCGATTGGGTTGTTGGAGCCGGCGCCAGCGATAACCGGGATCTGACCTGCACATTCCTCAACGGTGATTTCGATGACCCGCTTGTGCTCTTCTTCGCTCAGTGTGGGTGATTCACCGGTGGTGCCGACAGGTACCAGTCCATGGCTGCCTTGTTCGATCTGGAAACGAACCATCTTGCGCAGCGCCGCCTCATCCAGCTGGCCGTCGCGGAAGGGCGTAACAAGTGCGGTAATCGATCCCCGGAACATAATGTGTCCTCAACAGGTCATGTTTTTAATTTGCGGTAGATTCGCAGACGCTGGAAACCAAAAAGCCCCGGTAGCGCCTGTTTGGCTACCGGGGCTTTTTGTTGCTGGATTTCGTTTAATCCGCTCTTACCCGCAAACAACCAAACAAGTTAGCGTTTGAACGCTACCTTACGTTTGAGCTGTTTGCGTTTAGAGCAGAAAGTCATGGGAATCCAGTCCAAAATCATTTTCGACATGCCGCACGGTGACGGCTGTGTCAGGTGCCGAGCAGTCTGGCGAAATTGTCAGCCGCCGTCAAGGCCCAGAAGGTCTATATCAGATCAGCCAAACTGGAAGCCTGATACCGCCTTGCCCATAACATGATCATTGTAGGGGCGGCTGCCCGGATCGGCATCTGCGGCACCCGCAGCCACCATCAGGGGCAGCAGATGCTCTTCACGTGGATGACAGCTGCGACTACCCGGCGCAGCACTCCAGTTGATCAGGCGCTGATTCCGCTCTACCGGGTTGGGGTGACACACCGTGTCGTTCAGCCAGTTGTCGAACGCCTGCGCGGCTGGATCCATTTGGTAGATATCTGCAAAGAAGTGCCGCAGATTGTGGTAGCTCAGGCCGCTACCGACGATCAGTACATCCTCATTACGCAGTGAAGCCAGTGCCTTGCCGATCAGCAGGTGCTGTCTGGGGTCAAGCCCGCGCTGTAATGACAGCTGGACCACCGGGATGTCGGCGTCAGGCAGCATCAGCAGAAAGGGTACGAAGACACCATGGTCAAAGCCGCGCTCATGATCGCTGTCAGAGGCAATCCCTGCATCAGCCAGCAGCTGCTGAACTCTGGCCGCCAGTTCAGGTGAGCCGGGGGCCGGGTATTCAAGGCGATAGGTGTGTTCAGGAAAGCCATAGTAGTCAAACAGCATGGAAGGCGCTGGAGAGGTCATCACCGTAGGCCGCGGGCATTCCCAGTGTGCCGAGACCGCCAGTACGGCTTTGGGACGGCGAGGCAGGTCAGCCACGATGCTGCGCAGGTAATTCCCCATCTTGTCCCACATGTCTTTGGGGCCAAAGGGAGGCTCCATGAAAAAACAGGGGCCACCACCGTGGGGGATGAAAATGGTCGGCATCGGTGTAGTGTTGGAGTTATCTGTGGCCATGGTTGCATCTCATCTGAACGGTCTGACTCTACCTGCCCCCAACACCTGCACACATGTCCTGAGACATCATGCGGCTGTTGATGGTCGCGGGTTTTATCTCCACATCGTGGTCAGATAAAACCGGCTTTCAATACTTTGGTCGGGTAGAGATTTGGATCCCATTGAGTCTAGTGTTGGGGATTAACCTTAAAAAGAGCCTTAATGGAAACTCAGTCGTTAATTAATTGCGGGTAATCACCGGATGTTTATGCGATCTGAGTGAGATAACAGAGAATAAGCAACACCATGAGGATTCTGTTTGCCGCACCGGAAAACGCCTGGGGCGGTATGCTCGCCAAGCTGCGTACTGCGCACCCCGAACTGGAATTTGTCGCCAGCGGAGACTTCCGTATAGCGACATTACAGGGATTCGATGTGCTGATACCCACAATGAGTGAAGTCTCATCGCTGGTGCTGCAAAGTGCTGATCGACTGCAGTTGATCCAGCAAATGGGCGCCGGACTGGAAGGGGTGGACATGAGCGCCGCCCGTGAGCGAGGTATCGCAGTATGTAATGTGCCTACGGATGTGTCCGGTAATGCGGACTCGGTCGCTGAGTTAGGTATCTATCTGATGCTCGGCTTAGCACGCAACGCCCGGGTGATCGGGCAGCATCTGCAGGAAGGCCGCCTTGGGCGCCCTATGGGGCTCAGTCTGAAAGGCAAGACGGTAGGTCTGGCCGGGTTAGGTGGAATCGGCAAGGCGCTGGCGGTCAGGCTCGCAGGGTTTGGCACGCGCCTGATCGGGGTCAAGCGTCAACCCGATACCGGTTTGGCCCAGCAGCTTGGTCTGGACTGGGTGGCGGGGATGGATGATCTGCCGGAACTACTCGCTGCAGCGGACTTCGTTGTTTTCAGTCTGCCGGACAATGAGGCCACACATGGCCTGATCAATGAGCGCACTATCGAGTTATTCAAACCGGGAGCGTTTCTGATCAACCTGGGGCGTGGTGGTCTTGTTGAGCGTGACGTGCTGCATCAGGCGCTGAGCAGCGGGCGACTTGCTGGTGCCGGGCTGGATGTGTTCTGGCAGGAGCCGCCTGATGCCAATGACCCCATCTTTGACTGCAACCTGCTGGCGACCCCACACATAGGCGGCGTTACCGATATTTCGCTGGAGGGGATCTATCAGGGTGTTTCAGAAAATCTCAGGCGTTTGCAATCTGGGCAAAGCCTGCTGTATCGACAGGATTTCAACCCCACATAGCAAGGTACCAACCGATGATCAGGAGTGTCGTCCATGTCGTTGTCACAACCGGAAGTGTCCAGACATAACCGTAATCAGTCCGTCGTTTCTTCTTCCTATAGTGATGAGCAGCTCAGCAAAGCACCGGTGCATCTGGTCGCTAACGGCAAGTCTGGCCGTGGCGCACGTGATGTGCTGGTCGCGATTGCCCGGCGCCTGTGTGAGCGAGATCAGCGCATATTGCGATTACATCTGCCAGAGCATCCACGCTATCTGCCAGACAAGGCCCGAGAGGCACTGGCCGCTGCGCAGGAGGAGGGTGGTGTGATCGTCGCGGCAGGCGGTGACGGCACTATTCGTTCCGTCGTTCAGGAAATATCCGGAGCAGGCGTTCCTATGGGTGTCATACCTATCGGTACGTTCAACTTCTTTGCCCGTAACCACGCCATTCCGGAAGATTTTGAACAGGCCTTTGAAACCGTCCTGTCAGGCCGGCTGAAAGCCATCGACATTGGCGATATCAACGGACAGGCCTTTGTCATCAACTCCAGCTTTGGGCTTTACAGCCGTTTGATTCGGGCACGTGAACGCCATACTTCCCGGTGGGGCCGCAACCGCTGGGTCGCGACGATTTCCACCTTGCTGACGTTACTGCGCGGTTCTCCCAGTCTGGATCTGGAAATGGGCACTGCCGAACGTAGCAAACGTCTGCGCACCCCGATGGTCTTTGTCGGTATTAATGCGCTGCAGTTGCACGATGTGTCGCTCGATGTCGCCCATTGTGCGCTGGATCACAAACTGGCGGTGGTTGTCATGCGTCCCCCTTCAAAATGGGGACTGCTGCGGCTCAGCCTGCATGGTTTGATGCGCCGCCTGCGAGATGACGACAATCTTGAAGGATTCTGTGCCGAGCACATGGTGATCGGCTGTCGGCGTAAGCGCATGGAGGTGGTGATGGACGGTGAACGACTGAAAATGCCCACGCCACTGCGTTACGGCATTCGACATCAGGCGATTGAGCTTATCGTTCCCCGGCATCCACAGCCTCAGGAACAGGAAATAACACAGGCAGAACCTGTAAGCATTCCTCCGAGTATTGATGAAGTGCTGGCCAGAGAATCGCCGCTGCCGGAGGACCCGGCCTTGTGGGAAGGAGGTAGTCTGACGGATATGGAGAAACAATGAGATGGCGCGCATTGTTCATATCTCTGACCCCCATTTTGGTACCGAGCAACCTGCTGTTCAGGCAGCGCTGGCTCAGCAGATTGCCGCGTTGCATGCCGATGGCGTCGTTCTGTCGGGGGATATCACCCAGCGAGCGCGCCGAGAGCAGTTTCGCCGGGCTCATGACTTCATGACACAGCTGTCACTGCCCGCACTGGTGGTACCCGGCAATCATGATATTCCCTTGTTTGACCTGCTTGCCCGCTGCTGCTGGCCGTATCGCAACTACCGTATGCTGGGCAACGCGCTGGCGCCACATCTCTGTCTGGGGCCGGTCAGTGTGGTCGGGATAAACTCTGCCCCACGATGGCGGCACAAGGACGGTGAGATTCCGTTGGGCGACCTGAAACGCCAGTTGGAACAGCATGTGGAGCAGACGCAGCGGACAGGCAGCACCCCGACGCTCACCGTTGCGGTATTTCACCATCCGCTGGACTGTCGGCGCAGGCAGGATGAGCCAAACCTGATTCACAATGCCGAGGCGATCCTGGCGACGCTGAGCCAGTATGGCGTGGATCTGGTACTGAGTGGTCATATCCATGATCCGTTGATGCGCACCAGTCAGCATCGTTATCCGAGTCATCATTCACCACTGGTCATAGCGCTGGCCGGGACCTGCATGTCGTCACGCATCCGTATCGGCGCCCCGAACTCCTTCAACGTGATTGATTTTCTCGGTCAGCATGAGGCGGCTGAAGTGCGCATCACCCGTATGGACTGGCAGGCAGACCAACGACATTTCTTTGAAAAGGAAATCGCCAGCTTTTGTCGCGATGCAGAGGGCTGGCAGGAGCTGCTGCCTCACGTGCATTTGCGTGGTTAATGCAAATGTCATCGCGTTATAAGCCAGAGACAGGCAGAGCGAAGGGTTAAAATCTGTCTCTGGCGGTAGGCAGTCTGGATGTCAGCTCCTATAATGCGCGCCGCTTTGCCATACTTGCACCCTCCGGTGCGGCGCATCTTTTGCTGTGAAGATTGAAATGGACCTGCCTACTTACCTCAATGCTCTGACTGCTCTGTTCGTTATTATTGACCCCATCGGCGCTGCACTGATCTTTCATTCGCTGATTCCAGCCGACGATATGAAACACCGCGTGCGCATGGCGCTCAAGTCGACCCTGATCAGTACCTTACTGCTGCTTATCTTTGGCCACTATGGCGAGGGGTTGTTGCACCATCTTGGTATCAGCATTCATGCCCTGCGTATTTCAGGCGGGCTGCTGTTGTTCTATACCGCGTTCAATATGATCACCAAAGACATCGAATACGCGCAGCAGTCCGAGCGCAAGGATATCTCGGTCTTTCCTATGTCCATCCCACTTCTGGCGGGGCCTGGCTCGCTGACGCTGGCTATCCTGTTGTTCTCCCGCTCGGCGGATAACGCCGTCAATCTGGGCGTGCTGGCGGCGATTCTGACCATCAGTTTCATTACGTTGGCACTGATGTTGCTGTCTCGTTACGTGAAGACAGTCATTGGGCGCACGGGCGATGAAATTCTTCGCCGCTTTCTGGGAGTCATTCTGGCTGCCTTGGCAATTCAGTTTGTCTACGAGGGTGTGAAGAGTATTACCGGCCAGTAGCCGGTTATGGCGGCTTTACCAGCAGGTTTCATCTGTTTTATTTCAACGACAGTCGGTTTCAAATGAAGAATGATCCATTGAAACCGTCTGCAGGTAGGGCATAGCATTACGAGCCTCGCCAATACCGATAAGTTGGCGAAGGCAATGGTTGTAACGATTCAAAAGGAGATGATCGATGAACCTAACGATAGGTGAATCCCTGATTGTGCGTCAGATGGCTCGTATGAACGAAGCCAGACGGGCTGGGAATCTGGCCATGTTTGATGATGCGAAGCACAGCATTCGCGAGACGCTTGAGAACATCAAGTTTCAGGATCCTCAGACATACCAGAACTACTTTCATGTATTGACCCACAAAATTGAGGACTGGACCGAGCGTCACTGATAACGGATGCCGCTGTCAGCCTCACCCGAGAGGCTGACAGCTAAAGCATAGGTGGATGCTGTGCTGACTTCGTTCCATCTGATCTGTCCATCGTCTTTCTAGCCATCATCTTTCTAGCCATCGCCTTCCTATTCAACGTCTTCTGAATACGCCTTCACTCTTTGTTCTCCGCTTCCCTGTACTCCCTCATTGATTGAACACCTCCTTTAGTCGTACTACTGATGGCGGCTGAATTTCACTCTCTGTCAGCGTAGACTCAGACCTGCTTCGTCAACTTTGCATAGAAGCCTATAACGATAAGCTTAAGCGGGTAGTTGCAATGAACGCTGCGATAGATCTCTACAGTCATGCTGTCCTGACGGCCAGCTCCGATGCCGTCGATCCTCACCTGGCTGCTTTCTCTCTGGCTGATCAACTGATGCATGAGCATCTGGGGTTCGTGCTGTTTTTCTGCTCTGCAGAGTATGACCTGGACCGTCTGGGTACGGCGCTCAGTCTGGCATTTGGTGATACGCCCGTCGCAGGCTGCACGACCGCAGGCGAGATTACCCCTCAGGGATATGGGCGTGGCTGCATCGTGGCGGTGGGGTTTGACCGACGGGCATTTGCGGTGGACCAGGCACTGGTGACCTGTCTGGATGAGTTTGACCTGACCCGTGCCCAGCATGTGGTGGAGGATCTGCTGGATCATTGCCGCGAGTCGGCATTGGCTCCGGTACGCGGCCATACATTTGCCCTGACGTTACTGGACGGGCTCTCCAGCCGTGAAGAACTGGTGTTGTCCACACTTTGTTCTGCTCTGGGAAGTATTCCTCATTTCGGCGGCTCCGCTGGAGATGACAATCACCTGACCAATACGCACGTCTACAGTGAGGGGGCGTTTCATAGCGCAGCAGCGGTGATTGTAATGATCAATACACCGCTAGATTTTGACGTCTTCACCACTCATCACGTTCGCCCGCGCCACGAGAAGCTGGTCGTGACGGCGGCAGATCGTGACTCGCGCACCGTCTATGAACTCAATGCAGAACCTGCTGCACTGGCGTATGCCCGACTGGTGGGCAAGGACGTCAATGAACTCGATATGCATGTATTTGCCCAGCATCCGCTGGCGGTGCGCTATCACGATCAGTATTACGTGCGCTCTATCCAGCGGATCAACGCGGATTACAGCATGACGTTTTACTGTGCGGTCGAGAACGGCATTGTCATGACCGCCATGCAGCCGGGAGCCCTGATGGAAGATTTGCGTCTGGCACTAGCCGAACGCTATCAGCAGCTGGGACAACCGCAGGTCATCATCGGTTGCGACTGCTTTTTGCGCCGTCTTGAGCTGGAAGAGTTGGGGCAAACGGAGGCGACATCCACCTTGTTGCGTGACAACCGGGTGATTGGCTTCAACTCCTACGGAGAGCAGTTCAACGGGATGCATATCAACCAGACGTTCACCGGCGTCATTATAGGAAGGTACTGCCGCAGCGATGCCCTCTGAAACCTATTTACCGGCTCATGACTTATCTGACGAGCAGATTGCCGACGACAGCACGGGCGATCCGCTACTGCCTCTGCAGTTTTGTCAGCAACAGGATGACAACTGCACTCACATGCAGCAGCTGCAGGAGGAGAATCGCAAGCTGCGTCGTATTTGCGCGGCCCTGATCGAGCGGGTCGAAGCCAACAGCCCTGACCGGCCTGACCCTTACGCCGCATTCCAGCATTCCATCACGCTGGCTGAGCAGGTCAGGGAGCGGACCGATGCGCTCAATCAGGCCATGGCAGAGCTGAAGGCCAGCAATTTCCTGCTGCGCGAGGCACGGGAAAAGACCGAAACTGCCAATCAGCGTCTGGTGGATGCCATCGAGAGTATTTCCGATGCCTTTGTGCTGTTTGATCAGCAGCAGCGCATTGTGCAATTCAATAGCCATTTCACTGATTTCTGTACCGAAGCGGGTATATCGGTGGGGCTTGGCACCACCTTGCAGCAGTTCCGGCAGAAGGCCAGTCGTTCCGGCATGGTGATGGAGGAGCGCTCAGGGCAGGGCGCGGGGACGACACTGTATCGTCTCCGTTCCGGGCAGTGGGTTCAGGCCAGCGAGCGCCCCACGCGCGAAGGGGGGCAGGTCATGCTTTATACCGACATCACCGAGCTGAAAGCCTCAGAGCAAGCTCTGCGTGAACAGGCGCTGGCGCAGAAAACCCGCTTGCTGCAGAACACGGTCAACAGCCTGTCTCAGGGTGTGGCCGTGGTGAATGCCGATGGTTTTCTGGAGTTATGGAATGGTCGTTTTCTGGCCCTGACCGGGGTCAGTCAGGCGCAGCCCCACATGCGTCTGGCAGAGGTGCTGGCCGCCACCGAGCTGGGGCAGGTCAGTGACAGCAAAGATCGTAAGCTGCTGGGTGGTAGTGCTTATGAACAGAGGCTGTTAAATGGCAAGGTGCTGGAAGTCCGCAGCCATGCGATGCCGAGCGGTGGGGTTGTCAATACCTTCACTGATATCACCGAGCGCTATCACTATGCCGAGACACTGAAGGAGAGCGAGCGCTGGGTAAGACAGATCACTGACCAGATTCCGGCACTGATTGCCTATGTTGGTGACGACCTGCGGTACACCTTCACTAATCGTGGCTACGACGAGTGGTACGGTTGGCAGCGGGGCAGTGCTATTGGCAATACCCTGGTCAAAATGCACCGGCGTCAGCAGTATTCGCGCCTGCAGCCTTATATCGAGCAGGCATTTGCCGGGCGTACAGTGACGTTCGAATTTCCTGAAACCAATGCCAGTGGGCAGGAGCGCTATCTGCTGCGCACCTATGTACCCAACTTTGCCAGCCAGCCGGGAGCGGAGGCTGTGGCAGGCTCTTCCGGGCAGAAGGCAAAGGTGATGGGGATTTTCGTCCTTATCAGGGACATCACCGAGCGGCGCAAACATGCTGAAGCATTGCAGCTCGCCTACCAGAGTCTCGAAGCCCGGGTTGAGGAGCGGACGCAGGAGCTGTCGACTCTCAATGCCCAATTGCGCGACGAGGTCACCGAGCGTCAGCGCAGCCAGCAACGCATGCTTGAAGCCAAGCAGGAAGCAGAGCGGGCCAATCTGTCCAAAACCAAATTCCTCGCGGCAGTCAGTCATGATTTGCTGCAGCCTCTCAATGCTGCTCGCCTGTTCACCGGGGCTTTGCTGGAAGCGCAGGTCAGTGAGCAGCAGGGTAATCTGGCGAAGAGCATCAATCACGCCCTTGAAGATGTGGAGGCGCTGCTGGGGACTCTGGTCGATATTTCCAAACTGGATGCAGGGGTCATGCATGCCGAAATCGTCAGCTTCGACTTACGGGATCTGCTGACGGTGCTGGCGACCGAATTTCGTCAGGTAGCGGGAGCAGAGGGGCTGGACTTTCGCTGTCATCCTCTGGCGGTGCAGGTCAGCTCAGATCCGCAGCTGTTATCGCGTATTCTGCGCAATCTGCTCAGCAACGCGGTGCGCTATACACCGCACGGCGGCATTCTGCTGGGTTGTCGTATGCGTCGGGGCAAGGTCTGTATTGAGGTGTGGGACACGGGCATGGGGATTCCCGCTGACAAACAGGAGGAGATTTTCCAGGAGTTCCGTCGCGTCAATCCACCGGCTCATCGTCAGGATCGCGGTTTGGGTTTGGGGTTAGCCATTGTTGACAAGATTGCGCGGATGCTGGGCTATGAGGTCAAGGTGACATCGCGTCCCGGTCGCGGCTCAACGTTCTCAGTGTCGATTCCTCTGGCGTCGGATCAGGTGCCTGTGGGTGCCAGTACCCGAGACAGCCTGCCACAGCCGGGGAATATTGATCTGGGATGGGCTCCCATCTGGCTGGTGGATAACGATCATGCCATCTGCGAAGCAATGACGACATTACTTGAGAAGTGGGGATGCCAGGTCATCAGTGCGACCTCTCTGGCTGATCTTAATCGCCAGGTGGATATTGCTGAGGATCAGGCAGCGCTGCTGATTGCGGATTACCATCTGGATAACGAAACAGCGACAGGGCTGGACGTGGTAGAGCACATCAATGCAGCGCGTACTACCGCGCTACCCGTGCTGATGATTACGGCCAATTACAGCCTGGAGCTGAAACAGCAGATTAAACAACAGGGTTATCTGCTGATGCACAAGCCAGTGAAACCGCTGAAGCTCAAAATGGCATTACTGCAGCTGTTTGGCAGTCAGGTCACCTCACAGTGAGGTGACCTGCAGGTTGTCGATCACCCGATCAACATCTCTGGCCAGCGTGGCGATACGGATCGCTTTGTCCTGCGCTGTTTTGGAGCTTACTTCACCCGCCAGAGTGACTACGCGCCCATTTGTGGTGACGCTGATGCGGTGAGCCGGAATCTCGTTCGCCATCCACAATCGGGCCTGAATATCCATGGTTGTCAGTGCAGACGCACATTGCTCAAGCACAGAGCTATGCGGCGACATACCCTGAGAGGCCGCCATGACCAGTGTTGAGGTGGTCAGAATGGCAGCAGTTGCAGCGACTTTTATCTTACGCATCTTGGGAACTCCCTCTCATTCAGATCACGAGTGGGTTCGGTTGTTATAGATAGGGACCTATCAGGCAGTCCTGAGCAACTTTTGCGCCATCTGTCGATAGTAATGATCAGGCTGATGGTTGCATTGCCGAACGGTACAGCCGTGAGCTGGCGGCACCCCAAACCCTGACAGGAGTATGATCCATCACCTGTGTGACGGATTAATCACTGTTTGATGATAAGTATTGTTCAGTGAGAGGTTGTGACTGATCGGGCGGATACCGTCGATCATTGCAATGGAGTGATACAAACAGGGGTTGCACAGCGAAGTTCTGGCTGATCGGGAATCGCCGTTGTGATTGTTAGCGACGCAGGTAATCGCTGAAGTCGATATCGCTGGTCGAAAGAATTGCCTGTACCCGGTTATGCACCCCGAGTTTGCGCAATATGGCAGAGACATGGGCTTTGACCGTGGTTTCTGCAATATCCAGATTGTAGGCAATCTGCTTATTGGATTCCCCTTTCGCCATGTGTTCGAGCACCTGCAGTTGCTTACGGGTCAAAGCCTGTAACAGGGAGGGGTCAATCTGTGCGTCTTCGCGTTTATTGGGGGCAGTACGCTGGGTACGGATAATATCGGCGGGTAAATAGACATTGCCATCCAGTATCTGCCCGATGGCTTCGCGCATCTGAGGACGTGGCAGGGATTTGGTAATGAAGCCAACCGCACCATAGGTTATCGCCTGCAGGACGATATGCTTGTCTTCTTCGGCGGAGACGATAACGGTAGGAATATCCGGTAATTCATTACGCAGGCTGATCAGCCCGGTGAGGCCATTCATGCCAGGCATATTGAGGTCAAGCAATATCAGGTCAAGATCGTCGTGTTGCTGAGCTATCACAACGGTGCTATCCAGATCAGCACTCTCCAGTACGGTACTGCCCGGAAAACCATCGCTAATCACGCTGCAAATGGCCTCGCGGAACAATGGGTGGTCATCTGCTACCAGAATCTTGAACATGGATTGTGACCTTAATTGTTGTTATCGGTGGATGAGTCGGTGATGGCTGCCGGGCATTTAAGCCGGTTAATTAGAACGAGGCAATACGTAACTGCCAATGCGACCAAGGTCCAGCGCCGGGTAAATTCCGCTGATTCGATACTCAGTACGGCTTGAATCGAAAAAAGCAGTACTAAAGTACTAATTTTTCCCTTCCAACGCAGCATACAAGGGCGCCAGAGCGGCTCCTATGATCAGTCTGTCCAAGCAAATCCGTGTTCAAAACAAGATAAATAAAAGCGAGGCACTGACCATGATCTATGCACAACCAGGACAAGCAGGCTCCGTCATTCAATTCAAAGAGCGCTACGGTAACTTTATCGGCGGCAAGTGGGTTGAACCTGTCAAAGGCCAATACTTCACCAATACCTCTCCGGTCAATGGCCAGGCCATCTGCGAAATTCCCCGTTCCTCCGCCGAAGATATCGACAAGGCTCTTGATGCTGCCCACGCTGCTGCTCCTGCATGGGGTCGCACCTCGGTCACTGAGCGCTCCAACATGCTGCTGAAGATCGCTGATCGTCTGGAGCAGAATCTGGAAAAGCTGGCCGTCGCTGAAACCTGGGATAACGGCAAGGCGGTGCGTGAAACCCTGGCTGCCGATATTCCGCTGGCCGTAGATCATTTCCGTTACTTCGCCGGCTGTATCCGTGCGCAGGAAGGTTCTACCGCTGATATCGATGCCAACACCGCCAGCTATCATTTCCATGAGCCACTGGGTGTTGTCGGGCAGATCATTCCCTGGAACTTCCCCATTCTGATGGCCGCCTGGAAACTGGCGCCTGCGCTGGCGGCCGGTAACTGCGTGGTACTGAAACCCGCCGAGCAGACGCCGGCTTCCATTCTGGTGCTGGCCGAACTGATCGAAGATTTGTTGCCAGCCGGTGTGCTGAATATCGTCAACGGCTTTGGCAAGGAAGCCGGTGAAGCGCTGGCAACCAGCAAGCGTATTGCCAAGATTGCCTTCACGGGTTCAACCCCGGTGGGCTCTCATATTCTCAAGTGTGCATCCGAGAACATCATTCCCTCCACGGTAGAGCTGGGCGGCAAGTCACCCAATATCTACTTTGAAGACATCATGCAGGCTGAGCCAGCTTTCATCGAGAAGGCAGCAGAAGGCCTGATTCTGGGCTTCTTCAACCAGGGTGAAGTGTGCACCTGTCCGTCACGTGCACTGATTCAGGAATCGATCTACGACGCCTTTATGGATCGTGTCATCGCGCGCGCCAAAAACATCAAGCGTGGCAATCCACTGGATACCGAAACGCAGGTGGGCGCTCAGGCATCTCAGCAGCAGTTCGACAAAATCATGTCCTACATGGAAATTGCCCGTAACGAAGGAGCGGAGTTCCTGATGGGCGGCGGTGTTGAGCAACTGCAGAGTGATCTGGCTACCGGTTACTACATCCAGCCCACGCTGTTGAAAGGCACCAACGATATGCGGGTGTTCCAGGAAGAAATCTTCGGGCCCGTGATCGGGGTAACAACCTTCAAGACTGAGGAAGAGGCACTGGCCATTGCCAATGACACCCAGTTTGGTCTGGGCGCCGGGGTGTGGACGCGTGACATCAACCGCGCGTATCGCATGGGACGTGGTATTCAGGCTGGTCGCGTATGGACCAACTGCTATCACATGTATCCCGCGCATGCCGCATTCGGTGGCTACAAGAAATCAGGTATCGGTCGTGAAACCCATAAGATGATGCTTGATCACTATCAGCAGACCAAAAACCTGCTGATCAGTTATGACATCAATCCTTTGGGCTTCTTCTAACAGGTCGTTGAAAATCTATCTGCGTTGCCGAATACCGCGTCAAAAACAGGCTCAAAATGCTCATTTAGTCCACTAAACTCCGCTTTTTCGCCTGTTTTTTCCTTGTCTCGGCTGCCTCGATAACGTTTTTCAACAGCCTGCTAAGACATGTTCGCGAGCTAAGACAAGGCGAAAAGTGCTGAGGAAGTACCTTTTCGCCGCAAGAACGCTAGTTGCCCTGAATGAGCGTTGCGAAGGGCGTTTCAGCGCAGTCTGGCCGACGCACGGCAGATCGTGAACAGGGTTTAAGTTTGACAACGCGCCCCGAAGGAGCGCCTGTCTGGATATCTGCTCAGCACGGGCTAAGCAGACAAAGGAATCACCGCCGATGTACACCAGGCTCACAAACTGTACATCGGCAGTGAGTTTTCAACGTAGGCGTTGTCGGCAAAGGGATTGCCGAAGGTGTACAGCAACAATCTTGCCTGGCATTTGTGCCATTGCGCGGTCTTTTGACCGCGCATTTTTTATTCACTTCCTTCCTGAAGAATGTCACCTGTTTTTCTTCGTGCTCAATAGCACCGCCCAACTTGTCAGCGTTTTCCCCAGTTCAGTACCAGCATGGCCAGTACCCCGCCAATCAGGCCCCAGAATGCTGAGCCGATACTAAACAGGGTGAGTCCTGAAGCAGTAATCAGGAAGGTGATCAGTGCCGGTTCGCGCTGACGATCATCGTGCATGGCCATTGCCATGCTGTTACTGATGGTGGTAAACAGTGCCAGACCGGCTATGGTCAGCACCAGCTCTTTGGGGAAGGCCGCAAACAGCCCGGCGATAGTGGCGGCAAATATACCGGTAATCAGATAGAAGAAGCCTGCCCAGATGGAAGCCATATAGCGCTTTTCCGGCTGCTCATGCGCCTCTTTTCCCATGCAGATGGCTGCAGTGATGGCGGCCAGATTGAGGGCGTAGCCGCCAAAGGGAGCCAATACCAGAGAAGCGACACCCGTCCAGGTGATCAGCGGTGAAATGGGCATGTTGTAACCGGAAGCGCGGATAACAGCGACGCCGGGGACGTTCTGTGACGCCATGGTCACGACAAACAGCGGAATACCCACACCTATCAGCGTAGTGAGGTCAAAAGTAGGGGTTGTCCATACTGGCTGAGCCACGGCCAGCGTGACGTTATCGAAGTGCAGCAGGCCTTTGGCACCCGCAATGATCACTCCCATCGCCAGCACCAGAATAATGGCATAGCGTGGCGTCACACGTTTGGCGATCAGGTAGGTCACAAACATCGCTAATGCCAGCAGCAGCTGGCTCTGCATGGCACTGAAAACATTCAAACCGAAATGTACCAGTACACCGGCCAGCATGGCGGCAGCCAGCCCTTTGGGAATGCGGTCCATCATCTTTTCAAACAGGCCGGTTACGCCGCAGAGCGTGATCAGTATGGCTGAAAATACAAAGGCACCAATGGCTGCGCTCATCGGCACGCCGGCCAGACTGGTAACCAGCAGGGCTGCGCCGGGTGTAGACCAGGCGGTCAGTACCGGCATGCGATAACGAAGGGACAGGCCAATGGAGGTGACGCCCATGCCAATGCCCAGTGCGGCCAGCCAGGAGCTGACTTCTGCCGGGGAGGCGCCAGCGGCACTGGCTGCCTGAAAGATGATGACGGCTGAACTGGTAAAGCCTACCAGGACAGCAATAAATCCTGCGACCACTGTGGTCAGGGAGAATGACTTGAACATGGGGGCATCCATCGACGAGGTCTTCTTCAGGTGCAGGTTGACTCAAACCAGACCTTGTTATTGTATGTGCTCTGTGCGTAATAGCGCACGAAGGGAATGCTATCATTTGTGCGTTATAGCGTACAAGCGGCTTTTGACAGATCACAGGTGTGGTGGCACAGGCAGGTAGGGCAAGTGACGAATAATCAAACAGCGGACCCAGCGCTGTCGGTCAATATCAATATCGGTCGGTATCTGAAGACGTTGCGCCAGCAGCTGGGCTGGAGTCTGGACCGTTGCAGCAGTGAGACCGGTGTCAGTAAGGCTATGCTGGGACAGATCGAACGGGGAGAGTCCAGCCCGACCATGGTCACCCTGTGGAAGATTGCAGTAGGCTGTGGTGTCTCGTTGTCCAGCTTTCTAGATGTCGCTCAGCAAGTGAGTGGTAATGAGACCCTGATACGAACAGGTAATGAAGCGGAGTTCAGCGAGGTGGAGATTGGCATGTATGCGCATGCTGTATTTCCCTTTGATCCACGCATGGGATTTGAGCTGTTTCATATATTACTGGCCCCGGGATGTGATCATCATTCGATTGCTCATGCACCAGGGGTGATCGAGCATGTCATTGTGCTTGAAGGTCAGATGGATGTGCTGGTGGGGGAGCAGTGGCATCCGCTGGGTAAGGGGGAAGCTATCCGCTTTGCCGCAGACCAGCCTCATGCCTATCGCAATCTTCATGATGAGGCGGCGGCCATTCATAATCTGATTCACTATCCACCAAGCGCACAGCAAACCACTACGTTGGTCTGGCCGGGTTAGTCCGTCTGAAAGCCTGCAGGTTGTGCGAGTGACGCGAAAAACCGGAACCGATCGGTAAAAAGTTTGTCTCTTCCCTCACCGGCGCTGTATAAATCTCCTTTCGTATTTCTCTGAAGCCGGGCTGGCACTCTCCCATGGCATGTGGCCCTGTTAAGGCGCCTGCTGAATGGGACTGTTCGCTACGCCATGACAGGAACTGAGTACATGAGTGAGGCTGATAAAGCTCGCCAGGCATTGTATGCCACGGTTACGCGACAGATAGAAAGCAATACACCGCCTGCGGCTGCCAAAGCAATGAAGCGCCTGCGGGAGAAAGGCTATAGCGATGAGCAGGCTATGGGACTGATTGCTGCGGCGTTATCCCATGAGATGACCACCGTGATGAAATCCGGCACCACGTATAATGCCGCGCGTTATGCCAAGTCATTGGATCGACTGCCGAAGTTACCCTGGAATAAGGGGTAACGTCCCTGTCTTACGCAGTACCCGTCTCATCTTTCCATGTGAAACCTGAGGCGATGCATTCACACAAATAACAAAAGCAACGCGCAGAATAACAGCGATTTTTATGCAGTAGGCCTGTCATACGTACAGGTCTGCGTCTGTCATTTTCCTGCCGTGCCTCTTGGAGCAGTAGCAAAGGGTTATCGGGTATGAATAGAAGTCTTGCCGCTATCAACTTCTGGTCGAGATTGACGCTGGGGATCATCTTCATCTACCAGGGGTTGATTCCCAAACTGATGTACAACAACGCAACTGAGCGTATGCTGATCGATGCTCATCGATTGACCGATTTGCAGCTGGGTGGGATGGGAATCGTGCAGTTGGCAGGTGCTGCTGAAATTGTACTGGGGTTCTGCATTCTGCTGTTTCATCGCAGTGCCTGGCCTTTACTGATTACCTGTCTGTTGATGCTGGGATTACTGATTGACGTCATGATGGTGGCGCCCGCGTTGATGAGCGAGGCCTTCAACCCGTTAGTGACTAATCTGGCCATTTTCTTCCTGGCGGTCATCGGTATGATTTCTAACCAGCGCCGTCCAGCGCCGGGCTGGATTAGCTGATGTCATGGACGTAAGAGCAATGCTCAAGATTGACCCGGAACAGCAGATCCTTGCCGCATGGCAGGACAATGCCCAACCCTGGATTGAAGCTATCGCTGCAGGTGATATTCGCTCCAGGGTGGAGGTGACCAATCAGGCCATTCTGGATGCGATTGCGAGCGTTCATCCTCACCATGTTCTTGATCTGGGCTGTGGTGAGGGGTGGCTTAGTGAAAGACTGCTTGATCTCGGGATCGACGTTCTGGCATCCGATGCCGTCCCCGAGCTGGTTCAGTGCGCACGGCAACGATGCGGCGGGCGAGGGCGGTTTATCGAGGCAAGCTATGCCGAGCTTGCTCAGATAGTGCAAAGCGCGGCTGATTCCCCGTTATTGGACATGGCTGTGGCCAACTTTTCATTGTTGGGCGAACACAGTACGGTGCAGGCAATTCAGGCTTGTTATCAGCTATTGGCCCCGCAGGGAGTGCTGGTTATACAAACACTCCATCCTGTTGTCGCCTGCCCAGACGGGCGATATATCGATGGCTGGCGACCCGGGAGTTGGGTGGGGCTTAGCAACCGTTTTGCCCGTGCTGCACCCTGGTATTTCAGAACGCTGGCTTCCTGGATAAAGACGCTGGCAGACTGCGGATTTTACTGCTGTGAAATGCGGGAGCCGCTGGATCATCAGGGAGCACTGCCGTGCTCGCTGATATTGGTGTGCAAAAAGCGCCCGGATGTGCCTGATCTGAGCGTGAATGGCGTTGCTGCTTAGCAGGCTGTTGAAAAACGTTATCGAGGCAGCCGAGACAAGGAAATACCCCGAGGGCACAAGAAACAGGCGAAAAAGCGGAGTTTAGTGAACTAAATGAGCATTTTGAGCCTGTTTTTGACGCAGTATTCGGCAACGCAGATAGATTTTCAACGACCTGTTAGGTAGTCACGGAGTGATCGCTACAGATTAATCAGGCTAGTCATGTTCAAGACGGAA
>NZ_LAPT01000138.1 GCF_003194385.1 Pokkaliibacter plantistimulans
TAGTCCACTAAACTCCGCTTTTTCGCCTGTTTCTTGTGCCCTCGGGGTATTTCCTTGTCTCGGCTGCCTCGATAACGTTTTTCAACAGCCTGTTAACGCGGTGTCCGGATCATCGGCAACTCAGCAATCTGCCAGTAGCCATCCAGAAGTTTGATAACATCGCGAAATCCGTTGGCCGCCTCGTCCTTGACGAAATATCCGGCAATATGACGGCGGTAACTGGCGGCAATGTCCTGCTCGGCGGTGGAGGTGGTCAGGACAAATACCACGGCGCTGCCAAATTCCAGGTCCTGCCGGATCAGCTGCAGAAACTCCAGTCCGTTCATCCGTGGCATCTGCAGATCCAGCAGAATGATGAAGGGTGACGGCACCAGCCCACGCTGCAACAGCTCCAGTGCCTCCTGTCCATCACAGGCGCGCAGGATGGGGTTGGCAATACGTTCTTTCTCGAAACTGCGCTGGATGCTCATGGCATCAATATCGTCATCCTCCACCAGCAACAAAGTGACCACATTGGCGCCGCGGTTCTGCACCTCCTGCATGAGCTTTTCCTCCTTTCTGTACCTGTCGGCTTAGCCTGTTAGGGTTGCCCATCATCGCTACCGGCGGGCACTGCCGGTCGTGGCCACTGCACCACCATGGTGGTGCCGCGCCCGCCATCGGAGTCGATGCGCAGGCTGCCGTGATGGTGTTCGACAATCTTCTTCACCAGCGCCAGCCCCATGCCGCTGCCTTCCACCCGGTCCCGCGGCTGCAGGGTCTGGAACATCGCCAGCGCCTTGTGATGCAGCTCCGGCGGAATGCCCGGGCCATCATCTTCGACTTCCAGCTGATAGTGCTCGTCACCAATCTGGCAGCGCACCCGGATGTTGCCGTGGCCCTGATCATGATGCTTGATGGCATTGCTGATCAGATTGTTCAGTACCGTCTCGAACGGCACACGGGGCAGCTGCAGATGGACCACCTCACCGACGCAGCTGAACCCTTCAGGCGCGCCAAGCAGGGCAAAAATTTCTGTGGTCAGATGGGCCAGCTCAATCTGCTCCACCTCATACTCGCGGCGTCCGGCGCGGGAGTAGGCCAGCAGATCGTCCAGCAGGCGCATCAGGCGGTTGGCACGCTGCTTGAGCAGCGCCAGATGCTCCTGCGAGCTGCGCGGCAACAGCTCGGCGCAATCTTCCTCAATCCAGCCGACGATTTTCTGAATGGCATTGAGCGGCGACTTGAGATCATGGGAGGCGACGTAGGCAAAGCGATCCAGCTCCTCGTTGATGCGGGTCAGATCGTCAATCTGCCGCGCCAGTATCCGCTCGGTCTGCAGGCGCTGGCGTATATCGATAATGGTCGCAATAACGCTGGTGACGGTGCCGTTGGCATCCAGCAGCGGTGCCAGTGCGACTTCGACATCAATCAGGCTGCCATTACGATGACGGCCTTTGAGATCGCGCCCGGCGCCCATCGCCCGCGGGGTCGGGTGCTGCATGTAGTGATCGCGCAGGCTGACATGATGCTGATGCAAAGGCCCCGGCAGCAGGCATTCCACCGCCTGCCCGCGCAGCTCCTCCGGCAGATAGCCGAACAGGCGCGCCGCCTGGGCATTGACCATATCGATCAGCCCGGCGGCATTCACCGTGATCATGGCGTTCGGCGAATGCTCGATGATATTGGCCAGATTGTGCTCGGCGGCCTGCAGCGCTTGCTGTTCCTGCTGCAGACTCTGCACCTGCTGGGCCAGCTGCCGCTCCGTGGCCAGCCGCTGGCGGATGTCGATGATGGTGGCGATGACGCCGACGGTTTCGCCGTTATCGTCATGCAGCGGCGCCAGCGCCACCTCCACATCGATCAGGCTGCCGCTCTTGTGCCGCCCCTGCAGATCGCGCCCGGCGCCCATCGCCCGAGGCGTGGCATGGGCCACATAACGATCACGCAGGCTGACGTGGTGTTCAGCCAGCGATACCGGCAGCAGACATTCCACCGGTCGCCCCAGCAGCTCTTCCCGGCGGTAGCCGAACAGCTCACAGGCCTGAATATTGACCACATTGATGCGCCCGGCGCGGTCTACGGTGACGATGGCATTGGGCGAGTGCTCAATGATCTTCGCGACGTGATTTTCTGCCCAGCCCATCCTTATCCCTCTCGCCATCCAGCATCAAATGCCCTGTGCGACTGACTGGACACCAACGATCTGCTGACCGTTTCTATGCACAATTGACTAAATTATGGACAGCTTTCCAATTTACGCTAACCACAGCGGTCTAGAGCGGCCGGGATAATGAGCCCTGTTCACGCACATCCCACATGGAGCCCTGTTTGCTCCCCATTAGCGGACCTGCACATGAGCAAATCTCACTTCCGCCGCGCCGGGGCGGGCGCGCTGAGCTGCTGGTAGTAGCGGATTTTCTCCTCCAGCCTGAGCAGATGCTGCTGTTCCTGGGCAATGCGTGCAGCCACCGCCTCCGCGTGCTGTTCCAGCAGTGCCTGACGTTCTGCCAGTGTGCTGTCACCTTCGGCTCGCAGCTGGGCGTAATGACAAATCTGCTGCAGCGGCATGCCGGTCTGCTTCAGGCGGCTGATAAACCCCAGCCAGTCCCGGTCACGCTCAGTAAACTGGCGATGACCACTGCGGTTGCGACGTACCTGCAGCAGGCCGATCTTCTCGTAGTAACGCAGGGTGTGGGCCGACACGCCGCACTGCTCTGCAAAGGTCTGGATATTCATCTGCTGTCCTTGTCGCTATTCATCTGCCTTGTAAGGAGGGTGAGGAACGGCTGTCAGCCTCGCTACCAGCGTACGGTTGAGCCAGCCCAGCAACGGCAGGCGGCTGTAGAAATGAGTACCGGCATCCCAATGATCAAGATGACGCAGGACGCGGCCCTGCTCATCGAAATGCAGCTCGCTGACGCCCGGAAAGCACCAGTCGCCGAGCCCTTTCACCACGCCGCTGAAGTCCCAGCGCACAAAGCACAGGGAACCGCTCCAGGCGCAGTGCTGGATGACAAACCGCGGCTCGCTGACATGCTCGATAAAGTGCTGCAAGACCCGTTGCACGGCGGCACGACCCTGAACGTGATTGAACGGATCACGAAACTCCACCTGCTCGGTCAGGCAGTCATCCAGCCCCTGCAGGCCCAGATGCAGCCGGGTGAAGACCTGCAGATAACGCTCCAGCCCCTGCTGCAACAGGCGGGCCGTCACCGCGTCAGACGGCCCGGTCATAGCCGGTCGCTCTGGCGATCAGGTAGCGGTACAGGCCCGCTGGCAACAGCCGCAGCAACCCCATCAGCAGGGCAAACCGGCGCGGGAAGCGAATTTCCGCCCGGCCACTTTGCAATCCGTGAATGATCGCCGCTGCCGCCTGTTCAGGCTCCATAAGGAAAGGCATGGGGAAGGCATTGCGATCAGTCAGCGGCGTGCGGACAAAGCCCGGATTGATAATCTGCAGCCGGATGTCGGTGTGATAGAGATCGATAGCCAGTGCCTCCAGCAGGTTATTGAGGGCCGCCTTGCTGGCACCGTAACCGGCTGCCGACGGCAGACCACGATACCCGGCCAGCGATGCCACCACGGCAATGTGCCCGGTGTTGTGCTGGATATATCGCGGCAAAATGGCCTCCAGACAATGGCAGGTGCCCATGACATTCAGTTCCAGCAGCTGACGCACCTCATCGCTTTGGAAACGCGTCGCCGGGGTGGGGTGATGGCTGCCGGCATTGAATATCACCAATTGTGGCAGGCCCTGTTCGACCTCGATCTGCACCAGCGTCTCCGCTACTGCGCTGCTGTCAGTGATATCCAGCGGATAGGCCACGACCTTGCCGGACCACAACCGGCTGCGTCTGGCCAGCGCCTGCAGCGCCTCCTCATTGCGTGCACTGGCACAGACAGTTACTCCCTGCTGTGCCAGTGCCTCGGCCAGCGCCAGACCGATACCCTGACTGGCCCCGGTCAGCCACACAGACTGCCAGGGCAAGGAATGGTTGCTCATCCGGCGTGGTCCGCGGAAGCCGGGCGGCCATCAGCCTGCTGCGCCTCAGGCAGCCCGCATTGCTGGCAGATAAACTCAATCGGTGTACCGTCCTTGCCCCTGAAACGCAGCCGCAGCCAGCGGCCTTCGCCGTCATACCAGACCTCGGTATCGTGCAGCTCGCCCTCATAGCGGTAATGTTGCGCCTGTCTCTGCTGGCCCTGTGCACTGATCACCTGCTGACCCAATGCCACGACCTTAATCCTGTTTACCTTGCCGGTCAGGGTATTGAGAACCTGTGACTGCCTGAGCACGGCGGCGTTGTAATGCTGGGTGGTCAGCATCGGCAGGGTGACAGCCAGCTCGCCATCGCTGCTGCGGCCGACCAGCTGCTGGCCCTGACGCTGCAGCGACAGCCTGAACGGCTGGCCATCATCGTTCACCGCCACCTGCAGCTGATCCAGCACGTCGCCGCTGCGACTGCGTTGCCAGACTTCTTCCGCCTGATACTGATAGCGGTAGTCCCACAGCAGTACCTTCACCTCAATGGCCATCTGCGCTTCGACACGAAAGCCACCGGCGTCGTCGTCAACAAAGCGGGTGGTGTAGCTGCCGATGGCCTGCCCCTTGCGCATCACGGTAAAACGCAGGGGTTGCTTGCCGTACAGGTGCTGCCAGTCAGGCTGAGCGGGCATGGCAGCGGCTGGCGTGGCGGCGACGCAGATCGTCGGGCCAGATACCGTCAGCATCACCAGCAGCCAGAGTAGCAGGCGACTCACGGCGTTTCACCCAGCGGCGGTTGCTTGCTGAAGAACAGCGTCACCTCGCCCAGCTCGAAACCCCATTTCGACACTTTGGCCTTGTTGATCAGCACCCCGCCCGGCTGCAGCCACATCCAGTCGTTGAAGCGCACATGCCATACCTTGTCATCCACCGGCAGCTGCATCTGGTACTGCCAGTTGAGGGCATTGCCGGCAATATGGCCGCGGGCTTCACCGATCACATCGGCCGCGGTGCCGGTGTAGGTATCATCCTGCGGCCGTCTGATTGACCAGACCCGCTGCTCACGCTGGCCGTCGTTGTAGAGAAAGCGTTCATCGAGCGTCAGCACGTCGCCATCCCAGTGGCCATCGATGGTGACCTGAAACTGCCTGCGCACCTTGCCAAAGCGATCCTGAAACAGACCCCAGGCATAGGTGCGACCGGAAAAGTACTGCTCCAGCCGCAGTTTCGGAGTCTGCCCGACAAAATCTTCGATCTTCATGGTGTTACATCCACTCAGCAGCAGACCTGTAGCCACTCCCAGCAGGCACAAAAGCGCCCCCAGCAGCCTACGCATGCGCATCAGACCTGCCCTCCCCGCTATTCATCCCACGGCGCTCAGACGTTGCGCAGCAGATAAAACCGCACGTCGATGGAACCGGCTTTGAAACCGCTTTCGCAGTAGGCCAGGTAGTAGTTCCACATCCGCCGGAAGCGTTCATCAAAGCCCTGCTGCTGCAACGCGGGCCACTGGCTGTTGAACGCCTGATGCCAGTGACGCAGGGTGCGGGCATAGTCATCACCAAAACCGTCTTCCATCACCAGATGCAGCCCGGCCGCGGCAATCTGCTCGCGCATGGCCTGCGGGCTGGGCAGCATGCCGCCGGGGAAGATATAGCGCTGGATAAAGTCGGCACGCTGGCGATAGGCAGCAAAGCGCTCGTCAGCAATGGTGATGACCTGAATCACGGCATAACCGCCGGGTTTCAGGCAGCGCCGCAGAGTGGCGAAGTACTGTGGCCAGTGCTCTTCGCCGACCGCTTCGAGCATTTCGATGGAGACGATGGCGTCGTATTGCTGGTCAGGCAGATCGCGATAATCGGTGAGGCTGGCCGACGCCCGCCCGGCAAAGCCGGTCAGCCGCTGCTGGCACCACAGCAACTGTTGCTGCGACAGGGTAATGCCGTGCCAGCTGACATCCTGCTGACTGAGCAGATGCTCCGCCATACCGCCCCAGCCGCAGCCGATTTCCAGCACCCGGTCACCGGCCTTTATTCCGAGCATGTGGCTAATGGTCTGGTACTTGTTGTGCTGTGCCTGTTCCAGACTCTGCTCAGGGCTGGCGAACAGCGCGGCCGAATAGGTCATGGTGGGGTCCAGCCACAGCCGGTAGAAGTCGTTGCCCAGATCGTAGTGGAAGGCGATGTTACGCCGGCTGCCACGACGGCTGTTGGCATTCAGCCGGTGCAGCAGCCGATGCAGCCAGGCACTGAAGGGGCTGCCGGCAAACGCCTGCTCCAGCCGTTTCTCATTGGCCATGGCCCAGTCGGTCAGGGCATGCAGATCATCACAATCCCAGTCACCGGCCATATAGCCTTCGGCCCAGCCCAGCAGCCCGCCACGCAGCCCGCGTTGTACGGCACGGCGCTGGTGGATGCGCACATGGGGTTGCGGCACCCCAGGCAGGCACTGACCCAGACTGATGTCTTCCGCGCCCGGCCAGCTCAGACTGATACGGCTGACCTGCAGCTGTTGCAGGCGCTCCAGCACCCGCCGCAGCATCCACGACGGACGTTTACCTGTGCTGGCAGTCATGGTCGGTGCGACCTTGCACAGTGACCAGCGGCTCGATTTGACGACATCGGACATCAGGGCAGCTCCTTCTTCAATCCAGAACTTATGGCAGGGGTAAGGGTGGCAGAGGCATCCAGCATGCGACCAAGGGTGATACGCGCAGCGCGCTGCGGTGGCCGGGGCACCAGCCGCACGCCCTTGAGCCACAGCCGCAGTGCCTCCCAGTGGATGGCGGCCATCACCTTGACCGTCATCAGCGGCATGGCCAGAAACTGTCGCCACAAACCGCGCTGGCTGAGGGGCTGGCGTTCGGCACTGAATACCGCGTGCAGCAGCACCCCTTCCGGGTCGGTCTGACGAATGGCTACCGACACCCGTTCCGCCGGGGGCAGGATGCGAAAGCGGTAGCGACAGTCCATATCGATAAAGGGCGAGACGTAGAACACCTTGTCGGCCTGCTGGTAGCGCACGCCCTGCTGGCGGCTCGGCTCGGCCGGAATCACATACAGATGGCGCTGGCCGAAGGTGTTGCTGACCTGATGCAGGGTGGCCTGCAGCTGACCGGCGGTGTTATAGCAGAAATAGATCGCCAGCGGGTTGAAGGCGTAGCCGAGGATGCGCGGATAACACAGCAGCTCGACCCGGGCCGGGCGCGGCAGACCGTGCCGGGCATTTATTTCATCGGCAAAGTCACGCAGGCTCTGGCCCGGCTCCAGCCCGTGATCGGCATCGCAGAGGCTGAACAGGTTCGGCGCATTGTAGGAGAAGCCCGTCAGCTGCTGATCAAGCACGGGCAACTCATCCAGATCAAACAGCCAGGCGGTCACCCGGTAGACAAAGCGATGTACGCGTGGCTTGAAGCGGTGATGCATCACCGTGCCGGGATACAGGCAGGAGTTCATCATGCTGCCCTCTGCCAGTGGCGCTGCAGCCAGTCTTCGGGCAGGGCAATGCGGTTATCCTCAGCGCGGGTCAGCCACGGGCGGCGCACACCGGTCAGCGCTTCGGCCACGGCAAGGCCCGACTGCAGCCCGTCTTCATGGAAACCGTAACCACACCAGGCTCCGCAGAACCAGGTGTTGCGCTGGCCCTGAATCGCCCACAGCTGCGGCTGATGCTGGATGGCGCGCACATCGAACAGCGGATGGTCATAGAGGAAGCTGGCGTGCACTTTATCCACCGCCGGTTGCTGTGGCGGATTCAGGGTGACGATCAGCGGCTCGGGGGTGTCCAGCTGCTGCAGCCGGTTCATCCAGTAGCTGACCGCCACCTGCTGCTCGCCCTGCTCATCGCGGTGGCCCAGATAATTCCAGCTGGCCCAAGCCCGGCGGCGCTTCGGCATCAGGCTGAGATCACTGTGCAGAATGGCGCGGTTACGCTGATAGGGGAACGCCGACAGCACATCCTTTTCATCAGAGCCGGGATCTGCCAGCAGCTGCAGTGCCTGATCGGCATGGCAGGCCAGTACCACCTGATCGAAATACCACTGATCGCCCTGCCAGTCCTGAATCAGCACCTTGCCCGGCAACCGGCGGATACTGCGCACGCCGCGATTGCAGTGCGCATGAGGGCCGATGGCATCAAGGATTTTCTGCACATAGACCCGGCTGCCACCGCAGACGCTGAACCACTGTGGCCGCTCCTTCAGTTGCAGCAGGCCGTGGTTATCGCAGAAGCGCAGGAAACTCAGGGCCGGGTAGTCGAGCATCTGCGCCATCGGCGTCGACCAGATGGCCGCGCCCATGGGTAACAGATGCTGATCACGGAAGGCATCGCCATAACCGCCCTGCTGCAGCAGCTGGCCGAGGGTGACGTGCGGGCCAATTTCGTGGCGCCAGTCGTCGGCATCACGGTAGAAATCGAGAATGTCTTTGAGCATGCCCCAGAACGATGGCCGTAACAGGTTGCGGCGCTGGGCAAACAAACCGCCCAGCGAGGTGCCGGCGTATTCCAGCTGGCCCTGTTCGAGAGACACCGCAAAGGACATGTCGGTGGCGTGGGTCGGCACCCCAAGCTGTTCGAACAGCGCCACCAGATTGGGATAGCAGCGTTCGTTGTAGACGATAAAGCCAGTATCCACCGCCGTGGTGACACCTTGTTGCGTCACCTGCACGGTATTGGAGTGGCCGCCGAACCGGTCGTCCTTCTCGAACAGCGTGACCTTGTGGCGTCTGGCCAGATGCCAGGCGCAGCTCAGGCCGCTGATGCCTGAACCTATAACGGCGATACTGAGTTGCTTGTCGATCATGGCCGCCCCTCCTTTTGCCGCTCTTACGCACCCCCTGCGCAAATGGATCAGCATCGTCGCGGATCGGCAGATCGCTGGCAGATGCGGTGACGTTAATGCTGATCCATTTTGGCGACCTCTGCGTATAGCTCTACACTTGGGACAGCACAGCTGCTTTTGCACAGAGGCAGCGCGCAGAACCTGTTCACGATCTCGCCAGCGAATCGGGTTCAGGTGCAGAGTCCCGCCAATGTTTCCCGGCCAGATACGCATAACTATCTGCCGACTTGTGACAGGGCTCAGCTCATGTGGCTTTTATCGCCTCGCCATCAGCACGCTACCCCCGCTCCGGCGGACGGGGCGGCTGTGCGCCGCCGTGGCGCGACCTTGCAACTGTGCGGCGATCACCGCCGGGATACAGGACAGTACACCATGACACTAGCCGCATCAGACGAGTCCGGCAGCGACAACCTGCAGCAGCACTGGCTGCACTGCATGGCGGCGGTGGCCGGGCAGCGCGACAAAGCCAGCTTTATGCAGATCTACGATTACTTTGCCCCCCGTCTCAACAGTTACCTGCATGGCCTCGGCGCCTCACCGGCACTGGCCGAAGAACTGGTACAGGAAAGCCTGCTCAGCCTGTGGCGCAAGGCCCATCAGTTCAATCCAGACAAGGCTGCGCTCAGCACCTGGCTGTTTCGTATTGCCCGTAACCTGTTTATCGATGCCATGCGCCGGCAGCCAAACTGGCTGCTGTCGGAACTGGATATGGAAGAGGAAATCGACCCGCACAGCCCCAGCGGTGACAGCCATGCTGACGGCCTCAAGGTACAGCAGGCCATCCAGCAGCTGCCGATGATGCAGGCGCAGGTGGTGTACAAGTCCTACTTCGAGGCCAAAAGCCACAGTGAGATTGCCGAGGAACTGCAGATTCCTCTGGGCAGCGTCAAATCCAGCCTGCGTCTGGCGTTCCAGAAACTGCGTGTGTTTCTCGGTCAGGCAGAAGGCAACCCTCCCCACGGCTATCCAGACACCAGCAGTAAAGGAGAGCCATCATGAAGACTCCGATCCGGCGCCAGAACCCGCTGGCACTGCAACCCAATCATCATCCCGACGATGCCACTCTGGTCAGTTACGCAGCGGGCGGGCTGGCCACCGCCCTGTCGATTACCGTCGCCTGCCATCTGGCGATCTGTCCGCGCTGCCGTCAGCGGGTCAGTGAAGCCGATGCCCTCGGTGGTCACCTGCTCAGCCATCTGCCCCAGCAGTCGCTGTCTGCCGAACATCGTCAGGCCATGCTGGACGCGCTGGATAAACCTGCAGCCGATGAGCCAGCTGCCGGGCACAGGGCGTCCACCGCCATAGCCAGTAAAGAGACCAGCGCAGAGGCCGACGATCTGCTACCCGCGCCCCTGCAGCATCTGCTCGGCGAGCGCTTCAGCGATCTGAAATGGAGCACCCTCGGCCCCGGCATGAAGCAGGTAAAGATGCACGTTGGCAACAGCAACCTGCGGCTGTTCAAGATCGCTCCGGGCACCTGCATGCCGCTGCACAGCCACGGCGGCAGTGAACTGACGCTGGTGCTGCGTGGTTCCTATTCCGACGAAATCGGCCGCTTCTGCCCCGGTGACGTGGCCGATCTCGACCCCGAGGTGGAACATCAGCCCATCGCCGATCGCGATCAGGATTGCATCTGTCTGATCGCCACCGATGCGCCCCTGCGTTTCCGCGGTATTGTGCCGCGTCTGCTGCAGCCGTTCTTTGGTCTGTAAGAACGGCACCGCTTTCCCTTCTGTCCGGCCTGATTCTGTCCGGCCTGATAGTGCCGGGCTTTGACGCAACGTCCGCCTCGGCGGACGTTTTTTTCTATACAGATCAAACGATTAGCGAAATAAACCAGCCATCCAAACGAGCCATGCTCAGTTTTTGTACGTCTTCAAGACTGCCTGGAAATAGCGTAATCACGCAGTGAATTTGCGCGTTTTCTACGTCTTTAGCAGTGAACACGCAAAATCATCATCAAACTGTCATGCGTTGTTCACAGTCATTTCCGACTATCGCCGCTTTCGTACGAGCGTGACACCACGCCCGTGCTGCTCTGTGCAGTTCCGTTCGATCCAACTTTTATCCGCCAGCGCCGTGGTTTATCCGCCGCGCTGGTCTGCAACTGGGGGTTTCAATGAAAAAGCTGTTCGCTGCCCTGACGGTGGGCATGGTGCTGGCCACTCCGGCTTTCGCGACTGATCATCTGGTGGTCTACAGCGCCGGTCCCAAGCCGCTGTCGTCTGGTCTGGCCAAGGCATTTGAGGCCAAAACCGGCATCAAGGTAGATCTGTTTGAAGCCACCGCGGGCAAGATCATGGCCCGTTATGAAGCTGAAAAAGCCAATCCGCAGGTGGATGTGATCATCTCCGCAGCCTGGGCCGATGCCATTTCCCTGGATCAGGCCGGTGAACTGTTGCCCTACCACTCCGCCAACGCCGCCAACGTGCCTGCCGCGCTGCAGACCCCCAACTACGTGGCTCAGGGCGCTGCTGCACTGGCCATCGCCTACAACCCCAAATCCGGCCTGCCGGCGCCGACCCGCTGGAGCGATCTGACCCAGCCCACCTACAAGGATCAGGTCACCATGCCTGACCCGGCCAAATCAGGTTCTTCACTGACCCTGGTGCAGGGTCTGGTTGCCAAGGATGAAACCGCCGCGTGGAAGCTGTTTGAAGGTCTGGCCGCCAACCAGACGCTGGTTCCCGGCCCCAACAACGCCGCCATGAACCCGGTACTGCAGGGCGCTAAAGGCGTGGTGTTCGGTGCGGTGGACTATCTGGTGATCGGCGCCAAGGCCAAGGGTGAGAGCATCGAAGTGGTGTATCCCAAAGACGGCACCGTACTGGCGCCCCGGCCGATGATGATCATCAAGACCTCGCAGCATCAGGAGGCTGCCAAACAGTTCATCGACTTCGCCCTGTCCGAAGAAGGTCAGAAACGGGTGGCCGATGAGTTCATTCTGCCTGCGCGTACCGATATTCAGGCCAAGCGTCCGGGCTGGAACGATCTCAGCATCATCGACTTCAATGAAGCCGCCGCCGCGGCCAGCGCAGCCGCCACCAAGGCCAAATTCGCTGCAATCATGATGAAGTAAGGCATGTTTCAGCTGGTCTTATCGCAATGGCAGACACAGCGCAGCCGGTGGTTGGCACCGGCGCTGCTGTGGCTGGCCATTGTCCTGCTGGTGGTCATTGTCGGTTTACCGGTACTGGCCATCCTGCTCTATGCGCTGTTTCCCCATATCAACGAGTGGTCGCTGGCCGAGCCGTTCAGTGCCCTGCTGCCAACCCTGGCCGACGGGCAGCTGCTCAGCGCCACCGTCAACTCGCTGCGGCTGTCGGCGGCGGTCACCCTGCTGTCCTGCCTGCTGGCCCTGCCGCTGGCCTATCAGCGTAATCGCATGAGTGACCGCAGCGGCCGGTGGTGGGATGCGCTGCTGATGGTGCCTTTCCTGATTCCACCCTATATCGGCTCCATGGCGTGGATGCAGCTGCTGCAGGTGAAAGGCTTCAGCGAACAGCTGCTGGGCTTCAATCTGGCACCTTATCTGTATTCCTTTCCCGGGATTGTCAGCGTGATGGCGCTGCATCTGTTTCCGATGATCTACTTTGCCGCCAGCAACGCCCTGCGGGTGGTAGGTCATCGCTATGGCGACGTGGCCCGGGTGTTCGGTGCCCAGCCCTGGCAGATATTCAGCTGCATCTATCTGCCGCTGGTGTTGCCCAGTCTGGTCTCCAGCTGCCTGATTGTGTTCATTCTCAGTATTGAGGAATTCGGCACGCCGGAAATTCTCGGCAACCGCTTTGGTTTCCATGTCATCGTCACCGCCATTCATGACAAGTTCTCTGACTGGCCTATCGATCTGCCCGGCGCCTCGGTGCTGTCGCTGATCCTGATCATCATCGCGCTGGCGGCCTACCTGCTGCAGCGCCATATCAGCGAACGCTTCAGCGCCAATCTCGACCAGCAGGTGGTGAACCCGCCGCCGCTGCGCCGTTCCCTGCTGGCCAGAACCCTGACGCAGCTGCTGTTTGCCATGGTGGCCATGCTGGCGGTGGTGCTGCCACTGCTCAGTATCTGCCTCAGCGCCCTGATGAATACCCTGTCCGGCGGGCTGCACTGGCGTAATCTCAGCCTGCAGCCGCTGCTGCGCCTGTTTGACGGCGACGGTGATGCCTGGGCGGCGATGTCCACCAGCCTCAGTCTGGCGCTGATGGCCGCCTGCTGTACGGTACTGATCGCCCTGCTGGTGGCCTTTGCCGTGGTACGCCTGCGAGCCCGCGCCACCGTATTGCTGGATTTTCTGTCGATTCTGCCCAACGCCATCCCCGGCATGGCCATTGCGGTCGGCCTGATCCTGACCTGGAATCAGCGGTTCTGGCCGCTGACTCCCTACAACACCTCACTGATCCTGCTGCTGGCCTATGTCTGCCTAATGCTGCCCTATCCCATCCGCATGCTCAGCGCTGCCCTGTGTCAGTTGCCACGTTCGCTGGATGACGCCGCCTATATCTCCGGTGCCAGCGAGCTGACCGTGATCTGCCGTATTCTGGCGCCACTGCTGGCCCCCGTTGCCCTGGCCGCAGGCTTTATCGTCTTCGCCATTTCCACCCGCGAGCTGGTCAGCTCCATTATGCTGGCGCCGCCGGGGGTGGAAACCGTCGCCACCTATGTCTTCCACCAGTTCGATCAGGGCTCCATCAATGCCGGCATGGCCATGAGTCTGGTCACCATTCTGGTGTCCGGCAGCATCATAGTCTGCGGTCAGCGCCTGCAGGGGAGAGTACGTCCATGAGCCAGCTGAGCATCCAGCATCTGTCCAAGGCCTTTGGCCACACCGCGATCCTGCGCGACATCAATCTGGAGGTGGAACAGGGCAGCTTTCTCACCCTGCTCGGCCCTTCCGGCTGCGGCAAGACTACTCTGCTGCGTATCATCGCCGGGCTGGAGCAGGCCGATCAGGGCCGTATTCAGGCCGGAGAACGGGCCTTTGTCGACTGTGCCGCGGGGGTAGAACTGCCTGTGCAGCAACGGCGTCTGGGCTTTGTCTTTCAGGATTACGGCCTGTGGCCGCACATGAGCGTAGCCGACAACGTTGCCTTCCCGCTGCAGATGGCCAGAGTCCGCCGTCACGATATTGCCGTGCGGGTCAGGGAAGTGCTGACCGCGGTGCGATTACAGCAGCATGCTGACAAGTTGCCGGAAAAGCTGTCCGGCGGGCAGAAGCAGCGGGTCTCCATCGCCAGGGCACTGGCGGCCAAGCCGGGGCTGATTCTGTTTGATGAGCCGCTGTCGAATCTGGATGCCAACCTGCGCGAAGAGCTCGGGCAGGAAATCCGTCTGCTGTCGAAGCAACTGGGGCTGACCTGCATCAACGTCACCCACGACCGCCGTGAAGCACAGATCCTGTCGGATCAGATTGCCCTGATGAAGGATGGCCTGTGCCACCAGCTTGGTGCACCGGAGCAGCTGTTCCGTGCTCCGGTTGATCTGTGGGCGGCGCGTTTTCTGGATGCCGGTAACATCCTGCCCGCTGCCACAGTGATGGGCGAACCACAGGGTACGGCGCAGCAGGTGCTGGTGCCGCGCGGCGCCTTCCGGCTGGCCGAAGATGCCCCGCTGCAGGCCGCAGTGATCAGCAGCCTGTACATTGAGGACCGCTATGAAGTGACAGCCAGCCTCGATGGCCATCTGGTCAAGGTGTTCACCCATCAGCTGTTGCAGCAGGGCCAGCCAATCCGACTGGCCGTCGATCATCAGCAGGTGCTCAGCTACACCGCTGACTGATACGGCTAACCTGTGCAGAAAAGCTGCACACATACTGCTCATTGCGTGCGCATTTAAGTGCACACATGGGTTATAACCACAAAGAACTACAACCAAAGCACTGGATATTCCCCTCGCTGGCAGAATACCGACGCAGATCAAATCTTTCTAATCTCACCCTGCTTACACTGAAACCATCACCACCCGCACGGCATTCCGCCAGCGGGCTCCGGGTAAGACTTCTACGCAGTCAGCGCTTACCTCAATTTCGAAAATAAGAGGAACGGTTGTCATGAGTATTCAGGAATTCTACGTACCTACCGTGTCACTGATGGGCCCGGGCTCCTTCTCCAAACTGCCGGAACGGGTGAACACCCTGGGCGGCAAAAAACCGCTGGTGGTTACCGACAAAGGCATGACCGCACTGGGTTACACCGGCAAGCTGGTCGAGCTGCTGGGCAGTGCCGGGATCGACGCGGTGGTGTTCGATGAAACCGTCCCCAACCCTACCGACACCAATGTGGCTGATGGTCTGGCGGTCTATCAGGCTAACCAGTGCGATCTGCTGATTTCTTTCGGTGGCGGCAGCTCCCATGACTGCTGCAAAGCCATCGGCTTGGTCGCCACCAGCGGCGGCACCATCCATGACTACGAAGGTCTGGATAAGGCCAGCAAGGCACTGCCCCCCTATATCGCGGTCAACACCACTGCCGGCACCGCCAGTGAAATGACCCGTTTCACTATCATCACCAATACCTCCAACCACGTGAAAATGGCCATCGTCGACTGGCGCGTCACGCCCAACGTGGCGATCAACGACCCTGAATTGATGGTCGATATGCCGCCTGCACTGACCGCTGCCACCGGTATGGATGCCCTGACCCATGCTATCGAGGCCTATGTCTCCACCGCCGCCACGCCCATCACCGATGCCTGCGCACTGCAGGCTATCAGCCTGATCGGCAAGTTCCTGCGCCGCGCCGTGGCCCGCGGTACCGACCTCGAAGCCCGCGACAAGATGGCCTATGCCGAATACCTGGCCGGTATGGCGTTCAACAACGCCAGCCTTGGTCACGTGCATGCCATGTCGCACCAGCTGGGCGGCTTCTACAACCTGCCCCATGGAGTCTGTAACGCCCTGCTGCTGCCGCACGTCTGCCGCGTCAACCTGATGGCACGTCAGGAACGCTTTGCTGACATCGCTGCGGCACTGGGTGAAAAGGTGGAAGGACTGTCAGCCCGCGCCGCCGGTGAACAGGCCATCGACGCCATCGTCGCGCTGTCCAAAGATGTCGGCATTCCCCAGCATCTGGCTGAGCTGGGTGTGAAGGATGAAGATATCGAAACCATGGTGGTCAATGCCCAGAAAGACGTCTGCGGCTTTACCAACCCCCGCAAACTGACCGACGCTCAGGTCGCGGCGATCTATCGCGCTGCCATGTAAAAGAGCAGAAATAACCTTGCAGAGGCGACGGGGGTATTCGGGAACCCCGTCGCGACCTACCCTGGCTGCACCGCCAATGGCTTCGGCCGGATCAGTTCTCTGGTGCACTTTGAGCCGCTCAGTCTGACTGCAGCGGCTTTTTTACTGCACTGACTTTATTGCACTGACATCAGCGGTGTTCTGCCTCACCGGCCGCCGCGCCGCCCAGTAGATGCCACAACCGATCAGCACCCCACCGAGCAGGGTTGAGGCAGCGGGCAGATGCCGGGTCAGGGCAAAGCCAATCAGCGTGGCGAACAATGGTGTCAGGAACAGGAAACCGCTGGCACGGCATCAGCCGCGAGATACAGACTGCACAGCTCCACTTCACCGGGATGGGAAGCAGCAAAGCCCGCCATCAGCAGTCACCACGACGGTCAGGCAACCGCCGTTCAGTCATCGTCGTCGTCATCAGCGACCACCGCATCGACACCGGCGCCGACTACCTTGACCGGAATCGAGACCACATCCACCGCCAGACTGGCCGTGGAACCCACCGCACTGACCACTCCGCAGCCCTGCGCCACCAGTAATATTCCACCCAGCAACAGCCAACCCAGTAGTTTCACCCTGACCCCCGAGGAGAATATTTCCGACCTCAAGGGTTATCCCCGCAAATGATGACCAACGCAACCGCGTTGACATTTTTTCCTGCATTGAGGAGGGATCAGGGTCAGCCTGCAGAATGACAGGTAAGTATTCACTTTCCGTTAAAGACCAGTGAGGTCGGAATCTTTCCGGCGCCAGTGGCTGGTCTGTGGCCTGCCGCTGAAAGGGAAGCAAAGAAAAGGAACAGGCTGGTGACGGCCAGCCCTGTCCCGTCACGCCAGCATTTCTTCCAGCTGGCGCCCCTGCTGCTGCAGGCGGTACATGCGCTGATAGCGGCCATCCGGCAGACGCATCAGCTCGGCATGGCTGCCGGACTCGATGATCTCCCCCTGCGCCAGCACCAGAATGCGGTCGGCATCCTTGATGGTAGACAGCCGGTGCGCCACCACGATCAGGGTCACCTGACCACGCAGGGCATGCAGCGCGCGCTGTACAACCTGTTCGGTTTCACTGTCGATATTGGCGGTGGCTTCATCCAGCAGCAGAATGCGCGGTTTGGCAGCCAGTGCCCGGGCGATGGCCAGTTGCTGACGCTGGCCGGTCGACAGCCGCGCACCGCGCTCACCGAGCAGGGTGTCGTAGCCCTCCGGCATGGCCAGAATGGTGTCATGCAGATGGGCTGCGCGGGCCGCCGTCTCGATAGCCTCGGCTGACAAGCCGCGATTCATGTCGATATTGTCCCGTACCGTGGCTGCCAGCACAAAGGGTTCCTGAGGAATCAGACCCACACCGTCGCGCAGGGTGTCGTGCTCGTAGTCAGCCAGCTCCACGTCATCAATGCGGATGCTGCCGTCCTTCACCGGATAGAAGCCCAGCAGCAGGCTCAGCAGTGTGCTCTTGCCACTGCCGGTATGACCGACGATGGCCAGCCACTCGCCGGAGCGAATGCTGACATTGAGCTGGCGCAGCACCGGATGCTTGTTGTCGTAGCTGAAGTTGAGCTGGGCGATATCAATCTGACCACGGCGGATCGGCGCCGTTACCTGTCCGAAGCTGCCTTCTTCATGATTGAGCAGACGCTGCACCCGTTCGCCCGCCACCATCGCCTGCTGATAGAGGTTGAAGCGCTGGGTGATCTCCATCAGCGGCTCGGTAAAGCGGCTGAGATAGCTGACAAAGGCGTAGAGCACACCGATCTCGGCGCCACCGAGCAGGGACTGGCGACCAAACACCCAGATCACCCCGGCCAGAATCATCACGCTGAGCATATCGATGGCGGGCCGCAGCAACAGCGCGCCGATATGCACGGTGCGCATCTTGGCACTGTAGAGATCTTCATTGGTGGTGCTGAAGCGGCCACGGAAACGCGGCTGCTGGTTGCTGGCCTGAATGATGCGCATGCCCTGAATCGACTCACCCAGATTGGCATTGATATCCGAGCGCAGCTGGCGGCTATGCTCCACCGCCGGGCCACTGACCCGCTGATAGACGTAGATGATGCCGAGCACGGCCGGAATCAGTGCCACCGCGATCAGCATCAGGTGCACATCGAGCAGCGCCATGGCCACCAGAATACCGAGCAGGGAAATGGTATTGCCCAGCACCGTCGACAGGAACTGCACGTACAGATCCTTGATCGCCTCGGTGTCATTGGTAATACGGCTGACCAGCTGGCCGGTGACGGCATGGTCGAAGTACGACAGTGGCAGGCGCATGACCCGGGCAAACACCCGTTCACGGATGTCCTTCACCGCTTCCAGCGCCATGGCACTGAATTTCAGGGTCTGCTGATAACGCAGCACCGCCGCCAGCGTCTGGCTGGCCACATAAGCCAGCAACAGCCCGGCAATGGCAGAGAAGACAAACTGGCCCTGAGTGAGGTAGTTGTCGATAAACACCTTGGCCAGCATCGGCCCGCTGACATCGGCTGCGGTGGCCAGAATCAGCAGGATGATGGCTTTGACCAGCAGCGGCTTGTCACGATAGACGTAGCCCAGCAACAGTTTGAAGGCGCCCTGCGACGGGCTGGTGCTGGCAGATGTGGGCTGGCTCATTGGCTGCTCTCCAGCAGATCGGCGGCATCGGCCTGACTGTCGTGGTGGCGATGATCGCCCATCTTCTCCTCCAGCTCCTGTTCCAGCTGCTGATAGCTCCACATCCGCGCGTACCAGCCCTGTCGGGCCAGCAGAGCCTGATGATCACCCAGCTCACGCTGTTCGCCATGGATCAGCACCAGAATCTGTTGCGCTTCTTCCACTGCCGACAGACGGTGGCTGATGATCAGGGTGGTACGGCCACGACGGGCGCTGCGCAGGTGACTGAGAATGGACTGCTCGGTATGCACGTCTACGGCAGACAGTGCATCGTCCAGCACCAGAATCGGCGCATCCTGCAACAGCGCACGGGCAATGGCGATACGCTGACGCTGACCACCGGACAGCGTCACCCCGCGCTCGCCCACCAGCGTGTCGTAACCATCGGGGAAGCGCAGGATGTCCTGATGAATAGCCGCCAGTCTGGCCACCTGTTCCACCTCTTCACGGCTGGCCGATGGCCGGGCCAGAGCAATGTTCTCAGCAATGGTGGCGGTAAACAGGAAGGGGTCCTGCGGGACGTAGGCAAACTGCTCGCGCAGCGCGTCCAGACGATAGTCCTGCAGGGGCTGCCCGGCCAGTGACAGCTGGCCTGCAGTGGTTTCCAGCTGGCGCATGATCAGCTGGATCAGGGTCGACTTGCCGGCGCCAGTGGGGCCGACAATACCGAGCTGGGTGCCCGCCGGTACCTGCAGGTGAATATCCTTCAGGGTCGGCTGCTGCTGATAGCTGAAATGCAGGTGCTGCAGCTGGATCGACGGTTCGCTGAGGGCCTGCAGCTGGCCCTGATCAGCGAGGGTATCCGGCTCCTGCAGCAGGCTGTCGACACGCTTGTAGGCCGCACTGCCGCGCTCGATGATGTTCATCAGCCAGCCCATGGCAAACATCGGCCAGATCAGCTGACCCAGATACATGGTGAAGCTGGTGAGCTGGCCGACGCTCAGCTCACCCCTGCTGATCAGCCAGGAACCAAAACCCAGACTGAGCAGAAAGGCGGACGACATCGACAGGTAGATCACCGGGTCATACCAGGCCTCGGTGCGCTGCACGGCAAAATTGGCGCTGGCCGCCTCACTGGCAATGCGATTGAAGTCCTGGCTTTCCTGCTGCTCACGGCCCATGGCCTTGACCAGCCGGATACCGGAAATGGCTTCCTGAGTACGGTCATTGAGGTCGGAAAAACGCTGCAGCGAGCGCTGGAAATGCCGGTGCATGATCTTGGAAATGCGGTAGAAACCCCAGGCCATGAAGGGGAAAGGCACCAGCGCGACCAGTGCCAGCCGCCAGTCGATGACGGCAAACATCATCACCAGTACCAGCACAAAGGTCAGCAGACCGTCGAAGCCGGACAGCACCCCTTCACCGGCGGCCATCTCGATGGCGTCAATGTCATTGGTGGCACGGGCCATCAGATCGCCACTGCTGTGACGGTGATAGAACGCCGGGCCGAGAAAGGTCAGGCGCTCATAGAAGCGGCGACGCAGTTCGGTCCCCAGCCGGTAGGAAGAGCCATAGAGTTTGACCCGCCAGCCATAACGGAACAGGTAAACCACCACCCCCACCGCCAGCAATGTGCCGACCCGCAGCGACAACTGCGCGTAAGTCAGAGTGCCATCGCGCAGCGCATCGACCGTATGGCCCGTGATGTACGGCACACTCATATTCAGCACGGCCACTCCGGCCAGCATCAGCAGCGCCAGCGAATAGGCGCGCCAGTGGGCCTGGAAGAACCAGCGCAGTTGTTTAAACAAATCCATAACCGATCCGAACGTTGCAGGGGCGTACTGTCAGCCGTCAGTCACTTGTGGACAGTGCTGACAGCGCGCCGAAAATCAGGGCTGTGAGTAATCTGCGGTGCTACCGGTATCCATGGCATGTGGATAAAACCCTGCCAGACACCGCCGCTTGTCATGACTGTGGATAAAGCAGTGACGATGGCGATCAGACAACATCGTGCGCTGCACAGTAGCCGACGACAGGCCACGCTGCCACCCTTATGCCGTCAATGGGGACTGGCAACAAGCGGCAGCGGTGAAAAGACCCTCAGGCAGGCGAACGGAATTCACTGAACAGCGCCTGCACATCCAGCTGTACCCGCAGTCTGGCGAACAGCAGGTATAACCCGGCCAGCTTGCGATGCAGGAACAGCGCATCCACCGGCGGGGTATGCCAGTAACCCTGACGCATGCTGAGACGGGTGCCTGCGGCACGAATGCGCTGGGCCAGATCAGTGGCAGCAAAGTCATACGACCCGTGCTGCCGCAGTGGCTCGCAGGCCAGAGTAAACAGCTGCAGCACCGCCGCCTGATGCTCCGCCGGGACATCGGCGCGGAAATACCCGATTGCCCGCGCCGCCTCGCCCATCGCCGCGGCATCCTGCAAGATTGCAGCGTTGAACAGCGCCCGGTAGGCCTCGCGTACTTCAGGCCGGTAATAACGCACCGCGCCGAAATCGAGCAGCACCAGCTGATCGCTGTGCGCGTCATATAAGTAGTTGGCGAAATTGGGATCGGTCTGCACGCTGCCCCAGTCAAACAGCTCACGGAAGCACAGGCTGAGCAGATCAGCTGCGGCCTGATTGCGCTGCAGGGCGGGCATCCGCGCCAGCGTCTCGATCGGCTCACCGGCCTCGAAGCTCATGGTTAGCACATCGCCATTACTCAGCCCGTCGATGATCGACGGCACCCGGAAGCGGGGCTGCAATGCCAGCCGCTGACCATAGGCGCGGGCATGATCGGCTTCCAGCCGGTAATCGGCCTCGGCGTGCAGCTGAATCTTGGCCTCCTCCAGCAGGCTGTGGATATCCAGCTGTTTCGGCAACAGCCCGCTCACCCTAAGCAAGGTCGCGACATTATCCACATCCGCATCGATGCTCTGGCGCACACCCGGATACTGCACCTTGATGGCCAGCACCTGGCCGTTGTTATCCACAGCCCGGTGCACCTGACCAATGGATGCCGCGGCAATGGGAGTAAAGCCGAACTGGCGGAACTGCGCTTCCCAGCCCTTGCCCCAGTGCTGCTCAAGGATCGCCGCCAGCTGCAGCATCGGCATGGCATGGCCACCGGCCCGCAGTCTGGCGAGAATCTGGCTCAGCTCCGGCGGCAACAGATCACCGGCATCCATCGACAGCAGCTGGCCAACCTTCATCGCTGCCCCGCGCATGGTCGCCAGAGTATCAGCGACCCGTCGGGCATTGCCGGGCGTCAGCAACAGATCAGCAGGTTTAGGCAGATTGCCCTGACTGAGCTGACGTACCCCTTCAGCCACCATACCGCCTGCCACCCGGGTCGCCAGCCCACCCAGACTGGCCAGTCGCGACAGACGACGGGCAGGGATGGCACGGTGTTTGGGATCAGACGGATTACGATCAGACATGGGCAATCTTCCTTATTGCGGGCACTCGGCCATTAACAGCCAATAGCAAACAGACATCAGCATCAGACGCCTGTTTATAGGCTGTCTGCGCTGGCTTTCCAATCAGGCTGAAACCCACTGTGTCGCTTTGCCCGATAATGCCGATCACTCAGTGCGGGTGCACCAGAGCCGCCGTCATCCGTCTTACCACCGGCAGTACCAGCAGCAGGGTGGGAAAGGTAATCACCCAGGAAATCAGCCAGGCGCTGAGCCACAGCTCGAGCGCAAACTCTGCCAGCCCGACACCACGCAGGGTACTGACCAGCGACACGATGCAGGTCATCAGGATCGGCAGGAAGAACGGCATCACCAGCCCGGCATAGCGGGCAGGCAGCTTGCGCCCGCCCAGCAAGGAACGGGGAGAAGGGGTATTCGACATGGCATGGCTCCAGAAACAGTTAGCAGGCTGTCAGGGCAACGCGGCCCGTTTCGCACCCAGCTGTATGTCGGTATAGCCGCTGTGCGGCTGGTGTGGACAGCCGCACAACCTGCAGTGAGCGAAGCCGGATGCTAGCGGCTTGCTCAGCGCAGAACAATCGACGGCCAGACAGTTGCGGCATTTGCGACAATACTTGCTGGAGCCCATCGACTCCGGTCTGGCCCACCATTGACCATGCAAAGTCTGTAACTGGTTGAACGGCCAAATGTTTCACTGTTTATCATAAGCCTCGCAGGCCAGAGTCAAGCGGGTAAGATTGTGCACACTTTATGAAAATGCCATTGGGATAAGGTTGTGTGAACGCTGCTCTGCCATGACAAAACATCGTCTGGCCGGAACTCACCGCACCACAACCGCCAACCCAGATGCCATGGTGTAATGCGGTGGAGGTGGACTTGAAAGGTGTGTTTGAAGGCAACTTGGCGAAGGATGTACGGCGATGATATTGCTCTGGATTGCACTACTGCCGCTATTCGGCGTGCTGGTCCCCCTGCTTTGCAGCCAGCGCAGCCGCCTGTTCACCACCTGGGCCACCGCGGCAGCCCCTGCCATTGCCCTTGGTCTGACCCTCAGTCAGGCCGGCACCGTGTTACAGCATCAGACCCTGCGTTACACCCTCAGCTGGCTGCCCAGTCTGCAGCTGGACTATGCCCTGCGCCTCGATGGTCTGGCCCTGCTGTTTGTCTGTCTGGTGCTGGGCATTGGCTTGCTGGTGATTCTCTACGCCAGCTATTACCTGTCCGAGCAGGATTCCATGCCGCGTTTCTACGCCTGCTTCATGTTGTTTATGGCAGCAATGCTGGGCGTGGTGATGGCCAACAACCTGATCCTGCTGTGGATCAGCTGGGAAATCACCAGCATCAGTTCCTTTCTGCTGATCAGCTACTGGTGGCAGAAGAGCGAAGCGCGCAAGGGTGCCCGTATGGCGCTGACGGTCACTGCCGCTGGCGGACTGGCGCTGCTGGCAGGCCTGCTGCTGATCGGCCATATGGTCGGCAGCTACAGCCTCGATGTGGTGCTGCAGCACGGTGACCTGATCCGCAATCACCCGCTCTATACCCTGACCCTGTGCCTGATCCTGCTGGGCGCCTTCACCAAGTCGGCACAGTTCCCCTTCCATTTCTGGCTGCCCCATGCCATGTCAGCACCGACCCCGGTCAGCGCCTATCTGCACTCGGCGACCATGGTCAAGGCCGGTATTTTCCTGCTGGTGCGGCTCTATCCGGTGCTGGCCGGCACCGACCAGTGGTACTCCATCGTCAGTCTGGCGGGGATGTGCACCCTGCTGCTGGGCGCCTACTTTGCCCTGTTCCAGCATGATCTGAAGGGCCTGCTGGCCTATTCCACCCTCAGTCATCTCGGCCTGATCGTGCTGCTGCTCAGCATCGGCTCACCAGCCTCGACCGTGGCAGCTCTGTTCCACATCATCAACCACGCCATCTTCAAGGCTTCGCTGTTTATGGCCGCCGGGATCATCGACCATGAAACCGGCTCGCGTGACATGCGCCGCCTGAACGGCCTGTGGAAATACATGCCCTACACCGCCACGCTGGCCATGGTGGCAGCCCTGTCGATGGCCGGGGTACCGTTGCTGAACGGTTTCCTGTCGAAGGAGATGTTCTTCGCCGAAACCCTTAACCAGTCCATCCTCGGCTCCCTGTCGTGGCTGGTACCGGTGCTGGCAACCCTGGCCGGGGTGTTCTCGGTGGCCTACTCTCTGCGCTTTATCCACGATGTGTTCTTCAACGGCGAACCTATCGGCCTGAGCAAGACGCCCCATGAGCCGCCGCGTTACATGAAGCTGCCGGTGGAAATCCTCGTCGGCCTGTGTCTGCTGGTGGGGATCTTCCCCGAATTCATGGTGCAGCCGATTCTGGATGCAGCCTCGGCAGCGGTGCTGCAGGATCAGGTGCCGAGCTACAGTCTGGCGATCTGGCACGGCTTCAACTTTCCCCTGCTGATGAGTCTGGTGGCCATGGCCGGGGGCGTGCTGGTCTACACCCAGCGCCGCCATCTGTTCCGCTTCCAGCATCAGTTCGAGGCGGTCGATGCCAAACGTGAATTCGAGCGGCTGATCCAGCTCAGCGTGCGCCGGGCCAATGTGTTCAGCCGCTGGCTGGAAAACGATTCGCTGCAGCGTTACCTGCTGCTGATGCTGCTGGCATTACTGGTCCTGCTCGGCTCCAGCCTGCGTGAACTGCACCCGCTCAGCGGTGGCCGCAGCCTGCTGCCCCTTGACCCTGTCACCCTGTGTGCCGGGCTGGTGCTGATCCTCAGCGCCATCGCCACGGTGGTGGTCAACCGCCAGCGCATGCTGTCGCTGCTGTTCCTGTCGGTCACCGGGCTGATGGTGTCGCTGCTGTTCGCCCGCTTCGCCGCCCCCGATCTGGCCCTGACCCAGCTGGTGGTGGAAGTGGTCAGCATCATCCTGCTGATGCTGGCGCTGTTCTTCCTGCCCTACAAAACCCCGCGCAATGCCGCCGCGCCACGCAATCTGCTGCGTGACAGCGCCATCGCGCTGGTGCTGGGTGCGCTGGTCGGCAGCCTGTGTTTCGCCCTGCTCAGCCGTCCGTTCGACAGCATCTCGTCGTTCTTTATGGCCAAGAGCAAGACCGATGGCGGCGGCAACAACGTAGTTAACGTGATTCTGGTGGACTTCCGCGGCTTTGACACCCTGGGGGAAATCACCGTGCTCGGTATCGCCGCCCTTGGCATCTTCCGCCTGCTGGAGCACCTGCGCCTGTTCAAACCTTCCGCTGACGGCGAAGGCCGGCTCTGGGCCCGGCAGCGTGACTCGGTGATTCTTAATGTGATCGCCCAGGGCATCCTGCCACTGGCACTGCTGGTGTCGGTGTACATCTTCCTGCGCGGCCACAACAACCCCGGCGGGGGCTTTATTGCCGGGCTGATCACCTCGGTCGGCATCATCCTGCAGTACATCGCCCACGGCGTCAGCTGGCTGAAACCACGAATGCGCCTCAACTATGCCCTGATGATCGCCAGCGGTGTAACCATTGCCTGCCTCACCGGTCTGGGCAGCCTGTGGTGGGACCGGCCATTCCTCACCTCCTGGTTTGATCATTTCCATCTGCCGCTGATCGGTGATGTCGAACTGGCCAGTGCCATGGCCTTTGATCTGGGGGTCTACCTGACCGTGGTTGGCGCCACCCTGATGATGCTGGCCAATCTGGGCAAACTCACCACCGCTCACCGTCCCCAGTATGAGGAGATGCAGTAATGGAAATTCTGTACGCCTGTTGTGTTGGCTTTCTCACTGCCTGCGGGGTGTTTCTGGTGCTGCGTGAACGGACCTTTCCGGTGGTGCTGGGGCTGACCCTGCTGTCCTATGCCGTCAACCTGTTCCTGTTTGCCAGTGGCCGTCTGACCGAAGCGGCGGCGCCGATTCTGGGCGCGGGCGACAGCCATACCGATCCGCTGCCACAGGCACTGGTGCTGACAGCCATCGTAATCGGCTTTGCCATGACCGCCTTCGTGGTGATTCTGGCCATGCGTGCCCGTGCTGATCTGGGGGTCGATCATGTCGATGGCCGTCTGCCCGATGACACGCCCGGTGCTCAACCCACCCGCCAGAAGGACGCGAAGAAATGAGTGTTGCCTGGCCGCTGTTCCATGCGCATCTGCCGATCCTGCCCATCCTGCTGCCGCTGCTAGCCGGTCTGCTGATGCTGTTCCCCCCTCTGTCGAAGGCGCTGACGGCGCAGCGTCTGCTGGGTCTGGCCAGCATCCTGCTGCAGGGCCTGCTGGCAGTGCTGTTGCTACTGCAAACCGCTGACGGCCAGCTGCGTCTGTACGCACTGGGCCAGTGGCCCGCACCGTTCGGCATCATGCTGATGGTCGATCAGCTCGGCGCCCTGATGCTGTTGCTGACGGCAGTGCTGGCGCTGGGTGCGCTGCTGTATGCCTGTGCAGGCAGCGACGTGCAGGGCAGTTTCTTCCACCCGCTGTTCCAGCTGCAGCTGCTGGGTATTAACGGTGCCTTCCTCACCGGCGATCTGTTTAATCTGTTTGTGTTCTTTGAAGTGCTGCTGATGGCGTCCTATTCGCTGCTGATGCACGGCGAGAACCGCCAGCGCACCCGCGCCGCCCTGCACTACGTGATTCTCAATCTGGTCGGCTCAAGCATCTTTCTGATTGCGCTCGGCACCCTCTACGGCACCCTCGGTACCCTCAACATGGCCGACATGGCGGTGCAGGTGAAACACCTTGATCCGACCCTGGTGCCGCTGGTCAAGGCCGGGGCGCTGATGCTGCTGATCGTCTTTGCCCTGAAGGCGGCGATGCTGCCCCTGCACTTCTGGCTGGCACGTACCTATGCCGAAGCCTCGCCAGCGGTGGCGGCGTTGTTCTGCATCATGACCAAGGTCGGCATCTACGCCATCCTGCGGGTCTACAGCCTGATCTTTGGTGATCAGGCAGGCCCGCTGGCTGATCTGGCCGCGGTCTGGCTATGGCCACTGGCCTTGCTGACGCTGATCATCGGCGCCATCAGTGCCCTGACCAGCAGCAGCCTGCGCAAGCTCAACGCCAATCTGATCATTGTCTCGGTTGGCACCCTGTTGGCGGTCGTGGCACTGAATGACCGTCAGGCCACCGCGGCGGCGCTGGTGTATCTGATTCATTCGACCCTGATCACGGCTGGCGTCTTCCTGCTGGCGGCAATGATTGCCGAACAGCGTGGCCGCAGTGCCGACCATCTGGTGGCGGGCCGGCCCATGGCGCAGCCGCTACTGCTGGGGGTAGGCTTCGTGGTGGCGGCACTGGCGCTGATCGGCATGCCACCGTTCTCCGGCTTTATCGGCAAGCTGATGATGCTGCAGGCCACCGCCGGGCTGGAGGGCAAAGTGTGGCTGTGGCCCTGTCTGCTGCTCAGCAGCCTGATCATTCTGGTGGCCATGTCACGGGCAGGTACCACGCTGTTCTGGCGTATCAACGGCGAGCATCGCAGCACCAGCAAGAGTGGCGTGCTGCAGCTGGCAGGCGTCAGTGTGCTGTTACTGGCGGCGCCTCTGATCACCTTCTTCGCCGCCGATCTGAGCCAGCTGACCAGCCAGATCAGCGAACAGCTGTATCAGCCGCAACGCTATATCGATCAGGTTTTCCCCATGGGCGAGAAACAGCTTGACGCAGCGGCTGAGCAGCTCACCTCTTCCCCTGCTGCAGGAGCCACCCCATGAGCGCCCTGTTACCCATGCCGTTCTTCAGTCTGGTACTGCTGCTGGTGTGGCTGCTGATCAACAACAGCCTCGCCTTCGGCCAGATCCTGCTGGGCGCGGTGCTGGCCGTTGGCCTGCCGCTGCTGCTCAGACCCATGCATGTACCCGGTCCGCGGGTGCGCTCACTGCACGGTGTCAGTATTTACCTGCTGCGCCTGCTGCGTGACATCGTGGTCGCCAACTTCGATGTCGCCAAGCTGGTGCTGAGCAGCCGCAGTAAGCTACGGCCGGGCTTTATCATGTATCCCCTCGACCTGACCGATGATCTGCCCATCACCCTGCTGGCCAGCACCATTTCCCTGACGCCGGGGACGGTCAGTGCCGATCTCACCGATGACAAGCGCTATCTGCTGATCCATGTGCTGGATATGCACGATGAGGCCAGCCTGATCGAAGAGCTGAAACAGCGTTATGAACGCCCCCTGCAGGAGATCTTCGCATGTTGAGTACCGTACTGCTGATCGTGCTGGGCATGGTGATGGTGGCGCTGCTGCTGAACCTGTGGCGGCTGTTTCGCGGCCCCTCGACTCCGGATCGCATCCTCGCGCTGGATACCCTTTACCTCAACGCCATCGCCCTGATCGTGCTGTTTGGCCTGTGGAAGGATGCCGCCCTCTACTTTGAAGCGGCACTGCTGATTGCCCTGCTGGGCTTCGTCAGCACCGTGGCACTGTGTAAATACCTGCTACGTGGCGACATCATCGAATAGTGGCTTGCGGAGACTGAACCATGAACCTCAACGAATTGCCCCTGTGGCTGGAAATCCTGCTCTCTGCCCTGCTGCTGCTGGGCGGCCTGTTTGTGCTGATCGGTGCCATCGGTCTGGTGCGCCTGCCGGACTTCTTTACCCGCCTGCATGCCCCCACCAAGGCCAGCACCCTGGGTCTTGGCGCCATCCTGCTCGGCTCCATGGTACTGGTCAGTGTCAGCCATGACGGCGTCAGTCTGCATGAGTTGCTGATCACCCTGTTCCTGTTCATCACGGCACCGGTCAGCGCCCACATGATGTGTCGCGCGGCGCTGCATCAGCGGCTGAAAATCGCCCCGGGCACGCGCAATGGGGAGTATCAGGGGCTGACACTGGCCAGGCAGCAGGAGCGCGACTCCTCACGCCTGCCCTGAATCACGCCACCCTTCCACCAGAAGCTGCCAGCCAGGGCCTTGCCAAACCCTTACTCACCACCTAATTGTCATAACAGCAGCGCTATATTGACGAACGAAAAGTGAGATGTGGCGAGCCCTGCAGCGTGGCAGAGAGGCACAGTGATGAGGATCAGCCTTTACAGTCAGGGGATAAAAAACATACAGCCGCTAAGGATTTTCCGTGCCATAATCCCCCCGAACCGCGTTCAACGACACGGTGACCTCCTTTCTCCATTCCAGACGGTGCAAAGATCAGCTAGAGAGAACAGGCGTGCGTAATATCTTGGTTGTAGAAGACAGTCCTCTGGTCCTCAAGATTCTGAATCGTCAGTTCAAGCAGGAAAAAAACCTGACTTCGGTGATGTGTGCCTCAGCAGGTGAAGCACAGCTGATGCTGGAAACATCGTCGGCGCTGTTTGATGCCGCCATTGTTGACCTGAACCTGCCGGATGCGCCCAACGGCGAAATCGTCGATCTGATCCTCAGCTACAAAGTCCCCTGTGTCGTGCTCACCAGCAGCTATGACGAGCAGCGTCGTGATGACCTGTTCATGAAAGGCGTGGTCGACTATGTCATCAAGGAAAGTCAGTACTCCTACGACTATGTTTTCCGCCTGATTCATCGTCTGGAACAGAACCGCAAGATCAAGATCATGATTGCCGAAGACTCCTCCTCGGCCCGCCACTTTATCCACCGGGTGTTGTCCTCCCATCAGTATCAGATCGTTGAGGCCCAGGATGGCGAAGAAACGCTGAAAATGCTGGAGCAGCATGCCGATACCGATTTGCTGATTCTTGACCACGGTATGCCCGGCATTCAGGGCTTCGAGCTGGTGAAGATTCTGCGCCAGAAGCAGAAGCGTCAGGACCTGCTGATCCTTGGCGTCTCGGCGGATCCGAAAGGCTCCCTCAGTGCCATGTTCATCAAGCACGGCGCGGATGATTTCCTGCGCAAACCCTTCTGTGCCGAAGAGCTGACCTGCCGGGTAATGGCCATGGTCGAACGCCGTGACCTGACCCAGGCACTGCGCCAGGCCGCGCTGTTTGATTCCCTCACCGGGCTGTATAACCGCCGCGCCTTCTACGCCGAAGGGGGCCGGGTGCTGAAGCAGGCGCAGGAACTGCAATACCCCATCAGCGTGGCGGTGATTGATCTGGATTATTTCAAGAAGATCAACGACACCTACGGCCACAGCGTCGGCGACAATGCCCTCAAGCTGTTCTCCCGTGCCTTCCGCAAAGCCTTTACCGATGACGTGCTGGTGCGTCTGGGCGGGGAGGAATTCGGTCTGGTCAGCTATCACTCCAGCGAAGTGGTGGCCGAGCGTCTGGACAGACTGCGCCGCGACTGCCAGCAGATTGCCTATGCCGAAGGCGATATCACGCCGTTATCCTTCAGTGCCGGGGTCTATTCCGGTATCGCCGACAGTGTTGACATCCTGCTGCATCTGGCCGATCAGCTGCTGTATCAGGTCAAGCATCAGGGCCGTGGTCATACCCTGACCGAACAGCAGGGCTGAGACTGCACTCTGGGCGAATCCGCCGCCCTGCCACACTCCGTTACCCAAAGGCTGCCCAACGGCCGTGCTAAAACCGCTACACTGTGGCCACCCGACCCTGCCCGTACCGCGTTCCCATTTTCACTGTGATAGGCACCAAGATGACACCGCCAAGCCTGATCGTTTCCGACCTGGACAAGACTCTGCTCAATGAACAGCACGAACTGGATGAGCTGACGATCACCACCCTGCGTGAACTGCACCATCAGGGTCATACCCTGGCACTGGCTTCCGGTCGCCACTTTCATGACATCAGCGTCTATCGCGCCCAGCTGGGTGTCCCGGCCTACATCATCAGTACCAACGGTGCCCATCTCTATACCCCCGACGACACGCCGCTGTTCGAGACCCTGCTGCATACCGAGCTGGCACAGCAGATCACCCGTCTGCCGCTGCCTGCGGGTGTCAGTGTCAGTCTCTATACCCGTCATAAATGGCTGATTGACCGCCCTCTGGCAGAGCTGTCCGAGCTGCATGACGGTACCGGCTTCAGCTTCGAGGTGGTGGATATTCCCGCCTACAGCGACAACGATATCGGCAAGGTGCTGTACGCCGGTGCGCCGGCGCAGCTGAAGATCCTTGAAGACGCTATCCGCGCGGGTTTTGAAGGACAGATCCATATGACCTACTCGCAGCCCATGTATCTGGAAATCATGGGTAAAGGCGTCAACAAGGGGCTGGCACTGCAGGCGCTGCTGCATGAACTGGGGCTGGACCGTCAGCATTGCTATGCCTTCGGTGACAACCTCAATGATGTGGAAATGCTCAGTCTGGCAGGCAATGCCCACGTCATGGCCAACGCCCATCCCTATCTGGCCGACAACCTGCCCCACGCCACTGTGATCGGCCATCACAACGACAAGGCCGTTGCCCGGCAGTTGCGCAGTCTGTTTGCCCTTGAGGATTAACAGGTCGTTGCAAATCTATCTGCGTTGCCGAATACCGCGTCAAAAACAGGCTCACAGCCAACGGCTGAACGTGCTTTAGCACGGCCCCGAAGGGGCGAGCGGAGCGAGTCAAATGCTCATTTAGTTCACTAAACTCCGCTTTTTCGCCTGTTTCTTGTGCCCTCGGGGTATTTCCTTGTCTCGGCTGCCTCGATGACGTTTTTCAACAGCCTGCCAGGGACATCACCACCGGGGCAGCTATAACGCTGGCGAATAGACATAACCATGGTGTAATGGT
>NZ_LAPT01000139.1 GCF_003194385.1 Pokkaliibacter plantistimulans
CGCTTTTTCGCCTGTTTCTTGTGCCCGCGGGGTATTTCCTTGTCTCGGCTGCCTCGATAACGTTTTTCAACGACCTGTTAGATGAGCCATTGTTGAACAGTTCCTGTGCTGTTCTGCACTGGATGTAGCAGCAAGTTAGCGTTGTTTTGATTGGATAAACGTCAGCGTTGCGTCAATTCGGCCATGAATGCCGCAACGCGAGTGCTTGTTTAAGGAGAGCAAAATGTCTGAGCCATTGCGTGCCAGTTCTCAGCGCGTTCAGGAGTTCCTGAACGGAAAGGGCTATGACTTCACCGTCAGGGAGCTGGCCAGCTCAACCCGCACCGCTCAGGAAGCGGCCGATTCGGTAGGGTGCTCCATAGCCCAGATTGCCAAATCCATCATTTTCAGGAATAAGGCCGACAATACGCCGGTGCTGGTGGTGGCCTCCGGTGCCAACCGCGTCAATACCCGCAAAATCGAGCAGGCCGCGGGCATCAAGCTTGGCAAGGCCGATGCAGATTTTGTCCGTGCCGAAATAGGCTATGCCATTGGCGGTGTGCCACCCATTGCCCATATCCAGAAAGTCACGACCTTCCTCGACCCGGACTTGCAGCAGCACGAGGTAATCTGGGCTGCCGCAGGCACACCGAACTCCCTGTTTGAGTTAAAGCCCGCCGATCTGGCCCTGCTGACGGAAGGGCAGTGGATCGATATTGCGGAGTAATAACCAGAGCGCAGAGCGGCCACTGGCGGTGTTTAACAGGCTGTTGAAAAACGTTATCGAGGCCGCCGAGACAAGGAAATACCCCGAGGGCACAAGAAACAGGCGAAAAAGCGGAGTTTAGTGAACTAAATGAGCATTTGACTCGCTCCGCTCGCCCCTTCGGGGCCGTGCTAAAGCACGTTCAGCCTTTGGCTGTGAGCCTGTTTTTGACGCGGTATTCGGCAACGCAGATAGCTTTTCAACGACCTGTTAAAAC
>NZ_LAPT01000014.1 GCF_003194385.1 Pokkaliibacter plantistimulans
GCGAAAAAGCGGAGTTTAGTGAACTAAATGAGCATTTTGAGCCTGTTTTTGACGCGGTATTCGGCAACGCAGATAGATTTTCAACGACCTGTTAGTGATTGCCCAGCACTCGTGGGTTAACCATATTCTCCGGACGCAGGATGTCAGCCAGCAGGGCTTCATCCAGCAGTCCTTCCTCGCGCACCAGTTCCAGTACACCGCGACCGCTGATCAGGGCTTCCTTGGCGATACGGGTCGAATTGTCATAGCCGATGTAGGGGTTCAGCGCGGTGATCAGACCGATGGAGCCATCCACCAGCGCCTTGCAATGCTCGCGGTTGGCAGTGATGCCATCGATGCAGCGCTCACGCAGCATGTCCATGGCGCGCTTCAGCATGCGCATGGATTCCATGATCTTGTAGGCAATCAGGGGTTCCATCACGTTCAGCTGCAGCTGGCCGGCTTCGGCCGCCATGGTGATGGCCAGATCGTTGCCAATAATCTGATAGGCCACCTGATTGACCGCTTCAGGAATGACCGGGTTGACCTTGCCGGGCATGATCGATGAACCGGGCTGCTGGGGTGGCAGATTGATTTCATTCAGACCGGTACGCGGACCGCTGGACAGCAGGCGCAGGTCATTACAGATCTTCGACAGTTTGACCGCCAGACGCTTGGTCATGCCGGAGAACAGTACGAAGGCGCCCATGTCAGAGGTGGCTTCGATCAGGTCATTGGCCAGACGCATGGAGTGGCCGCAGACGCTGGACAGGTGTGCGACCGCCAGCGGCGCATAACGCGGATCAGCGTTGATGCCGGTACCGATGGCGGTGCCACCCAGGTTCACTTCACGCAGCAGGTCGTAGAGGTTGGCGATGCGGTCAATGTCTTCACCCAGAGTGATGGAGAACGCACGGAACTCCTGGCCCAGGGTCATGGGTACCGCGTCCTGTAACTGGGTGCGGCCCATCTTGATCACATCAGCAAACTCTTCGCCTTTGCGGGCGAACGATTCTTTTAATAGTGCCAGGCTGTCGACCAGCTCGGCGTGACTCAGTTGCAGACCCACGCGGATCGCCGTCGGGTAGGCGTCGTTGGTGGACTGTGACATGTTGACATCGTTGTTAGGGTGCAGGTGTTTATATGCACCTTTGGCATGACCCAGATATTCCAGCGCCACGTTGGCGATGACTTCATTGGCGTTCATGTTGGTAGAGGTACCGGCGCCACCCTGAATCATGTCGACCACGAACTGATCGTGGAATTCACCGTTGATGATGCGGTCGCAGGCATGAGCAATGGCGTCGGCTTTGACCTGCTCCAGCATGCCCAGTTCGGCGTTGGCCGCGGCGGCGGCTTTCTTCACCATCGCCAGACCGAGGATCAGTTTGGGGAAGTGTGCCAGCGGTACGCCCGTCAGCTTGAAGTTCTCCAGAGCGCGCTGGGTCTGCACACCGTAATAAGCCTCCGCCGGTACCGCGAGGGTGCCGAGCAGGTCTTTTTCGATACGGTGGGGAAGCGCCTGAATGTCGTCCTGAACTGAAGGGCTGGGGATCATGATGTTTCGCAATCTCTCGGGTGATGTGCAGTGTGGTGGCTGCGATGGCGGCTATTGTCGGGGTTGGCGTTCAGGTTGACCAATGCTAATGTGCACTGCCGTATGCAATATCGGCATACGCTAATGTAGTGTGTTTTTTCGACAGAGGGATGAGGGCCACAAGGCTCACATCGGGGGGGCAGGATGGATCTGGAATCGAAATGGCTGGAAGACTTTCTGTCTCTGGCGGCAACTCGCAGTTTTTCGCAGGCAGCGGAGCGGCGTTTCGTCACCCAGCCTGCGTTCAGCCGCAGGATTCGTGCGCTGGAGCAGGCGGTGGGAGTAACACTGGTGGATCGTTCCTCCACACCGATTGACCTGACGCCTGAGGGCCAGCTGTTTCTGGTCACCGCGCGTTCGGTGATGGGCCAGCTGCGCGACAGCATCCGCCGTCTGCGTGGCTTGCAGCCCGGTGAAGGGCAGGTGCTGGAAGTGGCCGCCGCGCACTCGCTGGCGTTCACCTTCTTTCCCGACTGGATCAGCACCCTCAGTGATGTGATGCAGGAGCTGTCGGTGCGGCTGGTGGCGATGAACGTGGAAGATGCCATTCACGCCCTGCGCGAAGGCGAGTGTGACGTGATGCTGGTGTACTACGATTCCTATGCCACGCTGCAGCTGGACGCCACCACGTTTCCCTCCCTGCGTCTGGCCGACACCCTGATGCTGCCGGTGTGTGCACCCAATGCGGACGGCAGCCCCAAATACGTGCTGGACCAGCCCGGCGAAGGCTCCATCCCGCTGCTGGCCTATACCCACGGCGCCTTTCTGGGCCGCACGGTTCGCCTGCTGGTCAAGAATCATCCGCTCAATCTGCGCCTGCGTACGGTGTATGAAACGGCCATGGCTGAAGGCCTGAAGGGGATGGCGCTGCAGGGGCTGGGGGTCGCCTGGATGCCTAAACTGTGTATTGAACGTGAGCTAGAGGAAGGCAGTCTGGTGCCCTGTGGGGGTGAGCAGTGGCAGGCGCCACTGGAGATTCGCCTGTATCGCTGCAACCTGCTGGACAAGCCCAGCGTGGCGCAGCTCTGGCGCCGGCTGGAAGATCGCAGCCGGGCTGAAATGGCCGGGAGCTAACCCGCGCCATCCTGTCAGAGCTGCTGCTCAGCAGTATGGCGTCGGGTCTCCGGACGAGCGGTGAAGCTTCACCGCTCCCACAACGTGTGCACACTCTCAGGTGTTACTCGCCAGCCAGAGTCGAGACATAGTCACGGGTACGCGGATGCCTGGGCTGGGTAAATACCTGCCGTGCCTCACCGGATTCGACGATGCTGCCGTGCTCCAGAAACACCACCTGATGCGCGGTGCTGGCGGCCAGCTTCAGGTCATGGGTGGCCATCAGCATGGTGGTGCCTTCCTTCGCCAGCTGCTTCAGCACGTCCACCACTTCCACGGCCAGTTCCGGGTCCAGCGCCGAGGTGGGCTCATCACAGAGCAGCACTTTGGGTGAGGGGGCCAGTGCGCGGGCAATGGCAACACGCTGCTGCTGTCCGCCGGACAGGGTGGCTGGCCACACCTCAGCCTTGTGCGCCATGCCGACCTTGCTCAGCAGCTCCATGGCTCGCGCGTGAGCCCGCTCCTTGTCCCACTTCAGCACGGTGATCAGCCCTTCCATGACGTTGGCGACCACGGTCAGATGCGGGAACAGCTGGAAGTTCTGAAACACCATGCCGGTCAGACGGCGCAGCCGTTGCGCGGCCTGACGCTGCTGCTTCGGATCGGTGCCGAAGGTGAGGCTTTCCTCACCGATCTGCAGCGAGCCTGACTGCGGCCATTCAAGCAGGTTGACGCAGCGTAGCAGGGTGCTCTTGCCGCTGCCGGAGGGGCCGATCAGTGCGGTGACGCTGCCTTCGGTAAGGGTCAGGTCCACGCCCTTGAGGACATGGCTGTCACCGAAGTACTTGTCGATCTGTTGCAGACGGATCATGACTGACCTCCCAGATGGGTAGCATGGCGCCCGTAATGCTGCTCCAGACGAGTCTGGCCCCATGACAGGACGGTACTGAACAGCAGATAGAGCAATGCCGCTTCGGTGTACATGACCAGCGGCTCATAAGTGGTCGAGGCAATGCGCTGGGCTGCCTGAAACAGCTCGGGCACCGTCAGTACGGCGGCCAGTGAGGTGTCCTTGACCAGCGCGATAAAGGTGTTGGACAGCGGTGGCACGGCAATCCGGGTGGCCTGCGGCAGAATGATGCGACGCATGGCCTGCGACCAGCTCATGCCGATGGAATAGGCGGCTTCCCACTGCCCTCTGGACACCGACTCGATCACGGCACGCACGATTTCGGATGAATAGGCGCCGACATTGAGGGTGAAGCCAATCAAAGCCGCCGGGAAGGGATCAAACACGATGCCGACCTTGGGCAGGCCGTAGAAAATCAGAAACAGCTGCACCAGCAACGGCGTGCCGCGAAACAGCCAGACATAGAAACGCGCCAGCGCCACCAGTGGCAGCGGAGCATAGAGGCGCGTCAGTGCCGTCACAAAGCCAAGGCTCAGCCCCAGCACGAACGACAGCAGTGTCAGGGGGATGGTGAATACCAGCCCGGCATACAGCAGGGATGGGAAGGAATCGATCATTAACTGTAACCAGTCAGGCATGGCTCGTTTTCCCTTTTTGCAAACAGCGTAGAAATGAAAAAGTCCCTCATCAAGGCAATGAGGGACTCAGGGCGGAGCGACGTTCAGCGGGGCGGAGCATCTGCAGCCGCCGCACACCGTAAAAGGCTTACTGGGAAACGTCTGCGCCGAAGTACTTCTGGGAAATGGCCTGATAGGTTCCATCCGCCTTCATGTCTGCCAGCGCCTTGTTGATCGCGGCCAGCAGCTCAGGGTTGTCCTTGCGGATCAGCACACCGGCGTGATCGGCATCCGCCTCGGCGGCGACAATCTTCAGCTTGGCCTTGGGCTGGTGTTTCTTGAAGTCGAGGAACGACAGGCTGTCGTTGATGGTGGCATCGGCACGACCGGACAGCACCAGCTCCACAGCATCATTGAAGCCCTGCACGCTGACCACCTCCGCGCCGTACTTCTCGGCCAGCTTGCCAAAGTTGCTGGTCAGGGTGTTGGCCGAGCGCTTGCCTTTCAGATCGGCAAAGCTCTTCATGCTGTCATCGTCCTCGCGGGCGACCAGTACCGCCTTGGAGGCGATATAGGGCTCGGAGAAATCATACTTGGCCTTGCGGGCGTCGGTGATGGACACCTCGTTGATCACCGCGTCGTAACGCTTGACGTCGATCCCGGCAATCAGGCCATCCCACTTGCCTTCGACAAACTCGGCCTTGACGCCCAGACGCTGGGCAATGGCGGCGCCAATTTCCACATCGAAGCCGGTCAGGGTGCCATCGGTATCGTGATAGGAGAAAGGCGCATAGGTGCCTTCTGTGCCGATCTTGAACACACCTGAAGACTTGATCTGATCCAGTGCATCAGCAGCGTGAACCGCGCCCGCCAGGGCCAGCGCACCCAACAGCAGCAGAGAACGAATTGGTTTCATAAGACGATGCTCCATCAATCCTGCAAGTCACAGAAAACGTGCGACAACTATAGACGACAATAACGGACAGGCGACCAATACGGCCCCGACGGGCCGGTGCGTCTGCCTGAATAGGGGCGCTACTCTAGCAGGATCGGGTCGGGAATTTAAAAGAATAAGAGTTCAGTTACATATCGTTATTAAGCATAAGTAGAGGTTTAATGGTGGCTTCCTCTGTCTCTGAGGCCATTCAACGGCAAGTAGGATATCAGGATGAAATCTTATCTTTCCCTTATCGCTCTGTTACCCGCAGTGGGGTGTGCTGCCGAGCCCTCTGCGCTGGATCAGCAGATTGGCTGGCTGCATGGTCAGTGTCTGGCCATCCGGGCTGACGGACTGCCGTCAGGCAGCACGATCAGGCTGGTTCTACTGGATGAGCCACAGACAATGGTCAGTGGCACCGTGGAGGCTGCTGCGGCAGATGGCAGTCAGTGCTTTGCCCTGATGGATGATCGCAGAAAGGTCAATCAGGCGGCGGGCTATCATTTCTATACGGTGGCCACGACCACTCCGGTAGAGCTGGCGATTGGCTTAGTGACGGATAAGCTGGCCTCCGAGCTTGATCTCAACAAGGTCCACTTCAGCTATTGCAGCACTGGCGAAGGCGTGCAGTTTAGCGTCTGGCCTGCTGAAGCCTATCAGGGTAAGCCGCTATGGCAGGGGTATTACTACACCGGTTATGACACTGAGGCGGACTGCACAGAGCAATAACTGACCAGAGTAATGACTGACCAGGAGCAGCCGCCCGGCTGTTCCTGCCGCTGTGATCACCGCACCCCGCTATTGACCGTGGACGAGGTCGCCATGGCCTGCACTTTGGCATCACCCGCAGGCAGGGTGGTGAGGATAAACTGCAGTGCCTTGTTGTTGCCCGCGGCAAACCAGCGGTATTCCATGGTGCGCACGGTGCCGAGATTGCCCTGACGGGCGGTATCCCGCACCTTGAGAGCCTGCAGGCCGTTGGGGGTCTTGACCATCAGTGAGCTGAACAGGGCTTCGGTGGTGGCTGTATTGGCGCGTTCGGCGAAGATAGCGCAGATGCCATCACGACGGATGGCGAGTACGAAGTTGCCGACACTGGAGGGCACCGACCAGGCTTCGCCTTTCTGGTTTTCCAGAAAGAACGCCGCTTCATCTTTGCTCAGGGTGGGCAGTTTCTGCTGCAGCAGCTGATTGCGCAGCGTCTGTGCATCACCGACATAACGCATGCAGGTGTTGAGGTAGAGGGTGGCGAAGAACTCCGCCGCCGGATCAATCCCTGCCGCTTGACTGCCGGGGCTGAGCAGCAGGGTGGCCAGCACTGCACTGCCAAGTTTGCGCCAGTGGGCGTGCAGTCTGTGCAGCAGAGGGCGGCGGGCTAAGTACATAAGATTCTCCGTTAGCAGGTCGTTGAAAATCTATCTGCGTTGCCGAATACCGCGTCAAAAACAGGCTCAAAATGCTCATTTAGTTCACTAAACTCCGCTTTTTCGCCTGTTTTTTCCTTGTCTCGGCTCCCCATGTTCCGTTTTCACACAGCTTTCTTGGTATG
>NZ_LAPT01000140.1 GCF_003194385.1 Pokkaliibacter plantistimulans
CCCAGTACACTACGCATGCAACGTGATATCTGGATCAGCGCCTACACCATGGCCCGCCATTTCAGCAAGGCGGCGGATAACAATGACGACGGCAAATGATTTGCCGTCGGACTCCCTCTGCTGATCATTTCCAGTCACCAGTCACCAGTCACCAGTCACCAGTCACCAGTCACCAGTCACCAGTCACCAGTCACCAGTCACGCTTTTGGGTCTGCCTTACGTCCTGATTCCTTTGTTACTGTCCTTTTAGCCTTTGTTTTTATTGGGCTTTTCTTTCTGCCGAATTTTTTTTGAAAAAAATTAAAATTTTTGTGTAAGAAAGCCTGCGGGGCGGCGACTAAACCTACAGCCAAAGCAATTCGCCTGGCTCCACGCTGACGGCGTCGGGACTAGCAGTGTTCTATTCCAATACTTCAGAGGTGCAGACAATGAATAATTCCAAACTACTGGCCATCGCTGCCGTATCAGGTTTGCTGACCATGGGGGTGATGGGGCAGTCCGCCATGGCGGCAGCTGACAAGGAAAAATGTTACGGCGTGGCGATGGCTGGCCAGAATGACTGCGCCTCCAATGGCCATGCCTGTGCCGGTCAGGCCACCAAGGACAAGGACCCGGGTGACTGGAAATACGTTGCCAAGGGCACCTGTGAAAACATGGGCGGCATGCTGAATAAGTAAGCCCGGTAAAAGTGAGCGATGTCATCTGCCCGCCGGTCAGGTGATGTTCTCTTCATCAGTAAGCAGTACGCAATAAAACAACTATTCTGATTCAACGACTAAGCTGTCTGTTCAGACGACGGACAGCACGGAGATCAACGTGATGAAAGCTTCTAATCTGTTGGCTATGAGTGCGGTTGCAGGTTTGCTGGCGATGAGCGCCGCTACTACAGTGAGTGCTGCCGAGCAGGATAAATGCTTCGGTGTGGCGATGGCTGGCAAGAACGACTGCGCTACTGCTCAGCACGCCTGTGCTGGTCATTCCACCAAAGACAAAGACCCGATGGATTTCAAACTGGTCGCCAAGGGCACCTGTGAAAGCATGGGTGGCATGCTCAAATAACTGAGGTTGTTATGACGCAATTACCGATTGCGGTTGGCGTCGGGTTACGCGGCACCCATTACCGGGATTTTCTCGCTGATCAGGCACCGGCCGTCCCCTGGCTGGAAGCCCACAGTGAGAACTATTTCGGTGGTGGGGCTGCGCTCCATACCCTGATGCGTATTCGTGAACGTTATCCCATCAGCCTGCATGGCGTGGGTATGGGGCTGGCATCGGCCGACGGGCTGGATGCAGACCACCTGCGTGAACTGCAGCAACTGGTGGCAACCGTGCAGCCTGCTGCCGTCTCCGAACACCTGAGCTGGAACCGCAGTGGCGGGCAGGTCATCAATGATCTGCTGCCTTTCCCCTACACCGCCGAGGCGCTGGAGCTGGTGGCGCGTAATGTGGATCAGGTGCAGCAGGCACTGGGCTGCGCCATTGCCGTGGAAAACCTGTCCAGCTATGTGCGCTTCCGGCAGACGGCGATGAGCGAGGCCGAATTTCTTGCGGCGCTGGTTGAGCGTACGGGCTGCAAGATTCTGCTCGATGTCAACAATATCTACGTCAATCAGGTCAATCTCGGGATCGATGCCCGGCAGTTCATGCGTGCTTTGCCGGTCGGGCAGGTGGCAGAGATTCATCTGGCAGGCTTTTCTACGCTGGAGGATTGTCTGGTGGACAGTCACAGCCAGCCGGTCTGCGCCGAAGTCTGGCTGCTGTATGCGGAGGCCCTGCAGCGCTTTGGTGCGCTGCCGACCTTGCTGGAGTGGGATATCGATATTCCGCCACTCACCGTGTTGATGCAGGAGGCTGACAAAGCGCAGCAGATTTTACAGCAGGCAGGCGCCTGGCAACCGATGAACCGAGAGCAGAAGGAGCACGGTGATGTCCTCTGAACTGGCGCAGATTCAGCAGCAGATGCTGAACGCTGTCACCGGCACTTCGACCGCCGTGCAGGAGTGCCTGCAGTCCGGGCCGGGCTGCAGCAGCGAACGCGGTATGGACGTCTATCGCAACAACCGCCGGGTGGTGCTGAAGTCCATGCTGAGTTCGGTCTATCGGATAGTGGCGCAGATTGTGGGCGATGACTTCTTTCAGGCGCTGATCCATCGGTATGTCCAGACTCAGCCTTCCCTCAGCGGCAATCTACATCGCTACGGCGATAAGCTGCCGGCTCTGCTACGCACGATGCCCGAAGCTGCCGGATTGCCTTATCTGGCTGATGTGGCCGCGCTGGAGTGGGCGTGGCACAGCACCTATTACGCCCCAGACAATGCTGACTTCGACATGGCCAGACTGGCAGCGGTCGCTCCTGAGGCCTTTGCCCGGCTGGGTTTTGTGCTGGCGCCGGCTTTGCAGCTGCTGCGCTCCGACTATCCGCTTTATGCCATCTGGCAGCGCCATCAGCCTGAGTGCGAAGTGGAGCAGGTCGATCTTGGCATGGGCGGGCAGTGTGTTGCACTGTGGCGCCCCTATGGTCAGGTGCAGATTCGCCCGCTGAGCTCGGGGGAATTCCAGCTGCTGCTGGCGCTGCAACAGGGCGCTTCCCTGGAACAGGCGGTAGAGTCGCTGGACAGCCTGACGGACGGCGAGGCGGAGGTGGATGTGCAGGCCGTGCTGGGCTGGTTGCTGCAACAGCGGATGCTGGTGGATATCCGCGTGGCGGTTTGACTGCCTGCCTGCCGGGGTCTTTTGAGGGACTACACAGCGGGTGCGTACACACCCGGCTGACAAAATAACAGGAATACACCATGTCCGATCTGTTACTGAGCCTCAGCCGCTGGCTGGAGCGCAACTCGCCGCCGCTGCGTGATGTGGTCTGGCTGATACTGCGTCTCTATGTGGCCAACGTGTTCTTCAAGTCCGGTCTGACCAAGATTGATGACTGGAGTACCACGCTGTTTCTGTTTACCGAGGAATACCACGTCCCCTTGCTGCCCCCGGTACTGGCTGCGGTCATGGGCACGGCGGGTGAGCTGGGCCTGTCGGCATTACTGGTGCTGGGGCTGGCAGGGCGGTTCAGTGCCTGCGGCCTGTTTATCCTCAATATCGTTGCCGTTATCTCCTATCCGGCCGTTCGCGAAGATGCGGCGCTGCTGGCTTCACATACCCATTGGGGGCTGATGCTGGCGGTGCTGGCCGCCAGCGGACCGGGGCGACTGGCACTGGATGCGGCATTGCTGCGTATTCTTGCCCGTCGGCATCAGAACAATTTCCCTCAGCAGGGATAAATTTTTCCCCATTGCTGTCTCACTTCGAACGTGAACAGGTTCTTATGAACCTAACGGGCTGGCGGCAAACCGCTATTGCCGCCACAATTGGCACTTTCGACGGCCTGCCAAGGTGTGTTTTGTGTGTGAGACAGTTATTAAGGGGAATCGATGAAGCTGGGACGTGCTGGTTTAGTACTTCTCGTCATGCTGTTGCTGGTGCTGGCCTGGCATTTTGATCTGTCGTCTTATCTGGATCTGGAGTTCCTGCGGCAGAAACGTGACTCCTGGTCGGCGCTGATCAGTCAGTATCCGCTGCGCAGCAGTATTATTTTCTTCCTCGGCTATGTACTGGCGACGGCGCTGTCGGTGCCCGGTGCGACACTGCTGACGCTGTTTGCCGGGACCATGTTCGGTCTGCTGTGGGGCACGGTGCTGGTGTCGTTCGCCAGTACCGTCGGTGCGGTGCTGGCCATGCTGGTGGCACGCTATCTGGCGCGTGACTGGATCAGCCATCATTGCGAGCGGCAAATGGCGGTCATCAATAAAGGCATCCAGCGCGATGGCGTCTTTTATCTGTTTGGCCTGCGTATGGTGCCGGTCTTTCCCTTCTTCCTGATCAACCTGCTGATGGGCCTGACCTCCATGCGGGTCTGGACTTTTGCCTGGGTGAGTCAGATCGGCATGTTGCTGGGCACGGTGGCTTACGTCTATACCGGCGCCCGCCTGACCGAGCTGAACACACCGGCAGATGTGCTGTCGCTGCCGTTGCTGAGTGCGCTGGCGGTAGTGGGGCTGCTGCCACTGCTGACGCGCTGGTCACTGTCGTGGCTACGTGATTATCGCCACCGGCGGCAGTGGCCCAAACCTGCTCATTATGATTACAACCTGGTGGTGATTGGTGCCGGTGCGGCGGGTCTGGTGACCAGCTATATCGCTGCGGCGGTCAGGGCCCGGGTGGCGCTGGTGGAAAAAGCCGGGATGGGGGGCGATTGCCTGCATACCGGCTGCGTGCCATCAAAAGCACTGCTGCGCGCAGCGCATTATGTGGCCGCGACCACTGAGGCGAGGAACCTGGGCCTGCGTTCCGCGCAGGTGGAGTTTGACTTCGCCGAGGTGATGGAGAGGGTGCAGCAAACCATTCAGCAGGTAGCACCTCATGATGGGGTGGAGCGCTACACCACCCTCGGTGTGGACTGCATTGCCGGTGAGGCAAGGTTGTTGTCGCCATGGCAGCTGCAGGTCGGAGACCGACAGCTGACCAGCCGCAATATTGTGATTGCCACCGGCGCGCGTCCGGCGCTGCCGCCGATTCCGGGGCTGACGGAGATGGACCCGCTGACGTCGGAGACGTTCTGGCAACTGCGGGAACTGCCTCAGCGCCTGCTGATTCTCGGTGGCGGTGCGGTGGGGTGCGAGCTGGGGCAGGCCATGGCCTGCTTTGGCAGTGAGGTGATGATCGTTGAGCGCGCCGGGCGCCTGTTGCCCCGTGAAGATGAAGAGGTAGCGGTCGCCCTGCAGAGCCGCTGCCGTGACCTTGGCATCAGCCTGCATCTGGCGGCGGAAATCACCCATTTCAGTGAGGAGCAAGGCACGCGCCGTGCCTGGCTACGTCAGCACGGAACCAGTGAGGATACCGTGTCGCTGGAGTTTGACCGGGTGCTGGTGGCTTCCGGGCGGCAGGCCAATACTGAAGGGATGGGGCTGGAGGCACTGGGGATCGAGCGCAACGCGGATGGCACCTTGCAGGTGGATGACTTCCTGCGTACCCGCTTCCGTCATATTTTTGCCTGTGGTGATGTGGCAGGCCCTTATCAGTACACGCACGCGGCTGCCCATCAGGCCTGGTACGCCAGCGTTAACGCCCTGTTTGGTCTGGTTAAACGTTATCGCGTTGACTACCGGCACCTGCCCATGGCGGTCTTTACCGATCCGCAGATTGCCCGGGTGGGGCTGACCGAGCAGCAGGCGCGGCTGCAGGGCGTGGCCTTTGAGGTCAGCCGCTTTGATCTGGGAGAGCTGGACCGGGCCATCATCGAGGGCCGTCGTCATGGCTGGATCAAGGTGCTGACCGCGACAGGCAAGGATCGCATTCTCGGTGTCACCATCGTAGGTGATCAGGCCGCGGAGCTGATGGCCGAGTTTGTACTGGCCATGAAGCACAATATCGGCCTGAACAAGGTGCTCAGCACCATTCACATCTATCCTACTCTGGCTGAGGCCAACAAATACGTCGCCGGGGTGTGGAAGCGTCAGCATACACCGCAGTGGATCTTGCCGTGGCTGGAGCGCTATCACACATGGAGGAGAGGTCAATGAGAGGGATGTGGCGTAGCTGCCTGAGTCTGCTGGTGATGCTGGTCACCCTGTGCGCTGCCATCAGCGTTCAGGCCGAAGACTGGAACACCCTGCTCAAGCATGCCCGGGGTGAAACAGTGTACTTCAATGCCTGGGGCGGCAGCCCTCGCGTCAATGACTACATTGGCTGGGCGGCGGCGGAAGTGAAAAGCCGTTATGGCATCAACCTGAAACTGGTCAAGGTGGCAGACACCTCCGCGGTGGTCGGCCGCATTCTGGCGGAAAAGGCCGCCGGGCGGGAGAAGCAGGGCAGTGTTGATCTGCTGTGGGTCAACGGCGAGAACTTCCGCACCCTCAAGCAGAATGGCCTGCTGTTCGGCCCTTTCAGCACCAGTCTGCCCAACTATGAGTGGGTGGATCGCAGCAAGCCCAGCGTCAGCCACGACTTTGCCATCCCGGTAGAAGGCATGGAGTCGCCCTGGGGCATGGCGCAGTTGGTGTTCCTCTATGACAGTGCCCGCGTTGAGCAGCCTCCTCATTCGATGGAAGCCCTGCTGGCCTTTGCCAGAGAGCATCCGGGGCGAGTCAGTTACCCGCTGCCACCGGCGTTTCTGGGCACTACCTTTCTCAAGCAGGCACTACTTGAGACCATGAAGCGCCCCATGCGTCTGCTGCAGCCTTATGATGAGGCCGATTTTGCCGAAGTAACGGCGCCGCTGTGGGACTATCTGGATCAGCTGCACCCCTATCTCTGGCATCAGGGCAAAGATTTCCCCGCTTCTGCAGAAGTGATGAACCATATGCTCGACAGTGGCGAGCTGTTGCTGTCCATGAGCTTTAACCCTAACGAGGCCAGTGCCGCCATTCTGGCGGGGCAGTTGCCCGGCAGTGTGCGCACCTATGTGCACGATAAAGGCACGCTGGCAAACACGCACTTTCTGGCGATCCCGTTCAACAGCAACCACAAGGCGGCTGCACAGGTGGTGGCCAACTTCCTGCTGTCGCCCGAAGCGCAGGCGCGTAAGGAAGACCCCAGTTTCTGGGGCGATCCGACGGTGCTGGATCTGAAGCTGTTGTCGGCGGAAGATCAGGCTCGCTTTCAGGCCATCCAGCATGGGCCTGCGACGCTGACAGCGGAAGAGATGGGGCATGTACTGGCCGAGCCTCATGCCAGCTGGGTGCCTGCGCTGGAGCAGGAGTGGCAGCGGCGTTACGGCCATTGACGCGGCGGCCATGGCGCCCGTGCTGGCAGTCTGCCGGGCTGCACAGTCTGGCCATCCTGCTGCTTGGCGTCCCGCTGTTGCTTGGGCTGACGGGCACCGTGCTGCTGTCGCTGGGCAGCTGGCAGCCCTTTATTAATTCCTCTGCTATTAGCTCAGCTGCTTCATCCGACCCTCTTTCTCTCTGGCAGCCACTCCTGCAACTGCCCGCCCTGCCACACGCCATACTGCTCAGCCTGACGACTGGCTGGGCGGCGACCTTGCTCAGTCTGTCCCTGACCCTGCTGATCCTGATGGTGCTGCGCAGCCCGCGTCAGTTGCACTGGTTGCAGCGCTGGCTGGCGCCTATTCTGGCCATCCCTCATGCGGCCATGGCTTTCGGGTTGATGGCGTTGCTGGCACCCTCGGGCTGGCTGCTGCGCCTGCTGGTGGGGGGGCGCAATGGTGGGTTGCCACCTGACTGGTCGTGGGTGCAGGGAAGTTCAGGAGTGAGCCTGATACTGGCGCTGGTATTGAAAGAAACCCCCTTCCTGCTGCTGATGACCCTCAGTGCGCTGGCCCGCACCGATGCGGGGAAACGCAGCCAGCTGGCGGCGACGCTGGGCTATCCCCCCGGACAGGCATTGCTGTTGCTGGTCTGGCCTGCACTCTATCCAGCGTTACGCTTACCGCTCCTGGCGGTACTGGCCTATGGTCTGAGCAATGTGGACATGGCGGCCATCATCGGTCCGGGCAATCCGCCTACACTGGCCGTGCTGATCTGGCGCTGGCTGGCGGATGCGGATGTGCAGCAGTGGCTGCCTGCCAGTGCGGCAGCGTTATTGCTGCTGGCGATGATGCTGTTAAGCCTGCTGGTGTGGCTGGGCCTTGAGCAGGGCGGACGCTGGCTGTTGCTGAGGCTGACCCGCAGTGGCTGGCGCTGGCAATGGCCAGCCCGGTGGCACAAGCTGGGCCGCTACAGTGCCTCATTGCTGATCGGCCTGCTGGTGGCCAGCACGGTGCTGGCAGTGCTGCTGTTGTTGTGCTGGTCGTTCAGCTGGCGCTGGCCGTATCCCGCGCTCTGGCCACAAAGCTGGACGGCGCAGCACTGGCTCAGCCTGTGGCAGGCTGGTTCTGTGCTGCTGGGTAACAGCCTGCTGCTGGGCCTTGCCAGCGCCTGCTGTGGCCTGCTGCTGTGTGTGCTGTGGCTGGAGTGGAGTGTTCATCAGCAGCGCCCGCTGTATCTGGGCATCTGGTTATGGTTGCCGCTGCTATTGCCGCAACTGGTCTATGCCTTTGGCTTGCAGTGGCTGTTGTTGCGACTAGGGTGGGATGGTCAGGCGCTGGCGTTGCTCTGGGCGCACCTGCTGGTGGTCTTGCCCTACATGTATCTGAGTCTGGCGGATAGCTATCGTGGCCTTGACCCGCGCTATCAGCAGCAGGCCCGCCTGCTGGGCATGAGCTACTGGCAGGCGTTGTGGCGGGTCAAATGGCCGATTCTCAGTCCGGCACTGGTGACCGCGCTGGCGGTGGGTTTTGCCGTCAGTAATGGCCAGTATCTGCTGACCCTGTATATCGGCAGCGGGCGCTTCCCGACGCTGACAACGGAGGCGGTCAGTCTGGCCAGCAGCTGGGACATGCGGGTCATCGGCGTCTATGCTTTTGCTCAGCTCAGTCTGCCGCTGCTGGGATTTGCACTGGCACTGTACTGGCCGAAGTGGCGTTACGCCGGATTGCAGGGGATGCAGCCAGACATAGTTACAGCCAGACATAGTTAAAGGGAGAAGCGAACCGTGACCTCAGCGTTGACCAGCGGACTCCAGCTGCAGGGCGTCACCCTCAGTGTGGCAGAGCGCCTGCTGTGCCTTGAGCTGTCGCTGCAGATCGGGGGAGGGCAGTTACTTGCCCTGATGGGCCCCAGCGGCTGCGGTAAATCCACGCTGCTGGCCTGGATCACCGGCACGCTGAACCGGCCGTTCAATGCGAGAGGCTCACTGCGGCTGGGCGGTGCCGAGGTACATCATCTCCCCCCTGAGCGGCGGCGTATCGGCCTGCTGCAACAGGATGATCTGCTGTTCCCTCACCTCAATGTGCACGACAACCTTTTGCTGGCAGTGCCGCGGCACTATGCACAGAGTGAGCGGCACCGGCGAGTCGGGCAGGCACTGCAGCAGGCGGAGCTGGCAGACATGGCGGGGCGGGATCCGCTGACACTTTCCGGTGGGCAACGGGCGCGAGTGAGCCTGATGCGTACCCTGCTGGCGGAGCCGCTGGCCTTGTTGCTGGATGAGCCTTTCAACCGGCTGGATCAGGCACTGCGCGAGCAGATGCGCCAGTTTGTCTATGGCCACCTTAGCGCCTGCGGTCTGCCAACCCTGCTGGTTACCCATGATCCGCAGGATATTCCTGCCGGGGCGACGGTGCTGCACTGGCCTGCTGTCTCCCTAGTAGAAGGAGCGCCCAATCATGCTTGATCGCTACACCAGCCGCTGGGTACAGCCGCCGTTGAAGGTGCTGGCGTACCATGCCCGGCGGGAAGAAATCAGTGCTGATCAGCTGACGGTGCTGGGTTTCGTCTTTGGCCTGATGGCGATGGTGGCCATTACCCTGGGGCACTTTGAGCTGGCGCTGGTCTTACTGTTGATCAACCGCTTTCTCGACGGCCTCGATGGGGCTGTAGCGCGGCAGACTCAGCCATCGGATGCCGGGGGCTATCTCGATATCTGTCTCGACTTTCTGATTTACTCGGGCGTGATCTGGGCCTTCGCTCTGGCGGAGCCTGCCAATGCGACGGCAGCGGCGACGCTGATTTTTGCCTTTGTCGGCACTGGCAGCAGCTTTTTAGCCTTTGCGGCGGTGGCAGCCCGGCGTTCGCTGGTGCAGCCACAGGCCGTGCATAAGTCGCTGTACTATCTGGGCGGCCTGACCGAAGGAACAGAAACCATCCTGTTCTTTGTGCTGCTCTGCTTGTTCCCCGGTGCTTTTGTGCCGCTGGCCTATGGCTTTGCCGTGCTCTGCGCTATGACTACAGCGACTCGTATTGTCGGTGGTTACCTGACCCTGCGGCAGCCATAGTGCCTGTTCACCATCTGCTGCAAAGCAGCATGCTGGCTTGGCAAGGGCGGTTTGCCGTGGAATGATGACCCTCGACTCAAAAGACATAGGATTTCGGATATGCCGATGAGTGTGGCTGGCGCACTGGCGCTGATTGCCGTGGTGGGGCTGGGATGCCAGTGGCTGGCATGGCGGGTAAAGTTGCCCGCGATCCTGTTTTTGCTGCTCTCCGGTGTACTGCTTGGCCCGGGGCTGGGCTGGATTCAGCCTGATTATCTGTTCAAGGAACTGCTGTTCCCGCTGGTATCACTGTCGGTCGCCATCATTCTGTTTGAAGGCAGCCTGACCCTGCATCTCACGCAGATCAAGGACGTCGGCAAAGTCGTGCGCAGGCTTGTCACCTTTGGCGCACTGGTGACCTGGGCGATGATCGCACTGGCTGCCCGCTGGCTGATCGGCCTCAACTGGGATATGGCCTGGCTGTTCGGGGCGCTGGTGGTGGTGACCGGGCCGACGGTGATTGTGCCGATGCTGCGTACCATCCGTGTCAACGCCCGTATCGGCAACATCCTGCGCTGGGAGGGCATCATCATTGACCCTATCGGTGCGCTGCTGGCGGTACTGGTCTTCGAGTGGATTATTTCCCGCAGTGCGGAAGGCGGTCCGCTGTGGCACACCGCATTGTTGTTTGCCGAGGTGGTGGGTGTCGGTGGCCTGACCGGGCTGGTGACGGGCTATGCCCTTGGCCAGGCCCTGCGTCGCCACTGGCTGCCTGACTACCTGCAGGCGCTGGCGACGCTGGCACTGGTGCTGGGCTCCTTTACCTTCGCCAATCATCTGGCCCATGAGTCCGGTCTGCTGACAGTGACCGTCATGGGCATGCTGCTGGCCAATATGAAAGGGGTAGAAATCGAGGGCATTCTGTCCTTCAAGGAAAACCTCACGGTGATGCTGATCTCCGGGCTGTTTATTCTGCTGGCGGCGCGACTGGATCTGCATGATCTGTGGATGCTGGGAGCGCCTGCGATTGCGCTGCTACTGGTGATTCACTTTATCGTCCGGCCGGTGTCCGTCTGGCTGTGCAGCTGGGGATCGGAGCTGAGCTGGAAAGACAAGGCCATGATCGCCTGGATTGGCCCGCGGGGGATCGTCGCCGCGGCAGTATCGGCCCTGTTTGCCCTGCGTCTGGAGCAGAACGGCGTGGCCGATGCACAGGTGCTGTCGGCGCTGTCCTTCGCCGTCATCATCGGTACCGTGCTGTTCCAGAGCGCCACTGCCCGGCCACTGGCCAAGCGGCTGGGGGTGGCTGAGCCTGAACCTCGCGGCTTTATCTTTATCGGTGCCAATACCGTCGCCCGGGAGCTGGCCAAGCTGCTGGAGCAGAATCAGGTGCCGGTACTGATGGTGGACCCCAGCTGGGAAAATATCCGCGAGGCGCGCATGGCCGGGCTGCGTACCTTTCATGGCAATCCACTGTCACGTCATGCCGATACCTATCTCGATCTGGTCGGGTATGGCCGTATGCTCGCCCTGTCCCCACAGCGGGAAGTGAACGTGCTGGCCAGTCTGCGCTATCGCCCTGAATTCGGGCGCCGCAATATCTTCGCCCTGCAAACCAGCAAGGATACCCAGACCTCGGCCAGACAGCTGATTTCTGAGGAGTATCAGGGCCGTTATCTCGGCGCCACGGGGGGCAGTGAAGGGCTGACTTACAGCAAGTTTGCCAGCCTGATTCGTCAGGGTGCCCGACTGCGTACCACCCGCCTGTCGGACGACTTTACCCTTGAGGCCTGGAAGGCCCAGCACGGCAGTGATCGCTGCCCGTTATTTGCCATTACGCCGAAGGGCGAAGTGCAGATATTCAGCAATGAAGCCAGCCCTCAGCCCAGATCAGGCTGGTTGCTGTTGTCGTTCGACATGGGTGTGGAAAAGGAAAAAGAGAAGGTGCAGATCAAGGCACAGGAGAAAAGTCAGGCCAGTGCTGAGAAAGCCGAACGCAGTGGTGATGAAGCACTGAGCTCCAGCCCGGCCACATCCTGAGATCATGAGTACGTTCTGAGCATACATTCCGAGCACAGGGCGGCAGATAACAGTTGAAGCCAATCGTAGCTTGCCGGTCATGGGGCAGTCGTTATCATAGGCGGCCGCCACAATGGCAGGCAGGCTGGATAGCCTGAGAGCATGTTCGTGATCCGGCGGGCGCAGGTCTTTTCAGCGCTGCGGATCAGCAACAGGCTCTGAGCTCAGTTGATCAACAAGCAGTATCGATAACTGGTTTGGTAGAGTGAAACCCAATGGAAAAGTATCTGGAACGCACCATGTATGCCGCACGCTGGCTGTTGGCCCCGATTTATATGGGCCTGAGTCTGGCGTTGCTGGCACTGACGATTAAGTTTTTTCAGGAAATCTTTCACGTCCTGCCACATATACTCGATACCTCCGAGACTGATCTGGTGCTGCTGGTGCTGTCACTGGTTGACCTGTCACTGGTCGGTGGCCTGCTGGTGATGGTGATGTTCAGCGGCTATGAAAACTTCGTCTCGCGTCTGGATATCCCCGAAGGAGAAGAGAAGCTGGGCTGGCTGGGTAAGCTGGATTCTTCCACCCTCAAGTCCAAGGTGGCTGCGTCCATCGTCGCTATTTCCTCCATTCATCTGCTGAAAATTTTCATGAATGCCAGTACCTACGACACTGAGCATCTCAAGTGGTACGTCATTATCCACATGACCTTTGTCGCTTCCGCCTTTGCCATGGGTTATCTGGACAAGCTGACCCGCGACAGCCACTGATCTGACCTGCAGACCTACAAGGATTGGCCCATGCATACCCTGGCGCAACTACAGGCCGGCGAGCTTCACGGTGTCACCCGGCTGCAACTGGCAGAAGGGCTGACACACTTTCCCGCAGAGATTTTTTCCCTGGCCGACAGCCTGGAAATCCTGGATCTCAGCAATAACGCCCTGAGCGAGCTGCCAGACGACCTGCACCGGTTGCACAGGCTGAAGGTGATTTTCTGTTCCAATAACCGCTTTCGTCAGCTGCCGGCGTGCCTCGGCCAGTGCGCGGAACTGGAGATGATTGGCTTCAAAAGTAATCGCATTGAAACCGTTCCGGCTGAGGCTCTCCCCGTGCAAACCCGCTGGCTGATCCTGACCGATAACCTGATTGCTGCACTGCCGGAGCGAATAGGGCAACTGCACCGACTGCAAAAGCTGATGCTGGCCGGTAACTGCCTGACTGAGCTGCCCGGCAGCCTCAGCCAGTGCCATCAGTTGCAGCTGCTGCGCATCTCAGCCAACCGACTGCCGCAGTTCCCCGATGTGGTGCTGGATCTGCCGCAGCTGAGCTGGCTGGCGTTTTCCGGCAACCCGTTCTGTGCCGAGCGTCAGCCGCACGACGCATTTCCGCAGGTGGCCGCAGACGATCTGTATCATCACGAAGTGCTGGGGCAGGGCGCCTCAGGGGTGATCCGCCGCGCTTCATGGCGCCATAACCCCCATGGCTGCAGCGAGCAGGTGGCGATCAAGGTATTCAAGGGGGACGTCACCAGTGACGGCTACCCGCTGGATGAGCTGGAAGCATGCCTGTCCATCGGCCAGCATCCGAATATGGTTACACCGCTGGCACGGGTAACGGGTGAGCTGCAGGAGGCGCTGGTGATGGAGCTGATCCCTGCCGACTACCTCAATCTCGGCCAGCCACCGAGCCTTGCCAGCTGTACCCGCGATGTCTTCACGGCGGGTCAGTCCTTCGACATCGCGACCATCAGCGGCTTTGTCGAACAGATGGAAAGCGTGGTGGCACACCTGCGCCAATGTGGCATCAGCCACGGTGATCTGTACGCCCACAATGTGCTGGTTAACCCCGCAGGTCATCTGCTGTTCGGTGATCTGGGGGCCGCGTCACGCTATCACCATCTGGTGGATTATCAGCGTCAGGGCATTGAGCGCATGGAGCAAAGAGCATTGCACTGTTTTATCGAAGATATGCTTGGGCTGTGTGTGGAGCAGGACCGACATACCGAGCTGTACCGTCAGCTGGCAGCCAGGCTGGGCTAAGGCCCGGCCTGTTTTCAAAACAAACTGTCTATTCGGCAGTGAACTCTGGCAGCAGACATTCAGTATTCCCATGTATTTTTTGAGCTGCCTATTCGGCAGTGAACCTCAGGGCGTTACTACCTCCACCGGTGTAGCTTTTCTGAGCTGCCTATTCGGCAGTGAACTGATCATGGGCTTCTTTATTTTCTTGCGTGTTTTTCTGAGCTGCCTATTCGGCAGTGAACGTGCCCTGCCGGGCTGCCAGATACCACTTGGTTTTCTGAGCTGCCTATTCGGCAGTGAACTCCACGGTGAAGCCTTGCTGCTGCTCCATGTATTTCTGAGCTGCCTATTCGGCAGTGAACGCGGAGTTACTGGCCCTGGCGCTGCGCGGCAATTTCTGAGCTGCCTATTCGGCAGTGAACCTTGCATGCACTCAACGAGCGCTACACCCGGCTTTCTGAGCTGCCTATTCGGCAGTGAACGAGGCCAGGATCAGTCACTGTTGTCCGGGGCATTTCTGAGCTACCTATTCGGCAGTGAACAAGCGGGCGTCACCATGCAGCGTGTCCATTTTTTTCTGAGCTGCCTATTCGGCAGTGAACAGCAAGCCTACGGCGCAATGAATGGCCCTGTCTTTCTGAGCTGCCTATTCGGCAGTGAACTCCAGAAACCCTCGAGGGCCGAGCGGCCTACTTTTCTGAGCTGCCTATTCGGCAGTGAACGTGTTCCATTGGTCACTGACGCGCCCAATGCTGTTTCTGAGCTGCCTATTCGGCAGTGAACTGCTCTATGTATTCAATCGTGAAACGCGTGGATTTCTGAGCTGCCTATTCGGCAGTGAACTTCAGCAGCCTCCAGCGTAGCCATAACCGGCATTTCTGAGCTGCCTATTCGGCAGTGAACGTATCGCTCATGATCGCCTCTTTTTATGACATTTTCTGAGCTGCCTATTCGGCAGTGAACTATTCGGTCATTGCTGCAAAGTAAGCAGGACTTTTCTGAGCTGCCTATTCGGCAGTGAACCGGTTTCAGCATAGGCTCTGGTGCGTCGCCGTTTTCTGAGCTGCCTATTCGGCAGTGAACTAAAAAAGGCGCTTAAATCGATAACCGATTCATTTCTGAGCTGCCTATTCGGCAGTGAACGAAACGTTCTTAGCGTTACCTAACTCTTTGGATTTCTGAGCTGCCTATTCGGCAGTGAACGGTTACATGGCGCAAAACATAGAACCATATATTTTCTGAGCTGCCTATTCGGCAGTGAACGGTTTTCTCTGCCTGCTCCTGCTGGGCCAGCATTTCTGAGCTGCCTATTCGGCAGTGAACGATTGACCGCTTTAGATCTCGCCGACGACTCATTTCTGAGCTGCCTATTCGGCAGTGAACATGACTTTAATGCAGCGCTGTATTCCTAAACTTTTCTGAGCTGCCTATTCGGCAGTGAACAGCCAGGTGCAGCAGTCGCTCGATAGCAGCACTTTCTGAGCTGCCTATTCGGCAGTGAACCGTCAATAAAGTGCAAAAGAGTGGCACGATTTTTCTGAGCTGCCTATTCGGCAGTGAACCGCGCTAACACTGCTAAAAAAGCAGCAGCACATTTCTGAGCTGCCTATTCGGCAGTGAACCTTTCTGCACGTCATCCCAGCGTGATGACTTGTTTCTGAGCTGCCTATTCGGCAGTGAACGGTGACGCGGGCCACACTGTGCCGTGCGGTACTTTCTGAGCTGCCTATTCGGCAGTGAACGTGTTGCCCCATGGCGCCATTGAGCGGCGGCATTTCTGAGCTGCCTATTCGGCAGTGAACGCTGCGATAGGACTTTTGTGGTTTCAGGGGCATTTCTGAGCTGCCTATTCGGCAGTGAACTAGAAACCATTCAACAGCATCTAGTTTCTAAATTTCTGAGCTGCCTATTCGGCAGTGAACAAGATAATACAGCGCCAGCACGCCCATCACCTGTTTCTGAGCTGCCTATTCGGCAGTGAACGCAAAACGATCAACGCCGTCATTTTGCTTTTCTTTCTGAGCTGCCTATTCGGCAGTGAACGTCGTTCCTACGTTTCAGGTGTAAATCTCTTATTTCTGAGCTGCCTATTCGGCAGTGAACTCTTTTCGCCTTGGAGTCTCACGCTCGACTCTTTTCTGAGCTGCCTATTCGGCAGTGAACGCAAGCCCCGAAGCACGCGACTGACGTGCGCTTTTCTGAGCTGCCTATTCGGCAGTGAACCGGGTCCGACTGCCCCGTCACATTTGACGCAATTTCTGAGCTGCCTATTCGGCAGTGAACCAATCCAGGGGTCGGAAGATTGCAGCACAGAATTTCTGAGCTGCCTATTCGGCAGTGAACAGCAAGAAAGCCGACGCTGACCCGAAACTGTTATTTCTGAGCTGCCTATTCGGCAGTGAACTAGATATCGGTAATCCCGTAGCGTACTACCCATTTCTGAGCTGCCTATTCGGCAGTGAACGGCGGCCAGTGTATTCAGACGTTCAGCCAGCTTTTCTGAGCTGCCTATTCGGCAGTGAACGCGGAGTTACTGGCCCTGGCGCTGCGCGGCAATTTCTGAGCTGCCTATTCGGCAGTGAACGCATCCAGTGCCCAACCAGCCTGGCGAATACTTTTCTGAGCTGCCTATTCGGCAGTGAACGAGGGAGGTTAATAGTGACTGTAGAGTTATTATTTCTGAGCTGCCTATTCGGCAGTGAACTTCCTGCAGCGGAACCACCAATTAATAGTGTATTTCTGAGCTGCCTATTCGGCAGTGAACTATCGCTATGTGGCTCACTGCTGGCGCCGATATTTCTGAGCTGCCTATTCGGCAGTGAACTTCTCGGCGTCAGCATGATAAAACAGGGCGTCTTTCTGAGCTGCCTATTCGGCAGTGAACCCTCTGCTACAGAGTAACCGCGCATGACGTCATTTCTGAGCTGCCTATTCGGCAGTGAACCATGGTCCTGAGTTGCGAACGGCATTGACTCATTTCTGAGCTGCCTATTCGGCAGTGAACTACATTGGTCACCTGCTGATGCCAATAGTGAATTTCTGAGCTGCCTATTCGGCAGTGAACTTCCTGGTTTCGCGATGAGGCTTCAAAAGCAGTTTCTGAGCTGCCTATTCGGCAGTGAACGGCGTAATGGTTTCTCCCGCATCCTGATAGCATTTCTGAGCTGCCTATTCGGCAGTGAACAATTGCTCGATAGTGGCCGCCAGAGATTCAACTTTCTGAGCTGCCTATTCGGCAGTGAACAGGCGTCTTGAAGGGCTTTATCCTGATGACTGTTTCTGAGCTGCCTATTCGGCAGTGAACCGGAGCGACCTGGACCAGCGCTTATAGTGCCTTTTCTGAGCTGCCTATTCGGCAGTGAACCGGACGAAGTAGCGCGGGCGACAGCGGCAGAATTTCTGAGCTGCCTATTCGGCAGTGAACGATGACGGTGATGGAGCGCCTGTCTACCGGGCTTTCTGAGCTGCCTATTCGGCAGTGAACGAGGGCCTTTCTGACTGGGAGCCGCATGGTGATTTCTGAGCTGCCTATTCGGCAGTGAACATCTTCATGGACCCAATCACATTGATCTCGCTTTTCTGAGCTGCCTATTCGGCAGTGAACCACCTCAAGTACTTTTTTCATTGCCTCTCTGCTTTCTGAGCTGCCTATTCGGCAGTGAACTCTGTACTGATCCGCAAAGACAAAGGGCGCAATTTCTGAGCTGCCTATTCGGCAGTGAACTGGATCGAGGCGTACCAGTTCACTGGCCGTCATTTCTGAGCTGCCTATTCGGCAGTGAACTTTGCAGCGTCCACGTTTTCCCGCACTCAGATTTTCTGAGCTGCCTATTCGGCAGTGAACATCAACCGACAGCTGGCCGCCGCTGACATCACTTTTCTGAGCTGCCTATTCGGCAGTGAACTCCGTTGCCCAGATGGTGGACCATTCCATCAATTTCTGAGCTGCCTATTCGGCAGTGAACCTCTGCACCAAACCGAATAAGACGGCTCAGGCTTTCTGAGCTGCCTATTCGGCAGTGAACCTGAGTAGCGGCCGCCCGCACCGCAGCCAGCATTTCTGAGCTGCCTATTCGGCAGTGAACTTTTTATTACCAGGAGACAAGCCATGCGATCATTTCTGAGCTGCCTATTCGGCAGTGAACCACCGCTGACTGGCAGCAGGCCATGGCAGAAGTTTCTGAGCTGCCTATTCGGCAGTGAACTATAACGACTGCGTAAACTTGACTCGCAGCCCTTTCTGAGCTGCCTATTCGGCAGTGAACAATGGACGATGGCCGCAGTTGAAGCTGTCTATTTTCTGAGCTGCCTATTCGGCAGTGAACACAAATAGGTCAGATGAACCATTTAATCAAATATTTCTGAGCTGCCTATTCGGCAGTGAACGGGCTGTTCACGGTTGGCGGTGGTACCATGACTTTCTGAGCTGCCTATTCGGCAGTGAACCTGAGAAGCTCACTGAGACGACAAGTCAGACCTTTCTGAGCTGCCTATTCGGCAGTGAACGATTATTGCAGACCATCTGCTACGCGGTACCATTTCTGAGCTGCCTATTCGGCAGTGAACTGCTTGGTTTCGTCAGATACGTGCTCGCTGACTTTCTGAGCTGCCTATTCGGCAGTGAACTCCTGCACCGGATAGGAAAAGCGCCGACGAGTTTCTGAGCTGCCTATTCGGCAGTGAACTAGAGCCTGTCTAACCTAACTTCCTGATTGTTAAAGAGCAAACCCCTTTAAACGGCGCACAACCCTTTTTTTGTTGTGTGCCGTAACCCTTTGATTTTTATAGGCTCAATAAGAGGCCCGGAAAAAAGGGTCAGAACCAGGGGAGGCTGGCCGTCTGGCTTAGGCCGTAACTGTTGAACGTGCCTGTGAGTGGTGTTGCCTGCTCTGCACTCAGTTGCAGAAACAGCCGGAAGTGTTGACCGGTGCTGTTACTGCGAAGTTGCAGATAGGGCAGTTTCAGTTGCTGAGCCACTGAATCAGGGATGCGCTCTCTGGCTTCGGCTTCACTCAGGTGATGGCGTTTGGCCAGTCGGCGACGCAGGCGTTCAGGATTGCTTTGCGCCTGTACTCGCCGCAGGGTGCGGTGCTTGGCATCAGCGGGAACGGGTAGCAATGCGCTGAGTTCCACATGGTCATGCATACCGCTGAGCCATGGCTGGCTCATTAGCTGGTCCAGTGCGGTGGCATTACCGTGCAGGCGCAGTACGCCGCCCAGCCCGGCGCGTTGCTGTTCCATCAGCGGGAAGCTGACACCAATGGCATCATGCTGGCCGGCCACCAAGGCACGGTGCAGTTTGCTGTAGAGCGCACTCATTAACTGCGGCGGGGTAAAGTCCGGGTCAGGGCGCAGGCGGATATCAAGGTAGTGGTCCATGGTCAGTCCGCCTTACCGAACACGCCGCCACGAATCAGCGTGGCCATCACAAAGTGTTGTTGCTCCAGTGCGGGCACCTTGTCTTCCGTGACCCAGTTATCCAGCAGGGTGTAGAAGTCCATTTTGGCTTTGGGCTGGCGATAGGCTTTGCCTTCAGTGGTGACGGAGCCATAGGGTTCGACCGCAATGGGGCCGAGTGCATCGCCGCTGTCATTGGGATACCAGGTGTCGATGGTGCGCAGGGCGTTGCCGATTTTCTGTGAATGGATACCGGCAATGTTACTGACGTGATACAGGGTTTTGCTCTTGCCGCTGCTGCCCTTGTCGAGGATCAGCTCCTGCGAGGGGAAGACTTCCTGCCCGGCACCCATACGCACAAAGGCGGTGACGGAGAGCAGTACATGGTGTTTACCGGCCAGCCCGTCAGCTATCAGGCGGGTCAGCTCAGCGATATTGTCGCTGCTATCGAACTGGCGCAGGGACAAGCTCAGTGCATCGAAGGTCCAGCGCTTGGTCGCTTTGCCCTCGACCAGATGACTGACCACTACTTCGACCTGCTCGGCACCCATGCGGTTGCGCCAGAGGAAGCGGCCATTGGCCAGGTTGCAGGCGTAGCGGCCAGCCAGTTCGCTAAAGCCGTATTGCTCGGTATAGCTGGCGACCGTGTTTAGCAGTTTGGTGCGATAGTCACTGTCATTGCAGGCTGAGGGCGTACCGGCACCGGCCAGCACACGCAGGGTAAAGCGCACCATCAGGGTATCGGCATCACTGGGCAGGGCGGCAATATCGACTGTCTGCAGGTTGGGGTTTTCAATGGCCGCATCCAGCTTGGCCGGGTCTTGATCCTTAGTTTTCAGACGGTTGGAAATGGTGCCGCGAATGGATTTTTCCCGGATGGGAATACCTTGCCAGTCGGCGCTGTTATCGCGTTGATCCCAGTTACCGGCAAACAGCAAAGCGTCAGAAGGGTCCAGCTTGCGCTCGAAAGCCAGTACGGAAGCGGTTTTTACAGGGGTAGTTGCCATCGTGAGGTTCCTTTTACTTAAGCAAAGTCGGTGATGTGAGAGGGGGAGTAGTCATTCTGGCAGCGGTAAAGGCCGCTGCTGTCGTCGTGAGTGCTGTACCACAGAAGCTGTTCAGGGCTTTGTAGCCGGTGCGGGCTCAGCCACTGGCCGATGGAGTACAGGCTTTCAACAAAGCGGAAGGGCACCGTCATATCGCGGGCATGGGCGACCTCTCCGGGTTGATGCAGGGGCGACAGTGCGCCAAAGCCAACAGGAATCGGCACCAGCCAGCCGGGTGGGCGGCTGGCCTCCCATTCCACTTTATCAGTCGCTGGGGTTGCCGGTGCCTGAGTCTGTTCTGTTGCAGGGCGTGGGCGGATATGCAGGCGCGACAGATCAAGCCAGGCATCGATGCGACTGGCTTCGGGCTGACTCTGCTGCAGCTCGTGCAGTCGCGCAGAGAGTAGGTCATCGCGACATACCAGCGCAAATCCTGGCAGCCACTGGCGGCGCAGGCTGCGGAATTCACTGGCACGCTGATCCGGGTTATCGCTCAGGCTTTTCAGCGTTGGCTGCTGGTAGTAGCCGGGGGTGCCGGGCTCCGCAGGTAACACGCTGCCGCCGGCAATGCGCAGGGTTGCCAGCACGTCGGCGCAATGGCGGGCCGCCTGCTGGCGCTGCTCTTCACTGGCGGCCATGCCGCTGCCAGCAACCCCAAAGACCAGCGTAATTTCAAGATGGGCACGGCCTTCCTCGACGATGGCGGCAGTGCTGCCGTCTTTATCGACCGGGTTACGTGTCAGGCAGAACGTGCGGGTATAGCCACCAGTGGTGACCTGTGCAGCAAAGTGATGGCAGATCACCCCGACACTGAGAAACTCCAGCCCGGTGTGCTCATGTACCTTACGCTCCAGTGCCACCATCAGCCCGGTGAAAGCGGTAATGGCCGGGAAGCCCCAGGTCATCGGGCTGGATATGCAGTTGGCATTCTGCACCCGAAGCCGCGGGATGATCAGTAAGCCCTGCTCATTCATAGCTCAGCTCCTTCTGCAATTGATCCAGCTCCTGCTCAAGATGTTTCAGCCATTCACGCCAGTCATCGGTGAGTTTGACCTCCTTGCTCCACTGCTTGTGCTCCGGGTCAGCGACCGGCAATTCAGCGATGCGCAATAGCCTGTTCAGCCAGCTGGCAAAGCGCTGGCAGATTTCCTGTTGCCAGTCTCCCTGGCGCCACCTGGCAGCAAAGGCCTCGTCGTCCTTCGCCCGGTACGGGTCAAGCCACAGGGTTTCAGCTTCCACCAGTCGGCACTCTGGCTGCGCGCTCCAGCCGGGCGGTAACTGCCAGCATTCGGCACCGAACTGCAGTAGTTCATCCACCAGCCGGGAGGTGAGGGAAAAGCGTGTTTCCCGTGTCTGCACGTTCTTGGGCGGGTCACCCAGCAGCAGTACACGCAGCTGGCGCACGGTCAGCCGGACTTCTGGGCGCCGGGTAAAGCGCGGGAAGACCGAGTCGGTGCGCAACGGTGGTGTCAGCAGGTTGCGGTCCCAGCTGGGGGGAAGTGAGGCCAGCAGGTAGTTGTTACCGCCCCGTTCGCTGTTGAGCTGGCTGATATTCTGCGGTTTGGTGCCGCCCAGTTTTTGCACTGCCAGAGCCGGGTAGTCGTAGTAACCAGTTGCGTGCTGTTCACCTTTGCGACGCGCTTCTCGTGCGGCTTTGGCCTCTTCGCCAAAGCGATGGCTGTTGATCTGCTGAAACACCTGATGGCTGAGTGAGCTGGCATAAAGGGGGGCGAGCAGATGATAGTGCTCGTCGTTCAGCGGGTCGTTGCCGGTCAGCCAGTAGACCTGTTTGGCCCGTTGATGGCTGGCACTGCCGCCACGGCTGGCAACCAGCCCGGCAAAGGCATCTAGCCACTGTTGTGCCTGTTCAGGGTCATCACTGAGCGCGGCTTTTAAGGCCGTGTCCTGAGCCAGTGCCCGGTCGAGCAGGGTGCGGCCATCGTCGCCTGCGAGTTTCAGCAACTTGTAGACATCCAGTGCCGCGGCGTTGCCGACCACATCCGCACTAAAACTGACTGGCAGATCATGGCTGCCAAGCACGCTGTGCCCGGTTAAATCAGAGGGGGAAACATACAGGTTGGTCCCCCTGGCATCAGGATGAATGGCTTTCAGGGTATGGGTGACACTCTGAATTTGCCCTACGCGGCGGGCGGCATCCTCAAGCCAGCTGCTGTATTGGTATTGGGCGGTGAGCGCCTGATATTTCGGGTCATCTGCCGAGAGTTTGTCGAGCTTGGCATCCAGCCGCTCCTTGATAAAGGCAGCGATCAGGGCGCGGAGCTTGTCGCTCTCGTCCTTGTTTGAGGCGGGCATACTGTAACCTCTGCAAAAATCCATGTTTGGGTTAGACAGTTGAACTGGTTAGAATGGCTCCGAAGCAACACCGCATCGGATAGCTAAAAGGCGGGTTTCCCCGCCTTATGCTCTTCTGATCATGTGATAGTTAGTCACACGTCTATCCTCCTTCTGCCTCATTCCCGGCAAGTAGGGGCGTTAGCCAGAGTGATGAACGATGTTGATTGTTCAGACTCTTCTGGTGGTGTGGTTGCCGATCACATGGATTACCTCCTTATTCCGTCAAACCCCGGAATTAGGTTTGGCCCCTCAGCCAAGTTGCTTTGATGTAGTCCATGGATGCCGCCAGCATCCATGGACTATTAATATAAAGTATCCAGTATATTCGCAATCACTGTGGGTAAAGGGTAGGCTGTTTCTTGAGCAAATTGAATCAGAGGACTCAGTTGAATGCAACAAGAAATTTGTTCTTGAGTTTAATCAGTGCTAGCGTTTTCCAGCTTTTACTGCCGTCTAGGTAGCTCAGAAAAGTATATTCGCGAACTCCGTGGGTATGTTCACTGCCGAATAGGCAGCTAAGATCGGCCCGGCTACATTGTGTAGCCGGTTGCTTCCCCTCCAGTTATCTCCTTTTCCTGAACCCCAGCACTGGGTGAAAGTGCCAGCCGTTCTGATTTGCTGGTAAGCGAATAGTGGCAAAACGCTTTGCACACTGGCTCAGGCTGATTTCCAGCGACTCAGCCAGCCCGGTCAGGGCGGCCAGCAAGTCGGTGTCACCCCAGGGGCTGCTGAAGAGCTCTGTTCCGTAGTAGTGCAGCTGGCTGCCGTCGATCAGCAGGTAGTTCGGGTTTAGCCTGTCGCTGCGGTCCACTTCATGGCACAGCAGGGCTTCCTCTTCGTCATCCGGCAGAAACACCAGCTCCTGATAACGCTGACTGTCCTCTCGAAACGGGAAGCATTGCGGCAGCACGGCGGTCAGGCTGATATGCGGGATACTCCAGCAACTGTAAGCACCCAGAGGGGGTATCCACTGCGCGGTGGCACCTGTGCGAGGGCTGCGCCTGCCTGCAGGCGCAGCAGCCGGTGCGGATGGCATAACCAGCGTATCGCGGGTGCGCTGATGCTCCAGATCGACCAGATTGCTGCGTGGTTGCAGCGGTGCTCGCTCCAGTAGTCGTGGGCGGGCATCAATGCTGTGGTATTGCTCCAGCGTCAGAATCTCCGCCAGTCGATGGCTGTTAAGGCGGGTGCTGGGTGTTTCATAGCCGGGATGGCAGAAGGCCGCCTGAGCGGGGTCGCGCAGATGCTTGATATTGGTATCGAGGATCAGCAGATTGGCTGTCTTGCAGCTACCTGGCCGATGGCGACGGATGCGCCCTGCCAGCTGAATGAGTGAGCGCATGGATGACGGCTCAGCAATCGCCCAGTCGTAATCATGGTCACGGCCCACTTCTGTCACCGGGCTGCCAAGCACCACAAACAGCTGGTGGGTTTCTGGGGAGCTGTCGAGGCGCTGGCGAATGTCCGCCAGCTCAAATACCGCGGCCGGGGTGCGCCGATTCAGCGCCTGATCCAGCCGGTGTTCGATGGCGGAGCGCAGAAAGAGCGGGAACTGTGCATGGTAGACGCACAGGTGCAGGCGCCAGTCGGGCGGCAGTGCCTGCTGAAACAGGGCCAGCGCCACCTCGATCAAAGGTTCGATATTGGCCATGCGGATCAGACCAAAACTCACCTGTTTGCTGCTCCGGGGGTCTGCTTCGGCATGAGACAGATGCAACGACCGCATGGCCTCCAGTAACAGCGGCGCGAGTGCCGGGCCGATTTCTTCAGGGCGCAGAGTAGGTGCGGGCATCGCCAGCAACTGGCTGAGGCGGCGAGCCTCCTGCTGTGCCAGCCGCTGATAGCGCTGTCTGGCAAACCCCAGATGAGCCTGCTCAAACACACTCGCCGTGGCGCAGTCGGCCGCCAGACATTGATGCTCATCGACCCAGGCGCAGCAAATATCCACTGGCAGCCCCGGCTGGCCACGCTGCTGCTGATATTCTTCCCGACCCTGACGGTACGCATCGAACAGCCCCTGAATCAGTGCAGGCGGCAGGGTCGCTGATGACAGCAGCAGACGGCTGCCGAGCAGGCCACACCAGTACACCAGCCGGGTCAGGGCATGGCTGTCGGCCAGATCGAAATCATCTGGCTCATCCAGAATCAGATCGCTGCTCAGCAGTCGCAGCATCGGCAGTATCTGCCCGCCGCCACGCAGGCTCTCGGTCGCAGGCATCAGGTGATCAATGGTGCAGACCAGAATAGGGGCTTCCAGTAGCTGGCGGCTGCGACCTTCCAGCATCAGGCGCGACAGCAGCGGATGGCTGTCGCTGTTGCCATCAAAGCGCAGGTGGTTGTCTTCTTCTAACAGTGAGGCCGCTGAGGCCGAACCGCTCTGTTCGGCCAGCTGCTGATAGTGCTCCTGCAATTCCCGGTGGGCACTGCCGCCGACCAGTACCGCCAGCTCATCATCCTGCAGATGCAATCGGTCACGCAGGGCATTGCCGGTTTGCAGGGTAAGGGTGCGCAGGCCCAGCGCAATGGTAAAGCGTGCGCCCTGTTGCGGATCAGCCAGCGCATAGGCGATGCGGCCATTGGCGAGGGTTTTGCCACAGCCGGTGGAGGCCATATTGACCACAAACAACCCCTGTTGGCGGGAACGCTCACGCAGGGCCGATGCCATATCGGCAGCCTTGTCCTGCCAGCGAAACTGCAGACTGTCACTGCGGCGGCGCAAGCCACGATGGCGGGCGAGACGGGGTAGCTGGCGTTCTACTCCGGGCAGCGCATGGCTGACCAGACTGGCATGGGCACAGACGCCCAGCAGGTGCTCATCCAGCGGCTGATTCATACCGCCGGTTTTGCGCAGGGTGTTGGCAAACAGCGGGTAGTCTTTTTCGCCACTGACCCGTTGCGGGTGTTTGACCGTTGTGAGGCCCGCGGGGGCGTTCGGCGATGGAGGAATAACGCTCAAGGAGGAATAGTAATGGTCGGCCAGCATCAGGGTGAGCCGCGACAGATGCATGATATAGGGGCTATTCAGCCAGACGGCGCCATCGCCACGCTGCTGGCAGCGCAGCAAACGCTGAGCCAGACGGGCCGCCCGTTTACGCCACAGCGGCGTGAGCGCAGGCAGCGGGTGGTCAAACTGCCAGTAGGCGGCCAGTTCGCTCGCCGTGCTATCGCTGACCACTTCATTCCAGCGGGCGTCGATGTTCTGCAACAGCTGCTGTAAGCCAGCGCTGTTGAGGCCATCAGGTTTTGCGCCTAGCCAACACTGCTGGTGCTTGTCGTCAAAAGCAGGATGAGCAGGCAGGCGGTGATGGCTAAGCACCAGCCAGCCAATGGCCGTCGCCAGCGGTGGCAGGTGTTCAAAGGGTTTGCGGCAGTTGGCATCCAGCCCGTCCCGTTGCAGATTGGCCAGCCAGCGCTGATCGTCTTCCGTGCCGGGGGTAAGCAGCCGGTTGAGCCACTGCTCATCGCTGTCCTGACCGACAAAGGCCAGAAACAACCGCAGGGAAATCCATTCATGGCGGTAGCGGTTGCGCTCCGTCAGCTGGCCTTGTAAACGCTGCTGAAAGGCGTGGCAGGCTTTACCCAGATCATGCATCAGGGCCGCCAGTGCCGACAGCAGGTAGATGGCTTCGCCGCAGTGCCAGTCGTTTTCATCATCCTGACGCAGCATGTCCCGCTCGGTGCTGTTGGTGGGCGTAGCACCTTGCAGGTTAAAGCGGCTACCGTCGCCGACAATCCACATCAGCTCGCTATGATCGCGACCTCGTATCCAGTGGCAGGCCACCGCGGTGTTGCGCCGGGCAGATTTGCGCAGCAGCTTGCGCAGAGTATCCAGCCCGGCCTGTGTGATGGCAGTTTGCCAGGTGCGGTCGCCGCGACGCTCGGCGAACTGGTCGAGAATCCGCCGGGTTTCCTTGAGTGCGCGTTTATCGCACTGAGAAATCAGCAGAATATTCATCCCTGCGGCTCCGCCTGCGCTTGCTGGCCCAGCTGTTCAGCGGTGGCTTTGAGGGTGTCGATCATAAAGTCCAGCGCTTCACTGCGGGTTAGCCCCTCGATGCACTGCTGACGGAAGGTTTGTTCTTCATCGCCGTTCATAGCGCAGAGAAAGGCCAGCGGCAGGATGATGGCGTCTTTGACTAAATCGGCCACGTCAAACACCAGCCCGCCGCGACGGGTTTTGCCGTGCAGTATCGCCAGCCCGTGGGGCAGGCCGAGCACCCAGCAGGCGGTAGCGCCCAGGCCATAAGCCAGATAGTTACCGTGATCGAGAAAGCGGTTAGCCGGGTCAGTGCCACCGCCCCGTTTGGCACGCACAAAGTCACCGTACTGGGTCGTGGTGGCTGCCAGCCTGAACAGCCGTTTGCTTAGCCGGGCCTCTTCCGTGAGCAGAAAGGTGTGGTCGGGGGCGGCTTTGATCGCTTCGGCAGATTGGTTCAGTGCGTGCTGTAGCGTCTGGCTATCGGGGTTAAAACCGGCGTCTTTCAGCACCCTGTCGTGCAGCCACTGTTGGCGGATACGTTCCAGCCGTGCCAGTTGAAAGGTTTTGGCCGCCTGCAGGCGTAGCGCATCGGCAAACCAGAATCGCACCCAGTGCTGCAGGTATTCGGTCGGGCGGTATTCGCTCTGCGGGGAAAACCATGCCACTTCAATATCCATCTCATTGGCGCTGAACAGCGGCGTACCGCCACCGCCACAGAAGCCAACCATTACTCCAGCCCTGGCCAGCTCACGCATGGCGGCCTGAGTAATGGACGTGCCGGTGCCAAGCAGAAGGGTGGTGGTATTGGCGATAGGGATATTCCAGTACAGCTGGCGTTTACCTTCATCGGTCACGTATTCCACCCGACCACCGTTGACCAGTACCCGGCAGTGTTGCAGGTAGTACAGATTGGCGCGCTTGGAGTGCAGGATGGTCTTGAGATCGGAGGGGCTGAAGTCTTCCATGATGGCGTTGCCGTCTACTGGGTGAGCTGAAATCTATAGCCCAGTGGGCGTATAAGGGCAACGTTTGTAAAGAGGTAAATAAGGTTGGGACGATGTGGATCAGGTATACGCTCCACTCTGCCGTTTGACGCTCAGGATGACGTGCTGAATATGTGAAGCGGGAGATTGTGAAGTGGGTGCTGGAGGGGAGCGAAAGCGTATGTCCAATTGGCGGGGCAGGGAATTTGCTTTACTTGCAGATGAGCAGAGCGGGTCGTGGCAGCGGTTGGCGAGGCGTTTGGGGAGTGCGATTATTGATGTCGCAGCTGGATCTTCGGACAGGTTGTCAACCTCAACGGCTATGTTACGGTGCCCGCCGGGTTGAGGAGCAACCCACCGGAACCCTTTGTGCTCAATCGTTTGGTAAAAGGACATTGCATGAGCCAGCCTAGCACGTGCCCGACACCTACAGGTCTGCCTGTCACTAGCAATCCAGCAGGTCAGCCGTACCTTGATGAACTGACTCCGATTGCTGAATATATGGCACGGGAGATCCGTCAGAACCTGCGAAGTAAAGAGGTGCAGGCAATGAAGCATCTTAACCACTCCGCCGATTACTTTCTCAACCATAACCGTGAAATGAAAAGCTGGGGAATTAGCTGGTTACTGGAGTGGAGTAAAGACAAGGCCAAAGGTGTCACCGCGCGGGAAGCAGCGATGATGATCTGGACCAAAATGGTGGCACAAGATAGCCGCTGGGATCATAAACCGGTAATTAGCCGCTGTTTCCACCTGCGTGATCCGGTTAAGCAAGAGTTTCATGGCTGGAAAGGGCGCAGGTACTTTTACGATATTTGGTCAAATATCCATTATGGTTTTATTGGTACAGCCGCAGGCTTTAGTGCTCCAGCGCTTTTAGATGGGGCTGGGCTGGAACAAATTGGAAGTGATGTGCTGCGTCACAGGCTACCGAAGAGAAAAGCTCCGCTGGCAGGTACGTTGCGCGATTTTGATGATGCCAATGATCGTCTTTCAATTCAGATAGGTATTAATCTGTATCGCAAGTTCCCCGGTGGGCCATCGGCCAGTGTATTGGTGAGCAGCATTTTAAACAGCCCACTTAAATAGTGTTCAGGGACGAGCGATGAAATACGTAATAGGGCTAGTTATTTCCGCACTGGCAGTAACGTGGTGGTATTTCCGGCTTGCAGGCCCGGTGAGTTATGTGGAGGTTGAGTTTGTTGCTCCTAAAGGAGCTGAGCCATTGTCGGTAGTGGAGTTTATGGCAGGGGAGGATAAAACATCACTGGTTAATATTTCTCCCGGCGAAACACAAACAACGCGAATATATCCAGGCGAGTCTGCTGGCAGCGAGATGGGGTTGACCGTATTCAGGTCAGCAATGAGCGATGAAGAGACTCCTTCAATTCATCCAGTCGATTGGATTGGGCCACGTCCATATCCTGCTGGAACAGCTTTCCGCATACATTTTCAGATTGACCAAAATGGCAATGTCATTTCTGACAAGTCATGCCAATTACCCTGTTCGTTTGACTGAATGAAATAGCCCATGGATACCCCATAAGGGTATCCATGGGTTTGGCTGCCTATTCGGCAGTGAACGCTGCCAGGGATAACGCAGGCTCCGCTTATCATTTCTGAGCTGCCTATTCGGCAGTGAACCCAAACCTCTTCTTGACGAGCGTGATGCATTTTTTCTGAGCTGCCTATTCGGCAGTGAACAGGTGGGAGGGGAGGTCAGTCGCTGAATTTTTTTCTGAGCTGCCTATTCGGCAGTGAACCCCCCATTTAGGCGCCTGCACATCCTTTACCTTTTCTGAGCTGCCTATTCGGCAGTGAACGCATCCCCGCTACGTATCAAAGTAGATGATATTTTCTGAGCTGCCTATTCGGCAGTGAACGATGTGACCGTTACGGCATTGATTGAACACTTTTTCTGAGCTGCCTATTCGGCAGTGAACGTCGTGTTGAAGGTGTCCGTACTGATGCGGAATTTCTGAGCTGCCTATTCGGCAGTGAACTGAACAAGGCTGGGCTGGCAGCGGATGTTTTCTTTCTGAGCTGCCTATTCGGCAGTGAACAGTGAACTTTGCATCGTGCGAATCAGAGCCGATTTCTGAGCTGCCTATTCGGCAGTGAACAACTCCAAAGCATTATGATTTATACAGCCAGTTTTCTGAGCTGCCTATTCGGCAGTGAACCATGAGCTGTATATTTCAAGCGCATTTCTTGCTTTCTGAGCTGCCTATTCGGCAGTGAACCGATTCTTAACGGCCGTATTACGTACTTTTTCTTTCTGAGCTGCCTATTCGGCAGTGAACTTGTTGATGAATGTCAGATGGCGTTACCTTCTTTTCTGAGCTGCCTATTCGGCAGTGAACCACCGGCGCAGATAGCTCAGCGGTACATGGAATTTCTGAGCTGCCTATTCGGCAGTGAACCCTCCGAGACCCGGTAAGCAGCATAACTTGCATTTCTGAGCTGCCTATTCGGCAGTGAACTGTTCACTACCGGTTCGCGTGACGCTATCGCATTTCTGAGCTGCCTATTCGGCAGTGAACTGCCGTCTTTGTGCTAGTCGCGTGTACGTAATTTTCTGAGCTGCCTATTCGGCAGTGAACTGCCAGGCCCTGTCGTACCAATCCTGATACCATTTCTGAGCTGCCTATTCGGCAGTGAACGAATAGGTGATACGCCCAATGGTCGCACAAAGTTTCTGAGCTGCCTATTCGGCAGTGAACCATGATGCAGCACAGGGAAATAGTGGCCATCTTTTCTGAGCTGCCTATTCGGCAGTGAACTTAAACTCTGATGATTTATATCGTCCCTTATTTTTCTGAGCTGCCTATTCGGCAGTGAACGATGTGCGCCTGCCCATGAACAACCAGGAGCTTTTCTGAGCTGCCTATTCGGCAGTGAACGTTTTCGTGCCAGAGCTGGAGGAGCTGGAATTTTTCTGAGCTGCCTATTCGGCAGTGAACTTGGTTGTTCATGGGCAAGCGCACATCGACAATTTTCTGAGCTGCCTATTCGGCAGTGAACATCTCTACAGCTGCTATGGTAGCTCGTGTGATTTTCTGAGCTGCCTATTCGGCAGTGAACAAGTCCCCTAAAAACGTCTCTGATATCCGAGTTTTCTGAGCTGCCTATTCGGCAGTGAACTTGACCTTTGAACTGTGCGATCTCTCTTAGCATTTCTGAGCTGCCTATTCGGCAGTGAACAGTGACACCCACACTTTACCCCGGAACTCCGGTTTCTGAGCTGCCTATTCGGCAGTGAACGTACCGGAAGACTTCGGCTCAATTTCCCATTTTTTCTGAGCTGCCTATTCGGCAGTGAACGTGGAGTCAGCCCTATCTGACGGGGTGCTGACTTTCTGAGCTGCCTATTCGGCAGTGAACACCCGCCTGTATTCGCTGCTGGCCAAGCAGCATTTCTGAGCTGCCTATTCGGCAGTGAACTCCTCACCCGTTTACGTTAAGCGGGCTATTGATTTCTGAGCTGCCTATTCGGCAGTGAACAGGAATTTATTCTTAAAGGTATCAAATAAATCTTTCTGAGCTGCCTATTCGGCAGTGAACTCCCAGATGGTTTGACTATCCCGCAGCAAGTATTTCTGAGCTGCCTATTCGGCAGTGAACAGTGCTATTGGCGGAACACCTTCATTTTCTCTATTTCTGAGCTGCCTATTCGGCAGTGAACGCCATCACCACCGAGCAGACAGCCCGGGCTGATTTCTGAGCTGCCTATTCGGCAGTGAACACCCCGGCAACTTCAAATACACCGTCTCCAACTTTCTGAGCTGCCTATTCGGCAGTGAACGGACGGCGGTTCTCCTCCAATGCCTGTAACGTTTTCTGAGCTGCCTATTCGGCAGTGAACTCGTGTTTAACGCGGCCCACACGAATTTGAACTTTCTGAGCTGCCTATTCGGCAGTGAACCAGATCGCCCACCGCTAAGCCGAACGCAGTCATTTCTGAGCTGCCTATTCGGCAGTGAACTCCCTGCAGAGAAACTGACCCGCAGGATCCTGTTTCTGAGCTGCCTATTCGGCAGTGAACTGGGCCACCTGTTGATAGCCGCCGGACCCTGCTTTCTGAGCTGCCTATTCGGCAGTGAACACGCAGCGTATAAATTGAATGGCCACCCTGTTTTTCTGAGCTGCCTATTCGGCAGTGAACCCCTGCACCGTAGACCCCGGCGTACTGTGTGATTTCTGAGCTGCCTATTCGGCAGTGAACACAATTACTGTCGTCACGACGATGAGCGGTACTTTCTGAGCTGCCTATTCGGCAGTGAACATACCGCCTTTTTAGCAGCGGTGTCTTCAAACTTTCTGAGCTGCCTATTCGGCAGTGAACCCATTACTTGGCCGTCTGACGCTAAAGACCTGTTTCTGAGCTGCCTATTCGGCAGTGAACAACGAAACCCCGGTGCCACTGGTGCTGGGGAATTTCTGAGCTGCCTATTCGGCAGTGAACGTCTGGATAGCTGGCTTGGTTTGTCGTGGCGATTTCTGAGCTGCCTATTCGGCAGTGAACTACGTGGCCGCTGCAACGCGTATCAGCGATGTTTTCTGAGCTGCCTATTCGGCAGTGAACCGGCTCTTCCGGCGTCGTCGGCAACTCCCCATTTTCTGAGCTGCCTATTCGGCAGTGAACACCAGATAACCAACTGCGACGGGGAGTTTTTGTTTCTGAGCTGCCTATTCGGCAGTGAACTTGGTGATGCAGAGGCTGTCATTTACTTCACTTTTCTGAGCTGCCTATTCGGCAGTGAACCCATCTGCCAGCGCGGCCCGCACTTTATCGATTTTCTGAGCTGCCTATTCGGCAGTGAACGTGTGCGTTGATCATGCTGGCATCCTCGTAGTTTTCTGAGCTGCCTATTCGGCAGTGAACTGTCATCGTTGCAGACGGCAGTGAACACGTCTTTTCTGAGCTGCCTATTCGGCAGTGAACCAGACGGCAGTGAACACGTCTGGCAATACTCATTTCTGAGCTGCCTATTCGGCAGTGAACGAAACAGAAACGTCAACGACAACTACTAGCACTTTCTGAGCTGCCTATTCGGCAGTGAACTTCCTGCGGAGAGACTAACCCGCAGGATCCTGTTTCTGAGCTGCCTATTCGGCAGTGAACGCTGTATGACAATACGGACCCCGATTTTTCTTTTTCTGAGCTGCCTATTCGGCAGTGAACCCGCTGCCAGGCAATGCAATTCAATGATCCACTTTCTGAGCTGCCTATTCGGCAGTGAACGCCAAGCTCTGCCGCAACCATCAGCACCGCCTTTTCTGAGCTGCCTATTCGGCAGTGAACTGCGGTTACCATTATATGCAACAACTTGGCATTTTCTGAGCTGCCTATTCGGCAGTGAACGTGAAGGCCAATGCGCGGACGTTTACTGATGATTTCTGAGCTGCCTATTCGGCAGTGAACGTCCTATCGCATCTGCCGGTGCCCGCTATCAGTTTCTGAGCTGCCTATTCGGCAGTGAACGCCGCAATCCTGCGGATGATGGCACACTCAAATTTCTGAGCTGCCTATTCGGCAGTGAACCACCGCGCACACGCCTGAACGCGTCGCGCTCATTTCTGAGCTGCCTATTCGGCAGTGAACGTATTATCGCCGCCAGAGACTACGCCCGTGTGTTTCTGAGCTGCCTATTCGGCAGTGAACTATCATCAGTCTGATCGAGTATGAGGAGGGCTTTTCTGAGCTGCCTATTCGGCAGTGAACACCAAAGCCTCGACACCATCATCACTCAGAATTTTCTGAGCTGCCTATTCGGCAGTGAACTAGAGCTAAGTCTGTATAAACTGCTGATTGTTAAAGAGCAAGGTGCCATTTTATGGAAGTAACCCTTTTTTTTAACGCACTCGCTAACCTGTTGATTTATATACCGCAGAGAACCGCAGTCAAAAAAAGGGTGTGCTACAAGGTTAGCCAGCAGTGCGTACCTCTGCCACTGTGATGATCAACTACCTGGTATTCAAATCTTTCGTTGGTCTTCCCCTATGAACTCAATTCCCTATTTCGTTGCCGCTCTTGGCCTTGGGCAGCTGTATGTGATGGCCAAACCTGTTGCCGGTGAATGGGTTGACGAGGAGTTTGCCAGTATTGCCCGTTCCGGCATCAGTCTGATGGTGTCGTTGCTGGAGTGGCATGAAGCCTGTTAGGTGGGGCTGGAGCAGGAGGCGTCACTGGCGCAGCGGCATGGTATGGAGTTCCGGTCGTATCCTGTTGCAGACCGCGGTTTGCCCGCGGATAAGGTTCAGTTTGTAGGGTTTATTCATGATCTGCTGGGGCAGATCAGCGCTGGAGCACAGGTCGTCGTGCACTGCCGTGCCGGAATTGGTCGTACTGGTATCGCCGCCGCCAGCCTGCTGATAGCCGCTGGCTATTCGGCCGGGGATGCCTTTGCGCTGGTGTCGGCCAAGCGGGGCGTGGAGGTGCCTGATACTGAGGAGCAGAAAGTCTGGGTTACCGAGCTGGCGGCAGCGTTGTTTCAGTGCAGGTAATCACCTGCCTGAGGTAATTGATAGCACCTGCTTGACCGCTCCCTGACCTTTACCGGTTCCCCTTGCTCAGTTCCATCGTCACCAGCGCCTTGAGGCGGTTGGCCACCGGCGACAGCTGGCGGCCTTTGACCAGCAGCAGGTAGTAGGGTGACATCACGATGCGGGTCTTCAGCGGCAGTACCCGCAACCGGGCACCCACCTTGTCCCCCAGCAGCAGATCCGGCACTTCACTGGCCAGCGGCGCGATAGCGGAAGATGACACCAGAATGGCGATCATCGCCAGCAGCGAGGTGGTGTTAGTGATATTGGTGGGCAGGGCCGCACCGGCACTGAGAAAGGCGCTTTCGACCGCCTCGCGGATCGGCGCGCGATGGCTCTGCATCACCCATTCGTAGCCGGACAGATCACTGATTGTGACCTGATCAACATAGGCCAGCGGGTGATCCTCACGCACCACCAGATTGACCACTTCGGTGCGTGCCGGATGAATCTCAAAGTCTGACGGATCGACGCCCCTTGGCAAACGGGCAAGGACAAAGTCGTTCTTGCCTGCGGCCAGATCATGCACCAGCACTTCGCTGGATTCGACGTTGATATGAATTTCCGCCTTGGGGGAGATGGCCTTCAGCTGGCGTATGGCCGGAATCACGAAACCGACCGCCGCCCCGGTGACCGCACCCACGGTGGTGATGCCGCCTTCACCGCCTTTCAGTTCTTCTACATCCCGTGACAGGTCGCGCAGTTCCACCAGCAGGTTGTGTGAACGCTGGGCCAGTGCACGGCCAATCAGTGTCGGCACCATACCTTTGGCGTGACGCTCGAACAGTTTGGCACCCAGAGTATTTTCAATTTCCGACAGCATGCGTGACGCGGCGGGTTGGGTCAGCGTCAGTTCGTCGGCAGCCAGGCCCAGCTGGCCGTGCTCGGCAATGGCGGAGATCAGACGTAACTGATTGATTTTCAGGTTTTTGGCGATGCCAATGTCCATGTCTTTGCCTGTTGTTATGGTTGTAGGGGGACAGAGCTGGAGCATGATTTGCGCCCTGATACCCAGGGTTTCAAAAGGTGTCGTGTAATGGTGGCTGGTTGGTGGCGAGTTGTCGAGATTTATGCATAACAATTTTGTTATGCAACTCTACAAAAATTGCATTTGATTGGTATGGAAAGGGCGCCTATCTTCATTCAGTGCCTAATACTGAACTTGCTGTGGCCAGCATATTCGCACTGTCTGCTGGCGGTCAGGTTCATCACAGGCTCTTTGGCTGAACGATAAAAATAACGGCGGCTCAGGTAACCAGCGTACGTACAACGATGCGCTACCGGGGTCGCAATCAGGAGAAGCTAATGAAACACGTCAAAAAACTCATAGCCGCAATGGCTCTGGGAACCGCGATGCTTACCTCTGCTGTGCAGGCTGCCGGAGTGGTCGGGATTTCCATGCCGACCAAGTCGTCAGCACGCTGGATCGCCGATGGCAACAACATGGTCGATCAGTTCGAAAAAGCAGGCTTCAAAACCGATCTGCAATACGCCGAGGATGACATTCCCAACCAGGTGGCGCAGATCGAAAACATGATGACCAAAGGGGTTGATGTACTGGTCATCGCCGCCATCGATGGCACCACCCTGACCAACGCGCTGGAAAATGCCCATGCCGCCGGTATCAAGGTGATCGCTTATGACCGTCTGATCCGTGACAGCAAGTACGTCGATTACTACGCCACCTTCGATAACTTCAAGGTCGGTGTACTGCAGGCGCAGTCGCTGGTGAAAGGGATGGAAGCCCGTGGTAAAGGCCCTTACAACATTGAGCTGTTCGGCGGCTCTCCTGACGACAACAACGCTTACTTCTTCTACAACGGCGCCATGTCTGTCCTGCAACCGATGATCGACAAAGGCGAGATCAGCGTGGTGTCCGGTCAGATGGGCATGGACAAGGTCGGTACCCTGCGCTGGGACGGTGCTACCGCTCAGGCACGTATGGATAACCTGCTGTCTGCCAACTACACCAAGAAACACGTCGATGGCGTGCTGTCACCCTATGACGGTATCTCCATCGGTATCCTGTCTTCTCTGAAAGGCGTGGGCTACGGCTCAGGCGATCTGCCCATGCCCATCGTGACCGGTCAGGATGCTGAAGTACCTTCAGTGAAATCCATTCTGGCGGGCGAGCAGTACTCCACCATCTTCAAGGATACCCGTCAGCTGGCAGGCGTCACTGTGGGCATGGTCAAGGCGCTGCTGAATGGCAGTACCCCCGAAATCAACGACACCACCACCTACAACAACGGGGTGAAAGTGGTGCCTTCCTACCTGCTTGAGCCGGTCACCGTCGACAAGAGCAACTGGGAAAAAGTGCTGATCGACAGCGGTTACTACAAAAAGGATCAGATCCAGTAACCCACCTCTGCTGAACAGGCTGACAACGGCCTGTTCGGACGGACGGCCTGGCCCTGTCTCTGACTGGCTGGGCAGGTGCACTGGCCTCCGTCCTCTGTACAGCACTATCACGATTTCTCGGTAATACGATGCGCCGCCGCTGAAGGTGGGCGCATCCGCCTGAGCGGACACTCCTATGCAAGATATCATTCTGGAGATGCGTGGCATCACCAAGACATTCCCCGGCGTGAAGGCGCTGGATAATGTCAATCTCAAGGTACGTCGTGGTGAAATCCACGCCCTGTGCGGCGAGAACGGTGCAGGCAAGTCCACCCTGATGAAAGTCCTGAGTGGCGTCTACCCCCATGGCAGCTACGACGGTGACATCGTCTATGAAGGCCGCACCATGAGCTTCGGCGGCATCGCCGACAGCGAGCGGGAAGGCATCATCATTATTCATCAGGAACTGGCACTGGTGCCTTTGTTGTCCATTGCCGAAAACCTGTTTCTGGGTAACGAAATTGCCAGCCATGGCATCATCGACTGGCCGTCGGTATTCAAGCGCACCGAAGCGCTGCTGAAAAAAGTCGGCCTGAGTGAAACCCCTTCCACGCTGGTGGAAAAACTGGGCGTAGGTAAACAGCAGTTGGTGGAGATCGCCAAGGCGCTGGCCAAAGACGTCAAATTGCTGATTCTCGACGAGCCCACCGCCGCCCTGCAGGAGAACGACAGCCAGAAGCTGCTGGATCTGCTGCTGGAGTTCCGTGCACAGGGCATCTCGTCGATCCTGATATCCCACAAGCTGAATGAAGTCAGCCGCGTGGCGGACAGCATCACCGTGCTGCGTGATGGCACCTCGGTGGAAACCATGGATTGTCACGCCGACAGCATCAGCGAAGAGCACATTATCCGTGGCATGGTCGGGCGCGATATGGCGCACCGCTATCCCACCCGTACCCCCAAGATTGGCGACACCCTGCTGCAAATCCGCGACTGGAACGTCTGGCATCCGGAAAGCGCCGAGCGGCAGATGATCCGCAACGTCAGCCTCAGTGTGGCTGCCGGTGAAGTGGTGGGCATTGCGGGCCTGATGGGCGCGGGCCGCACCGAGCTGGCCATGAGCGTGTTTGGCCGCAGCTATGGCCGCAATATTTCCGGTTCCGTGCAGCTGCGTGGCAAGGAGATTGATGTCTCCACCGTGCGTCGCGCCGTTGACAGTGGCCTGGCCTATGTCACCGAAGACCGCAAGGAGCTGGGGCTGATTCTTGATGAAACCATTCTCTGCAATACCACCCTGGCGAACCTCGAAGGGGTTTCCAGCCACGGCGTGATCGATGACAACCAGGAACGCAAGATCTCCGAAGACTACCGTGCCGCACTGCGTATCCGTACTCCCGGCGTGTTCCAGAAGACGGTCAACCTGTCCGGCGGCAACCAGCAGAAGGTGGTGCTGTCGAAGTGGCTGTTTGCTCAGCCTGAGGTGCTGATTCTGGATGAACCGACCCGCGGTATCGACGTCGGGGCCAAGTTCGAGATCTACAGCATCATCAATCAGCTCGCCGATGAAGGTAAGGGCGTGATCATGATTTCGTCGGAAATGCCTGAGCTGCTGGGGATGTGTGACCGCATCTACGTAATGAACGAAGGCGCCTTTGTCGGCGAACTGGCCCGTCATGAAGCGAGTCAGGAAAAGATCATGTCGATGATCGTCACGGCGTAAGCGAGGTAATGACGATGGACCAGACAAAAACGCTAAAAAACAGGCAGGCCCAGGCTGTCGTGGCCGGGCAGGGGACCTCATCCATGTCCAATAACTCTTCTTCTGTGTCTGACAGCAGCGCGGCTGCCAGCAAACCCAGTGCCCTGGCACACATGAAGCACCACTTCCGTGACTACGGCATGCTGCTGGCGCTGGTGGTGATCATGGGGCTGTTTCAGGTACTGACCGATGGCACGCTGATGCGTCCCATCAACCTGACCAACCTGTTCCTGCAGAACAGCTACATCATAATCATGGCCTTCGGCATGTTGCTGGTAATCGTGGCCGGTCATATCGATCTGTCGGTGGGCTCGGTGGTGGGCTTCGTCGGTGCCGCAGCGGCAGTGATGATGGTGCACTGGGGCTGGTCGATGGCGCTGGTGGTGCCGGTCTGTTTGCTGCTTGGCTGTGCGATCGGCGCTGCGCAGGGCTACTGGATTGCCTACTGGAAGATACCGTCCTTTATCGTCACCCTGGCCGGTATGCTGGTGTTCCGTGGCCTGACCCTGGCCGTGCTGGAAGGCCAGTCAGTCGGACCTTTCTCGCCCAGCTTCCAGCTGATGAGCACCGGTTTTATTCCTGATGTATTCAGCGATGACCGTCCCAATATCACCGCCATCGTGCTGGGTGTGATTGCCGCGGCCACCATCGTGTTTCTGGCCGCCCGTGCCCGTGCCCGTTCGCTGCAGTTCGGCATTGAAGATGAGCCCTTCACCTTCTACGTGGTGAAAAATGGCCTGATCGCGGCGGCCATCATCTATATCTCCTATCTGCTGTCGACATACCGTGGTCTGCCCAACGTGCTGATCACCATGGGTGTGCTGATGTGCGCCTATACCTTCCTGACCAACCGTACCACCCTTGGCCGTCGGATCTACGCCATCGGCGGCAACGTCAAGGCCGCCAAGCTGTCCGGTATCAACACCGAACGCCTGACTTTCCTCACCTTCGTCAACATGGGCATGCTCGCCGCCCTTGCGGGCCTGATTTTCGCTGCCCGTCTCAATACCGCCACGCCCAAGGCCGGTCTGGCATTCGAGCTGGATGTGATCGCCGCGGTCTTTATCGGTGGTGCGTCCATGTCCGGTGGTGTCGGCAAGATCATCGGTGCGGTCATCGGCGCCCTGATCATGGGGGTGATGAACAACGGTATGTCCATCCTCGGTATCGGCATCGAATGGCAGCAGGTGATCAAAGGTCTGGTCCTGCTGGCTGCGGTGATCTTCGATGTGGTCAACAAGAATAAGTCACGCTAAGGAGCCTTCTGTCATGCAAGCTGCCCTGTATCTGTCCCAGTTGAAAGAAGGTGGTGTGATCTGCCGGCGTGGTGATGATGCCCGCCGGGTACTCAATGCAACCTCAACCTATGCCCTGGCGCAGGAAGCCATCGCCGCAGGCACATCGCTGGCTGCCGTGATTGAAACCCACGGCCTCGGTGACGCGGTGGACCTGCACGCGCTGGCCGCTGCTGGCAAACTCGATTGCCCGGTGCGCCACCCTGACCCGGCGCACATGCACCTGACCGGTACCGGCCTGACCCATCTGGGCTCGGCGGCCACCCGTGATGCCATGCATGCCAAGGCCAAAAGCGGTGATGAAGAACAGCTGACCGACTCCATGAAGATGTTCCGCATGGGGCTGGAGGGTGGCAAGCCTGCTGCCGGTCAGGAAGGGGTGCAGCCCGAATGGTTCTACAAAGGCACCGGCGTCGCCGCTGTGGCCTCTGGTGATGCGCTGGAATCACCGGCCTTTGCCCTTGATGGTGGCGAGGAGCCGGAGATTGCCGGGTTCTATGTCATCGGTGCTGACGGCAAGCCCTATCGTCTGGGCTTTACCGTGGCCAATGAGTTTTCTGATCACGTGACCGAACGCATCAACTATCTGTATCTGGCGCACTCCAAGCTGCGCCCGGCGTCTTTCGGCGCAGAACTGCTGATTGGCGAGCTGCCTGATGACATTCAGGGCACTTCGCGGATTCTGCGGAACGGCGAAGTACTGTGGCAGAAACCCTTTCTGTCCGGGGAGGCCAATATGTCGCACACCATCGCCAATCTGGAGCACCACCACTTCAAATATGCCCTGTTCCGCCAGCCGGGCGATCTGCATGTGCATATGTTTGGCACCGCTACCCTGTCATTTGCCGATGGCATCAGGGTGGAAGAGGGCGATGTGTTTGAAATCGATGCACCGCAGCTGGGCTTGCCTCTGCGTAACCCGCTGCAACGGGGTGAGCGCCCCGCGACTGAGGTAGTCGGACTATGACCGGTCAACATTCCCCTGCATCTGAACCCGCTGTCAGCAACACCAAAGCCAGTTATCCCGGTCTGCGTGGCCGTACCGTGCTGATCTCCGGCGGTGCCACCGGCATTGGCCGGGCACTGGTGGAAGCCTTTGCCCGGCAGGGCGCCTGCACCGCCTTTGTGGATATCGCCGCTGAGGAAGGGGAAGCCCTGTCCCGGCAGCTCAATGCCGAAGGCTGTGAAACCCTGTTCCAGCGCTGTGACATCACTGACATCAAGGCCTACCAGAGCACCATCTTCAAGGCCGCCGAGCATTTCGGCCCGATTACCGTACTGGTCAACAATGCCGCCAACGACGTGCGTCATTCACTGGACTCCATCAGCGCCGAACGCTTCGACGAGCTGATCTCGGTCAACCTGCGTCACGCCATGTTCGCTGCGCAGGCGGTGGCACCGATGATGCGTCAGGCCGGTGGCGGCTCCATCGTCAACTTCGGTTCGGTGGGCTGGATGATGGCCTCCGCCGGTTACCCGGTCTATGCCGCCAGCAAGGCCGCGGTACACGGCATGACCCGCGGGCTGGCGCGTGATCTGGGCAAGGACCACATCCGCGTGAATACGCTGGTGCCCGGCTGGGTCATGACGGAAAAACAACTGTCCCTGTGGGTCGATGAGGCCGCCAGAGATCTGATCAAACGCAGCCAGTGCATGCCCGGTCAACTGTTGCCGGAACATATCGCCGATATGGCGCTGTTCCTGGCCTCGGATGCGTCTGCCATGTGCACGGCACAGAATTTTATTGTTGATGGAGGCTGGGTATGAGCAACTTCAAACCCGCAAAATGGCCGCGTAAATTGCGTTCTACCGAGTGGTTCGGCGGTGACTCCCGTGACCATATCTACCACCGCAGCTGGATGAAGAATCAGGGCCTGCCCGCCGATCTGTTCGACGGCCGGCCGGTTATCGGTATCTGCAACACCTGGTCGCAGCTGACGCCCTGTAACGCTCACCTGCGTGATCTGGCAGAGCGGGTCAAGCACGGTATTTATGAAGCGGGCGGTCTGCCGCTGGAGTTCCCGGTGTTTTCTCCCGGTGAAAGCTCGCTGCGCCCCACCGCCATGATGTACCGCAATATGGCGGCGATGGATGTGGAAGAAGCCCTGCGTGCCAACCCGCTGGACGGCGTGGTGCTGCTGGCCGGTTGTGACAAGACTACTCCGGCGCTGCTGATGGGCGCTGCCAGTGTCGATATTCCTGCCATCGTCGTATCCGGCGGGCCGATGCTGAATGGCTGGTTCCGTGGCGAACGGGTGGGTTCGGGCACCGCGCTGTGGCAAATGTCGGAAGACATCAAGGCCGGCAAGATGAGCCGTGAAGACTTCCTCGAAGCCGAACAGTCCATGTCTCGCTCGCCCGGTTCCTGTAACACCATGGGCACCGCCAGCACCATGGCCAGCATGGCCGAAGCACTGGGCATGGCGCTGTCGGGCAATGCCGCCATTCCGGCGGTCGACAGCCGTCGCCGTGTGATGGCGCACCTGACTGGCCGCCGTATCGTGCAGATGGTCAAGGATGATCTCAAACCTTCCGACATCATGACCCGTCAGGCGTTCGAGAATGCCATCCGGGTCAATGGTGCCATCGGTGGTTCAACAAATGCGGTGATTCACCTGCTGGCCATAGCCGGGCGGGTGGGCATTGATCTGACGCTGGATGACTGGGATCGCCTTGGTCGTGATATTCCCACCATCGTTAACCTGATGCCGTCGGGTAAATACCTGATGGAAGAGTTTTTCTACGCCGGTGGCCTGCCGGTGGTGATTCGTCATCTGGGCGAGGGCGGCAAGCTGCACAAGGAGGCAGTGACCGTCTCCGGCGAGAGCATCTGGGAAGAAGTGAAAGACGTACGCAACTGGAACCCGGACGTCATTCTGCCGGTTGACAAGGCGCTGACCCAGAGCGGCGGCATTGCCGTGCTGCGTGGCAATCTGGCACCGCGCGGTGCAGTGCTGAAGCCTTCTGCTGCCAGCCCGCATCTGATGCAGCATCGTGGCCGTGCGGTGGTGTTTGAAGACATCGACGACTACAAGGCCAAGATCAACGACGAGAGTCTGGATATCGACGAAACCTGCGTGATGGTGCTGAAAAACTGTGGCCCGCGGGGTTATCCCGGCATGGCCGAAGTCGGCAACATGGGCCTGCCGCCCAAGGTGCTGCGCAAAGGCATCACCGACATGGTGCGGATTTCCGATGCCCGTATGTCCGGCACGGCCTACGGCACCGTGGTTCTGCATACCACGCCGGAAGCGGCGGCCGGTGGTCCGCTGGCAGTGGTACAGAACGGTGACATGATCGAGCTGGACGTGGCCGCACGCCGTATTCATCTGGATATTCCCGAGGACGAGCTGGCCCGCCGTCTGGCCGCCTGGCAACCCACGGTGGAAGCACCGAAGAGCGGCTACATCAAGCTGTTCCATGAGCATGTCGAAGGCGCTGATACCGGTGCTGACTTCGACTTCCTCAAGGGCTGCCGCGGTGCACCTATTCCCAAGGACAGCCACTAAGGCCGAGTGACGCGCCTTCTTTCCCTCCTTTTTCACCGTTCCTCTCCTTCGCCGGGAGAGGAACGGGGGAGAGGAGCCGGATAGAGGGTGCGTGAGCACATTGTTGACGTTATCCGTCTTACAGATTCAGCAGGAGGAACCACACCGTGACCAGCTTGACCGGAAAACATCTGATTGCAGGCAACTGGGTAGCAGGGGAGACAACCTTTGCTTCATCACCGGCAGTCGGGCCGGTACATCATTTTGCGGTGGGTACACCTGACCATGTTCGCGCTGCGTGTGAAGCGGCGGAACAGGCCTTCACCCATTTTGGCTATTCCAGCCGTGCCGAGCGGGCAACACTGCTGCGCCGTATTGCTGATGAAATTGATGCCCGCGGCGAGGCCATTACCGAGATCGGCACACAGGAAACCGGCCTGCCCGCCGCCCGCCTGACCGGCGAACGGGGCCGCACGGTAGGGCAACTGCGACTATTTGCTGAACATATCGAGGCCGGTGATTATCTTGATCGCCGCCATGATGCCGCTCTGCCTGATCGCCAGCCCTTGCCGCGCCCTGAATTATTTCTGATGCAGCGGCCCATTGGCCCTGTCGCGGTATTTGGTGCTTCCAACTTTCCGCTGGCCTTTTCCGTAGCCGGTGGTGATACCGCCTCTGCGCTGGCGGCGGGCTGCCCGGTAGTGGTTAAGGGCCATTCCGCCCACCCCGGTACCGGCGAGATCGTCGCTCAGGCAATTGCCGCTGCCATCGAGGCCTGCGGCGTTCATCCCGGAGTATTTTCCCTGATTCAGGGGGGCAACCGTGAAGTCGGGCAGACTCTGGTGCAGCATCCGCTGATCAGGGCGGTAGGTTTTACCGGCAGTCTGGCCGGTGGACGTGCCCTGTTTGATCTCTGCGCACAGCGCCATGATCCCATTCCCTTCTTTGGTGAGCTGGGTTCGGTCAACCCGATGTTTGTTCTGCCTGCTGCGGTAGCCGCGCGCGGTGAGGCCATCGGCAAGGGCTGGGCCGCCTCACTGACCATGGGCGCCGGGCAGTTCTGCACTAACCCCGGCATTGCCGTGCTGCTGAAAGGGCAGGATGCCGATGCCTTTATCGCCAGCGCTACCGCTGCGCTGGAGCAGGTAGGTGCCCAGACCATGCTGACGGACGGTATTGCTGCCGCCTATCGCCATGGGATGGAGCGCGTGCAGTCGAGTGCAGGCGTGCAAACGCTGCTGAGTACCCAGTGCAGTCAGCGCAGTGCCACGCCGTATCTGTTCCAGACCACAGCGGCCAACTGGCTGAGCAACGCCGAGCTGGGCGAGGAAGTCTTTGGCCCCTTGGGATTAGTAGTCGTGGCTGACAGTGTCGATGAGATGCTGGCACTGGCCTCGGCACTGGAAGGTCAGCTGACCTGCACATTGCAACTGGATGCCGATGACAGCGGGCTGGCCCGCCAGCTGCTGCCGATTCTGGAGCGCAAGGCCGGGCGCCTGCTGGCCAATGGTTTCCCCACCGGGGTAGAAGTCAGCGACACCATGGTGCACGGCGGGCCTTACCCTGCGTCCACCAACTTTGGCGCAACCTCTGTCGGCACCATGGCCATCCGTCGATTCCTGCGGCCGGTGTGTTATCAGAACTTGCCCCATGATGTCTTGCCGCTGGATTTGCAGGGGTAACAACGTATTGATGATCTGCTGCGCGTCGGGGAACGGCAGACAAGCCATCATCACGGTATTAACCCAGCAGCACTGTGTCCCCGCAGTGCGACCATTATTAGCCATCAAGCAAGAGCGCCAAGCATGAGCACGACCGACTGGATTGCTGTCGACTGGGGCACCTCACATATGCGGGCCTGGGCCATGACGGCCAGCGGTGACATTCTGCAGCGAGCCGCTTCAGACAAGGGCATGGGCAGTCTGTCCCCTGATCAGTTTGAAGCGGCACTGCTGGAGCAGATCGAGCCCTGGCTCAGGGACAATGTGCTAATGCCGGTGCTGGCCTGCGGCATGGTGGGCGCCCGTCAGGGCTGGTGCGAGGCGCCTTATACTCAGGTGCCCTGCACGCCGCTGGCGGCGGATCAGATGGTGAAACCTGACGTGAAGGATGCGCGCATAGCGGTGCATATCATCCCCGGTTTATGCCAGCAGGGGCCCGCGGATGTGATGCGCGGTGAGGAAACCCAGATCGCCGGGTTTATGGCAGAGCATCCCCATTTTGTCGGTGTCCTGTGTCTGCCCGGCACTCATTGCAAGTGGGCAGACCTGCGCGACGGCAAGGTTTTGCGCTTTCACACCTATATGACTGGTGAGCTGTTTGCCCTGCTGTCGCAGCAGTCAGTGCTGCGCCATGGTATGCAGCAGGACGCCGCGCAGGGGATGGATGAGGCGGTGTTCCTGCAGGCCGTCAACGAAGCATTCCAGCAGCCTCAGCAACTGAGCAGTGCCCTGTTTGGTCTGCGTGCCGCCGGGCTGCTGCAGGGGCTTGGCGCCGCGGCTGCCCGTGCCCGTTTGTCCGGGCTGCTGATTGGTAATGAGCTGGCTGCCGCAGCGCCGCTATGGCAGGGCCATGCGGTCAGTATTATCGGTGATAAGGGCCTGTCAGCCCTGTATGCCAAAGCCCTGCAGGCGCAGGGGATACCAGTGGCGACGGTCAGCGCCGAACAGATTACGCTGAATGGTTTACGTGCTGCCTGGCAGCAGCTTGCGCGCAGCGGATCGTGAACATCATCTGCATAGCGCCCGATCAGGAGTTCTAATATGCAACGCAATCTCATCGCCATTCTGCGCGGGGTTCGCCCTGACGAAGCGGAAGCGGTCACGGCGGCCATCATTGACGCAGGTATTAGCCGCATCGAGGTGCCGCTCAACTCACCTGAGCCGCTGCGCAGTATCGAGATCATGGCCCGGGCCTTCAGCGATGTGGCTCAGATTGGTGCCGGCACTGTACTGACGGTGGAGCAGGTGGCGGCGGTGTCAGCGGCGGGCGGGTCTTTTGTGGTGTCTCCCAACTGTTTTAGCGATGTCATTGAGGCCACCCGCATGCGTGGCATGGGGTCGTTTCCCGGTGTACTGACGCCCAGTGAGTGCTTCACTGCACTGCGGTGTGGCGCCACGGCACTCAAGGTTTTTCCGGCGACGATGATGGGCATTGAAGGGCTCAAGGCCATCCGGGCTGTCTTGCCTGCCGGGACGCAGGTGCTGATGGTCGGCGGTGTCGATGACAGCAATTTTGCCCAGTGGCTGGCTGCCGGTGCCGATGGCTTTGGTATCGGTTCGGCGTTGTACAAGCCGGGTAAGCGTGTGGCTGATGTGGCGGCAGCCGCGCAGCGCATGGTCGCCGCCTATGACCAGTACCATGGAGGCCAGTGATGACGAGTCAGGTCTGGGATGAGCGCGGCTGTCAGCTGGGTGAGGGCACTTTCTGGCACCCTCTGCGGCAGCAACTGTTCTGGTTCGATATTCTGGGCAATCGCCTGCTCAGCCGTGACGGCGACAGGCCGTTGCAGTGGCAGTTTGATGAGCGGGTGTCCGCAGCGGGCTGGATCGATGAGCATCATCTGCTGATCGCCAGTGAAAGCGGCTTGCAGCAGTTTGACCTGCGCCGCGGGCAGGGCGAAGTGATCTGTGCGCTGGAGGCCGATAACTCCAACACCCGTTCCAACGATGGCCGTGCCGACCCCTGGGGCGGTTTCTGGATCGGTACCATGGGCAAACAGGCCGAGGCGGAGGCGGGTGCCATCTACCGTTATTATCGCGGTGAGCTGCGTCGCCTGTTTCCATCCATCACCATCAGCAATGCTATCTGTTTTTCCCCGGACCGGCGTTACGCCTATTTTGCCGATACTGCCCGTGACCTGATCTGGCGTCAGGCGCTGGAGCCGCAGCACGGCTGGCCGCAGGGCGAGGCCGAGGTGTTTATCGATACTGGCCGTCAGGGAGTGCACCCTGATGGTGCCGTGGTCGACAGCGCCGGGCGGCTGTGGAATGCCCAGTGGGGTGCCGCCCGCGTGGCCTGCTATAGCCCGCAGGGGGAGTTTCTGCAGGCGGTCAGCTTTACTGCCCGGCAGATTTCCTGCCCGGGTTTTGGTGGCGCTGAGCTGCGCACGCTGTTTGCTACCTCGGCACAGGAAGGGATGTCAGCCGAGGCGCTGGTGGCAGAGCCGGACGCTGGCAAGGTGTTTGTGGCTGAGCTGGAGAGCGAACTGGGTATTCAGGGGCAGGCAGAGCATCAGGTCATTCTTTAAGCACCACGACCTTACCTTCAGAATCACGCCAATCCATCCGGGGCTATTGTGTGCTCTGCACAAAAACTGCATGGTGAGTAAGCCCGAAAGCATCATCTGATAAGTCTCTGTCTGGTCGCTATCCACCGTGGTACGGCCAGACGTGAAAAACCGTGTTGCCCATCTGTCGCAGGTCAGGCGGGCAATGTCGTAGTCGCATTCTTTGCTGAGCAGCGGGAGCTGGTCGGACTGTCCCTCATCAGGGCCGGTTATCGCCGACCGCTCGTCGTACTGTTCTCCCGGATTGGCAGGGTCATGCCGATCCCACAGGGTGCGGGTCAGGGACATACCTATCAGGACATAACTATGAGCCAGGTGATCAATTTTGATGCGCTTTACCCACGTAAGGGCGACATTCCTGAGCAGTTCGCCTTCAACGGTTTTATCGAACAACGTGAATACCTGATTAACGGTGAACTGCGGCGCTGGCAGGGGGATCTGGCGCCGGTCACCAGCCCGGTACATCTGCGCGATGATGATGGTCGCTGCAAACCGGTAATACTGGGCTCGACGCCACTGCTGGACGAAGCTGCTGCACTGGAAGCGTTGGATGCCGCGGTGGCTGCCTACAATCTGGGCCACGGTGAATGGCCCTCAATGCCGGTGGCTGAGCGTATCCGCCATGTGGAAAACTTCCTCAGCAAGATGCGTGAGCAGCGTGACGCCGTGGTCAAGCTGCTGATGTGGGAAATCGGCAAGAACCTGAAAGACTCCGAGAAGGAGTTCGACCGCACCTGTGACTATATCCGTGACACCATCCTGTCGCTGAAAGAGCTGGATCGCCGTTCCAGCCGCTTCCAGATCGAACAGGGGACTCTGGGCCAGATTCGTCGGGTACCGATGGGCGTGGCGTTGTGCATGGGGCCGTACAACTACCCCCTTAACGAAACCTTCACGACCCTGATTCCTGCCCTGATCATGGGCAATACCGTCATCTTCAAACCCGCCAAGTTTGGTGTACTGCTGATTCAGCCGCTGCTGGAAGTGTTCCGTTCCTGCTTCCCGCCGGGGGTGATCAACGTTATCTACGGTCGTGGCCGCGATACCGTGAGTGCACTGATGGCCAGTGGCAAGGTGGATGTGTTCGCCTTTATTGGCACCAACAAGGGTGCCAACGATCTGAAAAAGCTGCATCCCAAGCCCCATCGCCTGCGTTCGGCGCTGGGTCTGGATGCCAAGAATCCGGGAGTGGTGCTGCCAGAGGTGGATCTGGAGGCGACGGTCAAGGAGTGTGTGGCCGGTGCGCTGTCATTCAATGGCCAGCGCTGCACGGCACTGAAGATTCTGTTCGTGCACGAGTCCATCGCCGACCGCTTTGTCAGCCTGCTGTGCGAGCAGGTCGCCGGGCTGAAAGCGGGGATGCCCTGGGAGCCGGGAGTGGCGCTGACGCCTCTGCCTGAGCCGGGCAAGACCGCCTATCTCACCAGTCTGGTGGAAGATGCACAGGCATTGGGTGCCCGCGTGATGAACGACGGCGGGGCGACGGTGCGCGAAGCCTTCTTCTACCCGGCGGTGCTCTATCCGGTCAGTGCGCAGATGAAGGTGTACCGCGAAGAGCAGTTTGGTCCGGTGGTGCCGGTGGTGCCCTATAAGGACATCAGCGAAGTAATTGAATACGTCCGGGCGTCCAACTTCGGCCAGCAACTGAGCATCTTCGGCAATAACAGTCAGGAAGTGGGCCATCTGGTGGACGAATTTGCTAATCAGGTCGGGCGTATCAATCTCAACAGCCAGTGTCAGCGTGGCCCGGACTCCTTCCCCTTTACCGGGCGCAAGGATTCGGCGGAAGGCACCCTGTCAGTGGACGATGCGCTGCGGGTCTTCTCCATCCGCACCATTGTTGCGGCCAAGTACGACGACAGCAGCAAGCAGCTGATTGGCGACATTATTAACAACCGTGAATCCAGCTTCCTGACCACGGACTTTATCTTCTGAGGTCGCGTCCTGTATCGGGTGAAGATATGCCTGATCAAGCTACACCTTAAACCGCTGGGGCTACGCGCCAGCGGTTTCTTACTAAATACTGGTTCCACAGCACACGCCGTACAGAGTTCCGTTGTCTGACTTTATTAATTTTTAAATATGGAGAATCGCATCATCGGCATTTTTCTTTGTCGTTAACTCCATTTGTATTCCTTTCCTTAAAGCAACATCTTTAGCTAGTCGGATACATAACTTTGCTTAAGAAGTGGACTTTAGCCAGTCCCTGTGAGTGTAGCGAACTTTTTGTTAAGAGGTTGTTGAGAAATTCTGAGCCGTAGTGGAAAGCATTGAATAAGCCAGAATGAAACTGATTGCACCTAAAATGGTAGGGGCTATCCCCCAGATTATTGGAGATTTATTTACTGCTCTAACTAAAAGCGCTGCGGTAATAATGAAAATTATTCCAATAATAAATGGCAATAACATTGCACAGGGTAAAGCAAAAGATGGAATATTGGTGGCTTGGTTTGAGGTAGCACAATCAAAGCGGCAGTTAGTGATATACCGAAAGCCAAGCCAATCCAGAACGCAATGGCTTGGACGCAGGCTAATTTTTGATGCATGGAATGTTACTCCTGATGCTCAAACCTTTTCGATTATGATCGTTTTTGCTGTCCTTCTTAAAGAGTTTATTAGGAAAGAGTTTATTAGGAATTTGAATCATGCAGCTTTGGTTGGCCTAAAGAGAAAGAAGCGGTGCTTATTAAGCCATTTTCGATTTGATACACACAGAGCATTTCCATTTCGCCTTTGCCTTCTGGAAAGTTTCTGGTAACGACTTCGTGGTCTACTACAACATTCTCCATGACTATCCGATTTAGAAGATGAGCATGTAAGTCTGGCTCTTTAAACCGAATAACCATTCGCTGCCGCATCTCTTCATGCCCTGTGGCCAGACATTCACCTTGTAAACTAAACTGCTTTGCGTCCTTGGCATAGGTGTTGAGCCAGGCATCAATATCCTTGTTGTTGTATGCATCTAACTGACGCTGAACTAGAGCTGAGTATTCATCCATTTATTTTCTCCATTTACAGCGAGGTATGACTAATGTCTTGTTACGTCGTTTCTTCTTTAAGAACAAGTGAATACTGCGCTATTTAATTTAATACCTGCTTTCAAATTTGGATACCAGACTACGTTTATTTCTTGAGTTGAGTTTGGGGCTATTTCCTGACCACCTTCAAAATCCAGCACGTAACTTCCTACACCCTTAACATAGCTTCTACTTGATTCTGCATCATTAAATTTTGCCTCAAGCATTTTTGTGGAAAACTTCTTTGGTGTTTCGCTAGGGTTTGTGACTTTTAAGGTTCCTGCGACAATCGTTTTTTCATTACTCAAATTGAATGTCTCGAAGAACGAGAAAGTTCTTGTTTTGTCTTTTGAAAAGACTTTGACGGAAATGTCATTCAAACAAGTTACGTTCTGTTCAAATGCCTCCGCATTCAGACAAAATGTACTCGCCAAAATAAATGTATATATACGATGCATATTCTCACTTAATAGTCTGCTGAGGGGAATGACCTCATGGTAATTGTTAAAAGGTATACCTTTACCGTAGACCCAGCTTAAAACCAAAAATATATGGATGTTTTATTTTTATGGAAAATTTAGCCATCACTACACTGAATACTAAAAGGTGCTGTTTTTATAAATCAGCCTCTCAAAAGGTATACCTTCCTCCAGATTTATCAAGGATCAGATAATTTGATTGTGTTAGTTATTTCAGCAAGCAAGTGCCGTTGGGATATTATCTGAACTCCCATCCGAACTCATCTGGGTAACGGATACAAATCCAGTGTTCTTATCGGTTTTTCCAATACTCCACAATCCCAGTCCGTCAGCTAGGGTTGCCAGAAGTTGTTGAGGGATGGTGCTTATGGCGGCTCCATCCTCGGCTCCGCTATAGCGCAAATTGCACTAATACACCGGTTGGCGATCACCCATCAGAGTGCAGAAGGGGAATAACAAGGCGATTTCCGCGGCGGTATTCTGCCGGACAGACTGATCGTTGCGGCTTAATGCCTTGGGCTGGGTAACACAAAAAGACGAGGCGCTGTGCAGAGCAAAGAACCCTTCGCAGCAGTGCGGCTGCGAAGGGTTAACGGGTAAGGGGCGGATCAGCGAGGAGCGTCTGGCAGGAATGCTCTGTCAGACGCGGAAGCTGCTGATGGCGCTGTTCAGTTGCTGGGTGAGTTGGGTCAGCTGTTCGCTGGCGGCGGAGGTGGCTTGCCCGGCCTGTGCGGCCTGCTCACTGCCCTGGCTGACCGAGCGGATACGGCCGGTGACTTCTTCCGCGACGTTGGTCTGTTCTTCCGCAGCCGTGGCAATCTGATGGTTCATCGCCATGATCTGCGATACCGCTTCAGTGATGGCTTCCAGCGTGGTACCTACCTGCTGGGATTGCTGCACGGTCTGCTCGGCCTGTTTCTGGCTGTCTTCCATAAAGGTGACGGCCACTTTCACACCTTGCTGCAGCTCACGGATCATGCCTTCAATTTCCGCGGTGCTGCCCTGCGTACGCTGCGCCAGCAGGCGCACTTCATCGGCGACCACCGCAAAACCACGGCCCTGTTCACCCGCACGGGCAGCCTCGATGGCGGCGTTCAGTGCCAGCAGGTTGGTCTGCTCGGCAATGCTTTTGATCACGTCCAGTACCTGACTGATATTGCCGCTGGCGGCGCTGACCTTGGTGGTCAGCGTAGCCGACTCACGGATGTGTTCGGCCAGCGTCTGGATTGCATGCAGGGCATCGCTCAGCTGGCGCTGGCCACTGTTGGCATTGCCATGGGCACCGGAAGCGGCTTCGGCGGCATGATGGGCGTGCTCGGACACCTGATGGGCGGCATCGGAGACCTGGCCGATGGCTTCACTGATGGAGTGGATATCTTCGCGCTGCTGATCAATCACATGCTTGGCGTGTCTGGACGTTTCCTGCATGTACTCGGATTGCTGTGCTACTGCAGTGGAGCTGTTCATGCTGGTCTGGATCAGGTCTCGCACCCGATCGATCATCTGGTTGAACGCATCCGACAGACGGCCCATCTCATCCTTCTGACTGAGCTGCACGGTGACGGTCAGATCACCCTGAGCAACGCTGGTCACCGCTTTCAGCATGCTGCCCACAGCGATTTTTACCGAGCTGTAGAAGGCCAGATACATACCCAGTGCCAGCAGCACCACGATGCCAATACCCCCCATCACGATATTGCGACGCAGGGTTTCGGCCTGCAGGCGGTTTGCCAGCTGGCCCTGCAGCTGAGTGAACAGCGCATTGCTGTTGCTGATCAGCTGCTGCTGCAGGCCGGTAAAGTTCTGATCGAACTCATCGGCTTTCAGCTTGATGCGTGAGGCAGTGAGAATCTCATCGGTGACCAGTTTGACCAGCGTCTGGTAGTGATCATTGGATTCCTGCAGACCATTCTTGACATCGCTGCTGCCCTGATCGAGCAGCGGCTGGCTGGCCGCCTGATAAGCCACGTAGTTGGCATTGAGCTGGAACAGGGCGACGTTGAGCAGATCCTTGTTGACGTTACCCAGATAGCGCTCGCTGGTTATTTCCAGGCCGTAGGCACGCAATGCCGACAGCGATTCCAGCAGCGTGGGCAGGCTGCGTACCAGATAGCTGACGCCCAGCGCGGTGAATTCGTCACTGTCACGGCTGAGGCCGCTTTCCCAGGCCAGGGTATTCAGTACCGCCAGCTGCTTCTGCAGCGGCAGCGATTCGACGGAAAACAGCTCGTTGAGGGCATCCTTGGATTCGCTGAGATCGCTCTGACGTTCGTCATGGGCCTTCATGACTTCCTGAAACTGTTCAGCCGACTTGGGGAAGCGCTGCAGTGAGGTGCTGTCGAAGCCTGCGATCATATCTTTGGCTTTCTGGGTTTCCTGATCCAGCAATTCGGTCAGGCGTTTGTTAGTGAATGAACGGAATGCAGTGCGCACATCACGCACGTGCGCCAGCTCTTCATAGAGGGTGAACTGCTGTTGTAGCTGATCAATGCCCGCCAGCTCTTCCGAGGTGTCGGCAATCTTGGCGCTGTAGTTGTTGATCACCAGTACGGCGAGTACGGCGATCAGGGTAAAGAACAGCAAGCTGACCAGAATGAACTTTGCCGCATAGGAGATGCGGTTCATCAGGTGAATAAGCGGTCGTAGTAACACCATAAGAACCAGAAACCTTTCAGATCAAAATGCCTGGATGGGAGCGCTGGGCATCAATGCCGTGAGTCGTGCCGACTCTGGCTGGCTCATCACTACAGTATTCCGTTATAGCAGTGGAATCAGCTGCGGAGCAGGAATGAGTCATGCTATAGCGCCTTTACGATTGAATCTGGCAGCAAGTTTAGCCAGTTGGCAGATTGAACCTTTGCGTTAGCGCAAAGATCGGGTTTTTCCTGACGTGTACTGCCAGTTGCGCGTCAGTTATTTCCCTGAAAGAAGGACACAGCCTGCGATGCCCGTTTACGGTCAGCTGCACTCGCAAGGAGCGGGTTGATGCATCAAAGGTGTGCTAATAAATCTTGTTCAAGCAAAACTCTTGCCAGTGCGAGTAAGGCGACCGATCAGCATGACAGGGGAAGTGTGGGAGAAAAGTGCACAAGGACGGGGAGGGCAAAGGAAGGGGGTTCCGTCTGTGTTGTCCAACATGGTGCACGACAGCGGCAGAATCTGCCGCAAACGCGCAGCCGAAAAAGATGCATGAGCAGTGCTGGGCAAGGTGTTCCTTAAGGTAACAGCTTGTCACAGATGTGTTTATTTCACCTTGCTGAAGAACATCAGGAGTTTGCTTCCAGCTGCAGCAGCCTGCGTTTGCAGTCTACGCCGCCTGCATACCCCGTCAGGCTGCCGTCACTGCCGATGACACGATGACAGGGCACCACAATGGACCAGGGGTTGCGGCCATTGGCACTGGCAACGGCACGTATTGCCGAGGGCTGGCCCAAGCGTTCTGCCAGCTCACGATAGCTCAGTGTTTCGCCATAGCCGATGTGCTGCAGTGCTGACCATACCCGCTGCTGGAAGGGCGTGCCCCGTTGTTGCAGCGGCAGCTCAAACTGACGCAGCCGACCGTCCAGATAGGCCCGTAGCTGGCGGGCGGTTTCCTGTAGCAGCGGGGCATTGATGTCTTCCTGCCAGTGCGCAAATGCAACGGGGAAGTATTTCTGCTCAAGTCGGTAGAGCCCGTGCAGTTGGTCCTGCTCAGAGCAGGCGATATAGCCACCCAGTGCTGTGTGAATGTGCAGATACTGAATCATGCTGCCGTGCCTTTGAGAGGGTGATCGTGAGTGCTTTCTGACTGTTCTTCCCTGATGTGATGTACCGCGGGTATTACGGGCATCCTCCAGAAGCCGCTGAAGACTGTGCCCTGAGCGGCTGTTGTACACAATGGCCTTTGATTTATTGATAAGTACAGTCAAAGTACCTGTAAATTGCATTTGGAAAATTTATTGCTATGACTAAATATAGATGGAATAATTTTTCCAAAAATAACTAGCCGGAGGTTAGCCATGTCCCGTTTGCTCGTGCGTTCTCAGCAGCCTGATGATCAGGGTTGTGTACTGAAAATTACTCCCGAATCGGCTGGCTGGCGCTACGTCGGTTTTGAAGTCTACAAGCTGCAGCCCGGACAGGTGCTGAATCAGGCAAGTGGTGATGAAGAAGTCTGTCTGGTACTGATCAGTGGTATCGCCACGGTCAGGGCACAGGATCAGGTATTTGAGCATATCGGCAAGCGCATGAGCGTGTTCGAGCGCATTCCTCCCTATGCCGTCTACGTCCCTGCGCAGGCGGAATATCAGGTGACGGCTGAAACGGAAATCGAAATTGGCGTCTGCAAGGCCCCCGCCAAAGGCACTATGCCAGTGCGGCTGATCAAACCTGAGGACGTTCCCGCCATGAACCGTGGTCAGGGCACCAATGAGCGCTACATTCACAATATCCTGATGGGTGAGAACCCCGCCGAGAGCCTGCTGATTACCGAGGTGTATACCCCGAATGGTCACTGGTCCAGCTATCCTCCCCACAAGCACGACAGCGACAATCTGCCACAGGAGTCCTATCTGGAAGAGACCTACTACCATAAGGTCAATCCGCCACAGGGCTTCGCCTTCCAGCGTGTATACACTGATGATCGCAGCATTGATGAGACGCTGTCGGTACATAACAACGAAGTGGTGCTGGTGCCCGGTGGTTACCACCCGGTCGGCGCTCCTCATGGTTATGACCTGTATTACCTCAATGTGATGGCTGGCCCCAGTCGCGACTGGAAGTTTCACAACGATCCTGATCACGAATGGATTCTGCAGCCTAAGTAAACCTGGCTTTGTAACTGCTTTGCCTGACAGCCCTGCCCATGTGCAGGGCTGTTTGTTTTCCTCTCGCTACAGTTTTTGTCTCCGCTATAAACGCAGAAGCCAGCATGGCTGCTGGCTTCTGTGGAGATCGTTGGTGTTGTTGCACCGATACGCTCAGGTGGTCAGGTGGTCAGGTGGTCAGGTGGTCAGGTGACCGGCGTTGTGCAAATCACGCTCACTGGCGGGGGGTGGAGACCATTGATAGAGCCAGGTTTCCGACAGGGCCTGATCGCCGTTCTTGAGGAACAGACGAATGGTGATCGGATCTTCGCTGTCGTCGGGCGGGACCACATCAAACATGGCACGGAACCCTTTGATCTGCGGCAGCTGACGTACCGAGAGACGCTCCAGACGGCCACGGGACAGGGTGATAATGGCATCGACCTGAGCGCCATCAGGCAGCGATGGCAGTTGGCCACCGCCAAAATCAACACTGAAGTGCTTGCTGTAATAAGCGCGCTTCTTACCAATTTCACCCCCCAAGCCGGTATAGGTGGAGACGCACCAGGCGCGGTCCATCTCTGCTGGCAACTGTGCCCCCCAGCTCATGCGATAGCTGAAGTGCACCGGAACCCCTGCTTTCGCTGGCTGGTCCGGGTTCCAGTAGGCCACCACGTTGTCGAAGGTTTCGTCATCGGTGGGGATTTCCACCAGCTGCACGGAGCCGGTGCCCCAGTCGCTGGTTGGCTCGATCCACAGGTTGGGGCGCAGTTCGTAGTTGAAGTCAGGGTCCTGATAATGGTCGAAGCGGCGATCACGCTGCAGCAGACCAAAACCTTTCGGGCTGGCATCGGTAAAGACGTTGAAAGCCAGGTGACGTGGGTTGCTCAGCGGTCGCCATACCCATTCGCCGTTGCCGCGATGCATGGCCAGACCGTCAGAATCGTGAATTTCCGGGCGCCAGTCCCAGTCGGCACGCTTATCGTTCTCACCGATCATATACATGCTGGTGATGGGAGCCATGCCCAGACGGGCGATGTCCTTGCGTGGGAAGAGGGTGACATCAACGTTCATCACCAGCACGTTTTCAACATCGATGTCGAACATATAGGCACCGGTGGTGCTGGCGGAGTCCAGCAGCGCGTACACCTTGATGTGCTTGCTGTTGACCTCCGGGCGCTCCAGCCAGAACTGGGTGAAGTCGGGGAACTCTTCAGGCTGATCCATGGCGGTGTTGATGGCCAGACCGCGCGCTGACAGGCCGTACTGCATTTCGCTGCCGACTGCCCGGAAGTAACTGGCACCGAGGAAGCTGACCACATCACGGCTCCAGTCCTTGTCCAGATAGAGGCGGAAGCCCGCAAAGCCCAGATCCTGTGGCAGTGCTTCGCCCTTGATACCGCTCATGCCGTAATCAAACAGTGCCGGATCATAAGCCAGCTGCTGTGCCTTGCCATTGACCACTTCAAAGATCATGACCGGTTTGCGAAACAACGGGGACAGATGGAAAAACTCGGTACGCAAACGGGTGCCTGCGTTGTTCCAGAGTGCCCGGTTGCGGCGGAAGTGGATGGAGGTGGCCTGCTCCTGAGTCAGTCGTGCCAGCGGTTCTGGCAGCATCGGCACCGTGCCGTCATAGGGATTACCGGCCAGAATACGGGCTTGCTCCTTGAGACTGTCGAGGTCGAAGGGTTTGGCCTTGCCGAAAGTCTTGATCGCCGGGCTGCTGGCGGCGGCGAGCACTGACGACACGGGCAGGGACAGGAGGCTGGCAACACTGGCGGTTTTGAGAAAATCGCGTCTGTTCATCATGGCAACGAAGGGATGGCCTGATCTTCCGTAGGGGATTGGAAAGCTGCGACAGAGCATACCTGTTGCCCTGACAGACGGCCAGCGGTGCGGGCCGGGAAGTGTCAAAAGTCTGTAACCAACCTCATCAAAGCGCATCTTTTGTATGGTGTGGGTCTGATGAACAGGCAGAAAAAAACCGCCTGACCGAAGCCAGGCGGTAAGCCTACGTGCCACACGCAGAGAACCGAAACGGTAGATACAGCAAAAAGGCTGGATACAGCAAAAATGCTAGGCACAGCAAAAGCGAAAAACAGTACCGCAAGCAAAACACCTGAATCGAAGCTGGGCTGGCTGTCAGCACCTGAGTGCTGGCAGCCGGTGTCAGGACAGGTGCCTCAGGCTTTGGCTTTCAGGCGACGGCGCTGACGATACTGGTCGGCGATCACCGCGGAGACAATCACCGCACCTTTAACGATGTCCTGATAGTAGGCATCGATACCGAGGAAGGTGAAACCGCTGGTCATGACGCCGAGGATCAGCACCCCGATAACGGTGCCCGCAATGCGACCTACACCGCCTGCCAGACTGGTGCCACCGATAACACAGGCTGCAATCGCATCCAGCTCATAGCTCATACCCATGTTGGCCTGGCCACTGCCACTGCGGGCTGCCAGTACCAGACCGGCCAGACCTGCCAGCAGGCCAGCGACTACGTATACCTTGATTAGGTGAGCCTTGACGTTAATACCGGATACACGGGCCGCCTGCACGTTAGCGCCGATAGCGTAGGTGAACTTGCCGTAGCGGGTGTAGCGCAGAGCGATGTGGAAAATCAGGGCCACTACCAGGAACAGGATGACAGGGCGACCACCTGAGCCGATCCACTGGAAGGCGTCAGTCAGGCCTGATACAGGCTGGCCATTGGTGTAGGCACGGGCAACACCGCGTGCGGCGACCATCATTCCCAGAGTAGCGATGAAGGGAGGGATGGAGGTTAGGGCGATCAGACTGCCGTTAATCAGACCGGCGAGTGCCCCCACCAGCAAGGCGATGGCAATGGGCAGAATCACCGGCATGTCAGTGATCGAGGGGTAGATCAGGCGGCTGAATTCGGAGCTTTGCGCCAGACTGGCAGACACCATCGCGGCTACCGCGACCACAGAGCCGGGGGACAGGTCGACCCCGGAAGTGATTATGACCTGAGTCGAACCGATGGCAATGATACCGATGATCGATACCTGCAGGATCATGATCAGCAGGCGCTGAGAGTTGAACAGGAAGGTATCGCCGCGGTAGATCCACCCCAGAATCTCGAACAGGGCACAGATGCCGAACAGCACCAGTAGAATCCCTGCTTCAGGGAACTTCTTGATGAGAGAAGGCGACGATGCGCTTTTTGTCGTTGTCATGGCTTGGTTTATCGTGCTCATTGTTATTGTCCAGTTTGCGAAGATGAAGAACCCGACTGCAGCCCTACTGCCGGGGAGCCAGAGCTGTTGTCGCCAGTGGTGTGCTGGGCCGTGGGCGATCAGCCCGAGGCCAGTTCCATAATCTTGACCTGGTTGGCCTCGGCGCGGTCGAGGATGCCGGTGACCTTGCCTTCATGCATAACCAGAATACGATCGCTCATGCCCAGCACTTCGGGCATTTCCGAGGAGATCAGGATGACGGCCAGACCTTTGGCGGCCAGCGCCGAAACCAGACGGTGGATTTCCGCCTTGGCACCCACGTCGATACCGCGCGTGGGTTCATCCAGAAAGAGAATACGGGGGTTGGTCATCAGCCAGCGAGCGATCAGTGCCTTCTGCTGGTTACCACCGGACAGGTTGCCGATGATCTGCTCCAGACTGGGCGTTTTGATCGCCAGCATGTCACGCATTTCTTCGCAGACTTGTTCCAGCTCGCCCTGTTTGACAAAGCCGTTGCTGGTGTAGCGGTCACGCAGCACCGCCATCTGCATATTTTCCTGCACGGTCAGACCGAGGAAACAGCCGGTTTCCTTGCGGTCTTCGGTAAGCAGAGCCATGCCCTGACCCATGGCGTCATGGGGTGAATGGATCTGTACGTCGTTGCCGAAAATGGAAATGGAGCCAGCCACGGCTGGTGTGACGCCGAACAGGGTTTCGACCACGTTGGTGCGGCCAGAGCCGACCAGACCGGCGAAACCAAGAATCTCACCGGCACGCAAGTCAAATGACACGTCGGAGAAATGCAGGCCATCAGACAGGCCGCGTACCGACATCACCACATCACCGATATCCACTTCCTGTTTGGGGAACATCTGGGTGATCTCACGGCCCACCATCAGCTGAATCACCTTGTCACGGGTCAGATCCGCCGCTGGGTGGCAGCCGACCATCTGACCATCGCGGAAAATTGAGACTTCGTCGGCAATCTCAAACAGCTCATCCATCTTGTGAGTGATATAGATGATGCCTTTGCCTTCCGCGCGCAGGGTATTGATGATCTCGAACAGGTGCTCGACTTCTTTCTCGGCCAGAGCCGAAGTGGGCTCATCCATGATCAGCACATCGGAGTTGTAGGACACGGCTTTGGCGATCTCTACCATCTGGCGGTTGGCCACGCTGAGTTCGCGCACCAGTGTTTCGGGGTGAATGTTGATCTTCAGCTTGGCAAACAGCTCGGCTGTTTTCTGCATCAGCTTGTCATGGGAGATTAGGCCCAAGCTGTTTTTCGGCTCACGGCTGATCCAGATATTTTCGGCGACGGTCATGAACGGCATCAGGTTCAATTCCTGATGGATCATGGCGATGCCCTTGTTGATGGCTTCGATGGGGGAGCTGAAGTTGCACTCCTCGCCCCGAACCCGCAGTGAGCCGGAGTCGTGACCCTGGATACCGGCGATGATTTTCATCAGGGTCGATTTGCCCGCGCCGTTTTCGCCCATCAGAGCGTGCACGGTGCCGGGACGGAGATGAAACGAAACCTTGTTCAGCGCGATTACCCCAGGGAACGCCTTGGAAATGTTGTCGATTTCCAGAAGGTATTCGCTGTGCAAAGAGGAAGGTTCACTTTTGAGCGCAGTGTTGAGCATGTACGTCACCTCTTTTGTTCTTGTATCTGAGGTAAAGGTCTTAACAGGTGCGAAGCGGTATTCAGTCAGTCACTGGCTGAAAGTGCCCGGAGCCAGCCAGTCATCCGGCTCCGGGCGGGTATAGCGAGAGCCTGCTCCACATCTCAAGCAGGCCGTTGAAAATCTGTCTGTGTTGGCGAATGCCGCGTCAAGAACAGGCTGAAAATGCTCATTTAGTTCACT
>NZ_LAPT01000141.1 GCF_003194385.1 Pokkaliibacter plantistimulans
GATTTTCAACGACCTGTTAATAGTAGTTCGTACATGCACATCCTCCCTTGTAAGGCCAGCGCCTCTCAACAACGAGACCAACATGAATAATGACCTACGCCAGGGCCACCTGTTTGCTTTGGCTGCCTTTGGTATCTGGGGCACTTTCCCCATTTTTTTCAAACATATGAGCACCGTCCCGGCGTGGGAGATACTGGCTTATCGTATTAGCTGGTCCATGGTACTGCTGGTCGCATTTCTAAGCCTTACCCGACAGCTCAGCTCCGTCTTCAGTATCGTATTCAACTTGTCGCAGAGTCGCTGGCTGTTCTGTTCTGCATCTTTGATAGCCGTCAACTGGGTAACCTTCATCTGGGCAGTCAACGATGGCCGTATTCTCGAAACCAGTCTGGGGTATTTCTTTACCCCTATCGTTAACATTCTGATCGGACTGATTTTTTTCAAAGAAAAACTACGTGCCTTGCAGTGGTTAGCCGTACTACTTGCAACTCTGGGGGTAGGGTATCAGGTCGCCATGCTCGGCCACTTACCATGGATATCCTTGACGCTGGCGCTGAGCTTTGGATTTTATGGTGCCATTCGCAAGCAGACGACGGTGAGTGCGATAAACGGTCTGGCCATTGAAACACTACTCCTCTGTCCTTTTGCCCTTGCCTATCTGGGCTGGTTAGCGCTGGAAGACAACCTCAGCTTCAGCATGAGCACACCTGCGCTAGACCTGCTGCTGATCTCGACCGGCCTGGTCACCATACTGCCGCTCATTTGGTTTGCGGCAGCCGCCCGCAGACTTCCTATGACAACCATTGGCTTCTGGCAATACACGACACCGACGATCACCATGCAACTGGCCATATGGCTGTACGATGAGCCTTTTGATCAGCACAAGCTGATACCATTTCTGTTTATCTGGGCTGGGCTGGTGATATTTTCTTTTGATTCTGTGAGCTTTGGCCGTAAGCAGCGTCAATGGCAAGCTCAAACAGCTCGCTGATCATTCTTCGTAATACACAGTGATTAACACCCAATGAAATGGCCTTGGCAGAAAAACTTTGAACTCTCCCCATTCATTCAGGCGCTTGTGGAGGACAACACAGTGCATGCCAGCAAGCAGTGGCAGCGTTTACCTTCGCCATTCGAGCCGATATCGGATAATCAAAGTGCAGCAGAACTGGTTTTTTTGGAGGGAGCCCTCCAGTGCGCAGCGTTATTGCTACATCACCACGCTCCCAACATGGATCAAGGCAATCAGCTGGCAACCTCTGCGCTATGTGCGAAGCGACACCGTGTCGAACTGGTTACGCTATTACTAAAGCACAAGTTTGACCTGGAGCTGACCCCTGATGGCCAGACATGGCCATTAGCCTGCCTGACAATGGCTCCTGCAACCGATCATATGTTGCTGCTAAATCGCCTGCAGCAATATGGAATTGATTTGAATGTTCGCACTGAGGCGGGCGACACCCTGCTGGACCTAGCTATCAAGTCGGCACGTCCCGAACTGGTCAGGCACCTGATTGATAGTGGCATGACTACCGATGCCATTGGTAAATGGGTAGATACAGAACCACTGACATCTGAACAGCAGTCGACACTACAACTAGCGCGTCGCTGCCTGGAGGACTTGCGTATTCGCAAGCTGATGCTGGGAAGGTAAAGAGCGAAACTCGCTGACGACAAACACACAGACAAGATGCGCCTGCAGGCTCCTGCCTGGCATTACTCCACACTATGCCAGTCAGGAGTCTGTAACATCAGTACAGAAACTAGTAGATACCCAAGCGCAGGCGCTCATATTCAATCTTGGGGCAGCGATCCATGATGACACGCAAGCCCTCTTCCTCAGCCCGGGATGCAGCACCCTGATTGACCACGCCGAGCTGCATCCACACGACGCGGGCATTCGCTGCGATAGCCTCATCTACTACCTCAGCAACTGCTTCCGAACGGCGGAACACATCCACCATATCAATAGGCTCTGTAATATCCTGCAAAGAAGCGACGACTGGCTCACCAAGAATAGATCTACCCGCCTCATTGGGATTCACCGGGATCACCCTGTAACCTTTGTGCAGCAGATATTTCATCACTTGATGGCTTGGTCGCTCGGGATTAGAACTGGCCCCCACCAATGCAACGACGTTTACCTCTTCCAGAATGTCGCGAATAAAATCGTCATCGTATTTCAGGTTGTTAAGCGCGCCCGTCATGGGGTCTCTCTCCTGTGATTACACGCTTGGTTAAAAAATCAGGCGCCAGCTCCAGCGCAGACAGGGCAATGCGGATCCCGCCTTAACGCCAAAGAACGCCATTGCATGGTTAACGCATCCAGAACGAGCAGACGTCCCATCAGGGAGGTACCGCCTCCAACAATCAATTTAAGAGCTTCCATGGCCTGAGTACAACCTATCATTCCCACCAGTGGCGCTGCGACACCACTGTCGGAACAGGTTAGTTGCTCATCATCACCTGCCTTGTACAAACATTGATAGCAAGGACTTCCCGCTTTTGCCAGGAAAACACTAACCTGCCCTTCCCAGCGAATCGCTGCCCCCGAAACAAGCGGTTTTCCTGCAGCAACACAAGCCCGATTGAGCGCAAAACGAGTCGTAAAGTTATCCGAGCAGTCGATTACCACATCAACCTTATCAACCCACTGAGCCATCTCCACCGGCTCCAGACGCTGCTGCAGCGCAGTGACTACTACCTCTGGATTCAACCGGAGCAATGCCCGGCGGGCGGACTCCACCTTGGCCAAACCAAGACTGTCCTCACCATGCAGTACCTGTCGTTGTAAATTACTGGCCTCGACAACGTCATCATCTACCAGCACCAGCTCACCGACACCCGCCGCCGCCAGATATTGCGCTGCAGGGCAACCAAGCCCCCCCAACCCTACTATCAGCACTTTGGAAGATAGCAGCCGCTCCTGCCCTTCCAGATCAATACCTGGCAGCATGATATGCCGGCTATAACGCAGTAGTTGCTTGTCAGACAGTTCCATCAGCTCTATTCCTACATCAGCTGGAGCCTGCGCCAGCCACCACAGATTGCTCGCCACACCAGCGACCGCCGGTCACCCGGTCATTACCGCCCAGATCCTGCCAGCTTTGCACCGAAGAAAAACCTTTCTGCCGTAACAGAAGCTGCACAGACTCAGCTTGCTGCCAGCCATGCTCCAGCAGTATCCAGCCGCCATCGGTCAAATAGCCGGGCGCATGATCAACAATACAGGTTATATCAGCAAGCCCCTGATCAGCCGCTACCAACGCCGAATGTGGCTCAAAACGCACATCGCCTTGCAACAGGTGAGGGTCGTTACTATCGATATAAGGAGGATTGCTGACGATAAGATCAAAGGCGCCAGTCACTTGGGCATACCAGTGGCTGAGCAGAAAGGCCACATTGAGCTGTAAGCTCATGGCATTTTTCCGTGCCAGGGCCACCGCTTCAGGTAGTCGATCTACCCCCGTCACCTGCCAGCCCGGCCGTTCCGAAGCCAGAGCCAAAGCAATAGCTCCAGTGCCTGTCCCCAGATCCAGAACCCGAGCTTGCGTGGCTGACAGTTGCAACAGAGCAACCTCGACCAGCGTTTCGGTATCAGGACGTGGAATCAAGGTCGAAGGCTCAACACGGAGAGGCAGTGACCAGAACTCCCTTACTCCCATGATATACGCCACAGGCTCACCGCACTGGCGGCGTTCGACAGCCGTCTGGTACTGCAACCACTGCGTATCTGACAACTGCAGATCATCAAACGCACGCAAATAAGCACGATTGCGTCCCAACACCCAGGTTAGCAGCACCTCAGCATCGGCCTGAGGGCTTTCCCCTGCGCTCAAGGCTACTCTGGCCCACCTGAGTGCATCGGCAATGTTCAACGTACTGTTCAACTCTGCTCAGCCAGACTGGCCAACAGCTCCGCCTGATACTCATGCAGCAGAGGCTCAATAACGGAATCCATTTGCCCTCCCACGATCTCATCCAGACGATAAAGCGTGAGGTTGATGCGATGATCTGTAACCCGCCCCTGCGGGTAGTTGTAGGTACGGATACGTTCCGAACGATCACCGCTACCTACCAGGCTCTTGCGCTGATCAGCCTGCTCGCTGGCCTGCTTGTCGACCGCCGACTGTTTGAGGCGGGCCGCCAGCAAGGCCATCGCTTTGGCACGGTTTTTATGCTGTGAGCGCTCATCCTGACATTCGACTACCACACCCGAAGGGATGTGGGTAATACGTATAGCGGATTCTGTCTTGTTAACGTGTTGCCCACCCGCACCGGACGCGCGGTAGGTATCAACTCGCAGGTCTGCAGGGTTAATCTCGATATCCCCCACCGCATCCACTTCTGGAAGAATGGCTACCGTGCAGGCAGAGGTGTGAATACGCCCTTGCGATTCTGTTGCAGGTACACGCTGTACGCGGTGCGCCCCAGACTCAAACTTCAGACGTCCATAGACATTCTGGCCAGCAATTCGAGAGATGACCTCTTTGTAACCGCCATGTTCACCTTCGCTGGCGCTGACGATTTCAATCTGCCAGCCCTGCGTTTCTGCATAACGGGAATACATGCGAAAAAGATCGCCAGCAAATATGGCCGCCTCATCACCACCAGTTCCTGCACGTACCTCAAGAAAGATGTTATGTGTATCGTTCGGATCCTTGGGCAATAGCAACGTTTGCAACTCAGCTTCCAGACCTTCGATATTGGCTTTGGCGTCTTTCAACTCCTCCTCTGCCAACTCACGCATCTCAGCATCCGCGTCCTTGAGCATCGCCTCAGCTTCTCGAGCATCGCCCTGCACCTGCTGGTAGCGACCAAAGGCTTGGGCTAGCTCTTCCAATTCAGCATATTCACGCGAGTAGTTACGAAACTTCTGCTGGTCAGCAATGACACTGGCTTCACTGAGCAGTGCTGCAAGCTCTTCATAACGCTCAACCAGACCTTCCAATCTGGCCAAAATAGAGGGTTTCAACATAGGAGGGATCAATCATCCGCTTGAGAGTTGGACAGGCCGTAAAGTCGACGAGCCTGCACCAGTAAATCGGTTCGGCCTTCTGCGCTGGCTTTTTTCAGCTCAACGCTGGGCGTATGGATAAGTTTGTTTGTTAGCCCGCGCGCCAGATGCCGCAAAACATCTTCTGCATTCTGTCCGCGCTGCAGCTGGCGCAGAGCCTTCTCTATTTCCTGATCACGCACCACTTCAGCCTGCTGACGGATATCCATCAACGTCTGCACAGCATCACGTGCGCGCAACTGCTCTATGAAATGCTCAATACCCTGAGCGATCAGCAGCTCCGCCTCTTCTGCAGCGCTCTGACGTGCTTTTACTCCTTCATCAATGACTTGCTGCAAATCATCAACGGTATACAGATAGACATCTTCCAGCTCTCCGACTTCAGGCTCAATATCCCGAGGGACAGCAATGTCCACCATAAACATCGGATTGTAACGGCGCTTCTTCAATGCACGTTCTACCGCCCCCTTCCCAAGAACAGGCAAAGGACTGGCCGTTGAGGCAATCACAATATCAGCTTCGTGCAGGTACTCGGCCAGCTCCGCGAGGGGAATAGCACGACCATCCAGCTCTGCGGCAAGTGCCTGACCACGACTTAAGGTTCGGTTGGCGACGGTGAGTTGAGTCACTCCTGCTTCACGCAGGTGTCGGCCAACCAGTTCGATGGTTTCTCCGGCCCCGATGAGCAGTGCCCGGGTATCGGCCAGATCAGCAAAAATGCGCTGAGCGAGACTGACGGCGGCATAGGCAACCGAGACGGGATTTTTACCGATATCCGTCTGAGTACGCACCTGCTTGGCCATATTGAAGGAGTGCTGGAACCAGCGATTCATCTGCGCACCAAGACAACCGGTACGCTGTGCAGCAGAGAACGCATCTTTCAGCTGTCCGAGAATTTGTGGCTCGCCCAAAATCAGCGAATCCAATCCACAGGCTACTCGCATCATGTGACGAACGGCTTCTCGATCCCAGTGGATGTATGCATTCTTCATCAGCTGTTCGACGCTGACGTCGTGATAGCGGGCCAGCCACTCAAGCACTGTCCGCCCTTCATGCAGCGGCGCCACACCATAAACTTCAGTGCGGTTGCAGGTAGACAAAATGGCTACCTCACTGAGCGCACCGTCTTTGCGTGCGCGTACCAGCGCCTCATCCAGCTCATCAGGAGAGAATGCCAGTTTTTCACGGACGTCTACCGGGGCAGTTTTGTGATTAATGCCGAGAGCCAATAACGCCATAGATTGCTGCATAACGAAGGTACGCCACTCAGAATGCTTCGTGATCCGGATCGATGACCGCACCAGAATCAACTACAACTTGCTCACCCATAGTGAGCGTTTGTGCCAAGTTGTGCCGCCGGTGAGCCGGTTTCACAAGTATGGCGCAATAGCACAGCGGTTGCCGTGAATTATATCAACGATATGAATAGATACTTTCTATTCATCTGCCGGATACTGACCTGACAGATCAGCCCTCGTCCGTTATCAAGACACATAAAGAAACAGACCGGTAACAGCCGACGCGTGATTTCCCTTGTGAGCCTGCCAGCGATAACGCAATATACAGGAAACCTCGCCCGCCAAGGGCTGCCTATTGTAACCAACCCGCCTTATTCACAACAGACTCCATGCCAAGATCAGCTTATTTAATAGCCTGCCTGCTGAGTATTCTAAGTGGCTGTGCAGTGAAAACCAGCGCGCCTCAATCGGCAGCTCAGGCAAATAAAGCAGATGATATCGCTGCGACTTCCCCTATATATCCGCTCTTGCTGGCTGAATTCGCGGTGCAACGCGACCAGCCCGACCTGGCATACCGGCAATATCAACTACTGGCAGAAAAGTATCGCACCCCGGAACTCGCTGAGCAGGCAAGCTACCTCGCTCAATATCTGGGAAACGCAGAAGACCTGTCCAAGTCAGCGCAGCTTTGGCATGACATCAGCCCTGACTCTCGCGTTGCCAGCAACTTGTTGCTGGATAGCCTGTTCCAGACCAAGCAGTACGCTGAAGTATTCTCTACACTTAACAAGTTCGACTGGCGCAGCAACAATGCAATGTACTCATTGTTACTTGGCCGTGTCGAACAACTGGACCAGGGGGACATTGAAGCCTTTGCTCAGGCCTTGCGTCCGCAACTGCAACAGCACCCGCGCAACCCGTTCTACCACCTGAGTACAGCACTGATTGCCCGGCATCAGTTGCGCTGGCAAGGTGCAGAGGATGAAGTCAATGAAGCCCTGCATCTAGCTCCCTCGCTACAACAAGCGATCGTACTCAAGGCAGACTTGCTGTTTCGCCAGCGCAAATTCACTGAAACCACCCGTTTTCTGAGCCAGGCCAATAAGGCACATCCTTCACCTCAACTACAGGACATGCTGGCTCGCGCCTATCTGGCCGACAACAAGGCCAAGAAGGCATTGCCTGTGCTGCAATCCCTGATCAAGGAGCAGCCAGACAATCTCGAGGCACGGTTCACGCTTGGCCGTACCCAGATTCAGCTGGCGCGCTATAAAGACGCCCAGAACAGTTTTCTGGAGCTGTGGGACATGGCGCCCAACCGTTCGCCTGTGGCCTTCTATCTTGGCTACCTTGCCGAACTGCAAAAGGATCAGGACAGCGCCATCGATTACTACCAGCAGGTGACGCGTGGCGATGAACTCATTACTGCCCAGAGCCGACTGATTGTGCTGCTGAGTGGCAATGGGCAGGATGATCAGATTCCTGCCATGCTGAAGCAGGCACGCAAGAACAATCCTGATCAGGCAGCCCAACTGTTCGAGTTAGAGGCTGAGTGGCAATCTAAAAAGCTGGATTATGCAGCTGCACGCCAGGCGTATGACGAAGCACTCAAGCTTGACCCAAACAATCCACAGCTGCTGTATAACCGTGCCATGCTCGGGGACAAGGATGGCAATCTGGAGGCCATGATTGCTGACCTCGAGGCGCTGGTTGCCCTTGAGCCAGACAATGCACAAATCCTGAATGCACTGGGCTACACCCTTACCGACCGCACCACACGCCATAATGAGGCTTTACAGCTACTGTTGAAGGCTCATACCTTGCAACCCGATGACCCAGCCATTCTCGACAGCCTGGGGTGGGTCTATTACAACCTGCAACGCTACGATGAAGCCGAAGATTACCTGACAAAAGCCTACGGTGCCTTCCCCGACCCCGAAGTGGCCTACCATTATGGTGCTGCACTGTGGCAACAGAGCAAGCCCGATCAGGCACTGCGCATCTGGCGCAAGGCACTGCGCAGCAAGCCTGACTACTCCCCGATCCGCGACATCATGGAGCAATACGGTGTCCAGCCTTAATCCCAACGCTGTCAAATATCTCGGCCTTATCACCTTGGCGTTACTCCTCAGCGCCTGTGCCAACACCAACCGGCTGAGTTTTCAGCCGGAACCCAGTACCGCCTGGCGCCAATCTCTCAATCAGATGGACAGCTGGCAACTGGAAGGCAAGGCAGGACTAAAAAGCAAGGAAAGTTACAACACCCTGACCGTCAACTGGACGGAGCAGGGTGACTCCTATCAGGTAAAAATGACAGGCCCGATGGGTCAGGGCCAACTGAGTCTGGAAGGCACCCCTCAACAGATACTGCTGACCACCCCGCAAGGGCGCTACGTGTCGGATGATCCCCAGGCGCTGCTACGCCAGCATACCGGCTGGCCGATCCCGCTGACTCAGCTGACTTACTGGATTAAGGGCACCCCTGCACCGGGCAAGGTCAAAGGTTCATTGTACGATGATCAAGGCCGCCTGCTCAGCCTTGATCAAGCCGGGTGGCGGCTTGACTATCTGGAGTTCCAGCAACAGGGGCAGGCCTGGCTACCCCGCAAGCTCACCGTCAAACGGGATGATCTGGAACTTAAACTGGTTATCAAACAATGGCAGGTAAACTGAATAATTCCGGCTGATCAATTGACAATCACACCCCCTTTATGGACAATTTCCGCGCCTTTTTATAGGGGGTATGGCCACGCGACGTTCAACACAGAACGGTCGAGAGCAGCCAGACTGCTGTGGACAGGGTTGAAGTGAACTCCAGCTGCTTGCGGCTAATTAATCAAAGAGTTGCGCCTCACGGTCAGACATTTCTTGTCGGGCAGCACCGCTCACAAAGATAACGTACTGACAGTAAGCTCAGTCAATTATGAGAACCACTCCACCCATGAACGGGCCAAGGTATCCAACATCCTGCCAGCGTGAAGGTATCAGCGTGTCAAAACTAATGGTCTTTACCGGGAACGCCCATCCGGAACTTGCCCGCAAGGTCGTCGATCAGTTGTGCTTGCCTTTGGGCGATGCCGATGTCGGCCAATTCAGTGACGGCGAAATAGCGGTCCAGATCAACGAGAACGTCCGCGGCAAGGATTGTTTTATCATCCAGCCCACCTGCGCCCCTACAAACGATAACCTAATGGAGCTAGTGATGATGACTGACGCACTGCGTCGTGCATCAGCTCAGCGTATCACCGCTGTTGTTCCTTATTTCGGCTATGCCCGCCAGGACCGTCGCCCTCGCTCAGCTCGTGTACCTATCAGCGCCAAAGCCGTTGCAGACATTCTCTCCGGCGTGGGTGTAGACCGCGTTCTGACCGTTGACCTGCATGCCGAGCAGATTCAGGGCTTTTTCGATATTCCTGTTGACAACGTATTCGGTTCTCCGGTGCTGATTGAACACATCCAGCGTCAGAATTACGAAAACGCTATTGTCGTTTCTCCTGATGTAGGTGGCGTAGTGCGTGCCCGTGCGGTTGCCAAACAGCTGGACTGCGATCTGGCCATCATCGATAAACGCCGCGAGAAGGCTAATGTTTCACAGGTCATGCACATCATTGGTGATGTGAAAGACCGTACCTGCATCCTTGTTGATGACATGTGTGACACAGCCGGTACCCTTTGCAAGGCAGCTGCCGCCCTTAAAGAGCACGGCGCGCACAAGGTCATTGCTTATGCCACTCACCCAGTGCTGTCTGGTCCGGCCATCGACAATATCAACAACTCTGTACTGGACAAACTGGTCGTCACCGACACTATTCCTCTGACTAAAGCCGCATCCAGCAGCAAAAAGATTGAACAGCTGACGCTGTCACACATCCTTGCCGAGGCGGTGCGCCGCGTTTGCAATGAAGAATCCATCAGCGCCATGTTTCGTTGATTAAACCAACAGGCGCTGATTTCGCCCGCAAGGGCAAACTACAGCCAGGCACTGGTCGCGGTCGTCTGGCTGTTTAATTTTATGTTGAGGTAAAAATGAGCAACTACGTACTGAATGCAAAAGCACGCGATGTAGCAGGAAAGGGTGCGAGCCGCCGCCTGCGTCGCCTGGACGACACTGTTCCTGCCATTGTTTACGGCGGTTCAGCTGAGCCCACCAACCTTACCATCGACCACGATGAGCTGCTGCACCTGACCGAAGACAACCAGTTCTTCAGCAGCATCATCAACCTGAACGTTGATGGCAAGGAAGAGCGCGTGATCATCAAGGATCTGCAACGTCACCCTGCCAAGCCTGTACTGCTGCACGCTGACTTCCAGCGTGTTACCAACGGCCGCACCATTACCATCAAGGTACCTGTTCGCTTCGAAAACGAAGCTGCCAGTCCAGCTTCCAAAGTAGGCGGCAAGGTATTCACTCTGGTGAGCGAAGTTAAGGTTGTTTGCAAACCTGAAAACCTGCCTGAGTTCGTAACTGTTGACCTGAGCAACGTTGAACTGGGTCAGAACCTGTACCTGTCCGACATCGTCTGCCCTGAAGGGGTTGAAGTGGCGGCTCTGCGTCTGGGTAAAGACCACAACCAGGCTGTTGCTCGTGTTGTTGCCAAGCGTAAGTAAGCGCTGAATCAGCAATGAATGACAAGGTTCAACTTATTGTCGGGCTGGGCAACCCCGGCGCGCAGTATGACAGAACCAGGCACAACGCTGGCGCCGACCTTGTGTCGGCGCTTGCGTCTTTATGCCACGCCGAAATGCGCCACGAATCCCGCTTTCACGGCCAATACGCCAAAGCCAACTGGCAGGGGCAGACCCTGCACCTGTTGATCCCAACCACTTTCATGAACTTGAGTGGACAAGCCGTACAGGCGCTCTGTTCTTTTTACAAGGTACCGCCAGAAGCGGTACTGGTTGTTCATGATGAGCTGGATATACCGCCCGGTCAGGCACGCTTCAAGAAAGGTGGCGGCCACGGTGGTCATAATGGTCTGAAAGATATTATTAGCCGCTTCGGTGGCAATCGGGAATTTCATCGTTTACGCATTGGCATTGGCCACCCCGGCCATGCAGGCATGGTTGCCGGTTTCGTACTGACCAAAGCCCCCCAAGCAGAGCAACAGCTGATAGAGCAGGCCAGCGATGCTGCCCTCTCTGCCCTGCCACTGGCCCTTAGCGGCGACTGGTCCAAGGCAATGAATCAGCTTCACGCATTCAAACCCTAGGGGCATCCCCGAATCAGCTAGCTCTCTGGCTGGCCCATTCTGGGATACTCCTGATGTAAATGAGATAACAGGAACGCATTATGGGATTTAACTGTGGCATCGTCGGCCTGCCCAATGTCGGCAAGTCAACCCTGTTCAACGCCCTGACCAAATCAGGCATCGCAGCGGAAAACTTCCCGTTCTGCACCATTGAACCGAACTCAGGCATTGTCCCCATGCCTGACCCCCGCCTCGATGCGCTGGCCGCCATTGTCAATCCACAGCGCATCCTGCCTACCACCATGGAGTTTGTGGACATTGCTGGTCTCGTTGCAGGCGCGTCTAAAGGTGAAGGACTGGGTAACAAGTTTCTGGCCAATATTCGCGAAACCGATGCCATCGCCCACGTAGTACGCTGCTTTGAAGATGACAATGTGATCCACGTTGCCAACAGCGTTGACCCCAAGCGCGATATCGAGATTATCGACCTTGAGCTGATCATGGCCGACCTCGACAGCTGTGAAAAGCAACTGCAACGCGTAGTGCGCGCTGCCAAAGGCAATGACAAAGAGGCTCTGGCCCAAAAGGCTCTGCTGGAAAAGCTGATCCCTCACTTCAACGAGGGCAAACCTGCCCGCAGTCTGCTGAAAAATTTGAGCGATGATGAAAAGCGTCTGGCAAAGACCTTTCATCTGCTGACGACCAAGCCCGTGATGTACATCGCCAACGTTGCCGAGGACGGCTTTGAAGATAACCCGCTGCTTGACGTGGTACGCGCCATTGCAGAAGAGGAAGGCGCTGTCGTGGTCCCAGTCTGCAACAAGATCGAAGCCGAAATTGCTGAGCTGGATGACATCGAAGAAATGCAGATGTTCCTTGAGAGCATGGGTATGGAAGAGCCAGGACTGAACCGCGTCATTCGTGCAGGTTATGCTCTTCTCAACCTGCAGACTTACTTCACTGCCGGCGTTAAGGAAGTACGCGCCTGGACCGTCAAAGTAGGTGCGACCGCCCCGCAGGCGGCTGGCGTCATTCATACAGACTTCGAAAAAGGCTTTATCCGTGCCGAGGTCGTGGGCTATGACGACTTTGTCCAGTTCAAAGGTGAGCAAGGTGCCAAAGAGGCTGGCAAATGGCGCCTTGAAGGCAAGGAATACATCGTCAAAGATGGCGATGTAATGCACTTCCGCTTCAACGTCTGATCTCTTCCCAGAGTCATACTTTCTCTTACAAAGCCGCGAATCTCGCGGCTTTGTAACATCTACGCCTTCCGCAAGAGCCCCCATCTCCAACTGCTCATCCAGCAAGAGGCCACAAACTTTTTTGTGTGACAGCCAATGTCATATTGCCGTCATATTTCCGCGTTACCTTAAGCGCACTCCAGAGAGAGATGAACCTTCCAGTTCGCTTTAAACCCAATCCAACCAAGGTGACGGCAGATGAACAAACTCCTCAATGGCTTACTGCTGGCTAGCACTGTAGTAATCGCCCCGATGTCCTACGCTAAAGTAGATACCATCAACGGTGCAGGCGCTACTTTCCCCTATCCGGTATATGCCAAGTGGGCAGAGGCTTACAACAAGGCCGAAGGAGTCAAACTGAACTACCAGTCCATCGGCTCTGGTGGCGGTATCAAACAGATCAAAGCTAAAACCGTAGATTTCGGCGCTAGCGATGCTCCTCTGACCAAAGAAGAACTGGATCAAGCTGGTCTGGCTCAGTTCCCTGCAGTTATGGGTGCCATTGTTCCCGTAATCAATGTGAAAGGCATCGAAGCCGGCCAACTGAAGCTGAGCGGTCAGCTACTGGCTGACATCTACTCCGGCAAAGTCAAAATGTGGGACGACGCTGCTATTGCCTCTCTGAACGAAGGCGTCAAGCTTCCTCACATGCCGATCTACACCGTGCACCGCTCTGACGGTTCAGGTACCACTTTCAACTTCACCGACTATCTGGCTCGTGTAAGCCCTGAGTGGCAGAAAAACGTTGGTGTTGGTAAAGAAGTAGCCTGGCCGAAAGAAGCTCAGCAACTGGGCGGCAAAGGTAACGAAGGTGTTGCCAACTTCGTAAGCCGTACTCCTGGCTCAATCGGTTACGTTGAATTTGCTTATGCCAAATCCAACAATCTGACCTACACCCAGATGGAAAACAAAGCTGGCAAATTTGTTAAGCCTGAAATGGCTGCGTTCCAGGCCGCTGCCGCCAACGCTGACTGGTCCAACGCTCCTGGCTTCCACCTGATCCTGAACGATCAGCCTGGTGATGCTTCCTGGCCGATGACTGCTGCCACTTTCATTCTGGTTTACAAGCAGCAGGATGATGCTGAGAAAGGCGATGCAGTACTGAAGTTCTTCGACTGGAGCTTCGCTAACGGTGACCAGGCGGCTGAAGCGCTGGACTACATCCCCATGCCTGACAGCGTCGTCAAGATGATCGAAGACATGTGGAGAAACGACGTCAAGGACACCCAGGGAATGGCTGTTTACAAGTAATGACGTTGAGACGGCTGGGTAGCACGGTTTGACCTTGCCACCCAGCAACTATCGGGAACGGCTGTCAGCACCCTGAAAAGTGTCTGGTGGCGTTCCCTTTACGCGTTTAACCGACAGCAAGAAGTGCCCCAGGCAACGGAGCTGTAAAGACTACAGGTGAACTATCCAATGTCTACGCTGGTAATGAAATCGAGATGGCACAGCGATACGCTGTTTCAACGTGCCTGCTGGTCCAGCGCGATACTGATCGGCGTCCTGCTGGTATCCATCCTGCTATCCCTGCTGCATGGTGCCTGGCCTGCACTGGAAAAGTTTGGCTTCGGTTTTTTGTTCAGTACTGAGTGGAACCCTATTACCAGCGAATACGGCGCCGCTAATGCCCTGTATGGCACCCTGGTTTCTTCCTTTATTGCTATTCTTCTGGCTCTGCCTTTGAGCCTGGCCATCGGCGTATTCCTTACTGAGCTGGCTCCTGCGTGGATGTCACACTCAGTTGCCGCCGCTATTGAATTGCTCGCAGCAGTACCCAGCATCATTTACGGTATGTGGGGCCTGTTTGTCTTCGCCCCCTGGTTCTCAGAACATTTTCAGTTGTGGGCACTCGATGCCTTTTCAGAGGTTCCTGTACTGGGCCTGCTTTTCAGTGGTCCACCCATGGGCGTAGGTCTGCTGACCTCCGGCATCATTCTGGCTTTCATGATTCTGCCTATTCTTACCGCACTGATTAAAGAAGCTCTCTCCACCATCCCTAACGTCATGCGCGAAGCCAGCTACGGCATTGGCGCCAACCGTTGGGAGGTCACCTTCTTTGTACTCCTTCCTGCCGTCCGCAGTGCCATCTTCGGTGCCGTAATTCTGGCTCTCGGCCGCGCTCTGGGCGAAACCATGGCAGTTACCTTTGTGATTGGCGGCGCCCAGGATATGAACACCTCGCTGTTTATGCCTGCCACATCGGTATCCGCCACCATTGCCGAACAGTTCAACGAAGCCACCAATGACATGCATATCTCTTCGCTGCTGGCACTCGGTCTGCTGTTGTTTGTTATCACTTTCGCAGTCATGGCGGTCGCCCGCATCCTGATGCGCAAGAGGAAGCTGTCATGAGACTAAGACGTAAAATCACCAACATGGTGTTTCAGCTGGCATGCATGTTCGCCACCATCATTGGCCTCAGCGTACTGGTTGCGATCCTTTACACCCTGGTCAGCAAAGGGCTGGCCGGAATGCAGTGGTCTCTCTTTACCGAAATCACTCCCGGACCCGGTAGTGAAGGTGGCCTGGCCAACGCCATGCTGGGCAGCCTGATCATGACCAGCATGGGCATCCTGATTGCTGCCCCTATCGGTGTCATGGGCGGCACCTGGCTGGCAGAGTACGGTGCCAACAGCAAGGTTGCCTCCACCATTCGCTTCCTCAACGGCATGCTGATGAGCGCTCCCTCCATCCTGATCGGCTTGTTTGTCTATGAGATGGTGGTGATCAACATGGGCCACTTTTCCGGCTGGGCCGGTGCTATCGCACTAGCCATCATTGCCTTGCCCGTCATTATCAGCACCACAGAAGAAATGCTGAAACTGGTGCCCACCAGCCTGCGTGAAGCGGGCAGCGGCCTGGGTGCCCCGAAATGGAAAGTCGTTACTCTACTGGGCTATCGCGCTATCAGCACCGGTCTTGTGACGGGCATTCTGCTGGCCATCGCCCGTATCAGTGGCGAGACCGCCCCGCTGCTGTTCACCTCAATGAACAACAGCTTTATGAGCCTTGATCCCAACCAACCAATGGCAAACCTGCCGGTGACGATTTACCAGTTTGCCATGAGCCCGGACGAGACGTGGAACCAGCTAGCCTGGTCAGGGGCTCTGTTAATCACCCTGACCATACTCGCCCTGAACCTCTCTTCCCGTCTGCTGCCCCGCCTGGCAAAAAGGAGATAACAATGAGCCACGTTGCTTACATGAACCCTGCTGAAGTTGTTGAGACCGATTCGCTGACTCGCCGTATGGACGTTCAGGGTCTGAACTTTTATTACAACCGCGGCGCTCAGGCATTGCGTGATGTAAACCTGCCCATCTACAAGAATCGTGTTACCGCCATGATCGGGCCATCAGGCTGCGGCAAGTCCACCCTGCTGCGCTGCATGAATCGCATCTATCAGCTGTACTCCGGCCAGTTCGCCGAAGGCAAGATCATGCTGGACACCACCAACATTCTTGATGGCTCCATGGATATCAACGAACTGCGTTCCAAGGTCGGGATGGTGTTCCAGAAGCCCACGCCTTTCCCCATGAGCATCTATGACAATATCGCCTTCGGCGTGAAACTGTATGACAAACTGTCTAAGCGCCAGATGGATGAGCGGGTAGAGAAAGCCCTGCGCCAGGCACACCTTTGGGAAGAAGTGAAGGAAAAGCTGCATCAGGACGCCAGCAGCCTGTCAGGTGGCCAGCAGCAGCGCCTGTGCATCGCCCGCACCGTGGCTCTGCAGCCTGAAGTCATCCTGATGGATGAACCCACCTCTGCACTGGACCCTATCGCTACCCAGGCCATCGAACAGCTGATCGAGCAGCTGCGAAATGACTACACCATCGTCATTGTCACTCACAACATGCAGCAGGCAGCACGTATCTCTGACTACACCGCCTTTATGTATCTGGGTGAGCTGGTGGAGTTTGATGAAACCCACAACATTTTCAGCAACGCCCGTGAGCAACGTACCCGTGACTACATCGCCGGATCATTCGGCTAAGTTGCACTGACGCACTCACTCCCCCCAATGGCCGCATCAGAGTCCTTCTATGCGGCCATGTTATTTTTGGACTGACCACCTTGGCGCACTGCCGACATTTACTAGCGCCTCTCAGCCCTGTTTTGACAACGCATGTCAGTCATAGCCCTGATCTGCAGCTCATGCTGTAGAACCTCTCCGGCACAAAACCACCGCCTTCCTTCACCCACTCAGACCATCAGGCACACACTGACCCGATGAACAACGGCTCGGGGCAATCTATTGAATTGCTTGCCATTTTTTCTCTGGTGAGATGTTGACAACAGATAAAGGAACAGGAATAATTCGCGACCTCGAAACACGAGACAGCAATAACAAGCATCATCCTTGCAGTAGATTCTTGTTGCAGCAGTCACGAGTGATACAGAAAACAGATAAATCCTAGACTTTGATTTTTCTAAACTTTCTGTATAATGCGAGTCGCTTTTGAAGGGGTGTCGCCAAGTGGTAAGGCAACGGGTTTTGATCCCGTCATTCGTAGGTTCGAGTCCTTCCACCCCTGCCAAGATGGCTATGTAGCTCAGCTGGTTAGAGCGGAGCATTCATAATGCTTAGGTCGTTGGTTCGAATCCGACCATAGCCACCAATCAAAAGCAGTGCTTATTGCACACCGTCCAAGTAGGGGTGTCGCCAAGTGGTAAGGCAACGGGTTTTGATCCCGTCATTCGTAGGTTCGAGTCCTTCCACCCCTGCCATAAATGGCTATGTAGCTCAGTAGGTTAGAGCGGAGCATTCATAATGCTTAGGTCGTTGGTTCGAATCCGACCATAGCTACCATGGACACAGGTGTGATTAATCACTAAAGTAAAGGCCCTGTTGCAGGGGTGTCGCCAAGTGGTAAGGCAACGGATTCTGATTCCGTCATCCGTAGGTTCGAGTCCTTCCACCCCTGCCAACCTTTATCCCATCTGATAGAACTCTTCTTTATCTGCATGAATTACTTATCCATCCAAGCCCGATCCAACTCTCCTAATCCATTAGACTCACGAATAACTGCGTCATCCAGCAAAGGGCAGCAAGTCTTTACCGCCCAATCCAAGCGTTAACATCAATCTGATTTACCGGGGAAAGGCATACCTGGAAACGCCATCACACTCCCCTTGCTATCACGCATTTTGGCCACCCCTTCTTTTTGCACTTCATCGATCCGAATAATGGAATGCATGGGAATGTAGCTTCGCTTTACCTCACCGAACTCTGCTTTGAGCTTCTCCTCTGCCGGATCTACCAGCATTTGGCTTCGCTCACCAAAGATAAAGCTCTCAATCTCGACAAATCCCCAGAGATCACTCTGCCCGACACTGCGGGCAAAGACTTCGTATATCTTGTCCTGATTCTGAAAAATAACCTTGTAGATCCTGTCTTTTGTCATACCTACCACAAGCAATCAAAGGGCTGAAGAGAAAACCCGCCTGAAACCAGACCAGCCCCGCATTATAGCCAGACAGACCAGGCAAAGCAGCCAAGCTACACCTGCCTGACTGGCTGAGGTATAATCTGCCGATTTTCGGAGCCGCCCCACCCCGCTTTTACAGTACGAGATGTGCTGACCTGGGTGCTGCTTTATCCCGGCCCAAGGCTGCTCTTAAACCGTATTACCCTGTCGAGGGTTTCAGGTAATCCATGTCCAAAAAGGTTTTTATCCAGACACACGGCTGTCAGATGAATGAGTACGACTCTTCCCGCATGCTCGACCTGCTGCGAGAAAGTCATCAGATGGAAGTCACCGACAATCCCGAAGAAGCGGACCTGTTGCTGCTTAACACCTGCTCCATTCGCGAAAAGGCGCAGGATAAGGTTTTCCATCAACTGGGTCGCTGGCGCAAGCTGAAAGAAAAGAACCCCGAATTGCGTATCGGTGTCGGTGGCTGCGTCGCCAGTCAGGAAGGCCAGGCAATTCGTGATCGCGCACCTTTCGTCGATATCGTCTTTGGCCCCCAAACCCTGCACCGTTTGCCGGAAATGGTAGATGCCACGGTGCAGTACCATACTCCACAGGTGGATATCAGCTTCCCCGAGATTGAAAAATTCGACCGTCTGCCCGCCCCCAAAGTGGAAGGTGCAGAAGCCTTTGTATCCATCATGGAAGGCTGCAGCAAATACTGCACCTTCTGCGTCGTCCCCTACACCCGTGGTGAAGAAGTCAGCCGCCCGGTACAGGACGTACTGGCCGAGATTATTCATCTGGCCGAACAAGGTGTGCGTGAGGTCAACTTGCTGGGTCAGAACGTTAACGCCTATCGTGGTGCGACCGCAGATGGCGATACTGCCGATCTTGCCGAACTGCTGCATTACGTCGCCGCCATTGATGGCATTGACCGCATTCGCTACACCACCTCCCACCCAGTGGAGTTTTCCGAGTCCCTGATCGAGGCTTACGAAACCATCCCCGAGCTGGTCAGCCATCTGCATCTGCCTGTTCAGAGCGGTTCTGATCGCATTCTGGCATTGATGAAACGTGGCCACACTGCACTGGAGTACAAATCCAAGCTGCGTCGTCTGAAAAAGATTCGCCCGGACATCAGCTTCTCCTCAGACTTTATTGTTGGCTTCCCCGGTGAAACCGAAGCTGACTTTGAAGCCACCATGAAGCTGATCCAGGACATCGGTTTTGACCTGTCCTACAGTTTTGTCTATAGCCGCCGTCCCGGCACACCTGCCTCTGACTATGCCGACGATGTACCAGAAGAAGTGAAGAAACAGCGTCTGCTTATTTTGCAGCAACGCATTATCCAGCAGACCATGGACATTTCCCGCAAGATGGTGGGCAGTGTGCAGCGTATTCTGGTTAACGGCTACAGCAGAAAAGACCCGGGCCAGATGCAGGGCCGCACCGAGAACAACCGGGTGGTCAACTTTAACTGCACCAACCCTGATCAGATTGGCAAGTTTGCCAATATTCGCATCGAGCAGGCGCTGCCTAACTCCCTGCGCGGAGTACTGGTTGATTCAGAACTGGATACGCTTCATTAAATAACCAGAACAGCATCCCAGAATGTGTTCACGATCGAGCCAAACAAGGCGAACAGTGCTGAGAAAGCGGAGTTTAGTGAGTCTAAATGAGCATCCGAAGCGCCTTTCAAAGCCATTTGGCCGACGCGCAGCAGATCGTGAATATGCTCTTACTGAACCGGCTGCAATCATGATTGCAGCCCCTTCAATCGCCATCGAGGACTACCCCTTTTGACTACTGAGCTACGCGCCACTATCGCCTTCGACCTCAGTCCTGAACATCCCGAATACCTGGCTAACTTCAGCGGCCAATTTGATGAGCACCTCAAGCTGATCGAAAAACGCCTGGGGATATCCATCCACAATCGCGCCTATCGCTTTGAGCTGAGTGGTGAGCCTCGCGCTCTTCATGCTGCAGAAAAAATGATGCAGCAAATGTATCGCGAAGCGGCCAACGATATCGTCATCACCCCTGATATGGTGCATCTGTTCCTGCAGGAAAGCGGCATTGAAGCAGCGAGTTACTCCGACAAGGATGCCGCTGACGACGAAGGTGAAGTGTTCATTCGCCTGCGCAAAATGCTGATCAAGCCCCGTGGCATCAATCAGCAGGAGTACGTGCGCTGCATTCGCCGTAATGACATCAACTTTGGCATTGGCCCTGCGGGTACCGGCAAAACCTATCTGGCCGTAGCCTGTGCGGTCGATGCACTGGAGCGAGAAGAAATCAGCCGTATCCTGCTGGTACGTCCTGCCGTCGAAGCAGGCGAAAAGCTCGGCTTCCTGCCCGGTGACCTGTCACAGAAAATCGACCCTTATCTGCGTCCGCTGTATGACGCGCTTTACGAAATGCTGGGTTTTGAGAAAGTAGCCAAGCTGATCGAGCGCAACGTCATTGAAGTGGCACCTCTGGCCTATATGCGTGGTCGTACCCTGAACCACTCATTCGTCATTCTGGATGAAAGTCAGAACACCACCCGTGAGCAGATGAAGATGTTCCTGACCCGTATCGGTTTTGGCTCCACCGCGGTCATCACCGGTGACATCACCCAGGTTGACCTGCCCAAGGGCACGCCTTCAGGTCTGCGCCATGTACTGGATGTACTGGATGAGGTGGATGGTATTTCCATCACCCGCTTCGTCTCCAAAGACGTCGTGCGCCACCCGCTGGTACAACGCATCGTCGAAGCCTACGACAAGTGGGAAAAGAACAACGTCACCGAAAATAAATGGCCAGCCAGCGAGAGCAAACGGGTATGAACGCCATTCTCGATATCCAGCGCGAAACCTCCAGCCTGCAGTTGCCTGCTGATGACGACCTCCAGCTCTGGGCAGACAATGTGCTGGCCTCGCAGCCTGAGCCCCTTGAGCTGACCATTCGCATTGTTGATGACGAAGAGAGTCGTCATCTGAACTTCACCTATCGGGGGAAAGATAAGCCCACTAATGTCTTATCTTTCCCGTTTGAAGCACCGCCAGAAGTTGAGTTATCTTTACTCGGCGATTTGGTGATCTGTGCTCAGGTAGTAGCTGATGAAGCGGAGGAGCAGCACAAGCCGCTGTTCCACCACTGGGCACATATGGTCACCCACGGCATTCTGCATCTGCTGGGATATGACCACATTGAAGATGACGATGCAGAAGAAATGGAAGGGCTGGAACGCACCCTGCTGGCCAAGCTGGGCATTCCTGATCCCTATGCCGATGACCATGGCATTTTGGATAACTGACGAGAACCTTTATGCAAGAAGATCGATCGGAGAGTAGTAAGTCCTGGCTGGAACGTCTGGCGCAAGCCTTTTCAGATGACGGTCCCCAGGACAGAAAAGAACTCCTCGAAGTATTACGCAACGCCTGCCGTGAGCAGATTCTTGACCACGATGCGTTGCAGATTATTGAAGGCGCCATGCGCGTAGGCGACCTTCAGGTGCGGGAAATCATGATCCCCCGCTCACAGATCTCCTTCGTCGAAATCGACGAGCATTGGCGCAGCTTCCTCCCCCGTATTATTGAGACGGCCCATTCCCGTTATCCGGTGATTGGCGAAAGTGTCAACGACATAAAAGGCATTCTGCTGGCCAAAGACCTGCTCAAATGCCTGTTGGAAGATGGTGGTCTGGATGGGCTGGACATGAACAGCATCCTGCGCCCGGTTACTGTTATTCCGGAAAGCAAACGTCTGAATGTGCTGCTCAAAGAGTTTCAGGATAGTCATCACCATATGGCCATCATCGTTGACGAATACGGTGGTACCGCAGGTCTGGTGACCATTGAAGACGTACTGGAGCAGATCGTCGGTGACATCGAAGACGAACACGACGCCGATGACCCTGAAGAAGTCCATATCAAGTCGATGGGCAACTCGCAGTTCCTGGTCCGCGCCCTCACACCGATTGAAGACTTCAATGACTTTTTCAAGACCGCACTGGAAGACGATGAATACGATACTATCGGCGGCATCATCACCCAGCTGTTTGGTCGCCTGCCACGACGGGATGAAGCCGTGGAAATGGCAGGCTTCACCTTCAAGGTGTTGAGCGCAGATAATCGCCGTATCCGATTGCTACAGGTCACCCCTATTCGCTGACAGACAGGCGCTTTATCATACGCAGCACAACCAGAGGCCGGAATTCCGGCCTTTCGACTGTCTGACACATCCACTTTATTTCTTTTTAACCACAGAGTGCCCCGGCGATGTCGCTCCCTCAGTCTCCATCAGAAACTCGCTCCGCCAGCCTTGATCTGTCCAGTTACTGGGGCAGCGCACTGGCCCTGATTGCCGGTGCCGTCTATCCGCTGGCATTTGCACCACTAAATTGGTGGCCAATAGCCCCTTTAGCCGTTGCTGCATTCTATATGTGCATGCAGCATAGCCTGACAGCCCGGCAGGCAATGTGGCGTGGCTGGTTGTTCGGTTTTGGCCTGTTCGGTGTTGGCACCTCCTGGGTCTGGATCAGTATGCACCGCTACGGAGATACCTCCGTTGCCCTGGCCACCCTGCTTACGGCCCTGTTCTGTGCAGCACTTGCCCTGTTCTTCGTTATTCAGGCGGCGTTACATCACCGTATCGCCAAAAATCAGCTATGGGCCTATCTGGGCTTCCCTGCCGTCTGGGTGGTGAGTGAGCTGATACGTACTTATCTGCTGACCGGCTTCCCCTGGCTACTACTGGGTTACAGCAGCCTCAGTACACTCTGGCAGGGCTGGTCTCCCGTGCTTGGCGTCTATGGCCTGAGCGCCCTGTTTGCGCTGGCGGGAGTAGGCCTCGCAAAACTGATCCAGCCTGAAGCAGGTGATCGTCGCCTGCCAGCCATTCTGGTTATCGTTATCCCCGCTCTGCTTGGGCTACTGCTGTTTACCCTGCAATGGACCAAACCCACTACCCAGACGCCACTCAAGGTGATGCTGGTGCAGGGCAATATTGAGCAGAACGCCAAGTGGCATCCCGACTCGGCCATGCCTACTATCGAACGCTATGAAACCATGACCCAGAAAGCCTGGTCCGGCCCGGCACTGGTGGTCTGGCCAGAGACGGCAATCCCTGCTCTGCTGAATGATGCCTACAGTGTGATGACACCTTTCGCCGATGACCTCTATCAGCGTCAGTCGGCCCTGATCTCTGGAGTCATGACCCGCGTAGAGAAAGAGGGCAAGCGCAGCTACCACAATAGCCTGGTGGTACTGGGCGATGGCCTTGGGCTCTATCACAAGCGACATCTGGTGCCTTTCGGTGAATACGTGCCGCTGGAGTCAGTATTACGTGGCCTGATCGCCTTCTTTGACCTGCCCATGTCGCAATTCAGCAAAGGCGATCTGAACCAGCCTGAGCTGACGGCCATGGGTCACAAGATCAGTGCCAGCATCTGCTATGAGGTAGCCTACCCAGATCTGATGCGCCGTAGTGTGGGCGATGCGGATATACTGCTGACGGTCAGCAACGACACCTGGTTTGGTGGATCCTTTGCTCGCTATCAACATCTGCAGATGGTTCAGATGCGTGCGCTGGAGGTCGGCCGTCCCATGGTGCGAGCCACTAACGATGGGATGACGGCCGTCATCGATCATCAGGGACGCATTACTCAGCAGCTGGAGCCTTTCCGCGCCGGAGTACTGACCGAAGAGGTACAGGGTTACGAAGGACAGACCCCCTATATGCGTTGGGGTGACTGGCCGCTGATCATACTGTCGGTACTGCTGACACTGGCAGGCATGCTGGTACGCCGTCGACAGGTTTGATGAGCCTGGCGGTAATGCCATCGCCTGCCACACTTAAGGGACCCTTGTGGTCCCTTTCTGCTACTGGCGATACCGGCACCTGATCAGCCTGACGTGAGCACCTCTGATGCCCTGGCGCAAGGCATCGAGCAGCAACCATTCCCACCACATCGCCACTCAGCAGTGTATAGTGTGACCACTCCCTGACTTTGCACCGACAGCCTGCATCGAGATTATTTGCGTGCCCGCTCCCCGTTCCGCTTCTTCACCCGCTACCGTCATCCGCAGGTTGCGACCGCCCCTGCTTTTCCTGCTATGCCTGTTGTCATGGTTGCCTGCCAGCAGTAGCGCAGCCCGCAACGATACCCAGGTCATCGTCATCGGCGGTGACTACGACTACCCGCCCTATGAGTTCCTGAACGATCAGGGCGAGCCCGATGGCTACAATGTTGAGCTGGCTCATGCCATTGCCGATGTGATGGGCATTCGTGTCCGTATTGAGCTGGGGGAATGGGACAAGATGCGTGATGCCCTGCTGGATGGTCGCATTGATGCGCTGGAAGGCATTTCGATCTCGCCTCAGCGCGAGCAGCGTTTCAGCTTTGCCCCACCCCACGCCATCATTCATCAGTCCATCTTTGCCCGCAAAGGGGCACCCGACATCGACACCATCGAAGAACTGCGCGGCAAGGAAGTCATAGTGCAAAAAGGGGGTGTCATGGATGACTACCTGCACACCCACAATATCGGGGCGTTTATTATTCCGGTTGCTACCCACTCGGGCGCTCTGCGTATGCTGGCTTCAGGCAAAGGTGACTATGCACTGGTGGCCAACGTCCCTGCGCTCTATCTCAGCAAACAGTTAGGGCTGAGCAATATCGTGCAGGTAGCTCGTCCCTTTCAAGCCCAGCAGTACGGCTTTGCCGTGCGCAAAGGTAATGAAGAAATGCTCGCCGTCTTCAGCGAAGGGCTGGCCATCCTGAAGAACACCGGCAGGCAGCAGGAAATCTACAACCGCTGGTTGGGACCACTGGAAGCCCCAGGCATTGCCTGGAAACGCTGGGGTCAGGGGGCTGCTATCATTTCCTGTGTGCTGCTGTTGATACTCGGTGGCACAGTGATCTGGAACCGTATGCTGCGCCGACAGGTGGATAAGCGCAGTGCCGAACTGCGGCAACATCAGCAGCAGCTGATTCAGGCTGACAAGCTCAAATCACTGGGCGTACTGGTTTCAGGTGTGGCCCATGAAATCAACAACCCCAGTGCCCTGCTGTTACTGAACATCCCCATTCTGCGTGACGCCTGGCAGGATGCCGAAGAGCTGCTGGAACAACATTACGCCGAACACGGCGACTATCTGTTGGCGGGTCTCCCCTATTCTCGTATGCGCGACGAAATCCCCCTGCTGCTGAAAAACATGGCGGACAGTGCCGAGCGCATCAAACGTATCGTCGATGACCTCAAGGACTTTGCCCGTCTTGACCCCCAGCAGCTGCAGCCCGTGGATATCAATACCATGGTGGCGACGGCTATCCGGCTGGCCGACACCACACTGCGCCGCTCCACCCAGGCCTTTGAGGTCCAGTACGAGCCATATCTGCCTGCAATTCAGGGCAGCGAACAGCGACTGGAGCAGGTGGTCATCAACCTTATTCTCAATGCCTGTCAGGCCCTGACGGACCGTAGTCAGGCGGTCAAGGTCAGTACTCGGCTGGCCGAAGACAGCCAACAGGTACAGGTCTGGATCGAGGATCAGGGTCGCGGTATTGCAGCCGAACACTTGCCGCAACTGACCGACCCCTTTTTCACTACCAAGCGTGAACAGGGTGGCACCGGCCTCGGCCTGTCAGTATCCAGTGGCATAGTACAGGCCCATGGCGGCAGCCTGAGTTTTACTTCCACCCCAGGTCAAGGCACACAGGTGTGCCTGAGCCTGCCGATTCCCACTCACGCAACGGAGGCCGCCGCATGACTGCGACACCCCATCCCGGCTTCAGCATTTTGCTGGTTGATGACGAACCGGCCTTTTTGCACAGCCTGAGCCTGACACTGGAACGCCAGGGCATCACCAACCTGTTGCGCTGTGACGACAGCCGTCAGGTCAGCACCCTGATGCAGCACCAGCACATCGGACTGGTCATTCTCGACCTGACCATGCCACATCTGTCTGGGCGCGAGGTGCTGAGCTGGTTACGGGAAGAGTATCCGGAGGTCAATGTCATCATCCTCAGTGGCCTCAATCAGGTGGAAACCGCCGTGGATTGCCTGCGTATGGGCGCCTTTGACTATTTCGTCAAAACCGCCGAGCAGGACCGTCTGCTGGAAGGCATCAAACGCGCCATCCAGATGCAGGAACTACGGCAGGAAAATCAGGCCCTGCGGCAAGTGGTCTTACACGACACCCTGCAGCAACCTGAGTGTTTTGAGTCCATTATCACTACCCATCCCAGTATGTGGGCGGTGTTTCAGTATCTGGAATCGGTCGCACGCAGTCGTCAGCCCATCCTGATCAGCGGTGAAAGCGGTGTCGGCAAAGAACTGATCGCACGTGCCGCCCATGCCGTCAGCCAGCGTCGCGGGCCACTGGTAACGGTCAATGTGGCAGGTCTGGATGACAACGTGTTTGCTGACACACTCTTTGGTCATCAGCGCGGCGCTTTTACCGGAGCAGACAAAGCCCGCCCCGGACTGATAGAGCAGGCAGCGGAGGGCACCTTGTTCCTTGATGAGATCGGCGATCTCAGCCCCGCCTCTCAGGTCAAGCTGCTGCGACTGCTGCAGGAAGGTGAGTACTATCCATTAGGTAGCGACCGCGCCAAACAGTGCCGGGCGCGGGTGATCGTCGCCACCCATCAGGACCTTCCTGCCCGCCAGGCCGAAGGGCGTTTCCGCAAGGATCTGTACTACCGCCTGCGCACCCACCAGGTTCATATTCCGCCCTTGCGGGAGCGGCGCGAAGACATCCCGCTATTGCTGGAACACTTCCTCACCCTGGCTGCTGATGACCTGGGCCGTCAGGCTCCAGCGCTGCCACAAACACTGGCAACACTGTTGCAGGGTTACAGTTTCCCGGGAAATATCCGTGAACTGCGCGCCATGGTCTATGACGCCATCAGTCAGAATCGCAATGCGACGCTGGAGCTGGATACCTTCCTGCACGCCATGGGCGTCGAACCTTCACCGCTGATCGCGCCCGTCACCCCACGCAAGACCGCGGTGTATTTCGATCCGGATCAGCCACTGCCATCACTACAGGGAATTACTGACCTGCTGGTAGAAGAGGCAATGCAACGGGCCAACCGCAACCAGTCTCTCGCCGCAAGGCTGATTGGCGTCTCCCAGCCCGCCCTCAGTAAGCGGCTGAAAAAGCAGCGAGACGGTGACGCCTGAACGCCCCCACTTTCACAACCTATAACCAGCGTTATAGCCATAACGCTGGTTATAGCCCTGCATTCTCCCGTGATAACAGGGGTTATGGCCCGCCTTCGCAACCTGAATACGGTCATCCCCTTTATCCACTATAACCAAAGTTATATTTCCAGCTTGGAAAAATAAAAATAAATCTAATAAATTCAATAGCTTATAAAAATAAAACCTTGGCATTTGCCTTGCTCTAAGAGATCACCTGCTGTTCGCCAGTGGCTGCGGTCCATCCGCACTGACAAGCCCATCGGCGAACCGTCAAGATGCCCATCTGATAACAATTAAGAGAGATGAGACCTCATGAGTGATGTGATGCACGCCTCTGCCCTGGTGGACAAACCCTCCATGGCACTCTGGAAAAAAATCGTCATCGGCATGGTTGCCGGTATGATCCTCGGCGTATTCCTGGGCCCTCAGGCTGAATACCTCAAACCCATTGGCACCCTGTTTATTTCAGCTATCAAGATGCTGATTGTGCCGCTGGTGTTCTGCTCTCTGGTGGTTGGCGTCACCTCCATGAAAGACAGCCGCAAAATGGGCCGTGTCAGCCTCAAGGCTTTCACCATCTATCTGCTGACCACCGCCCTCGCCGTTGCTATCGGTCTGGTACTGGGTGCAGTATTTGAGCCCGGCAGCGGTATCCATATGACCGCCAGTGCCGCCGCACAGGAAGCCAAAGCCGCACCGAAACTGGTAGATATCGTGCTTGGCCTGATTCCCACCAACCCGGTGGAATCACTGTCTTCAGGCAACATCCTGCAGATCATCGTATTTGCCATTGGTCTGGGTTTCTCTCTCAACCTGATCGGTGAACACGGTGAACCCGTCGTCAAGGTATTCAATGGTTTCGCTGAAGCCATGTATAAGCTCACCGAGCTGGTGATGAAGTTTGCTCCCTACGGCGTATTCGCCCTGATGGCCTGGGTAGCTGGCAAATACGGCATCGACGTCCTGCTGCCTCTGATCAAGGTGATCGCCGTGGTCTATGTTGGCTGTCTGCTGCAGATGCTGCTGGTATATACCGGTGCCATCACCTTTATTGCCCGCCTGAATCCGCTGCCTTTCCTGAAAGGCATTCTGGATGCCCAGACCATCGCCTTCACCAGCACCAGCAGCTCAGGCACCCTGCCAGTCAGCATGCGTGCCGCTGAGGAAAAGCTGGGGGTATCCAAGGGAATTGCCGGTTTTGTATTGCCCATGGGCGCCACCATCAACATGGACGGCACGGCTATCTATCAGGGCGTGACAGCACTGTTTATTGCCCAGGCCTACGGTATCGACCTGTCCATGAGTGACTACATCACTATCATTCTGACAGCCACTCTGGCTTCTATCGGCACCGCAGGTGTGCCCGGCGCAGGCCTGATCATGTTGTCACTGGTGCTGTCTACTGTAGGTCTGCCGCTGGAAGGACTGGCCATCGTCGCTGGCATCGATCGCATTCTGGACATGGCACGTACAATGGTGAACGTCACTGGCGACCTGATGGTGTCCGTACTGGTCGGCAAGAGTGAAAAAGAGCTGGACGAAACCGTCTACTACGGTCAGTCAGAAAACCAGGCTCAACGCGCCAGCCGCTAGTCTCCCTTGCATAAGGCAGTGACCTTAAACCACTGCCACAGTTTTTCGGCCCCGATTCGCCCATCCCTCTCCGATGGCGTGGATCGGGGCCGAATCTATTTCTGCAAATCGCTTGCTAAAACTACGGATGTGATCGGCACGCTTTGCACTCTGTTTCTAGGCAACATGCAAAGAGTTTGTCTCCGCACCTGCCGAGCCGCTAAGCTGCTGGCTCCAGAGTGGCTATTAAAGCCAGCCACACGAGAATGGATATTGAACAAGACATTACAGGCAGATTTACTTGGTCACTGATGCTACTAGCCAAATACCTCATAATTTTTCGCTGATCATTCAAGCACGTTCCAACTGGTGGACTAAAACAGTTGTGAACAACACATTGTGATCTGAAGACCTTGATATCAGCCATCACCTATAGAGATGTTTCTATGATTATTCCCGTCGTTATGGCTGGGGGCTCCGGAACTCGCTTATGGCCACTTTCGCGAGCACTCCATCCCAAGCAATTTCTCGCTCTTCATGAGCAGGAAACGATGCTTCAGGCAACCATTAAGCGCTCAGAGCCTCTTTCCAGCTGCTCGCCCATTGTCATTTGCAATGAAAACCACCGTTTCATCGTCGCAGAGCAACTGAGACAGCTGGGTAAGCAGGGGGCAATTCTGCTGGAACCGGCAGGACGAAATACCGCGCCAGCTATTGCCATTGCCGCTATACATGCAGTCAAAAACCAGAAAGATACCGATCCATTACTTCTGGTTCTGGCAGCTGACCACGTTATTCAGGATGAAAAAGCCTATACCGAAGCCATACTGTCAGCGCTGCCGTTAGCCAATAACGATCAGCTGGTCACCTTTGGTATCGTGCCCACCGAGCCACATACTGGCTACGGATATATCAAGGGTGGACAAGCCACCGAGCTGAATACTGGCTATAAGGTTGACCGCTTCGTCGAGAAACCCGACGCAGAAACGGCTCAAGCGTACCTTGCCTCTGGTGAGTATTACTGGAATAGCGGTATGTTTCTGTTCAAAGCCAGTGTCTATCTGGCAGAACTCCAGCGTCACCGCCCGGATATTTATCAGGCCTGTATCAATGCCTGTTCAGTGACGACTACGGATCTGGACTTTATTCGCCTGGACAATGAGGCTTTTATGGCCTGCCCGGATGACTCCATCGACTATGCCGTGATGGAAAGGACTGACAAAGCCGTTGTAGTCCCGATGAATGCTGGATGGAGTGATGTCGGCTCCTGGTCTGCACTGTGGGATATAGGTAACAAGGATCCTCAAGGCAATGTCGTACGTGGTGATGTGTTAACTGAAGCCTGTCACAACAGCTTTCTCTTCAGTGAAGATAAGCTGATTGCCGCCATCGGCATTGAAGACATTGTGGTAGTGGATACCCCTGATGCCATCATGGTTGCCCACAAGTCCCAGGTTCAGGATGTGAAAAAAATCGTTGCGAAGCTGCAGAAGCTGCATCGTTCCGAAGGCACCATTCATCGCAAGGTATACCGCCCCTGGGGCAGCTATGACTCGATTGATACGGGTGCACGTTTTCAGGTTAAACGGATCGTGGTCAAACCTTCCGCCAAATTGTCTGTGCAGATGCATCACCATCGCGCAGAACATTGGATTGTTGTCTCTGGCACAGCCAAAGTGACAATAAACGGCCATGAGACGCTACTCACAGAGAATCAATCCATATACATCCCTCTCGGGGCTGTGCATGCACTGGAGAACCCCGGCAAGATCCCGCTGGAGTTAATCGAAGTTCAGTCAGGTAGCTACCTCGGCGAAGACGACATAGTGCGTTTTGAAGATAAGTATGGCAGGGCATAACGACTGAGCTTCATGCCTGTATGGGCACAGCCACTGTGCCCATCTTCCTTCTCGATCCATAACCAGGAGCAGTTGACAGCGGTTTTGCCCGGCTATGAGCAGCAACTTGCCGGGGAGTCCACCCCACTGCTCCGCGATATCAGCTTTGCGCCAATAATGGCCATAATTGCTCTGGGTATTCACTCCACGGTGGATTTCAACTTACAAATCCCGGCCAATGCAGCTACATTCCTTACTATTCTTGCGTTGTCCTGGGTGGCGTTGTACACCCGGGCGGGAGATAGTCGGTTGGCAACCCGCACTGCCAAAGAACGTAATTGCTGACGGCCTGGGAGCCTGTGTTCGCTCACCACTGCCACAGCAGAGATGCAGTGAATAAAGAGTAGAGAACGTGCCCTCTCATTTGTCCAAGATACCTCTGAGCAACGACGCCGCTGAGATTGATCACTTGCGTCGCGCCTACACCCTGATGTTTGTCAGCTACATTGCTGCAGCGATTATTTTTGTCTATGGCATTCGTCATATCTACGATCAGCAGACTCTGCTGGCGGTCATTCTTATCAGCAGCGCACTGGCCTTCCTGCTTAACATCGTGGTGTTTCATCTCACTGGTCGGATTGACCGCGCCTGCCTTGTCCAGAGTGTGCTGGTGTCGATGTTTGTGCTGGTGCTGGTGTATCAGGGCGGGTATCACAATACCGCTCTGTACTGGGTTTATCCGTTCCCGATCATTCAGTTTGCATTATTGGGGGCACGCCGGGGGGCCTTACTCAACCTCAGCCTGACACTGTTGCTTGCCCTGTTTCTCAAGTTCCCGGAATGGACCATCGCCAAGTACCGGCCGGAGGAGACCAGCCGCTTTATCTCCTCTATGCTGACTGTCATCTGTGTGGGATGGATCAGCGAATACTTCCGCGCCCGTAGCCACCACAAGATGACTGCGTTACAACGCGATCAGCAGACGCTGGCCTATACCGACTCCCTGACCGGCCTGTTGAATCGCCGTTATATCGATGTGGATCTGCCAGCGCAGTTGCTGGACAACCCGGACGACTATTTCCCCATGACCGTCGTCATGCTGGATATCGATCACTTTAAAGAGGTAAATGACAGTTTCGGTCATGATGCCGGCGACGGCGTGCTCCGTGCCGTCAGCCAGCTGTTGCGTACCGGTACGCGCGCGGAAGATCTGGTTGCCCGCTATGGGGGCGAAGAGTTTATTTTCTTTATGCCTCATACCCAGCTCAATGACGGGCTCAAGCGTGCCGAGTCTCTGCGTCAGCAGCTTGCTCAACATGCCTTCGCCCTGGGTTCTGTGGCACGCCATATCACAGCCAGCTTCGGCGTGGCCACCTGCCACTCCCCGTCCAATCTCAAGTCCACCATTCAGATGGCCGACAAGAATCTCTACGAAGCCAAGCGAGCCGGGCGCAACTGCGTCCGATAAGTTAGCAGCTTATCTTCCTGGCAGGCAGCAGCACTTACTTGTTGTTGTGGGTGCAGCTGCCTTGCAGACGTTACCAGATCGCCTGTTAAGCTACTTTTCGCTGCACGTCTTTGCTGACCTGAAAACTGCCAGACAGCTGATGCAATCGTGAAGCCGTGGCCTTGACCTGATCTGAACTGGCATGCAGTGAACGAATGACCCTGCCCATGGACTGCGTCGCCTGTGCTACCTGCTGCGCCTGACGTCCATGCTCCTTACTGTTGACGCTCATCTGCTGAATGATGACGAACATCTGCTCGACGGACTGATACAGATGGCTGTTATCCGCCACCCCTGTCTCCGCCAGTTGCAGCTGCCGGTCAACATCTTCCACCCCCCGCTCCATAAAGGTCACGGCGCTGCGGGTTTCCTCGCGAATGGCTTCGATACGCTGACTGATCTCACTGGCAGCTGTCGCCGTACGTGACGCCAGCGCCCGCACTTCATCAGCTACCACAGAGAAACCACGTCCGTGCTCGCCGGCACGCGCCGCCTCGATAGCGGCGTTCAGCGCCAGCAGATTGGTCTGGCTGGTGATATCGCTGATCAGCGACACCATTCCCGCAATCTCTGCCGTCCGGCTGTCCAGCGCCTGCACGCTGTTGGCGGAGTTTTGCACGATATCGCGAATCTGCTGGGTGCCGTTGCTGACGGTATCGAACTGCTGACGAGCCTGTTTCACCACCTCTTCCATGCTCTGCTTCATCTGCGTGGCGGTCACTGCAGCGGTATCGATTGCGTTCAGCTGCTCCCCGACCATTCCCAGCATCTGCTCGATGGAGTGTGACACCTGGCCGACCGTCTCCGTGGCGTTATGGTTGCGGTCCAGCATGTGTTCGCTGTTTTTCATCACGTTGTCGGTGCTGCGTTTGACCTGACTGACGATATTGTCGAGGTTGTCGATAAAGCTGTTGACCCAGCGCCCCATATCCCCCGTTTCATCCGCCGCCAGCTTCTGGGTATCCAGCCGCTGGCTGAGATTCCCTTCCCCTTCGGCAATATTGCGGATCACATCGGTCATCTTGCCCATCCGTCGGGCTAGTCGCTTCGGCCCTACCTGACTGAACCAGCCAGCAATCAGTGCAATGGTCCCCACGTTGATCAGGTCAATGGCCAGTTGCGGCAAGCTGGTATAGCGATGCAGGCTCGACTGCACCGCCAGCACGGCAGCCATCCCCAGCAGGTAGTGCTTCATCAGGCCGAAACCAAGAGAGCGATAGCGATACACCTCTTCCAGATCCGCCTCACACATCATGCCCCAGCGATCCGGCGAGCCTTTGAGGGTAAACGTCACGCCCTTGCCGATCACCGGAATATGGCGATAGTCGGAATAACCGGGATAGGTCACAAACAAATTGCTGCCGTGGCGAATGGTTTCCCTAACCCCCGGATGCAGTTGCCCCGTCGCGGGATCGGTGAAACGCAGCTCCAGCTCAGTGTGCTGTTTGATACGCACAACGCCCCAGTCGGTGTGAACACCACCGCGCAAGTTATCGCCATGAGTGAAGGTGCTGTCCTCAAAACGTGAGCGCGACAGTGCCGTACCGGGGCTAATACTCGAATCAAAGTGCGACTCCACCATAAAGAGGTAGTTGTCCCCGGATTCTGGGTAGATATGCCCGGCTTCGCGCTGAATCAGATCTCCCAGCACATCGTTGGGCACCCGCGCGCACAGACAGCCCACCGTCTGGCCTTGTGCCCTGATGGGCAGATAGAACATCAGGGTCACGGCGTCATGAAAGGCCGATGAAGAAGGCCCGATACGTTTGGTCAGCTCATCCACATAGGGGCCATGCAGAAAGGGAGCACACAACCCGGCCTGTACCGCCCGGCTGTCCAGATCCTGCTTGCCCACGTGAGCCTCATGGCTGGAGCTGATAACACTGCCAGCCGTGTCAATCAGGAACAGCTCCGACACATCCACTAGCCTTTTCAGCTGCCGCTGCAACTGCAGGCTGTCCACTGCCGAAAAGTGGTCAGCAAATAACGCTGCCAGACTGTGCAGTGACTGCCACTGGTTATCACACCATTGCTGCAACAACCGCACTCGGGTCGCGGCAATACGCTCAAAGATCTGTTCGATCATGGGGTAGCGGCTACGGTTAACCCGGCACGCCCAGCCCATCTTCATCTTGCCGGTCGGCCCCCACCACTTCAGCCACGACTTCTCGGTAGCCGACAACTGCATTTCCTGGCTTTTTAACATCGCAAACCTCTCCCCTGGCGTTAAAAAGGCAGTTTCTGGCAGGCAAGACGTAAGCCAAGTTCGTTTTCAGACAACCAATTGCCGTTTTGGGAGAAGAATTCACTGAGTGAATTTTTTTATGGCATGGGAACTCACTACTTTTATTCAGTAATAGAGTGAGCGGTCAAAATAGCTTGAACAGCCAACAGGTGATTCATATATGAAAAACGCACCATCAGCGCTCAGCATCAGCACAGAAAAGTGTTTTAAAACAGTGCATTTATGCTGACAACCCATCAATGAACAGCATTAAATGTTGTTGAACAATAAAGATCAGCGACACCGCCTCAGCCATCACGGCAGCGGAGATAGCACCATTCAAGTACGGTGACTGATGAGAAAATCAGAACAGTAGCGAGACTACCTGAGGGGCTTAGCAGGTCGTTGAAAATCTATCTGCGTTGCCGAATACCGCGTCAAAAACAGGCTCACAGCCGAAGGCTGAACGTGCTTTAGCACGGCCCCGAAGGGGCGAGCAAAGCGAGTCAAATGCTCATTTAGTTCACTAAACTCCGCTTTTTCGCCTGTTTCTTGTGCCCTCGGGGTATTTCCTTGTCTCGGCTGCCTCGATAACGTTTTCAACAGCCTGCTAGGAAGCATGGCTCCACTTG
>NZ_LAPT01000142.1 GCF_003194385.1 Pokkaliibacter plantistimulans
CGCCGCCGGGTATTCGGTGTGGTACAGGCGGTTCATCTGATCATAGGTGAAGGTAATGGGTTCCAGGCCGCCGGTCTTGCGTGACAGCAGGTTGCCTGCCGCATCGTAGGTGTAGGTCTGGGTGCCGCGCTCCGGTTCAGTCACAGTGCGCAGCAGGCGTTTGCCTGCGTAGTAGGCGTAGCTGCGGGTCACGCCGTCCTGTACCAGCTGGGTAATGTCGCCCAGTTTGTTGCGGCTGATCTCGGTCAGCTGGCGATGGCTACCGGCAATGTCGGCCACAATGGTGCGGTTCCACAGGTCATCGGGGGAGCCAAAGCCCTGCTTGAGGAAGGCGGTCTTGTAGCCACGGGGGTCGGTCACGACCACCGCATCGTCATAGCTCAGGCCGGTCAGGTAGCTGGCACAGCTGCTGCCATAGCAGTAGCTGGTTTGGGCGCCGTCGGTATTGTGGGTCTGGGTGAGGATACGGTTCAGTGCATCATAGGTGGTGCTGACGCCCCGGCTTTCGCTGGCGCTATTGGAAGGATAAGACGCAAAGTCGACCCGACCACCGGCATCGTAGCGGGTACGAACATAGACCGGCGCAATACCGTTGCCCTGTTCGGTCGTCAGGGTCACCCGACCCAGCCCATCCAGATCGTAGGTTTTGATATAGCCGGAGTTGTCACGGGTGACGGTGATGCGGTTCAGCTCATAGCGATAGCGGGTCGGTGCCAGACCGGGGCGCTGGTAATAGGTCACCCGGTTCAGGCCGTCATACACATAACGGGTACGGTTACCCAGCGGGTCATCTTCCCAGGCAATCGTGCCACTGGGGTTGACCGCACGAGTCACTACGCCACCGTCCGGATAGGTTTCCTTACGGGCCACGCCCCGGTAATAGTCTGCGTAGGTGATGGTCTGCTGGCCACGGTGGTTGGTGTACATCTTCGTCGCCAGCTCACCCTGGCTGGTGTAGGTGTAATGGGTAGGCTGGCCATTAACCACCTGATGAATCAGTTTGCCTTTGCCGTCATAGGTGTTGGTGGTGACCCAGGTTTCGCCGTTATCGCCGTCCACCTGCTCTTTGGTCAGCAGGCCGATCAGCTGCGGTGAGCTGCCATCGCTCTTGATATGCTGATAGGTGTAGTGCGTAACGCGTTGCTGACCGTTGGTGGTCTCGGTTTTGGTTTGCCAGAAGTTAGCAGCGTCGAGGTTGGAATATTCGGTAACGTATTTGTCGTCAATTACTACTCGCTGTGTCATAAATGGGAAAAGATACTTCGACAAAAATGGGTATGGAGTCCCATCATCAAGACCTAATTGCCCCTTAGCACTCTTTGAATAGTAGTCATAGTGAACATGTTTTAACGGATTCAATAAATCAATATCAAGCACATCATAAGTGTAGATATCTTTTATCTCACCAAAGTATGCGTTTTCACTACTTTTTTGACTTTTACTGTACTCTCTAAAAAAAACATACTTATAAATGGCTTCCGGTGTAATCATGTAAGCAGAATCATAATATGAACCATTTAATTTACGAGAAGAACAAAGATAAGATGTACTTTCAACACCCGAATCGGTAATTACTCTTTTTAAACACTCCCGCCCAAATCTATTTTCTCTACCATATTTAACCATTGCACCGGTTGGCAGATAAAATGTTTGCAATGCAACTGAGCCTGATTTTACTAATATATAAAGCCATTCACGATTCTCTGGTGTAACAACCCTTTCCAATGCCGGTGCCTCTGTTCCTGTAGATAGCACTCTCATATTATCTTTATAGAATAAATTCCATGTTCTAACCTCACCAGCATTACTAATAACCACTTTAGATGGATCGTAGAATGCCTTTTCGTCAGTCCCTTCCTTTATATTTTGACGTTGATATATATACTTTCTATATTCTACAGTTACTGTGCGCCCATCGTTTGCCTCAATTTTTTCCAAACCATGATCTCCAATATAATAAATAACTTCATTACCAAATGGATCAACATGCATCACTTTAGAGTAATATATAAAATTTACATTATCATAATCCTTTTTGACCTGCTTTATTTCAGAAAATATATATCTAGTGCCATCAGGAGAGTAAACGGTATCACCATTTGATGACCACATATTATTCCGCAAATCATAAAATGTACCTTGCAGTATAGAGCCTTTCTGGTCATCGACCATATTACCTAGTACGATATCCTTCTTTCCTGGTATGTGAAGGATCATTCCACTTAAACTATCAAACCTTACATGTTCATCACATGCCCCATTGTCTCTATTACAATCTGTATAATACTTTTCCTGCTTCCTAGTTATCTTTGGATAGTCAATACTCCATCCTGATCCACTTTCAAACTCATTCCTATTATTTGCACGATAGACATCAATACTCATACCATTTGGCCCAGGTAAATGGGCCTCTTGGATATTCCAAGACAATCCCCCTCCAAACAGATCAAACTCTTCACCTGGTAAACTCTGAATATCTGTTTTAATAGTATCCAAAATATCCTGTTCAAAATCAGCCCTACTGGCTGTGCCATAAAGACAGCCTAATACCAGCATTCCACTGCTGAATAACTTCCTGATCATTCTTCCATTTCTCCTTGGATATATACGCTTTTTATTCCAGACAATGTATTAGTGACGTTTTATTGTTTAACCGGGGCCAATGGCCGCAACAACTGCAACCCCTGCCGGTATTCATCCGTGACCTGCTGTGCCTCGCTGTTGCGGGTGATGACCTTGGGGGTAATCAGCACAATCATTTCCGAACGGTTGTGCTTGCGGTCGGTACTGCCGAACAGCCAGCGCAGCCCCGGCACCTGTCCGACGCCGGGCACACTGGCATCATTCTGGGCGTTGTTCTGCTGGATCAGACCGCCGAGCAGGATGGTCTGGCCGGATTGCACGGCCACCTGAGTGCTGATAGCACGGGTAGAGATAGAGGGATTGCCGTTGGCATCCACGGTAGTGCCGGCATTGCTGACCTGCTGCTGGATATCCAGATAAACCAGACCACCGGGGTTGATGCGCGGGGTCACATCGAGAATGACCCCGGTTTGCACATACTGCACGCTGCTGATGGTGTTGAGGTCAGCGCTGCTGGTATTCACTGAGGTCTGGGTGATGGGGATGTTGTCGCCCACCTGTATCTGCGCCCGCTGGTTGTTCATCACCACCAGCGACGGCGCCGACAGCACCTGCGTATTACCCTTGCTTTCCAGCGCTCGCAGGGCGACCTGCAGGTTGTTGCTGAGGAAGGAATAGAACAGTGATTCGCCGCCATAGGTAGCGCCACCCTGCCCCAGTGCGCCGCCCTGACCGGCACTGTTGGCGATGGCTGTCGTGGTGCTGTTGCCTGCCAGCTTGCCCAGATACCACTGCACTCCGAAGCTCAGCTCATCCACCAGACTGACTTCCAGAATACGGGTTTCGATCTGTACTTGGAGTGGCGGATTGTCGAGGCGCTGGATGGCCGTCTGGATTTCCTGCCACTGGCTGGGGCGACAGCGCACCAGCAGCTGGTTGCTGCTTTTTTGCGCACTGATTCGCACGCTGTTGTCATTGCTGCCCGTACCGTTGCCGCTGTCCAGTGAGGTATCGCTGGCCGCCGTGTCGCTGCTGTCTGTCGCGGTATCGCTACTCTGGCTGGTGATGCTGTTGAGGGCGCTGCCCTGACCGCTGCTGCCGTTGATCGCACCGAGGCCGTTACTGGTCAGGGTGGTGGTACGCAGGCCGGGGGCCACCGTGGCGGTCTGTGTCTCTGTTACCGGCTGGTCGCTGTATATCTGCCGCAGGTAATAGGCCAGATCAGTGGCCTTCATATTGCGCACATCGTAGACGTACATCTGCGGGTCGTTACCGCCGCCCTGATCGATCAACTCGATCCATGAGCGCACCTCGCGCAGGTATTCCGCCTGCGGTGAAATCACCACCACGGCATTGGTACGCTGGATCGGGATAAAACGCAGCATCCCCGCCAGGGGCGTGTCGCCCTGAGGGCCGAACAGGCGGTCCAGCTCCGGCATCAGCTCCTTGATATTGGCACGCTGCAGGTCAAACACCCCAATGGACATGCCCTTTAACCAGTTAACGTCGAAGGTGTTGATGGTTTGCTGGTAGTTATCCAGCTCCGCCGCGGTGCCTGCCAGGGCCAGCAGGTTGCGGTTGGGGTCGATCAGCAGGAAGGCATTGTCGCGGGCGAAGGGCTTGAGCAGCTTCTGCATTTCCACCGCAGAAATGTAGTTGAGCACAAACAGCCGTGCCGACAGGCCAATGTCCGGTGCCTGCATGGACAGTGATGGCACCACATTACCCGGCACCGCCTTGTCGGCAGGCAGAATGACGTAGCGCTCTCCGTCGCGAATCATGGCGTTATTGGTCCAGGCCAGCAGGCTTTCCAGAATGGCGATGGCCTGTTCCTTGCTGACCGGCTGCGAGGTGGAGAAGGTCACCTGCCCTTCGACGCCCTGGGTGATGCTGTAGTTCTCGTGCAGCATGTCGCCCAGCACGGAGTTGATCACTGCCTGAATAGGCAAATCATTGAAGTTGAAGGAAAAGCTGCCATCTCCTGAAGGCTCGCCCTGCGCCAGTGCCTGCGCTTCCTGCGGGTGGATAAATTCACCGCTGCCCTGTACCCACTGCCCTTTTGGCACGTTGCCCGTGGCAGTGCTCTGCCCGCTTCCACCACTGAGCCCACGGGTATCGGCCATGGCGCTGGCCTGGGCCTGTGGCCGGTCGATGCCGGTGCCCGCCAGACCTTCCCGAATCAGGCTGTCATCGGGGCGCTGATTGGCCGGGACACAGCCGGTCAGCAGCAATGCCGTGATCAGCGCGGCGCCCAGGGGGCGAGGAGCAGACAGAATCGGCGTAACGCAGTACGCCAGAGCACTAGGACGCAAGAACATCAGGGGGACTCGTTCGACGGGCCATTCAGGCCGGGAATATGGGGTCGTTGCAGGGTAAGGGTCTGGCGGTCGCCATTCAGGGTGAAGCTGATCTCTGTCGTGTCAACGCTGGACAGCAGCCAGCCGTTGGGCAAGGTCTGGCCCTGCCGCAGGGTCAGGGCATGGCCAGTGTCATCGCGGACAAAGGCCAGCCGCACCTGCCCATCGGTCAGGGTGCCCATCAGGGTAAAGCCATCAAGCTGGGGTGGCGGCGCACTGGGCATCATCTCCGGCGCGGCGGCCACGAGCACATCAGCCGTGCGTGAGGTGCTGAGTAAGGAGTGCTGCCAGATGCGCTGATAGCTGTCCAGCGGCAGTGGCTGTGTGTCCTGCAGCACCTCGGCCAGCGCATCCGCCCCGGCTTCACTGCCGGACGCCGCTAACCAGGGCAACGGGCCGCCGCTGCCCTGTGCCAGCAGGATACACAGGCCACTCAGGGCCACCACCAACCCCAGCCACCCCAGGCTGATACGCCGCAGCACCGCCTTCATCCGCTGGCTCCGCTAAGAGGCAGTGCCGGGCGCATATAGCCACTGACGGTCATACGCACGGTCAGCAGCCCCGAACCGCCGTCAAAAGGCGTATCCGGTCGGCGGTACAGGCTCAGCTGCTCGATAAACAACAGTGGGTGGCTGTGCTCCAGCTCATGCAGCACAGCGGTCAGAGGTTCCATGGCACATTCCAGGGTGACGTTGATCATCACCTGCACATAGGGAGAGTCCTGCTTTTGTGGCTGGCTGACCGGCAGAGTTTCCAGCAGGCGGCAACCGGGGCCGAGTGTGCTGACCTGATTGACGCTGAGCGACAGCCGTGACATCAGGTCAGCCTGTACCGAGCCGGGGTCATCGCCCGGCAGCAGGGTATCGTTAAGCTGACTATTGGCCGCGGCGGCCTCCACCGCCGCCTGCAACTGTTCTTTACCGGCAAGAATCTGCTGATAGCGCTGCTGACGCTGGCGCAAGCTGTCCATCTGTTCGTGCATGTCCTGCACCGGTGCCCAGACGCTCTGATACAACGCAGTGACAGCGGCCAGCAGTAGCACCAGCAGAATCAGCACCGCCATGGCCAGACGCTGCTGCGCGGCGGTCAGCGACGTGGTCAGGGTGGCTTTCAGAAGTCGCTTCATGGGGTGCTGCCCTCAGTCTGCCCGGATGCCGACGCCGACAGGGTGGCCTGCAGAGTAAAGCGGTCCTGCCGGGTCTGGCTGTCTGGTTGAATCACTCCCTGAAACTGCGGCGCACTGAAGCCGGGGCAGGCATTAATACGGCTGATCAGGCTACTGACGGCACTGCTCTGGCCGCTCATGACCAGCGTGCCCTCCGCTTTGATATCCAGCTGCTCCAGCCAGGTATCGGCGGGCAGGCAGTCGGTCAGTGCTTGCAGGGTGGTCAGCATTGAGGGTTGGCTATGTTTGAGCCGGGCCAGATAGCCTGCCGCCTGCTGGCGTTCGCTCAGTTGCTGTTGCAGGGTGATGATGTCGCGGGTTTGCTGCTGTAACTGGCTGACCTCGGCCGACATCCGCTGCAGGGTGTCAGCATTCTGGCTGCGCCATAAGGCCGCCGCCGTCGCCAGCAACAGGGCGCTGCTAATCGCCAGCGTCAGATTAATCAGCCGTGGCCAGTGGATACGCCGCCGTCGCCGTGCCGCTGGCAGCAGGTTTATCCCCAGCGGCTGGCCTGCGGCATCCAGCGCATCCACCCGGTCAGGCGCAACCCCTTGTGCAGCCAGTTGCTCCAGCAGCGCATCCAGCTTATCGCGCCGCACCACCGCCAGTTGCACCCGCAGGCGTTGTGCGTCACTGCCGCACCGCGCCGCGGCAAAATACACCTGCCCCGGCTGAAACGGGGTAAAGCGTGGCAGCTCGTGTTGCAGCACGCTCTCCAGCTTTTTCCCCGCAGCCAGCGGCAAATACAGCTCGCGCACCAGTACCTGCGCCGGTGTCAGTTGCAACACCAGCGCATGGTCCTGATCCGCAGGCAAAGGCTGCCAGGACTGCTCACCATTCTCCGTCACCCGCCAGAGTTGGTTGGAGTGATGAGTGATAGATGCAGAGGCATTCGCACTCCAAAGCAACTTAACAAAAGAAGATTTAAGCTTTAATTTTGCAGTGCACATATTGTTCCGGATAAAGAGCCTCTAACTCACACGCCTAAAGATCTATTGCAGTACTTTTAGTATCAATAAGCTCCAATAATAAAAATACAGATCTAAGTCTCCGTAGCCCAACTCATAGGCTGTGCCAATCAATATAAAGTGTTTAATGCACCACATTAATTTATTTGCACTTTTTTCTTTCAAAAAACTCAACCAACAACACTTTCCCATTCAGTTTAAAAATGGCAACTATAAATAATTTCTATTTTTAAACCTCCTAATGCAGCCAACAATTTTCCTTTCTATATATATGAACAATAGTATTGAAAATATGAGCGATCCTATAGTCACAACAAGAGCTATCACAGTATCCAAAGATAAATAATCAGCCTTTTGGCTGATATCGATCTTGAATACTTTATCCAGCAGAAAAGAATACAAAAACCCGGAAAAACCTGCTCCCAACACAAAAGCAACCTTGTCTAAAAAACTGTATTCAGTTTTTTTCAGCATTTCGCTACCCCTCATTCACGAGTGAAAATTATACATTAGAGTTTGGCTTCGTCAGTTATGCCTGTCACTGTCACTGTCACTGTCACTGTCACCAGTACCAGTACCAGTACCAGTACCAGTACCAGTACCAGTACCAGTACCAGCATGGTCGTCACTACTTGCATCACCTGACGCTAACGCTCCAGCCACACTTACAGCATTTGAGCTCGACACAGCTGCAGCAGCTTTTTTAAGATCTTGTGGAAGTTGATTAGTTGTACCATATTCCAATGATCTCACTGTCTGGCTAGTGGTTATACGCGATGCAGCAGGAAAACTTGGTATGGCCTTAATAGCTTTTTCGCTTATATTTCCTACTTTACCAGCAGCTCCACCTAACAAGGCCGCCAACCCTACCTCTTCAGGGTCAATATTTTTAATGCCCTTATGATAAGCCTGAGAAGTAGCATCGGCACTAGCTGAAGCCAATGCAGACATGGCCATAGCAGCAGGAGCAGTATTTCCAAGTGACGCAGCAGCACCTGCTACTCCTCCAATTACCGCGTGAACCATCGCATCTTGGATCGAGTGGACTTTTCCTTGATAAGTTGCAACTCCTACCTCTATCGCTGCACCCACTAAACCAGCTAACCCAATGCACATTGGGCACATCCCCGTCGGATCTTTGTACTTATACGGGTTGTTATAGGCATAGTCATATCTGTTGATATGCTCCAATCCCCCCTTCAACGGTCCCACCGGGTCTATCGCCATAAACCGCCCTACCACCGGGTCGTAGTAGCGTGCATTCATATAGGTCAGCCCGGTGTCGTCATCGTGTAGCTTGCCGGTATAGGCAATGCGGCTGTCTCCCTGGGCCGGGGAGTTATTGAGCTTTTCCCCAAACGGCGCATAGGCTTCACGCCACAGCAGTTTGCCGTTCTCATCGGTGGCCGCCACCGGCGAGCCAAGGGCATCGTTGTGGTAGTAGGTGATCCCGGCGACAGCCGGTTGCCAAATCAGTAACAGCGCCAGCACACTGGCGAGTAGTCGGGTCATCAGTACACGCATCATTATTCTTCCTTGGGGCCCGCTGCTGATCAGGGCAGCGGGCCGGTGCTTTCAGGGTCTTTCGCCGCTGGGCGACCTTACTGGGGCGTAAACAGGCTGTCCGCTACCGCACTGGTGGTGCAGCCGGTGCTGGTAATGCAGCTGTCCACCTTGGCCAGGGTCTGGCCATTGAGGCGTACATAGATCACCTGTTTGTTGTCTACCCGGTCGTCTTCGTAGACCAGGTCCCCTTTCTTGTCGTGGATCTGGAAGCGGTTCTTGCCGTCCTTGATTTCCAGTACGCGGATGCCGTCGCCGTCGTAGCGGTAGCTGGTATTGAGGGTGTTGTCGGCATTGGTAATGGTGCGCAGCTCCCCGGCATGGCTGTAGCTCATAGTGAGGCGGCCATTGGCGGTGGTGTTGCCATAGGGGTCGTAGCTGAAGGTGTTGCTCTGGCTGCCACTGGTGCTGGCCAGTCGGTTGTTGCTGGCGTAGGTGTAGTTCATCACGCCCATCACGCCCAGGCTTTTCTTCGTGAGGTTGCCGCGGTTGTCGTAGCTGAAGGTGCCGTTACCCCAGCTGCCATTGGCCACGATCAGCCGTTCCAGCCCGTCGTAACCCAGCTGGCTGATGCTGTTGGAGGCCACCACCAGATCCTTGATGGCGGTCACGTTGGCATTTTTGTCGAAGCTGTATTGCTGCTGCATGGCCTTGAGGCTGCTGCTCTGGCTGAGGATCTGGCTGACAAAGTTACGGTTGTTGAGGCTGAAGCTGGTCTTCTGGCCGTTGCCGTAGGTGTAGGAGGCCAGCTGGCCACTGGGGTAGTAGCTGATATTGCTGACAAACTGGCCCAGGGCCACAGGGCGATCCCAGTCATCCAGGGTATAACTCAGTTTTTTGCCATTGGGGAAGCTCAGTGAGCTCACCGCTCCATGGTTGTTAAAGCCATACACCATGCGATAGGTGGTGTCGTTGAAGGTCAGCCATTCCCACCAAAGCGATCCCCACGTGGTATAACCAAAGGTGCGTTTGACAGCGCCCTTGTTCATGCCGATCAGTTGCCCGGCTTTGTCATAGCGGTAGTCCACCGCATCACTGGCCTGCACATTGCCAATCGCCGCCGGGTATTCGGTGTGATACAGGCGGTTCATCTGATCATAGGTGAAGGTAATGGGTTCCAGGCCGCCGGTCTTGCGTGACAGCAGGTTGCCTGCCGCATCGTAGGTGTAGGTCTGGGTGCCGCGCTCCGGGTCAGTCACAGTGCGCAGCAGGCGCTTGCCCGCCCCACCATCGTCCAGCCGGGCACCCCCGTCCGCTGCCCGCCG
>NZ_LAPT01000143.1 GCF_003194385.1 Pokkaliibacter plantistimulans
TAGGAGAGATGGTATCTACGGAGGGATTGGTGCAGTGATGTAAGGTGTGGTGAACGAAGTGAATCGCCGTATGACTGCCAGATAGAAAACGGAGCTCATGGGCTCCGTTTTCTATTGTGCGGGTGGCTTACTGCGCCGGGCACTGCAGATGCTTCAGGGCATCCATATATTTGTCGGGTTTGTCTTCACGCAGCGCCTGTGTGGCGGCGGAGATGGGGCCCTTGTTGGTGGCCAGAGCGGCCTGAATCCAGCTGTCGTCCTGCTCGCGGGCATTGACGTTGCACTGACCGCCCAGCTCCACCAGTACCAGCGCGGTGCGCGAGTCGTCGTAATTGAGTTTCTTGAAGGCGTCGGAATCGGCATGGGCCGACAGGGACAGGGCTGCACTCAGCAGCGCGGTAGACAGCAGGGAGGTTCGCAGCAGGGTCATGATCAGGGTTCCGCTAACTGGGTCAGAACAGGCGCTGTGGTCAGCGCCCTTGCAGGTTGCGGGTCAGTATAGCGATGAAGGTGAAAAAGTGAACGGAACAGCGGGTTGCGAAATGCTTCTCCCCGTCATTGCCGATGCGCCCGGGTGAGCAGGGGAGTTGCAGGCACGTTCACGACGCCATCCGCTGCCAGGGGCTGCGCTGTTGATCCAGACGCTGCTCCAGCTGATCAAGCCAGACCAGTCCTTCGGACCAGCGATGATGGCCGGAGGCGACGTTGATATGGCCCGCACCGGGCAGAATGGCCACGTCGGCCCCCCATAGCCCGGCCAGTTCGCGGGCGCGGGCTTCACTGGCGGCGTAGTCATTACTGGAGCCCACCACCTGAGCGGCAAACGGTAATGCTGCGGTCGGAATCGGTGCAAAAGGCCGCAGTGCCTCGGGGCAACCGGCGCGCTCGACATCGGCTGGGGCGACCAGCAGGGCGCCTTTGACCTTCTGCCGCTGGCTGGCACTGGCTGTTGCTGCCCAGTGAGCCGTGCTGATGCAGCCCAGACTGTGGGCGATCAGGATGACCGGCCCCTGGCAGCGGCGAATGGCCTGATCCAGCGCGGGCACCCAGTCCTGCCGCTGTGGCTGCTGCCAGTCAGCGACCTCGACGCGCTGGTAGTTGGGCAGATAATGCTGCCAGTAGCTTTGCCAGTGCTGTTCGCCCGAACCTTGCCAGCCGGGCACGATCAGATAGTGGTAAGGGGTCATCACTCTCTCCTTGGCTCGCACGTCACCGACAGGTACGGCAGAGCAGTCAATGGGTTGCCAGCAGCAGGTTGCCGTGGCGCAGCAGGCCTTCAATCCGGCTGCCGATGCGAATATGCAGACGCTCCAGCTGGCGGCTGGACACCAGCGCACTGACGATGCCGTCGCGGGTTTGCAGCTGCAGTGCCGATAGTGCCGGGCCCGGGCGGATCGCAATCACGGTGCCGCGGCAGTGATGGCAGTGGGCGTCGTACTGTCTGGCGCTGAACGGAGTGCTGGCTTTCATGGGGTCGTCCTTCCCGGCTGAGTCCGCAGTCCACTCTAGGACGGGCAGCCGCGTGGTCGAACCAAGAAATTCTGCTTTGCTTATCCGCATCCGCTCTATGTCTACAGGGAGCTATCCGCTCTATGTTTGCCGGGGCTATCCGCGCTGTCCCGGTTCGGCGCTGGCCAGCGCCTGCTGCACGCTGTCCTGATCCAGTTCATCGCTGCAGTAGTTGAGAAAGCGATAGGCGTACTGACGCAGAAAATGGCCACGGCGCAGGGCAATCTGGGTGGTATTGAGGCTGAACAGCGACTCTACCGGCAGGCGCTGCAGCAGGGTGTCGCGCTCTGCGGTGTAGGCCATCGAGGCGATGATGCCGATGCCCATGCCCAGCTCGACATAGGTCTTGATCACGTCGGCATCCACCGCCGACATCACCACATCGGGTGTCAGCCCGGCATCAGAGAATACTGCGTCGATGCGGGTACGGCCGGTATAGCCGTCGTGATAGGTAATCACCGGATAGTCGGCCAGATCAGCCAGCGTCGGCTGACTCAGCCGGGTGAGGGGGTGCTCGCGCGGCACCACCACCGAATGCTGCCAGCTGTAAAAGGGGAAGCAGACAAAGGCGTTGCCTTCGTTGGGCAGTGCCTCGGTGGCGATCCCAATATCGACCTGACCAGCCTTTAGCAGCGAGACGATTTCATCAGGGCCGCACTGGTGCAGTTCCAGATGGACCTTGGGGAATTCCAGCTTGAACGCCTTGATGATTCGCGGCAGGGCATAACGTGCCTGAGTATGGGTGGTGGCAATCGCCAGCCGCCCTTCATCCTGCTGCACATACTGGCGTGCCAGCCGCTTCATGTTTTCCGCTTCCAGCAGGATGCGTTCGGCCATCCCCAGCAGCTGGGCACCCGGCGCGGTCAGGCCGAGCAGGCGCTTGCCCTTGCGCTCGAACAGCTCGACGCCCAGTTCTTCTTCCAGATCCTTGAGGTGTTTGCTGACCCCTGACTGTGAGGTGTAGAGCGCGTTGGCCACATCGGTCAGATTGAACTGACGACGGGCGGTCTCTCTGACGATGCGAAGTTGTTGCAGGTTCATGGTGTCCGTCCGTTTGCTGCAGGAACAGGGGCGTCCTTTGCGTCTGTCTTCCACCGGGGAATCAGCTGTTGCTCAAGGATTAATCAGCTAAATTGCGTTTTTGGAATATAAATTGAATCTCTTATTCCAATAAATACCGATTTTTTATATCCATAGTCTGTTTGCGTGGCCCGCTGGCCGCTGTGAGTGGCTGGGTGACAGCGGCTTACAGGACATCGCCTGTGCAACGCCGTGTCATAAAGCACTGGCGGGAAATGTGCATGGACGCTGTAAATTAACCGTAAGCAAAGGTTAAATGAGACGCCTTCGCAGTTGCTGGCCGGGTGAGGCCTACGGCAACGGAGAAATAGCAGCAAAAGCAGCATTTCTGGCGCGTCGCCGGATTGAGGAAGTAGCGGTTGATGAGCAAGACCAACAGTAAACACACGCCCCGTCGCCCCTGGCTGTCGGGTCTGACCCTGGCCATCCTGCTGGCGGCAGGCGGTTATGGTGGCTGGCGTTACTATCAGGCCCCCGCCAGTCAGCAGCATGCCCAGCTGACCGCCACGGTACAGCGTGGTGATCTGGAGAATCTGGTGACCGCCACCGGTGCCCTGCAGCCCCGCGATTATGTCGATGTCGGTGCGCAGGTGTCCGGCCAGCTCACCACCATTCATGTGGAAGTGGGAGATCAGGTCAGGGAAGGCGACCTGCTGGCGGAAATTGACCCCACCGTACTGCAGGCCAAGGTCGACTCCAGCCGTGCACAGCTGCGCAACCTGAAAGCCCAGCTGGAAGAAAAGCAGTCACAGCTGACGCTGGCGGGGCTGCAGTACAAACGCCAGAAAAACCTGCTGGCCGAGCAGGCCACCTCGACCGATAGCTTCCAGACCGCAGAGGCTGAGCTGCGTTCGGCCAAGGCACAGATCGAAGCGCTGAAGGCACAGATCGACCAGACCGAATCGACCCTGCGCGGTGATGAGGCCAATCTGGGCTATGCCCGTATCTACGCACCGATGTCCGGTACGGTCGTGTCGATCTCGGCGCGCAAAGGCCAGACTCTTAATTCCAATCAGCAGGCGCCGGTGATTCTGCAGATTGCCGACCTGTCGACCATGACCGTCCAGACCCAGGTGTCGGAAGCGGACATCAGCAAACTCAAGGTCGGCATGCCGGTGTACTTCACCACTCTTGGCAGTCAGGGCCGGCGCTGGGAAGGCACCCTGCGCAAGGTGGAGCCGACGCCGACGGTGACCAACAATGTGGTGCTCTACAACGCCCTGTTTGATGTCCCCAACCCGCGTGGCGCACTGATGACGCAGATGACCGCGCAGGTATTTTTTGTGGTGGCTGCCGCCCGTGATGTCTTGCTGGTGCCAGCGGCGGCGCTGGAAATGAGTGCGCCGCGCCGGCGCGAAGGTGCGGCAGCTGGTAACGGTGCAGGCAGGAGTGGTGACAAGGCAGCCCCAGCATCAGCACCGATGGCCGGTGGCGAGCGCAGCAGTGCAGGGATGGCCGGTGGCGGTCGTCCGCATCCGGCCAGAGTCAGGGTGCTGAAGGCTGATGGCTCGGTGGAAGAGCGCACTGTCGAAGTGGGCGTCACCAACCGCATTCAGGCGCAGATCCTGTCGGGTCTGAATGAGGGTGAGCAGGTGCTGCTGCCCAATGTCGCCGGTGGCAGTCGCAGTGGTCAGCGCAGTGGTGCCGGTGCCCCCGCAGGCGGGCCGGAATCGAGGATGCGCCTGTGAGCCAGATGACCTCCTCCCGCCCCGTCGTCACGGCGGCCAGCCCGCAGAGCACGCCGCTGATTGCTCTGCAGGGCATTACCAAGACCTTTCGCAACGGTGATCTGGAGGTCGAGGTGCTGCATGGCATCGACCTGCAGATCCATGCTGGTGAGTTTGTCGCCATCATGGGTACGTCCGGTTCGGGCAAGTCGACCCTGATGAATATTCTCGGCTGTCTGGATCAGGCCAGCAGTGGCCAGTACCGCTTTCGGGGGGAAGATGTGTCCACCCTGCAGGGCGATGAGCTGGCGCGCTTGCGGCGGGAGTCCTTCGGCTTCGTGTTCCAGAGCTATAACCTGATTGCCACCGCCACCGCGCGGGAGAACGTCGAGGTGCCGGCGATCTACACCGGCCTGCCTGCCGAGCAGCGTCAGCAGCGGGCGGCTGAGTTGCTGACCTCGCTGGGGCTGGAAAACCGGCAGGATCACCGCCCCAGTCAGCTGTCCGGTGGTCAGCAGCAGCGGGTCTCCATCGCCCGGGCGCTGATGAACGGCGGCCAGATCATTCTGGCCGACGAGCCGACCGGTGCGCTCGACAGCCGTAGCGGCGAAGACGTGATGGCGCTGTTGCAGCAGCTGTCGGCCGATGGCCACACCGTCATTCTGATCACCCATGACCGTCAGGTGGCCGAACATGCCGACCGCATTATCGAGATTCGCGACGGCCATATTCTCAGTGATTCTCTCCGGCACGCTCTCGGTGACACTCACCTCCATGCGCTTGGTGATGCTGGTGCGCGTCAGAAGGGCGTCAGCCGTGACTTTCGCCCGGCAGAAGAACAGCGCAGGCCACTGGTGGACATCACCGAGGCCACCCGTATGGCGCTGCGGGCGCTGCACGCCAACGTCTTTCGTACCGTCCTGACCCTGCTCGGTATCGTCATCGGCGTCGGTTCGGTCATCACCATGCTGGCCATTGGCGACGGCGCCAAACAGGCAGTTATTGATCGCATCAGCGCCATGGGCTCCAACCTGCTGCTGGTACGTCCGGGCGCGCCCAATCAGCGCGGCCGCAGCACGGTGGCGACGCTGGTGGAGGCCGATGTGCGGGCCATCAACGAGCTGCCCAATGTGCTGGCGGTGATCCCCGAACTGACCGGCACCGTGACCGCCCGTGCCGGGGGCAATGATCACTCCACCGAAACCAATGCCACCTCTGCCCAGTTCACGCTGGCGCGCAACTGGCCGCTGGCGGAAGGCACCTTCTTCACCAGTGATGATGAGGCGCAGTACGCCACCGTGGCGGTGCTGGGCAAGACCGTGGCCGGGGCGCTGTTTCCCGACAGCGACCCGCTGGGCCAGTACGTGATGCTCAACTCCATCCTGTTTCAGGTGATCGGCATCATGAGTGAGCGCGGCGCCTCGCCGATGGGGCAGGATCAGGACGATGTGATCTTTGTGCCGTACTCCACCGGCAGCCTGCGCCTGTTCGGACAGAAGTATCTGCGCAATGTCACGGTGGCGGCGGAGGATGTCGAGCAGATCGACGATACCCAGGCGGCGGTGTCCAAGCTGCTGCTGGAGCGTCATCAGATGGAAGACTTCCAGATTCGCAATATGGCCTCGATCATCGAGACCGCCTCGGCGACGCAGAACACCCTGACCGTCCTGCTTGGCTCCATCGCCGCCATCTCGCTGCTGGTCGGTGGTATCGGAGTGATGAACATCATGCTGGTGTCGGTCACCGAGCGTACCCGCGAAATCGGTATTCGTATGGCCACGGGCGCCCGCACCGGCAATATCCAGCAGCAGTTCCTGATCGAAGCAATGGTGGTGTCGGCCCTCGGCGGGCTGCTCGGTGTGGCCGGTGGCCTCGGCGTAGCGGCTCTGCTGGATGCGCTCGGAACCTCCATTCGCTTCTCCCTGCTGCCGGTGGTGCTGGCCTTTGGCTGTGCCTTTGCCACCGGTCTGGTGTTTGGCTATCTGCCAGCACGCAAGGCCGCCCGCCTTGATCCGGTCGTGGCACTGGCCAGCGAATGAGGGCAGGGCGATGACTATTTTATCCACAGGCAGTATGTCCATGAGTCAGCGTGCGTTATCCACCGTCTCTTCCGCCATCACCGGCATGGCTCGCCACAACGGGCGCCCTCTGCGTCTAAGTGCGCTGGCCCTGAGCCTGACCCTGCTCGGCGGTTGTGTGATCAGCGAACCCCGCACGCAGGTGGCGATGGCGTTGCCAGCGCAGTGGCAGGAGCCGGACGAGGCGCAGGGCAGTGTGCTGGAGCAGCAGTGGTGGCAGGGCTTTCATTCCGCCGAGCTGGATCAGCTGATCACTCAGGCGCTGGCGCAAAGCCCGGATCTGCACAGCACGCTGGAACAGGTGCGGCAGGCTGAGCTGGCGGTCAATGTAGCGGGTGCTTCGCTGTTTCCCAGCGTCAGTGCGTCGCTGGGCAGCGACTGGCGCCGCAGTGAATCCAGTGCTGGCGACAGCCAGCAAAGCCGCAGTTCCAGCGGTGGTCTGGCGATCAGTTATGAGGTCGATATGTGGGGCAGGCTGGCAGCAGCGCGAGACAGCGCGCAGGCCAGTCTGGCCGCCAGCCGCTTTGACTATCAGGCCAGCCGCCTGAGTCTGGCCAGTGCGGTGGCGGAGGCCTACTTCAACGTGCTGGCGCTGGACAAGCAGATTGGGCTGGCCGAGGACAACCTGCAGATTGCTGCGCGGGTCATGAAGATTGTTGATGCGCGTTTCCGCAATGGCATGGCCACGGCGCTGGATGTCAGTCAGCAGCGCAATACCGTGCTCAACCAGCAGGCGGCACTGCTGCCGCTGCGGGTCAGGGCCCGGCAGACCCGCAGTGCGCTGGCCATCCTGCTCGGGCAGACCCCGCAGACCGCGATGCTGACGGAGCATCTGGCTCTGGATGCCCTGCAGCCGCCAGCGATCAGTGCCGGCTTACCCAGTGAGCTGCTGACACGCAGGCCCGATCTGGCCAGCGCTGAAGCCGATCTGGCCGCGGCCGACGCCGATGTGCTGGCGGCCCGCGCAGCCTTGCTGCCGAGTGTACAGCTGTCGTCATCGCTGGGCGTTTCCACCGCGGCCCTGCTGTCGCTGGCTAATCCGGCCAACAGCGTCAGTCTGGCGGGGTCGCTGGCCCAGAGTCTGTTTGATGGCGGCCAGCGGCGCAGTCAGGTGGCGATCAGCCAGTCCCGTCGGCAGCAACTGGTGGATAACTACCGCAGCGCGGTGCTGACGGCGCTGAAAGAAGTGGAAGATGCGCTGGGCAATACCCGGCTGACCGCTGATCAGGAACAGCTGCAGCGGCAGATTGTGGCAGAGTCACAGCGCAGTCTGCGGCTGGCGGAGCTGCGTTATCGCGAAGGGGCAGATGAACTGCTGGCGGTGCTGGATGCCCAGCGCACGCTGTTCAGTGCCCAGTCCAGTCTGGTCGACATCCAGCTCAGCCGTCTTACTGCTGCGCTGGATCTCTACAAGGCGGTGGGCGGCGGCTGGCAGCGGGGCCAACCCATCGATACCCGCGAGCCTGCGGGCTATCCGCGGCTGACCACGCCTGCGCCATAAACGCAGGCGTATTCAGGGTTCGCGGTGTTACTGGCCCTCTGACAGGGCGATGGTACTGCCATCGCCCCAGCCATCATGCACGGACAGCTGACAGGGAATGGCATAGCTCCAGCCACCTGCCTTCCACCAGCATTCAGCAAACCAGGCCTTGACGGTATCAGCCATCAGACCGAGACCCATGGACTCATCGTCCAGATAGCGCTCGTCAAACGCTTCCATCTCATCGAGACCCAGAGACAGCGGCATGGATCGCCCCGGGAAAATGCCCGGGTCTGCATTGTCCACCCTGTTATTTTTGCCCTGAAAGTAGATCCACGCCGAAGGAATATCGACGCCATCTTCGTTGAAAAACAGCTGTACTTCCGCTTCACGGACGGCATCCGGCAACGGCAGGGTGAGGAGCGCGCGTAACTGGCTGATCAGCTGGGCAGACGCTTGTTCCAGTGCCGTGCGATAGCGCCGCTGGAACTGCGCTGCAGTCAGACCAAAAGGCATCATGACGGGGTCTCCTGTCAGAAGAGCGGGGGATAACTTGAAGGAAAAGGGCTAAAAACTGGCTGTTTTGCGGATAATTTACCCGCCTGCGGCTGGTTAGCATAAACGCCTTCTTTCACTGGTATCCATGGAGCGTTTTATGAGCACTTTCGCAGCCAGAATGGCCTTCCCGGCAATGATGCTGGCCGCCGTAGCGGCGAATGCAGGCGCATTTGAACTGACCAGCACCGATATGGCCAATGGCCAGCCCCTGACCAGCCGTCAGGAATATCAGGGCTTTGGTTGCAGTGGCGATAACCTGTCACCGCAGCTGTCGTGGTCAGGCGCACCGGCAGGCACGAAAGCCTTTGCGGTGTTTGCCTATGATCCCGATGCGCCAACGGGCAGCGGCTGGTGGCACTGGCAGGTGGTGAACATTCCTGCCGGGGTCAGCAGTCTGGCGACCGGCGCTGGTGATCCGGCCAGACAGCTGATGCCTGCCGGGGCGGTGCAGCGTAACAATGACTATGGTCAGCCGGGTTTTGGTGGTGCCTGCCCGCCACAGGGGCAGGGTGTACACCGCTATCAGTTCACTGTCTATGCGCTGGCCAGCACGCTGGAACTGCCGGAGAACGCCTCCGCTGCCCTGACCGGTTATATGGTGAAGGCCAATGCACTGGGGTCGGCGACGCTGGAGGCGCTCTATCAGCGTCCCTGATCACAGACTCACACTCTGCTGCGCGCAGGCTCAGGGCGGCGGCTCCACGCTGCTTTTGCGGGTCTTGCGCAGCTCCGTGGGCGTCAGCCCGAACTGAGCTTTGAAGCGCTGGGTAAAGCGTGACTGCGACTGATAACCGCAGCGGTCAGAGATCAGATTGATGCTGTCGTCGGTGGTTTGCAGCAGATGCAGACCGTGGCCCAGACGGGCGCGGTCCTTGATGGCCATTACGCTGGTCTGTTCCTGACGCAGTTTGCGCCGCAGGGTGGAGTCGCTCATGGCCAGCCGGGCACACAGATCCTCGACGCTGATGTCCTGAAAACGGTTGGCCCGGAACAGGTCGTTGATCTTCTGGCTGATCGTCGGTTTGCCTTTCATCCGGGTGACGGCGGTATAGCCCAGATGAAACAGCAGGGCGAGCAGCTCGCGTTTGCGCAGGGCGATCATGGCTGCGGGGGCCCAGCTGGCAATCTGCACAAACTGCTGCAGCCACTGCTGCAGTTCCAGACCGGTGGTACCGATAAAGTACGCCAGCCTGTCCTCCACGATGGTGGGCAGGTCACTGAAGTCAGCCGCATCGAATTCGAGGATCAGCGCGAAGTAGGGTTTGTCTCTGGGGATATTGCGAATGTCGATGGCATAGCTGTCAGACAGAAAGACAAACTCCCCCTTCTGGCAGCGCGAGCGCGGCTCCCTGCCCAGCTCCTTCTCGCCACTGAGGACAAAGATCAGCAAGGGTCTGGCAATCGGCACGTTGACCAGCGTCTGCTCATGAAACGAGGAGTACACCGCGAAGGGCAGCGTGCTCTGCTGCTGGGTCAGCTGTGTGATGGTGGCGATCAGGTCGTCCATGTTTCCCCCGGTTATCCTGTCTCTGCCGGTGTTTTGCTCAGGCAGGCAAAGGCCAGCCATTGTAGGGCAGTTGCCGGATGGTTACACCCCGCCATTCAGGTTGGAGGCCGCCGTCGTTGGCCGTCTGCTGGCGTGAGCAGCGTCTGGATCACTCTGGCGGCGGCTTACCGAGCGGCGGTGACTGCGGTAGTCGCAAGCGGCGGGCCTATCCGCTGCATGACTCGACAAGGAGGCCGGATAGGTACGAACCGCACCTATCCGCTGGCGACCCATCCTCATCATCTATTCCTCGATAGCCTTGGCCAGTAGCGGCCACAGCCCTTGATGACTGCGGCGGAAAAAGTCGATATGCCCTATATGCTTGAGGCCGTGCTGTGCAGGTATCAGGGTTTGTACCCTGATCTGGGCGGCGGGGTAAAGCCGGGTCAGATCAGCCACGTTGCCGCGGGTGGCGATGGGGTCATCGACGGCATGGATAAAGGTCATCGGTAGCTGCAGCTGCTGGTGGTAATCCTGCTGAATGTCCGTGCCGAGGGCGTTGGCCACATAGCCCGGGCTGCTGCACCACTGTGACCACTGCCGCGCCACACCGGGTGGCAAGTCTTCTCCCCAGCCGATCCACTGACAGGGCGTGTAGCCCAGCACGCCGTTGGCCAGTGGCATATACAGCTTCAGCAGGCCACCGGCCAGCAGGCGGAAATGCAGCGGCGAATAGCCGATATAGCCGGTGGAGGACGCCACGCCGACCATCCGCGCGATACGCCGGTAGTTGGGTATCACCCCGGTGAACTGGCCTCCGGCACTGTGACCGAACAGCGTCACCTGCTCCAGCCCGGATTCGCGGGCCAGCCATTCCAGCATGGCGGGGATATCCTGCTGGCCCCAGTCCTGCTTGCGGGCCTTGCTGTGGCGAACATGGCTTTCGTGCAGAGAGGCACCGATACCGCGGTAGTCGAAGGTCAGCACGTCGTGGCCGCGCTCGCTCAGCCACTGGGCGAAGCTGCGGTAGAAGCCCTGCTTGATACCGGTGCCGCTGCAGATCAGTACGGCCGAGGGCGTACTGCGTGGCTCAGCGGCGGGGTAGAAGATACCGTGCAGCGTGACGCCGTCGGCGGTGACCGTCGTCATCGGGCGGGGATGACTGATCAGGGTGTCCAGTGCCTGTGCTGATGACATATCCCACTCCTGAAAGCAGCTGTTGTCGTTGTGTTGGCAGGTAATCAGCAGTTAAGTGACTTTTAAGTAAATTTCGTTCACTTAAGTTTTGGCAGTATGAACGGTCGTGGCGGGTTTGGGAATAGACTGGTGAGTCCAGTCTGTAATCTGGCTCAGATTACTTATTGCCAATTTGTGAGGAAACCTTCATAAGTATCGATTTACAACTACTTGTAAAAAACTTATCTATCGTTGGAACTGTATATAGGTTGGGTTAACAGAAGTCTTATAGATATGATAATTATGGGTGGTTGTGATGGATACAAATAATTCTTCGGAAAGAAATCTTGAACAACAAAAAGTATATATTGAGTTAGAAAAACTAAAGTTAGAAGAAAAGCGTGTTCTACTAGAGGGTTCATTTTCAAAAAAATATGCCGCCCCTCTCCTTGGGGTATTTGGTACGGTTATAGCTTCAATATTGGCACTGACTGCTTCAAATGTTTCAAATAAGATAAAAGAAAAAGAAATTCAAATAGCTACATCACAGAAACAGCAGGAGCTCGATAGAATACATTTTGAAAATGATAGAAAGTGGAAGTTTGAAGCAGTCGATTTTGTATTTAAAAATCAACAAGCTATATTCTCCGGCTCCACTGAAAAACAGATTGCTATTCGCAATGTGATGATTGCTACGTTTCCCAGTGAGGTTACATCACCTTTGTTTGAAAAAATTAAAGCTTCCTCAACAGCCGAGGCTCAACAGGTTTGGTCTGATGGACAGGAAATTTCAGCTAGGGCAGATGAATATATTTCTCTGATCGCAAACGGAAAAAAGAGCCTAATTAGCAAGGATTTTGATGCAGCTGCAGAGGACTTTAAGCAGGTTTTAGAAACAAAGCCAAATGATGCAGATGCTCTTAATTATACTGGTTATTCCTACTTTAGAAAGGGTGAGTATCTAACTGCAATTTCTTATCTTGAGCAAGCACTTGCTATTTCACCAAATCACCGTTTTGCAAATTTGAACCTGACCAAGGCCTTCTGTGCGCAAGGAAAACTAGTTGATGCAGAGCGCCGTATGAATATTGCCCTGCAAAATGTTAAGGATTTTTCACATGACTTGGTAATAGATGGTGAATATCAAAGGGTCTGCAGGGATATTTACCATCCGGGATAATAGATTTATGTCGGTTAAGTGATTTTTTGGTATTTCCTATTTTTGTTTGTCTTAAACTAATACGGTAGGTTTGGTAATTAACTCGGCTTGCTATATGCCTTGACCTTGAGGCTTGGGTATTGGTATTACCTGAAGTGGCTCCGGGTAATCCTAGTTGGCTTGGCTTGGCTTGGCT
>NZ_LAPT01000144.1 GCF_003194385.1 Pokkaliibacter plantistimulans
CCTGTTTTTGACGCAGTATTCAGCAACGCAGATAGGTTTTCAACGACCTGTTAGAACCTGTTCACGATCTCGCGAGCGATAGCCAGTCAGAGCGAAAAGCGCTGAGGAAGCGACGTTTACTGGTGGTAAAGGTGCATTCCGAAAGGCTTTTCAACGCCGGGTGACTGACACGCCGCAGATCGCAAGCACGTTCTCAGATGGAGGACCCGGCAGCAGGCGGCGCACGGGGATTAGCATGGGAACAACAGCGACAGGAAGGCGACTGCCAGCATGACGGACACTCTGGCGCGACGACTGCACCACGCACAGCACCGGCAAACGGCAGCTCATCCAGTAAGCCAGAAAGATGTGCCAGCAAGGTACAGTAGCCACAGGCATCATGCACACCGGCGGTCGGTACATCCGTATGTGTGTAACGCTGCTCTGCACCAGACACAGCAGCGACGTGACACAGGGCCGTATCTGCAAACCCGGCTGCGGAAAAGGAAGCGGCATTGAGCTGAGCGCCAACTGGTGCCAGATACAGCATCAACATCGACAACAACGCTAACCAGGCGGGAGCCCGGCGCATGTGGCGATGCTGATTGAAGGTTGTCTGGTACATGGGCGCTCTCAGAAATGCAGGCGCGCATTCTAGCGACAGCCTCTGTGAAAAGGCAGCGTGAAGTGCCTTTCCGGGGTGCGACAAAACAGCGCAGGTGCCTCAGGCAACGGGTCTGCATTAATCGCGCTCATCACCAATGTGGAAAGAATGAGCACAATTGAGTAAAGACTTTGTCAGGCCAGCCGATACAGCAGGCATCCCCATATCCAGACCAGAGAGGTAGGGAAATGAAAATCGGTAACTATCAGGACACCGGTGGCCAGGTAAGCTATTCCAATAGCCAAAAAACTACCGGAAACACTTCCAGCAACAACGCCTCTTCCAGCGCGACCGACAGTACCGAAGACAGCTCAGGTAGCCAGAGCAGCACTGCACTGGGCAGCGGGTTCAGCGTCTCCGACACCATGGAAGAAAACCAGAACCAGATTAACCAGAAGCTGATGGAGGCGGTGTCCACCTTCCAAAGCTCGCTCAAAGACAGCGATGGCGCCCTGGGTCTGGTCATGAAGACCGTCATGGACCGGGTCAGTGAAAGCCTCAACGAAGACGGCAGCAGCTCCGACAGTACAGACAGCAGCAGCCAGACCGGCTCCACCAGCGGCACCCAGAGTACCAACCCCTACAGCGACAGCCAGAAAGACTACTGGTCACCAGAAAATACCGCCAAGCGCATCGTTGCCTTCGGTACAGGTTTCTTCAGCCAGTATCTCGACCAGCACAGCGACAAGGATCTGGAGACCGCACTGTCTGACTTCAGCGACCTGATCAGCAGCGGCATCGATAAAGGCTTCGATGATGCCAAGAAACTGCTCGATGGCATGGGAGTGCTGCAGGGTGATGTGTCAGACAATATCGATGCCACCTATGAGCTGGTTCAAAAAGGTCTGAAAGATTTCATCGACAATTACCCACGCCCCGACTCCAGCAGCTCGACGACAACCACCAGCAGCTGATCCAGCACAAACGACAAATAAAAAAGGCGGGGCTTTAACGGCCCCGCCTTCGCTCACTGCTGAGCAAACCTCACATCACTATTAACGTTTAACCCGCTACAGCCACCGCCTCAGCCGCTTTCTGTTTGACCAGCATATAACCAATACCGGTAATCAGTGAGCCAATCACGATAGCGCCGATATACAGCATGACATGGCTAATGGCATTGGGAATAAACAGCACGAAGATACCGCCGTGTGGCGCCATCAGCTGCGCATTGAAGATCATCGACAGGGCACCCGTCACCGCACCGCCGACCATACAGCATGGAATAACACGCAGTGGGTCTTTGGCCGCAAAGGGAATCGCACCTTCAGAGATAAAGCACAGGCCCAGCACGAATGACGCCTTACCGGCTTCCTGCTCCGCCAGCGTAAACTTGTTGCGCGCCAGGAAGGTAGCAATGCCCATGCCAATAGCGGGCACCATCCCGGATGCCATGACCGCCGCCATCGGCTCATAGGTTTGACTGGCCAGCAGCCCGACACCGAAGGTATAGGCAGCCTTGTTGACCGGGCCACCCAGGTCAAAGCACATCATCGCACCCAGAATCACCCCCAGCAGTACGGCATTGGCAGAGCCCATGCTTTTCAGGAACTCGGTCATGGTCGACATGATGGAAGCCACAGGACCGCCCACCACATAGATCATCACTAGCCCGGTCAGCAGGGTCGACAGCAGCGGAATAATCAGAATCGGCTTCAGGGCTTCGAGGTTTTTCGGTAGCTGCACCTTATCCACCAGGAATCTGGCGCTGTAACCGGCAATAAAGCCTGCCGCGATGCCACCGAGGAAGCCCGCACCAATCGAGCTGGCCAGCATACCGCCGACCAGACCAGGCGCCAGACCCGGACGGTCTGCAATGGAATAGGCGATGTAGCCCGCCAGTACCGGAATCATCAGGGCGAAGGCGGAGCCACCACCGATCTTCATCAGCGCAGCGGCCAGTGTGCCTTCCTGCTTGAATGCCTCAATACCAAATACGAATGACAGCGCAATGATCAGACCACCGGCTACCACCACCGGCAGCATGAAGGACACGCCCGTCATCAGGTGCTTGTAGGCGCCGGTTTTTTCTTTCTTGAAAGTCTTTTTCACCTCGCCCTGAACAGCGGCAGCGGATTCAACCTGCGCCTCTGCCTGCGCCAGCCGGATGACTTCCGCTGACTTCTTGAGCGCGTTACCGGTGCTGGTGCGATAGATACGTTTACCGGCGAAGGGCGCGGTGTCCACTTCGATATCCACCGCCAGAATGACCAGATCCGCTCTGGCGATATCCTCATCGCTCAGGGTGTTCTTGGCGCCCACCGAACCACGTGTTTCCACCTTGACCTGGTGACCCTGACGGGTACCGGCGTCCTGCAGCGCTTCGGCTGCCATGAAGGTATGTGCAACACCGGTCGGACAGGCGGTCACAGCGATGATATTGAGACAATTGCTGGCAACCGCAGGGGTAGCGGCGACGGCCACTGGCGCACTCGGCACCCTGGCAGCGGCAGAGGCCGCCGCGCCTTCGACTACTCGGGCATTGAGATTAGCGCGTTCCAGCCATTCCACCGGGTTTTCCAGTGTTTCGGTTACCGAACCACGGAATACCCGTTTGCCTGCAAAGCGGGCCATATCGACCACGCCTTCGGCGGCAATAGCGATCAGATCCGCTGCAGCTATCTGTGCGGCCGTCAGCATCTGCGCGGGCTGAACACTGGAGTGAATTTCCGCCGTGGCATCCCAGTTGAGCACTGCAGCGGCTTTTTTCAGCGCCGTTGCAGCCATAAAACTGGTGGTCAGACCACTGGGGCATTGAGTTACGATCAGGACTTTCATGGGCTCTCCTTAACAGGAAAACGCAAGTGGCATGACAGACACTTGTTGTTTTAATTGATTGAGTCGTTCTGTGTCGGGAATACCAACACCTATCTGACTGACTGCCAGTGCTGCCACTGCGGTCGCCAGTTGCAGGGTGTCGGCAACGGCAAGTTGATTGAGCAAACCATAGGTCAGACCGGCGACCAGACTGTCTCCGGCTCCGACGGTACTGACGACAGATACGCGGGGTGGCAGGGCCTGCCAGGCGCCGTCGCGACTGTACCAGCGCACACCGCGCTCGCCATCGGACAACACCACGTGACGAATACCGAGGGCGAGCAGCTTACGTACTGCCTGCTCCTGTGCCTCAGCATCCGGCAAGGCAGTACCGGTCCACTGCTCAAGCTCTTCAACATTGGGCTTGATCAGATCAGGTACCGCCGCCACCGCGGCATGCAAAGCCTGACCACTGGTGTCCACCAGAATGGTCTTACCGTGCTGACGCAGCAGCCCGATAATCTGGCCATAGCTGTCAGCAGCCAGCCCGCGAGGCAGACTGCCACTCAGCACAAAGACGTCCGCCTGTTCACACAGCGCCAGCAGCCGTTGCTGCAAGGTCTGCCAGACGGCCTCAGAGACGGTGATGCCGGGTAAGTTGATATCGGTGACACGCCCCTGCTGTTCCGACAGTTTGACGTTGATACGGGTCGCGCCCTGCTCCAGCAGAAAGTGGTTATCCAGCTGTAACTGGGTGAACAGATGCTCAAACGCATCGCTGTTGTCCTGCCCCAGAATGCCGGTGACTGCCACCTGCTCCTGCAGATCACGCAGTACCATGGCGACATTGATACCCTTGCCCGCCGGGCGCAGATTACCCTGTCTGGCCAGATTGACTTCTCCGGGCACGAGTTCACTCAGCTGCACTGTCAGATCCAACGCCGGGTTCAGCGTCAGGGTCACTACCGGTCGCTTAACCATGACGCACTCCTGCCAGCTTATCCGTCTCCAGCAAAGGCAGTGCTCTGACCGCTTCACTGCTGTCAGCAGCCAGCGCACGCTCTGCCAGATCGCGGGCAGCCTGCATTGACAGCTGGCGCAGATGCGCTTTGACACGGGGAATGGCGCGCATCGACATGCTCAGTTCCTTCACGCCAAGGCCGGTGAGGATCGCTGCGCCATGAGGATCAGAGGCCAGCTCGCCACACACGCCCACCCAGATGCCATGACGATCTGCCGCGCGTACGGTCATGTCGATCAGGCGCAGCACCGCAGGGTTGATGGAATCCGCCTGACGTGACAGCTCCGGGTGACCACGGTCGATGGCCAACGCGTATTGCGTCAGGTCATTGGTACCGATGGAGAAGAAGTCGACCTCTTTGGCGAATATGTCCGCCATCAGGGCAGCCGAAGGCACTTCAATCATGATGCCCAGCTCAATGTTGCTGCCGGGATAGTCCACCACCACCTCATCGAACATGGCACGCAGGGCACGCCATTCATGAATATCGGTGACCATGGGGAACATGATGCGTAACAAGCGGCCATTGGCGGCGGTCAGCAGGGCATGCAACTGACGTTTGAGTGTTTCCGGGTAACGCAGAGAAAGACGAATACCGCGCACGCCAAGGAAGGGGTTCTCTTCCTTGTCGATAGGCATGTAGGGCAGCGGCTTGTCACCACCGACATCCAGTGTACGTACGATCAGTGGGCGATCAGCGCCCAGCGCATCCAAGACACGGGCATATTCGGCGCGCTGCTCTTCCAGCGTGGGCTCCTGCGGGTAATCCATGTAGATAAATTCAGAGCGGAACAGACCCACCCCTTCGCAGCCATGATCGATGGCCTTGTCAACACTTTTTGCGGCGGTCAGATTGGCCATGACTTCGATATGATGGCCATCGGTTGTCACCGCGGGTTCGAAACGGCTGGCGTAAGCCTGTTCAGCCAGAGCCTTTTCGCGCGCCATGGTGGCGCGGGCCTGATCCAGCGCGGCCTGATCGGGCGCTACTTTCAGGGTACGCGCGTCACAGTCAACGATAACGGGCGTACCGGGCTCCAGCGTCAGCACCTGTGGGCCGCAACCGACCAGCAGGGGAATGCCCAGCGTCCGGGCCAGAATAGCGGCGTGGGAGGTGACACCACCGGCAGCGGTAACCACGGCGCGCACCTTGCTCAGATCCAGATCGCTGATCTCTGAAGGCGCGATTTCCTGACAGACCAGCACATGCTCTGTCTGAATGGCATCACTGCCACCCTGTCCGGTCAGTTGAGCCAGAACCCGGTTGCCGACATCACGAATGTCGATGGCACGCTCGGCCAGCAACAGTTCCTTGCTCTGCTCCTGAACACTGGCCAGTGCCTCAAAACTCTGCTGCCAGCCCCATTCGGCACTGTCGCCGCGGCGCACATGCTGCTCCGCTTCCTGCTGCATTTCCGGGTCCAGCAACAACTCCAGATGCATGGCAATAATCTGCGCCAGCTCGGTGTTGGCGGTGGATTCAAGGCGCTTGTTGAGCTGCTCCTCCACCGCTGCCACAGCAGTCTGCAGGCGCGCCAGTTCTGCACTGGCGGGGCCCGCCTGATGGGCAAACTCAAACTTGGGCTCAGACATCACATAGGCAGGAGCAATGGCCACACCGGGCGCACCGGTCAAACCACTGATGGTATCACCCGCTTGCAGCCGTACTACGGGGGCACTGACAGACTCTGACTCCAGCGCCACCACCACTGCCTCACTGGCAGCCTGTTGCTGAAACCCGCGCACCACCGGATCGCCCAGCCCGGCACTGATGGCTTCGCCGATAGTAGCCAGTGCCGCAGCCGCATCGGCACCTTCTGCCGTGATCTGCAAACGGTGGCCGAGCTGCGCGCCCAGGCTGATCAGCTTGGTCACACTGCGCGCGGAGACTGCCGGACTGTCGCTGTCGAGGTTTTCAACCCAGATTTCGGCTTCAAAGCCTTTGGCGATACGCGCCAGATTGGCAGCCGGACGGGCATGCAAACCATGGGACATAGGTAAGGGGCAGATAAGCTGCTGACCGTCCAGTTTCTGCACCAGCAGATGACGGACAACGTCCAGTGCACGCCGGGATTCCGCCAGCACCTTGAGCCGACCCTCAAGCTTCAGCTCGGTCAGGCGCTCAAGCAGAGGCAGGTGCTGATCATTATGAGTAGAAATGGCAATCAGCACATCGAGGCTGTTGCCGTAGAGGCTGACCGGCTGTGCGGGCTGCACCACGGCTGCGGCACCGTTGTCGGCCTGAGAGGCGACGGCCACCAGCCATACGCCTTCGCCCAGATACTGGGGCGGCGTGGCATAAAGGCTGATCAGATCCTGCTGGATGATGGCCTGTTTATTCCACAGGATGGCGCCTGCCAGCGCGACCAGTTCACTGTAGCTGGTGGCGACAGAGTGCATACGGACCTGATCGGCCCCGAGCAGAAAGGCACCCCTTTTGGCCTCACCACTGAGAATCGCGCGCACCTCTTCGACCCCACTGCAACTATGCAGCCGTTGCGCCAGTTGCTCATCAGCGATGACGTGTGTCAGTTGGCGGAGAATACTCAGATGCTCATCGGACCTGGCAGCGATACCGATTGCGGTATAGACCGTTTGCCCTGCCCCCCATTCCACCCCGGCCGGGAAACGTACCACTTTCAGGCCGGTCTCTCTGACCAGCTCGCGGGTATCTGTCGTACCGTGGGGGATGGCAATACCATTGCCAAGATAGGTGGAGGTTTGTTGTTCTCTGGTGAGCATGCCTTCGCGATAGCCTGCTTCGACCATTCCATCTGCCTGCAGCTGATCAGCAATCAGACTGATGGCTTCGACTTTACCGGCTGCCTGGGCTGACAGGGTAATGTCTTCAGGAGTGAGTTTTAACATTGTTATACCCCTAGACGTGTTGGTACTGCGTTTTGCGCTGTCCCTTGCGGGCAATCTATTTGTTAACAGGCTGTTGAAAACGTTATCGAGGCAGCCGAGACAAGGAAAAAACAGGCGAAAAAGCGGAGTTTAGTGGACTA
>NZ_LAPT01000145.1 GCF_003194385.1 Pokkaliibacter plantistimulans
AGTAGGTCATCGCCAGGCATCTAATTACGCTCATGTAGCTCAGTTGGTAGAGCACACCCTTGGTAAGGGTGAGGTCGGCAGTTCGAGTCTGCTCATGAGCTCCATATAGAATGAAGCCCTTGATGAAAATCAGGGGCTTTTTCTTTTTCTACTCCGACTACACTTCTACTGGTAATCTGCAGTCAGCTCTCAGGAGGTGAAACATGAAGCAGATGCTGCTGGACTGGTGGCGTATTGTCCGGAGTGTTCTCTCCGCATTTCTCGGCGTGCAGAATGAGCATAGTCGTCAGAGAGACTTTGCCTCCGATAGCCCTTGGCCATTCATTATTGCTGGTGTTGTTCTGGCCTTGATACTGGTTATTGCGCTGGTTCTGATAGTCCATGTTGTTCTTGCATCTGGCTGATGTATAGAAATTGGACAACTATTGATCACTGTCTATACTCCAAAAATACTAGCACTGAGCTGAATGTTGTGGTCGGCCGTTGCTAGTTCAACGGACGCTAGCCTGCGCCTGTTTATAACAAGAACAAGATCAGAGTAGGTGACATATGGTGGAGCTCAATCTTACGAAGGGCTATTGGCTCTTTATTGCTCTTTACCTTGTTGTACCTCAGGTATCAGCTGACTTGAAGTACAACATGCCTGTCGGAGTAACAGAGGTCAGCCACGCAGTTCACAGTCTCCACATGACTATATTCTGGATATGTGTTGCGATTGCTGTAATTGTGTTTGGTGTGATGTTCTGGTCTATTTTTCATCATCGTAAATCCAGAGGCGCGAAAGCGGCTCAGTTTCATGAAAATACCCTAGTAGAAATTATTTGGACGCTAATTCCATTAGTGATTCTTGTTGCTATGGCGGTACCCGCCACGGCGACGTTAATAAAAATGTACGATACTTCTGATGCTGATGTTGATATCCAAATAACGGGTTATCAATGGAAGTGGCATTACAAATACGTCAACGACGATATTGAATTCTTTTCTACTTTATCCACTCCAGCAGATCAGATTAAAAACGAAGCACCTAAAGATACCAACTATCTGTTAGAAGTGGATCAGCCACTAGTATTGCCTGTAGGTAAAAAGGTGCGCTTTCTGGTGACCTCTAATGATGTTATCCACTCTTGGTGGGTACCTGATCTGGCAGTAAAAAGAGATGCCATTCCTGGGTTTATTAACGAAGCCTGGACTAAGATCGAACGGTCGGGTACTTACCGTGGGCAATGTGCTGAACTTTGCGGTAAAGACCATGGTTTTATGCCTATTGTGGTCGAGGCAAAGTCAGAGCAGGAGTACAGCGCTTGGGTTGCTAACAAGCAGGCAGAGAAGGAGGCTGCAAAGCAAGCTGCTGCTGCCTCGGCAACAAAAGAATGGAGTCATGATGAGCTGATGGCAGAGGGGGAAAAGGTTTATGCCCGAATCTGCGCAGCGTGTCATCAGCCGACCGGAATGGGAATCCCCTCGGTGTTCCCTGCACTGAAGGGCAGCCCGGTAGCCACTGGGAATGTGCAGGAGCATATCAACATTGTTCTGCATGGACGACCGGGTACGGCAATGCAGGCCTTTGCCCAGCAGCTCAGTACAACAGAGCTGGCAGCAGTCATAACATATGAGCGGAACGCCTGGGACAATAACACCGGCGACACCGTATTACCGCAAGCCATTCAAGCCGTGTTGGACAAACAATAACAGGAGACCATCATGGATGTAGCGAGCGAACACAGTACTGATCACGACGCCCATCATGGTCCGGCTAAAGGCTTCACCCGCTGGGTTTATACAACTAACCACAAAGATATTGGCACGATGTATCTGTGGTTGGCGTTTGCCATGTTCCTTATCGGTGGCTCAATGGCAATGGTCATTCGGGCAGAGTTGTTCCAACCGGGACTGCAATTAGTCCAGCCAGGCTTCTTTAACCAGATGACGACCATGCATGGTCTGATCATGGTTTTCGGTGCGGTGATGCCTGCTTTTGTCGGACTGGCCAACTGGCTGATTCCCATGATGATCGGTGCGCCTGACATGGCGTTGCCAAGGATGAACAACCTGAGCTTCTGGATCCTGCCATTTGCTTTCGGACTGCTGTTGCTGACGTTGTTTATGGATGGGGGAGGGCCAAACTTCGGCTGGACATTCTATGCGCCTCTTTCTACTCAGTATGCGCCGCCCAGTGTGACGTTCTTCATATTCTCAATTCACCTGATGGGTCTGTCATCGATCATGGGGGCAATCAATGTCATTGCTACCATCATCAACATGCGTGCGCCGGGGATGACCTTGATGAAAATGCCGCTGTTTGTATGGACCTGGTTGATTACCGCTTTCTTATTGCTTGCTGCCATGCCAGTGCTGGCTGGCGTGGTGACGATGATGCTCATGGATATCAACTTTGGCACCAGCTATTTCAGTGCAGCGGGCGGTGGCGACCCGGTACTCTTCCAGCATTTGTTCTGGTTCTTCGGGCATCCCGAAGTTTACATAATGATATTGCCCGCGTTCGGAATTATTTCTCATATTGTTCCTGCCTTCAGTCGCAAGCGGCTATTTGGCTATTCCTCGATGGTTTATGCCACTGCCTCAATTGCCATTCTGTCTTTCATGGTATGGGCCCACCATATGTTTACCGTGGGATTGCCGCTGGCGGGTGAATTGTTCTTCATGTACGCGACCATGATGATCGCCGTACCCACCGGGGTGAAAGTATTCAACTGGATTAGCACCATGTTCCGTGGTTCCCTGACATTAGAAACGCCAATGCTGTTCGCTATCGCATTTATTGTGTTATTTACTATCGGTGGTTTTTCTGGACTGATGCTGGCTATTTCACCTGCAGACTTTCAATATCAGGACACCTATTTTGTTGTGGCGCATTTTCATTATGTATTGGTGCCAGGTGCCATATTCTCCATTATTGCCGCTGCCTACTTCTGGCTACCTAAATGGTGTGGCCGAATGTATGACGAGAAGCTGGGCAAGATTCATTTCTGGTGGTCTTTCGTCGGTTTGAATCTGACATTCTTTCCCATGCATTTCGTAGGGCTGGCTGGAATGCCAAGGCGTATACCAGACTATGCACTGCAATTTGCTGACTTCAATATGATTTCTTCTATAGGTGCTTTCATATTTGGTACAGCTCAATTGTTTTTTCTTTATATCGTAGTGAAGTGCATATTGACGGGTGAGAAAGCGCCAGCGTGCCCATGGGAGGGAGCTGAAGGTCTGGAATGGACGCTGCCATCACCCGCGCCTTATCACAGCTTCACTGTTCCTCCGAAGTTTGAGGATTGACTGGTGGACGCCCGCACTCAGAGGTCTCTGGTATGGCTGGTGTTACTGCCGGTTGCCATGTTTGGTTTCGGCTTTGCGTTGGTGCCGTTGTATGACGTGTTTTGCCGGGTGACGGGATTGAACGGCAAGGTGAATACCAGCCCTCTGGCAATGCCCGTGTCGGCAAAGGTTGATTTGTCTCGCAGTATCAATATCCAGTTTGTTACCCAGAATAATGCCAACATGCCGTGGACCTTTCAGCCTCTGAGTACAGAAATGGAGATTCACCCCGGAGCGGACAGCCGGGCGGTATTCAGGGTGAAAAATGTCACAGACCATCCAATGAGTGCCCAGGCTATACCCAGTATCAGCCCGGCAGAGGCCGCACAGTATTTTCACAAGATTCAGTGCTTTTGCTTTAACCAGCAGCACTTAGCGGCCAGAGAGTCGCTGGATATGCCAGTCATTTTCTATGTTGACCCAGAGCTACCGGACTACATTCATACCATTACGTTGGGCTATACCCTATTCGATGTAACCAAATTAGCGGCCAGAGCCAACTAGTTTGAAAGAGATGTAAAACAATCAGTCAGGATGACATTTACAAGCCGGGATGACTTCAACAGGCCAGCAGCTCATGCTGACCGGAGGGCTTGGATATGAATCACCAGCACTACTACGTTCCTGAGCAAAGTCACTGGCCCATAGTCGCTGCCTTTGCCCTGTTTTTCCTCGCTGCGGGTACCGCACACACCATTATTCACGGCCAGCCACTGCTTCTCATTATTGGTCTGGGGGCGATTGCCTATCTGTTCGTCGGCTGGTTTGGCGAGGTGATCAGAGAGAATCAGGCAGGCCTGCTTGATAACGATCAGGTTGATCGTTCATTCCGGTTAGGCATGGGCTGGTTCATCTTTTCGGAAGTGATGTTCTTTGCCGCCTTTTTCGGCGCCCTGTTTTATATTCGCCACTTTTCTGTGCCGTGGCTGGCTGGGGAAGGAGCAAAAGGGATATCCCATATGCTGTGGCCTGCTTTCGAGGCTAGCTGGCCAGTCATGTCACCCCCTGACAGTGCACGCTTTCCGGGCCCTGAGGAAACGGTAGATCCCTGGCACCTGCCCTTCATCAATACCCTGCTGCTGGTGTCTTCCAGTATCACACTGACGATTGCTCACCATGCCTTGAAAAAAGGCCATCGTGCGGTGGTCATTGCCTGGATGTTTGTCACCGTAGCCCTGGGGGTATCGTTCCTGGTTGTGCAAGGCTACGAGTATCACGAAGCCTATACCCAGATGGGCTTGACCCTGCATGCCGGAGTCTATGGCGCCACGTTCTTCATTCTTACCGGGTTTCACGGGATGCATGTCACGTTGGGGACCATCATCCTCATCGTGATGCTGAGCCGGATTCTGCGTGGCCATTTCTCTGCGCGACGTCACTTTGGCTTCGAGGCCAGTGCCTGGTACTGGCACTTTGTCGATGTCGTGTGGCTGGGGTTGTTTATCTTTGTCTATGTGCTCTGAAGCCAAAGTAAAGTGATTCTGCTTGTGGTTACCATGGCGCCTGACTGTGCAACTGGCCGGTGTAGAAACCGTAAAAGATAAGCAGCAGAAGCAGGGCTGCAAGCGTGACGCGTAATGTAAGGGAGGTCAGCAGGCGCTTTTGGTGAGCCTTACCCTGATCAACCATCAGAAAGTACAGGCCGCTACCCAGACTGATCAGCATGAGCACTACCAGCAGGATAATAAGAGACTTCAGGAACATGGCTGCTACCTCGTTACGATCCTGGGGTGATAGAGCATGAGTATAGCCGGGGACAGGAGACTTAACCTGTGGCTGTTAGGGTTGCTGCTGTTAGGTGCTGCCGGTGTGGCTCTGGGCAGATGGCAATGGCATCGGGCTGAGCAGAAGTTGCTGTGGGAGCACACACTGACTTTGCCGATCATGTCGTTTGAGACCCTTAAGACTGACTGGCAGGGCGCCGATCAGTGGCTGGGCCGACAGGTAAGGGTAGAAGGGGAGTTGATGCCACACATCGTCGCTTTCATTGACAACCAGTTGCTCAAGGGGCGGCCCGGTCTGGATGTGCTTGGGGTGATGCGGCTGAGTGATGGCCGTTATGTACTGGTCAACCGGGGGTGGTTAGCCTGGTCGGAACGTAACACACTCCCCAGCGTAGTAGTGCCTGCAGGACGCGTTGCAATAAGTGCCAGGGTTTACCCGTTTAGCCGACCGGGTCTGGAGCTGGGGGATTACCCTGATGTGAGCCGCGGACTGCACGTTCGCCTGCCGTGGGTGGATGGTGACAAGCTGGGAGCTGCACTGGGAGTCTCCCTGCTACCGGTTGAGCTGAGAGTTGAAGACAACCAGCCAGGTATGTTTCAGGCGCATTGGAAGATATCGGCAATGTCGTCTGCCACTCACCGTGCTTATGCCTGGCAGTGGTGGGGATTAACAACAATGACGTGGAGTTATGCGCTATGGCTGTTTCTACGACGTACAAAGCAGACCCGCAGGCAGCACGAGGCAGAAGTAAACTCTTCATCCTCTTACTGATAGGGTTTGCCCCGGTGGTCATGGCCTGGGCACTGTTTTTGAGTGGTTGGCGACCAGTACATACGGTTGCCAATGGGCAGCTGCTGACGTCTCCTCTCACCATTGATCAATGGTGGCGGGGAGGCGCAGAAAAGTCGGAGTGGATGGGGCACTGGTCTCTGGTCATGGTGTTACCTGAGCAGTGCAGCAGTGAGTGTCGTCAGCGGCTGGATGTGTTAACCCGTATGCATATGGCGCTTGGCAAGGATGCCAGTCGGGTGCGCAGGGTCTGGCTTGGTCAGGTCAGCTGGCAGGCAGATCCGTATCTCTCTATCTATCCGGAATACCAGCTTGGTGTTAACGGGGAGCCGACCTGCTTTGTTGTCGACCCGCTGGGTAACTTGATTTTGGTGTACCAGAAGGAGCAGCCAGCCAGGGATATTTTGAAAGATCTGAAGAAACTGTTGGCAGCTTCAAACATCGGTTAGCGGGATTCTGCTATTCGGACCCGGTACTAACTGCTCTGCAACTCTCCACTCATAACAATAATGAATGATGGAGGTGGCCGATGACCGCGAAACAAGTCATCCCGTATCGAGCCTGCTGGTTGGCTGTGGTGCTGGCATCTATTGTCGTTGCACTCGGCGCCTATACCCGTTTGTCAGATGCCGGGCTGGGGTGCCCTGACTGGCCTGGATGTTATGGCTTCGCCATTGTTCCGCACAGCTATGAGCACATGGTGCTGGCTGCCGAGCGTTTCCCGGGCGTGCCTGTCGAGTCGGCAAAAGGTTGGGCAGAAATGGTTCATCGCTATGCCGCAGGTGGCTTAGGAGTACTGATTTGCTATCTGGCGGCGGTCGGTTTGTCTCGTAATGATCCTCGTTACCCACGCTGGCACAGCCTGATGCTGCTTTGCATGGTGTTGCTGCAGGCGATGTTTGGCATGTGGACGGTGACACTCAAACTCTGGCCCCAGGTAGTGACAATGCACCTGCTTGGAGGCATCTCGTTACTGACGTTGCTGTTTCTGCTGTTATTGCGGCTTCGCACGCTGATGCATGTCAGGACTGCGCTGTCTGCACAGGTGGCCTCGCCGCTGCTGGAGTCGGATATTTCGCTGCGCTGGTTACGTGGCCTCGCCTGGGCCGCCTTGTTCATGTTGATCTTTCAGGTCGCCCTTGGGGGGTGGACCAGCTCCAATTATGCCGCCATGGCCTGCCCTGATTTTCCTACCTGTCAACAGCAATGGTGGCCAGCCACGATGGACATTGGCCACGGGATGAATGTGCTGCAGCATGTGGGCCCCAATTATCTGGGAGGCCAGCTGACAGGGCCCGGTCGTGTGGCAATCCATGTGCTGCACCGGGTGGGAGCGCTGCTTGTCAGTGGCGGCGTCATTGTGCTGGTGGTGTTGCTGTGGCGGGCACGGGTGCAGGCCATGGCAGTTACACTCGGTGCCATGCTAGTCATGCAGGTGTGTCTGGGTGTCGCGAATGTGTTCTGGCAGTTCCCGATTTTTCTTGCGCTGGCTCATAACACCGGGGCGGCCCTGTTGATGCTGACGCTGGTGTCAGTGCTTTATCACCTCTACCGTCTACGCCAGTTATAGGGGGATGTCATGAAGGAGACTGTACATGGAGGGGCTTCTGCCATAGGCGTACCGCTTGCTACGCTCTGGCATGATTACTACGCCTTGACCAAGCCCAGAGTCGTGGCAGTGATGCTGCTGACGGCGGTGGTGGGGATGCTGCTGGCGACTCAGGATGGCAATATACCCTGGCATGCGCTGTGCTGGGGAACGCTGGGTATCGGACTGGCTGCCAGCTCAGCCGCTGCGATCAATCAGATTGTGGATCGTCGTTTGGATGCGCTGATGGCTCGTACCCGCCAGCGGCCTATCCCTCAGGGACATATTCCAGCCCATCATGCTTTGCTGTTTGCGGCAGTGTTAGGTATAGCGGGCATCGGTATTCTGGCCATTCTGGTCAACTCTCTGACTGCCTGGCTCACTCTGGGTTCGCTGCTTGGGTATGCGGTTGTCTATACGGCTTTTCTGAAACGTGCCACTCCGCAAAATATCACTATTGGTGGCCTGGCGGGTGCGGCGCCCCCACTACTTGGCTGGACCTCAGTCAGCAATCAGATCGTGCCGGAAAGTTTGCTGCTGGTACTGATCATTTTTGCCTGGACGCCACCCCATTTCTGGGCGCTGGCGATTCATAAGAAGACTGAATATGCCAAAGTAGGGATACCCATGCTGCCGGTCACCCATGGTGAAGCGTTCACCCGCCTGCACATCCTGCTTTATACCCTGCTGATGGTGCTGTGTACCTTGTTGCCTTATCTCTACGGTTGCAGCGGCGTAGTGTATTTGGTCGGGGTGCTGATCCTGAATGGCCTGTTCCTGCAGAAGGCGCTGTGGCTGTGGTTATATCGCCGTCCTGCTGATCCCTATGGGCTTTTCCGTTATTCGATTAACTACATCATGCTGCTGTTCGTGGTCCTCTTGCTGGATCACTATCTGGCCCTATAAGAACCGAAAGGTCTCAGCTGTACCTGACAAGACTGAGGAGGTCGCCACAAAGGTAAGCATGTACCAAGACGCCGGTTGGGGCCGAAGAAGACGTACCGACAGAGACATTGGCGCAGGACTGGTCGTCAAGTTGTCGGACGGTTATCACTCTGGGACGAAAGAAGTGGGGAAGTAACTGACGATGAGAACATCCGGAGGCGCCTATGTTCTTTCAACACATGTTCGGGCTGATCTATCACCCGAAGCAGGAGTGGGATTCCATCCGTGAAGAGAAATACACGCTTGGTTATCTCTATAAGCATCACATACTCTGGCTGGCTGCGATTCCAGCATTGTCTTTGTTCATTGGCACCACTCAGATGGGGTGGAGCATTGCAGGTACCAACTACGTCAAGCTGACCGTATTGAGCGCCATCCCTATTGCGGCGGCATTTTATATCGCCCTGATGGTTGGCGTGGGGCTGATGGCCTGGGGTGTCTTCTGGATGGAGAAGACCTACGGGGCCGATGCCAGCTTTGACCGCTGTATGGTGCTTACCACCTTTACCGCTACCCCCTTGTTTATGGCGGGTCTGGCGGGGTTGTTGCCCATCCTCTGGTTTGACGTCTTTGTGGTGCTGGGCGCTGTGTCCTACACCGTCTATCTGCTGTACGTTGGCGTGCCTATCGTCATGCGTATCCCGGAAGAGCGCGGCTTCATGTTTTCCACCTCGGTGCTGACGGTTGGGCTGTGCCTGTTGGTGGGAGGATTAGCGATGACTGCAGTGCTGTGGGGGAGTGGGCTAGGGCCGGTATTTACCCGCTAGTTCTGTTGTTAGTAGATTCAAGGTTGAACACAGGAGCCTGACCTTCACTGTAATGAATATGCTTCACTGACTGCAGTGAAGGTTGTGAATTGAGCCCGGTATGCGCGAGTATAGCGGGCTTTTTATTTCCGTCGTTTGGAGCAGCAACATGGTAAGGCAGCTATTGATGCCGCAATTGACAGGTGAAAGGGTCCGGTTGTCTGCCGTCCAGCGTGCCGATGTTCAGCAGGTGCAGGACTACTACCAGCGTAATCGCCAGTTTCTGCAACCCTGGGAGCCTCTGCGTGATGCGCATTTCTATACCCATGAATTCTGGATGACAGAGCTGGCCGCGCGTGAGCAACGCCTGGCTGAAGGCGCAGGTATCAGTTTTGGGGTGTTTCATCAGCACAGCAATGAGCTGATCGGGTTCTGCAATTTCTCCAACATAGTGCGTGGTGTGTTTCAGGCATGCCATCTGGGTTATGCCCTGGATCAGCGCTTTGAAGGGCAGGGGTTCATGTCGGAAGCGCTGGCACTGGGGATTGGCTATGTATTTGAGCAGCTGCACCTGCATCGGGTAATGGCCAGTTACATGCCCGCCAACCTGCGCAGTGCAGCCGTGCTGGCGAGGCTGGGGTTTGTCAGAGAGGGCTATGCCAGTCGCTATCTGAAGATCAATGGTGTCTGGGAGGATCATATTCTCACGGCATTGATCAATCCTGATTCGACCCTGTGACACGTAATCAGCTATGCAGGCCAAGCTCCTTCAAGCGTTTATAGAGTGTGGTACGACTGATGCCGAGATGGCGAGCCAGCATGGAAATGTTGCCCTCATAATGCTGGTACAGCTTAGGGAGTGACTGCTCTGGGAATAACTGTTCCGGGAATGACTGCCCGTTGGCAGGTGTGGCTTCTGCCTCAGACGTTTCACCCATTTCTACAGCTTCTGCAGCCGTCTCCGCAGCCAGTGTGGTGGGTACTGTTACATGAGGCTGTTCCTGCAGGTCGGCGAAAAAGTCATCGGGCAGGTGCTCGGCGGTAATCAGGTCAGTATCCGCCATCGCCAGAGCAATCTGCAGTACGCTGACCAGTTGGCGGACATTGCCGGGCCAGGGGTGGCGATGAAACAGTGCCAGCACTTCTTCGCTCAGACCTGCTTCCTGATCGGCTTCGCGGTAACGATCCCAGAGCGCATGGAACAATGCGGTCTTGTCCTGGCGCTCACGCAATGGTGGCAACTCCAGGTTGAGGCCGGTTACCCGGTAGTAAAGATCCTGGCGGAACAGCCCCTGTTCGACATCCGTCTTCAGCGACCGGTTCGTGGCTGACACCAGCCGGATATCTACCGGGTAAGACTCTGTGCTGCCCAGTGGCGTGACCTTGCGCTCCTGTAATACCCGCAGCAGACGCGCCTGTACCTTTAGCGGCATATCTCCCAGTTCATCGAGAAACAAGGTGCCTTTGTGGGCTTTGCGAATAAGCCCCATGCTGCCTTTCTGACTGGCACCGGTGAAGGCGCCTTTCTCATAGCCAAACAGCTCTGACTCCACCAGATCTCCCGGAATGGCTGCACAGTTAACGGCGACCAGCGGATAGGCCGCACGGTCACTGGTTTCATGCAGAGCCTTGACGAAAACCTCCTTGCCCACCCCGGTTTCGCCATGAATCAGAATGGGAATGTCTTTATCGAGAATACGCTTGGCCTGCCGCACAGCCTTGCTGATGCGCGGATCTCCGAGATCAATGGCATCCAGAGTAAAGGGCTGATTGGCTGGCAGGCGTTTGTGCTGGGCAAGCAGGTTGGGCAGAGGTACTTCCCTTAGAGGTAAGGATGGTTTGGCGGGCTCCGTGGCTGCAGCCCGGTGATTCTGGCGGAAGTCGCGAGGGATCACTCTGACATGGACCGGCCGTTTGACGGTGGCATAGAAACGGTACTTACCACTGGCAGTCAGTTGCATCGGTAAGCCTTCAGGGTGGTTGATGAGATTACGCAGGGTCGTGTCGAACAGACTTTCAATGTTGACCATCGACAGTTCCAGGCCAAGCAGGATATCTGCGCGCCGGTTGGCGGAAATGACCTGCCCCTGCTCGGTGAACACCAGGATGCCTGCCCATTGACTGTCCAGACTGTCCAGATTGGTGTTAAAGGTCAGGAAAAAGTGTTCACCCTTGAACAGGTTGATGATCAGACGGTTCTCCACCGACTGGGTCATCATCTTCACCATGCCGAGTGTATGGGTCTGTGGCAGATAGGTATCGCTCGATACGTCCAGCACGCCAATCAGGCTGCGGCTGGCATCGAAGATCGGTGCCGCAGAGCCGGTCATAAAGCGATTGGCCTTGAGAAAGTGTTCATCGCGGTGAATCTGGATAGCCTGCCCCGTTGCCAGTGCCGTACCTATGGCATTGGTGCCGGTATAGCGCTCGATCCAGCTGGTACCCGCCTCGAAGCCCTGGGTGTATCCCGGCTCCAGAAAACGCTGGTCACCCCATGATTGCAGCAGCTGTCCACGGCCATCTGCCAGCATGATCAGGCAGTGGGAGTTGGACAGAATGTGCTCATAGTAGGGCAGCACCTCATGATAGGTGGTTTGCACCAGAAACTGATGGGCTTCCAGCAGCACGCCGACATCACCGGCAGAAGGGCGGTGCAGCTCCGGTTGCGTACTGGGGGTCAGGCCGTAGTCACGGCAGCGTGCCCAGGAGTCGAGAATCAATTTTTCATGGTTGGCGCCGTCGGAATGCGGAGCCACTGAATTGCTGTTACTCACGTCGTGCCATCGCCTCTGTACAGCATATGCCTGTGTTTATTGTTGTGTTGGCGGTTGTCCATCCGTGTTCAGCCTGAAGTGACAGCTGAACAGCATCCATGGGCAGATGAACAACTGGACAGATTCTGTAAAGAGATGTGTGCAGTGTCAATGTGTTTCTGTGCTGGCTGTTGTAAAGCGAACATCAAATTTACGCATGTGAAAATTTTAGAATTCTTATAACTTATTGAAAATAAATAATTTTTAATTTTTTATCAGAAAATAGCCGATGACTGGTCACATTTGGCATGGCGTTCGCTTTCGTATAGGTACATTTGTCTTCTGGACAGTCGGTGTGGGCACAGTCTGACTGTGTTGATGCCGGTGCGATAACAACAATAAGGACACGCCATGTCGTTAGTACTTGAGCATGTCAGTCGGAGGGTGGATCGCACTCTCTATATTGACGATGCAAACCTGACCTTTGAGCCAGGGTCTTTCAATGTTCTGCTGGGGCGTACTCTGGCAGGAAAAACCTCACTGATGCGTCTCATGGCTGGCCTGGACCGGCCAACCGCCGGACGCATTCTGATGAATGGCGCTGATGTGACGGGCGTTCCGGTGCGTCAGCGCAACGTCTCCATGGTCTATCAGCAGTTTATCAACTACCCCAACATGACGGTGTTCGAGAATATCGCCTCGCCGCTGCGTCTGTCGGGGGAGTCCAATGCCGTGATCGACCGCAAGGTACGAGAAACCGCCGAAATGCTGCGTATCGACCCCTTCCTCAGCCGCCTGCCGCTGGAGTTGTCGGGTGGTCAGCAGCAGCGCACGGCCATGGCGCGGGCACTGGTCAAAGAGGCGGACATCATTTTATTTGACGAGCCGCTGGTCAACCTCGATTACAAGCTGCGCGAAGAGCTGCGTCAGGAAATGCGCGAGCTGTTCAAAGCACGCCGCACGATTGCCATTTATGCCACCACGGAGCCCAATGAGGCGCTGGCGCTGGGCGGTACCACCACGGTATTGCATGAAGGTCGCATCGTGCAGAGCGGCCCCACTGCCGAGGTTTATCACCGGCCTAACTCTGTGCTGGCCGCTGAACTGTTTTCAGAGCCTCCCATCAACTTACTTGAAGGGCGCATTACTGACAGTGAAGTGACCTTTGATGAAACCGTGCACTTTCCCCTGAATCAGGATCTGCAGGGCATCGGCGCTGGCCAGTATCGTTTTGGCGTACGGCCAAGCCATCTGGGGCTGGTGCCTTCCAATGATGATGATCTGGAGCTGTCGGTACTGGTCGAGCTGGCGGAAATCAGTGGCTCGGAGACCTTCCTGCATGTCCGTAATGATCATTTCTCCCTGGTGCTGCATTTGTCCGGTGTTCACGAGTATGACGTCGATGAACCCATCCGGGTCTATGTGCCGACCCACAAGCTGTTTGTCTTTGCACAGGACGGACGCTTGATTCAGGCACCACAGCGGCAGCGATAAGGAGGCACCATGGCAGAAATACGTTTACAGGCGCTGGCGCACAGCTATAGCCGCACCCCTCAGGGGCCGCAGGATTACGCCATTCGGCAGATGACCCATGTCTGGGAACAGGGGGGCGCGTTTGCGCTGCTGGGCCCCTCCGGCTGTGGCAAGTCGACACTGCTCAACATCATTTCCGGTTTGCTCAGCCCGTCCGAAGGCAAGATTTTATTTGATGGCCGTGAGGTCAACCGCCTGTCGCCGGAGCAACGCAACATTGCTCAGGTGTTTCAGTTCCCGGTGGTGTACGACACCATGACGGTGTTCGAGAACCTGGCATTTCCTCTGCGCAACCAGGGGCTGGCAGAGGGCAAGATTCGCTCCAAGGTCAATGAGATTGCAGATGTGCTGGAGTTGCATCCGGTGCTGCACAAGCGCGCCAAAAACCTGACTGCGGATGAAAAGCAAAAGGTATCCATGGGGCGTGGTCTGGTACGCGATGATGTGTCCGCCATTCTGTTCGATGAGCCGCTGACGGTCATCGATCCCCATCTCAAATGGAAGCTGCGTCGCAAGCTCAAGCAGATCCATGAGCAGTTCAACATCACCATGGTGTATGTCACCCATGATCAGCTGGAGGCATCGACCTTCGCTGACAAGATTGCGGTGATGTACGGCGGCCAGATTGTCCAGTTCGGAACGCCCCGGGAGCTGTTCGAAAAGCCGGCGCATACCTTTGTGGGATTCTTCATTGGCAGCCCCGGGATGAACCTGATTCCGGTGCAACGCTGTTCCGGCGGAGTGCAGTTCGACACCATCAAGGTGCCACTGAGCCCGCGCCTGCAGGAGCAGCTGGAGCAACTGCCGTCCAGTCAGATCAAGATCGGTATCCGGCCTGAGTTTGTTCACGTCTGGGACGTGCCTTTTGAAGAAGGCTACGAATGCGACGTGCTGCACGTTGAAGACCTGGGCACCTACAAGATCCTCACTTTGCGTCTGGGCGAGCATACCCTGAAGGCGCGCTTGCAGGAGGATCAGAAAGTGCCGCAGCGACGGGTGCATATCAGCTTCCCTGAGCAGTGGCTGAAGGTGTACGTGGACGAGTTTCTGGTGGAGTAAGGACCATGAGCAATAAAGTCGAAAATAATAAGGCCTGGTTCCTGGTATTGCCGGTGTTCGTGCTGGTGGCCTTCAGTGCCATCGTGCCAATGATGACGGTAGTGAACTACTCGGTGCAGGACATCTTCGATCAGTACACCCGCGTTTTCGTGGGGACTGACTGGTTCCGTGACATTCTGCGTGATGATCGTCTGCACGATGCCCTGCTGCGGCAGGTGATCTACTCCCTCTGTGTACTGCTGATCGAAATCCCGCTGGGTATCGGTGTGGCGCTGTGCATGCCGAAGAAAGGGATATGGTCATCAGCCTGTCTGATCCTGCTGGCGTTGCCGCTCCTGATCCCATGGAACGTGGTCGGTACTATCTGGCAGATTTTCGGTCGTGCTGACATCGGCCTGCTGGGCTGGTCACTGAATGCCATGGGGTTGGAGTACAACTATGCCGGTAATCCGGTGGATGCCTGGCTAACGGTATTACTGATTGATGTCTGGCACTGGACATCACTGGTGGCGCTGCTGTGCTATTCCGGTCTGCGCGCCATTCCCGATGTCTATTATCAGGCGGCACGCATTGACCGGGCCTCATCCTGGGCGGTGTTCCGCTACATCCAGCTGCCCAAGCTCAAGAGTGTGCTGCTGATCGGCGTCATGCTGCGCTTTATGGACAGCTTCATGATCTACACCGAGCCCTTTGTACTGACCGGCGGCGGTCCGGGCAATGCCACCACCTTCATGAGCCAGACGCTGACCACGATGGCGGTGGGGCAGTTCGATATCGGCCCTGCAGCTGCCTTCTCTCTGGTGTACTTCCTTATCATTCTGCTGGTGTCCTTCGTGTTCTATACCGCGATGACCCACGCGGACAAAGACGCCTGAGGTGTGACATGACTACAAGAAAAAGCGTCCTGCTAGCGTTGTTTATTCTGTTCCTGCTGCTGCCGATCTACTGGTTGCTGAACATGTCGTTCAAGACCAACACGGAAATCCTGAGTGGGCTGACACTGTGGCCGGAAAACTTCACTCTGCATAACTACAAGGTGATTTTTACTGACCCCAGCTGGTACAGCGGTTACATCAATTCGCTGTACTACGTGTCCATGAACATGGTGATTTCCCTGCTGGTAGCCTTGCCTGCGGCCTATGCCTTTTCCCGCTATCGCTTTCTGGGGGACAAGCATCTGTTTTTCTGGCTGCTGACTAACCGCATGGCTCCACCCGCTGTCTTCCTGCTGCCGTTCTTCCAGCTGTATTCCTCCGTGGGGTTGTTCGATACCCATATAGCGGTGGCGCTGGCGCACTGTCTGTTCAACGTACCGCTGGCGGTATGGATTCTTGAAGGCTTTATGTCCGGGGTGCCGAAGGAAATAGATGAAACCGCTTATATCGACGGTTACAGCTTTCCGCGTTTCTTCCTGAAGATCTTCGTGCCCCTGATCGCTCCGGGGATCGGTGTGACGGCGTTCTTCTGCTTCATGTTCTCCTGGGTTGAGCTGTTGCTGGCGCGCACGCTTACTTCCGTAGAAGCCAAACCTATCGTGGCAGTGATGACCCGTACCGTTTCTGCGTCGGGTATTGACTGGGGAGTGCTGGCGGCAGCCGGAGTGTTGACCATTCTGCCGGGCATTCTGGTGATCTGGTTTGTGCGTAACCACGTTGCCAAGGGCTTTGCCCTGGGCCGGGTATAAGGAGCAGCGATATGAACTGGATGGCGTGGACTCTGCCTACTGTAGCTTTCTTTTCCATCATTGCCGTAATTCTGGTGTGCATGACGGTATGGGAGGTGCGTTCTCCCTGTGTGGATCGTCGTGGCTTTCTGCCCATCAGCACCACCCGTGGTGATCGGCTGTTTATCGGTTTACTGGTGAGCGCCTATATCCATCTGGCGGTTATAGGGCTGACTGAATGGAGCATCTGGATCGCCTTTGGCGTGTCTCTGGTGTGGATGTTTATCGTGATGAAATGGGGGTAACTGACGGTCGGAAAACAGGCAGATAGCCTGGTAGTGCAGTCGCCGCAGGAAGGGTTGCGGTACTGATGGTGAACGAGGGTGCGGCTGTCGTCCCTGAGGCGTGCGCTGGCACCGAGAGAGAAGTGTTTTCCTAGACAAACAACGAGATGAGGTGCATATGCACGACAATAAAAACAAAATGAAGCGCGCCGTTGTACTGAGCGCGATGTTGGTGATGTCAGGTATCAGCTGGGATGCGCTGGCAGACCAGTATCAGGATGCGGCGAAGAAGTGGGTTGGCTCTGAATTCAGTCCTTCGACCTTGTCCAAGGATGACCAGATGAAAGAGATGCAGTGGTTTATCGATGCCGCCAAGAAATTCCGCGGCATGGAAATCAATGTGGCCTCCGAAACTCTGACCACCCACGAGTACGAGTCCAAGGTGCTGGCGAAAGCCTTCACCGAAATCACCGGGATCAAGATTCATCATGATCTGATTCAGGAAGGTGATGTGGTTGAGAAACTGCAGACCCAGATGCAGTCAGGCAAGAACATCTATGATGGCTACATCAACGACTCTGACTTCATTGGTACTCATTTCCGCTACGGTAAAGTCGTCCCCATCAGCGATATGATCGCCGGTGATGGCAAGGATTACACCCTGCCAACCCTGGATCTGAAAGACTTTATCGGCCTGTCATTTACCACCGGTCCTGATGGCAAACTCTACCAGCTACCTGATCAGCAGTTTGCCAACCTGTACTGGTTCCGTGCTGACTGGTTTGCCCGTCCTGATCTGCAGGCCAAGTTCAAGGAAATCTACGGTTATGACCTGGGTGTACCCAAGAACTGGTCAGCCTATGAAGACATCGCTGAGTTCTTCACTGATAAGGTGAAAGAGATCGATGGTCAGCGTGTCTATGGTCACATGGATTACGGCAAGAAAGATCCCTCACTGGGCTGGCGCTTCACTGATGCGTGGTTCTCCATGGCCGGTGAAGGCGACAAAGGCCTGCCCAATGGCTTGCCTGTGGATGAGTGGGGTATTCGTGTAGAAGGTTGCCGTCCCGTTGGCTCCAGCGTTTCTCGTGGCGGTGCGACCAATGGCCCGGCTGCGGTATACGCCACCACCAAATATGTTGACTGGCTGCGTAAGTATGCGCCACCAGAAGCGCCCGGGATGACTTTCTCTGAAGCAGGTCCTGTTCCTGCGCAGGGTAACGTTGCCCAGCAGATTTTCTGGTACACCGCCTTTACCGCCGATATGACCAAACCAGGCTTGCCTGTGGTCAATGCCGACGGTACGCCCAAGTGGCGCATGGCACCTTCACCTGTCGGCCCATACTGGGAAGAGGGGATGAAGAAAGGGTATCAGGACGTAGGTTCATGGACCTTCATGAAGTCCACACCGGATGATCGTCGTCTGGCGGCGTGGTTGTATGCCCAGTTCGTGGTGTCCAAAACCGTATCCCTGAAGAAAACGCTGGTGGGTCTGACACCGATTCGTGAATCGGATATTACCTCACAGGCGATGACTGAAGTGGCGCCAAAGCTGGGTGGTCTGGTGGAGTTCTATCGTAGCCCTGCTCGTACCGAGTGGACGCCTACTGGAACCAACGTACCGGACTATCCAAAGCTGGCTCAGCTGTGGTGGCAACATATTGCTGAAGCGGCGAACGGCGACAAGACTCCTCAGGAAGCGCTGGATGGTCTGGCTGCTGATCAGGACAAGGTAATGGAGCGTCTTGAGCGCGCCAAGGTACAGGGTGACTGCGGACCCAAGCTGAATGAGCCGAAGGATCCCGAGTACTGGCTGAGTCAGCCAGGCGCGCCCAAGCCCAAGCTTGCTAATGAGAAGCCAAAAGGCGAAACCGTCTCCTATGACGAGCTGATTAAGTCCTGGCAGAAATAAGTGCCATAGCTCGAACGCGTTCACGTTCTAGCAGGCTCAGGTCAGACCAGGCGAAAAGCACTGAGGATACGAGCGTAGTGACCCTGCATAAGTATTCCGAGGTGTGTTTTCAACGAGGTGTGGCTAATGCGCAGCTGATCGTGAACATGTTCTGAGGCTTATTAGGTCTGAACAGGCAAATCTGGCCGCAGTTCCAATGGCAGCGTCATTGGGGCTGTGGCTTTTTTGTTGGTGTGACAGGTTGGAGAAGTGAGAAGAGCCAGACGATCGCCCTGAACAGGAGCAGAGGCAAGGCAGAGCCGATTTTGCCGGTATAACGGGCTGATTGATTTAAAACGAGGGCGTCTTAAGAGATTTAACTAAGTAAAAACAGACGCTAGAGGTATTTGGGATAGCTGACTGATGTAGTCAGAAAATCATGTTACTAAGGGGGGAAGTAGTAGATGAAGGATTCATCTGGTGGTGGGGGGTGGATTCGAACCACCGAAGCTCACGCGTCAGATTTACAGTCTGATCCCTTTGGCCACTCGGGAACCCCACCAGGATGAACACTTGTACGTTTGCTGGATTCCAGTTCAAGGAGGCTTAATGAACTGTCATTTTTGCGGTAGTGATGTCGTTGACATCACTTGGTGGTGGGGGGTGGATTCGAACCACCGAAGCTCACGCGTCAGATTTACAGTCTGATCCCTTTGGCCACTCGGGAACCCCACCGCGTCAAGTGAGGGCGCATAATATTGATTTCAGAGGACTTTGTAAATAGTCGTGTGCTGATTTTGTCTTGGTGCATTCGTCAGCAGAAGAAGAGAGAGCGCCTGTCAGATTGGGAATAAAGGGGTATTGAGCATTCCCTGAACAATGGTTTTTTTGATTACATAAAATAACAAAAAGGTCTTCAGGGGCTAATCTCCGATGAATCCTGACGTTGCTCTCCCTGCCCGCCGGAATACCCCAAAAGAGCTAAAAATCAAGTCTTGATGTGAGGTGGATGTACTCCTATATTTGCTGCCTATTGAATCCCTTGATACTACATCTTGTGCTTCTTCCTGATAGTGACTACTAGATAGAAGAGGCGCAAAGCTATTTGTGCGATGCTGATCAAGGTTTGAGCATTCTGGCAGCATACGTTGAGGACGGAAGACTTGAGCATGCAAGATATTATGGTGACCAAACGCGACGGGCGTAAGGAATCGATTGACCTGGACAAGATTCACAAGGTAATCGCCTGGGCCGCGGAAGGGTTGGAAAATGTCTCTGTTTCTCAGGTCGAGCTGAAAGCTCACTTGCAGTTCTTTGATGGTATTCGTACCAACGACATCCATGAGACGCTGATCAAGTCGGCAGCGGATCTGATCTCTGAAGATGCACCTGACTATCAGTATCTGGCAGCTCGTCTGGCAATCTTCCATCTGCGCAAGAAGGCATTCGGCCAGTTTGAACCGCCTCACCTGTTTGAGCATGTTTCCAAGTTGGTGGATTCAGGTCGTTATGATCGTCATCTGCTGGAAGATTACAGCCCTGAAGAGTTTGATCAGCTGAATGGTTTTCTTGACCACTGGCGTGATATGAATTTCAGCTATGCCGCCGTCAAGCAGCTGGAAGGCAAGTATCTGACCCAGAACCGTGTCACCGGCGAAATCTACGAAAGCCCGCAGCAACTATATATGTTGGTCGCAGCCTGTCTGTTTGCGCACTACCCCAAGGCTACCCGTCTGGATTACGTGCGTCGCTTCTACGATGCCTGCTCCAACTTCAAGCTGTCGCTACCAACCCCCATCATGTCTGGTGTGCGTACGCCTACCCGTCAGTTCAGCTCCTGTGTACTGATTGAGGCGGCGGATTCGCTGGACTCTATCAATGCCACTGCTTCTGCGATTGTGAAATATGTCAGTCAGCGAGCGGGCATCGGCGTCAATATGGGTAACATCCGTGCACTGGGCAGTCCGATCCGTGGTGGCGAAGCGTTCCACACTGGCATGATTCCTTTTGTGAAACACATCCAGACCGCCGTTAAGTCCTGTTCACAGGGCGGTGTTCGCGGTGGCGCAGCTACCGTGTTCTACCCCATTTGGCATCTGGAAGTAGAGTCGCTGCTGGTGCTGAAAAACAACCGTGGTGTGGAAGAAAACCGTGCCCGTCATGTGGATCACGCTTTCCAGTTCAACCGTCTGATGTACCAGCGCTTGATCAAAGGCGAGAACATTACCCTGTTCAGTCCTTCAGACGTCCCTGGCCTGTACAAGTCTTTCTTTGATGATCAGGAAGAGTTTGAGCGTCTGTACGTGCAGTACGAGCAGGATGCCAGCATCCGCAAGAAAACGGTGAAAGCGGTCGACCTATTCAGCATGTTTGCTCAGGAGCGTGCGCAAACCGGGCGTATCTACCTGCAGAACGTCGACCACTGCAACACCCGCAGTGCTTTCAACCCCAAGAAAGCGCCAGTACACCAGAGCAACCTGTGCATGGAAATCACCCTGCCAACCAAGCCGTTGTTCGATGTGCGTGATGCAGAAGGGGAAATTGCCCTCTGTACGCTGTCTGCGTTCAACCTGGGTGCGCTGGAGAACCTCGACGAGCTGGAAGAACTGTCTGAGCTGATCGTGCGTGCGCTGGACAGCCTGCTGAGCTATCAGGACTATCCGCTGCCTGCAGCCCACAGTGCTTCCATGAAGCGCCGCACTCTGGGTGTAGGCGTGACCAACTTTGCCTATTATCTGGCCAAGCATGGAGTGAAGTACTCTGATGGTTCTGCCAATGCGCTGACTCATCGCACTTTTGAAGCGATGCAGTATTTCCTGCTGAAAGCGTCCAATAAACTGGCCATCGAACTGGGGCAGTGTGAGGCATTTGCCGATACGTTCTATGCGGAAGGCCTGATGCCTATCGACACCTATAAGAAGGATGTTGATGGTTTCTGTCAGGAGCCTCTGCATCTGGACTGGGACAGTCTGCGGGACTCAATTGTGACCCATGGCCTGCGTAACAGCACCGTGACGGCAATCATGCCCTGTGAGACATCATCACAGATTACCAACTCCACCAATGGCATTGAGCCTCCCCGCGGCTTTGTTAGTGTCAAGGCAAGCAAGGACGGTATTCTCAAGCAGGTGGTGCCTGAATATGAGCGTCTGAAAGATAACTATGAGTTGTTATGGCAGATCCCTAACAATGAAGGTTACCTGCAGCTGGTGGGGATCATGCAGAAGTTTGTCGACCAGTCGATTTCTGCCAATACCAACTATGATCCTTCCCGTTTTGAAGGTGAGAAAGTGCCCATGAAGCAGCTGCTGAAAGATCTGCTGACGGCATACAAATACGGCGTGAAAACACTGTATTACCACAATACCCGTGATGGCGCGAAAGATGATCAGAGCGACTCTGGCTGCGAAGGCGGAGCGTGCAAGCTGTAACAGCTGATCGTACTACTGCAGGGGGCTTCGGCCCCTGTACGGCAGCGAATCTCGCCCCTGTATGGCAAGCCTGTGCAGGTTCTGCGTTTCCCGGACTTTTCAGAATAGTTTTAACATCATCATGGCCTACTCAACCTTTAACCGAAACGTTTACGACCACCTGCGTCAACCCATGTTCTTCGGTGAGAACGTTAACGTTGCCCGTTATGATCAGCAGAAGCATCCGATCTTTGAAAAGCTGATTGAGAAACAGCTGTCTTTCTTCTGGCGCCCGGAAGAGGTCGACCTGACCACTGATCGCAAGGATTTCGTCAATCTGCCTGCCCATGAACAGCACATTTTCCTGAGTAATCTGAAATACCAGACACTGCTGGACTCGGTACAGGGGCGTTCACCCAACGTGGCATTCCTGCCTGTGGTGTCGTTACCAGAGCTGGAAACCTGGCTGGAAACCTGGTCGTTCAGCGAAACCATCCACAGCCGCAGTTACACCCATATCATTCGCAACGTGGTCACTGATCCTTCCAAGGTGTTTGATGACATCCTGCTGAACGAGGAGATCACCAAGCGCGCTATTTCTGTCACGGCGTACTACGACGATTTTATTGAGGTGTCCTCGCTGTATACCCTGTATGGCGAAGGCTGCCATGTAGTGAATGGCAAAGAGATCGATATCAGTCTGCGAGAGCTGAAAAAGAAACTCTACCTGACGCTGGCCTCAGTCAACGTGCTGGAAGCGATCCGCTTCTACGTCAGTTTTGCCTGTTCTTTTGCTTTCGCTGAGCGGGCTCTGATGGAAGGCAATGCCAAAATCATCAAGTTCATCGCCCGTGATGAGGCGCTGCATTTGTCTGGTACGCAACAGATGCTGAGCCTGATGGCTTCTGGCAGTGATGATCCTGAAATGGTGGATGTTGCGCGCGAATGCCGTGATGAAGTTATCGAAATTTTCCGGCAGGCTGCAGAGCAGGAAAAAGAGTGGGCTCAGTACCTGTTCAAGGATGGCTCCATGATCGGTCTGAACGCCAACATTCTCGGTCAGTACGTGGAGTACATCACCAATGTCCGTATGCGGGCGCTGGGGCTGGAACCTCTGTTCAGTGTGCACAGTAATCCGCTGCCCTGGATCAACAGCTGGCTGACCAGTGATAACGTTCAGGTAGCGCCGCAGGAGTCGGAGATCAGCTCTTATCTGGTCGGTGCTATCGACAGTAGCGTGGATAGTGATGACTTCGATGATTTCGACCTGTAATTGAAGCGCTGATGAGTGTGATGGGCAGGGCTCGGTGAATGGATGCAGTGCGCCGTATTCGAGTAAATGACAGCCTGGAGTTTGACTACCAGCAGGAGTTCTCTCTGCTGGATGCCCTCGAGGCGCGGGCAGTTCCCGTCCTGCATAGCTGCCGTGGCGGTTATTGTGGTTGCTGTAAGGTGCGCTTGAGTGAGGGTCGTGTCAGCTGGCATCAGGATAGCCTGGTGCCTTTGCAGGATGATGAAATCCTGTGCTGTTGTTGCACACCCCTGACGGCCATTGCCATCAATGTGCCGGAATGCTGAGGATGAAGATGGCCTGGTTCTGGTTGCTGGCGGTGGTAATGATTGCCGCAGGTGTCTATCACAGCCTGCGCATCAAGGATCAGGTGAAGTTAGTCGAGCAAACTGGCTTTCATATTGATAAACGCTTCTTTTCTTCGCCGTCGTTGGCGCTGGATGATCAGCATCAACAGCTGGCACTTATCTATTCTCAGCGACTTGAAGTGCGGCCTTATAAGGATGTGGTTGCGTTTCAGCGGCACTATCGCACTCTGGATCATGGTAACAATCAGGGGCTTTATATTGCCCTGTATTGGCAGCAGAGTGATGACCCCATGCTGCTGAAAGCGGATCGTGAGTCGGAGTGGGATGCCTTGTCTGCCGAGTTGCGACAAAGATTTGATGAGAGGCCAACGGTAAGGGCATTGCATTAGCCCGAACAGCTTGGCGATATGTACAAAAACGCCGCTGATTGATGAGATCAGCGGCGTTTTTTTCTTGTACAGCTATGACTAGCGCCGAGCGTCTTTCAGTGTGTCTGCAATCAGGAATGCAAGCTCCAGAACCTGATCAGCGTTTAGGCGCGGATCACAATAGGTGTGATAGCGATCGCCCAGCTGCTCTTCAGTGATCTGGTAGGCGCCGCCGATGCATTCTGTCACGTTCTTGCCAGTCATCTCGAAGTGCACGCCACCAGCATAAGAGCCTTCTGCCTTGTGAATCTGGAAGAAGGATTTCACTTCCGACAGCACCTGAGCTACTGAGCGGGTCTTGTAGCCGCTGCTGGCTTTAATGGTGTTGCCATGCATGGGGTCGCTGGACCACAGAACCTTACGCCCTTCGCGCTGAATGGCGCGAATCAGTGCTGGCATGTGCTCCTCAACCTTACCCGCACCCATGCGCACAATGATATTCAGGCGGCCAGGATCGTTGTCAGGGTTAAGGATGTCGATCAGATGCAATAACTCATCCGGATCGGTAGTGGGGCCTGCTTTGATGCCTATGGGGTTGTGCACACCACGCAGAAACTCAACATGAGCACCATCTGGCTGACGGGTACGGTCACCAATCCACAGCATGTGGGCCGAGCAGTCATACCACTGACCGGTCAGGCTGTCCTGACGGGTGAGAGCTTCCTCGTAAGGCAGCAGCAGTGCTTCATGTGAAGTATACAGAGCGGTTTCCTTCAGTTGAGGCGTGTTGCTGGCATGAATGCCACAGGCCTCCATAAAGGTAAGCGCTTCATCGATACGGGTGGCCAGGCTCTGATAGCGCTCACCAAGGGGGCTTTTCTCAACGAAGTCGAGGTTCCACTGATGAACCTTGTGCAGGTCTGCCATGCCGCCCTGGGCAAAGGCGCGCAGCAGGTTCAGTGTCGCTGCCGCCTGATTGTAGGCTTTGACCATACGCTCAGGGTCAGGGGTGCGAGACTCTGCCGTGAAGTCAATGTTGTTGATGATGTCGCCACGATAGCTGGGCAACTCAATACCATTGATGGTTTCAGTGTCTGCAGAACGTGGTTTGGCAAACTGACCCGCCATGCGTGCTACTTTTACGACTGGGCAGCTTCCGGCGAAGGTAAGTACCACTGCCATCTGTAGCATGATTTTGAATGTGTCACGGATATTGTTGGCGCTGAACTCAGCGAAGCTCTCGGCACAGTCTCCGCCCTGCAGCAGGAAGGCTTTGCCTTCAGTAACGAGCTGAAACTGGCGGCGCAGTTCGCGCGCTTCACCGGCAAATACCAGTGGGGGAAGTGCTGCCAGTTGCTGCTCAGCCTGATGTAACGCATCGGCATTAGGGTACTGGGGGATTTGGCGAATCGGATGACTACGCCAGCTGGAAGGCGTCCACGGCTTCATTGCGGGGTATCCTGTCGTGTCTTTACGTACGTCTGGGGAGCCGAACATAGTTCCAGAGTTACTGTAGATACGCAAGGTTCGAGGTCAGATAAATCAACGATCTTTTAACTGAACGTAGCTTTTTGTGAAAGCGTAACTATTGAGTATAATTCCCCAAACATTTATAAGCTGTAGTGCGCTATATTCACTTTTTGTTCACTGCGCTTACATCAATCCGTACTCACTATAACGGTGAGCATACACTTTCCAGCATCACGGATAAGAAATGGAAACACAAGATACCAGTCATATCCTGATCGTCGAGGATGACGAGCGCTTGGCGGCGTTGACTAAGGAATATTTAGAGAACAATGGCCTCACGGTGACCGTCGAATCCAATGGTGCTCAGGCAATAGAACTGATCAAGCGTGCTGCACCTGATCTGGTTGTACTTGATCTGATGTTGCCCGGTGAGGATGGTCTCAGTGTTTGTCGACAGGTGAGACCGGGATACTCCGGCCCCATTCTGATGCTGACATCACGCAACGATGATCTTGATCAGGTGCTGGGTCTGGAGATGGGAGCTGACGATTATGTCACCAAGCCCGTGCGCCCACGTGTTCTCCTGGCTCGTATTCGCGCGCTGCTGCGTCGGGCACAAGGTAGTAAAGAAGCCCAGACCCCTGCGCCCGTGGTCCCTGCATCGGAGCAGAACTACTACGAGTTTGGCAATCTGGTGCTGGACAACGGCAAGCGTGAAGCCTGGCTTAACGATGAAAGCATTGATCTGACGAGTGCTGAGTTCGACCTGTTATGGCTGCTGGCAAGTAATGCTGGAAGAGTGCTGACCAGAGAGGAAATCTTCACTGCACTGCGTGGTATTGCCTACGACGGGCAAGATCGCTCTATTGATGTGCGCATTTCCCGCATTCGTCCCAAGATTGGTGATGACCCTATCCATCCTCGTCGTATTAAAACTGTACGTAGCCGTGGTTATCTGTTTGTAAAAGAAGCGTGATCAAACTTCGTATATTTCTCCTTATGCCCACACTCTTGTGGGCAGCATTAGGACTTCCCACTGTTTCTGCTGACACCCCGCTTGCGACAGCTCCTGCCGAGGCGAGGGTGTTTGGTTTGTATCTGGGCTCGACAGATCGTGATGAGTTCTATCGAGCTATTGTTAGCTCTGGTGGGAAGCGTCTGTTCCGGCGCAGTAGTTCTGATGTCTATCTGATTACTTCTATCTATCCTAAGGCTGCTAATTGTCGGGTAATCTTCGACGCAGATGAGCTTGTACAGGAGGTCATATTCAACTTTAATCCAGACTCCTTGAGTAAGGAGGAGTTGCTGGCCATCGTTGAGCAGCGTTATGGGAAACCACAGAGCTATGAGCCCGGCTTGCAAGGGGAGGGGAGTTATTACTGGCTGTTTCCTCACTCGGGAATAAGGCTCTACTACCTGCCGACATCAACCAGTCAGATCCAGTACTATCTTCGCTAAGCTGTGCTCGGCAGTGCAAGCAAAGGTTGATCTCTGCCTGGTAGAGGAGGTTACTTGCTGCTATCTGGCGGGCGAATCCCATGCAGAGTCTTGAAGGACAGGTCTTGTGCAGAGCGGATGAAGTCCTGAATATATTCTGCCTCTTTCTGCTCTTCTCTCACCGCTGCGTAGAGTGTTGACCACACCCCTTTGTTTCCTAGCGGACGTGCAACCACATAATCTCTTTCCAGGTACTCAGTAAGGGCCCAGTTCGGTAAGGCGCAGACGCCACGGCCACTGGCGACCAGCTGAATCATCATCAGTGTGAGTTCGGCATTGCGAATGGCGTCGGGCTCGACATCTGCCGGGTCAAGAAAGCGAGTGAAGACATCCAGCCGATCACGCTCAATGGGGTAGCAGATTAGCGTTTCGTTCTCTAAATCTGTTGGCTCGATATGGCTCTTGCGAGCCAGTGAGTGGCGTTTGCCTATGGCCAGCAGCATCTCGTAGCTGAACAGGGGGATATAGGCAAGTGTGGGCGTTACGACTGGATCGGAAGTAATCACCATATCCAGCTCGCCTCTAACCAGTGCCTGCAGCGGGGTAAAGCTGAAGCCACTCATCAGGTCCATTTCAACTTCAGGCCAATTATCACGATACTGATCGATCGTTGGCATTAGCCACTGGAAGCAGCTATGGCATTCGATAGCTATATGCAGACGCCCGGTTTCTCCCCCTGCCAGACGGGCGATATCACGCTCTGCGTTTCTTGCCATAGGTAAAATGTCGTCAGCTAGTACCAGTAGACGCTGTCCGGCGCTGGTGAAGATCAGTGGTTTGGTCTTGCGAATAAACAAAGAGCAGTTGAGTCTGTCCTCCAGATCTTTGATCTGATGAGACAGAGCCGACTGGGTGAGATGTACACGTTCTGCTGCCTCAACCAAACTTCCGGTTTCTCTTAAGGCAACCAGGGTACGTAAGTGACGCAGTTCAATCATGCCTGACAATCTAAAGCTAACCTAAGGCAGTTATGAATGAGATTTATAGATCTGTCAAAGCCAAAGCAGCAGAAATGCCCGTTACAGGCATAACTTGTCGTGCTTCTTTACAGAACATTATGAATGGAAGTGTAGCTGAAGCGGTTACCAAGACTGGTAAGGGTAACGGCTTCAGCCAGTGGCGATAAGGTATATCGCTATATTGGGTGGGATCAGGTGAGCAGAAACTCCAACAGAGCCTTTTGTGCATGCAGTCGATTTTCTGCTTGAGTAAACACAGCTGAGCGAGGATCGTCCAACATGTCTTCGCTGATCTCCTCTCCACGGTGGGCCGGCAGGCAATGCAAAAATATGGCGTCAGGGTCGGCAATATCCATCAATGCAGGTGTAACCTGATAGGCGGCAAAATCCAGTTTGCGCTGCTTGGCTTCTTCTTCCTGACCCATTGAAGCCCAGACATCAGTCGTGATGAGATGGGCGCCTTTTACTGCCTCTTCAGCAGAGGTGAAAAGTTTCACTCGGTCACCTGCTTTTTCAAGCATGGCGGCGTCAGGTGCGTATCCCTGCGGGCAGGCAATATGAAGTTTAAAGTCGAATAGGTTGGCAGCATTGATGTAGGAGTTGCACATGTTATTGCCATCCCCAATCCATACAGCGACTTTATCTTTGATGTCGCCACGCAATTCAAAGTAGGTCTGCATGTCTGCCAATAGCTGACAAGGATGGTAATCGTCTGTCAGACCATTGATTACAGGCACACTCGAATACGCTGCAAAGCGTTCTACCATGGCGTGATCAAAGGTGCGGATCATGACTGCATCCACCATGCCAGACAGGACGCGGGCGGTGTCCTCAATGGGCTCGCCGCGGCCTAACTGTGTGTCTCGTGGTGAAAGGAAAATGGCACCACCACCAAATTGAATCATGCCAGCTTCAAAAGACACTCGAGTCCGGGTGGAGGATTTTTCGAAAATCATCCCTAACACTCGATTTTTCAACGGCTCGTAGACTTCTCGGCGTCGGTGCATGGCTTTCAGTTCCAAGGCGCGCGCAATCAATTGGCGCAGTTCCGCTGAGTTAAAGTCTGTAAGGGTTAAAAAATGCCGAGTATTCATGGTCTCTCTTCACAGTCCGAGCGCTGTCAGAAATAAAAATCCCAACCGTCATGCCCGTTTGGGGACAGTCTCTTCATGCCCAGGTTTGGTTGATTCGCTGTTTGCTGGAAAGCTGATAGCACCGTTGGATTTGGTGCGCAGGTAACCAGCAGTGATATTGAAATCAGGCGAATGTAATTCAGTAGTGCGTCTACTGCTTTTTGAACGGCTTCATTTTCCAGAGGTAAAAGGCAGATACAGAAGCCGAGCAGTATTATTCTCATGCCGTGAGGGATTAATCAATACCCCTAAATATTCGAAACTGCATGTATATCAAAGCTAAGTGATAGAAACTGACTGCCAGTCGGCTGGTCGTATGTAGGTGAGTTGAACTCTTGGATGAGGCTGTATATTGAAAGTTAACAGCGCGCTTCTTGGGCTGCATACGGTGCTTGCGGTGTGATACATCGCTACTGGGAATTCTTCTCTGTTGCTCTTGTAAAGCGGCCACTTTGCCCTGATATCTTGCACAGCGAGAGCGGTATGCGATGACTGACTGCCAAGTTTGGTCTTGTTATACTGCGGTCCAAACCAGCCTACCGAGTCTGTGACCATGGATATTGTTGAATCAATCAAAAAGCAAATCAGTGAAAACTCAATCCTGCTTTACATGAAGGGCACTCCCCAGTTCCCGCAGTGTGGCTTCTCTTCTCGTACTGTTGAAGCGGTCATGGCCTGTGGGCACAAGTTTGCCTACGTCAATATCCTTGAGCATCCCGATATCCGTTCAGAGCTGCCCAAATTTGCAAACTGGCCAACCTTCCCTCAGCTGTGGGTGAACGGTGAACTGGTTGGCGGCTGTGACATTGTCACTGAAATGGCTCAAAGCGGCGAGCTGCAACCGTTGTTGGATGCAGCGGTTAAAGCCTGATCTGGATTGCTGCAATGGCGGAGCGATCTCAGCTTTGAGGTTGCTCGGTTGTCCAGTAATACAATTGCAGCGCGAAGCGTTGATACTTTGGAAACGTCCCATCGCCGGGATGTTTTTGTCATTAAAACACGGAGAATATTGACCCATGAGCGTACTCGTTGGTAAGCAAGCCCCTGATTTTACTGCTGCTGCTGTACTTGGTGATGGTCAGATCGTTGACAGCTTCAACTTGAAAGAAGCCATCAAAGGTAAATATGGTCTGGTGTTCTTCTATCCCCTGGACTTTACCTTTGTATGCCCTTCAGAGCTGATTGCTCTTGACCATCGTGTAGAGGCTTTCCAACAGCGTAATGTGGAAGTCATTGGTGTATCGATCGATTCTCAGTTCACGCACAATGCCTGGCGTAACACTGCAGTAAACGATGGTGGTATCGGTCCAGTCAAATACACCCTGGTTGCTGATACCAAACATGAGATTTGCCGCGCTTACGACGTTGAAGCTGATGAAGGCGTTGCGTACCGTGGTGCTTTCCTGATCGATCAGAACGGTGTTGTTCGTTCACAAATCGTCAATGACCTGCCGCTGGGTCGTAACATGGAAGAGCTGCTGCGTCTTGTCGATGCGCTGCAATTCCACGAAGAGCACGGCGAAGTATGTCCTGCTAACTGGAAGAAAGGTGATGCCGGCATGCAGGCTAGCCCCGATGGCGTCGCCAGCTATCTGGCAGGTAATGCAGACAAGCTGTAATAGCTCTGTCTGGTTTGCATTAAAACAAAACCCGGCCTTGAGCCGGGTTTTGTTTTATAGAGAAGAGCGAATGCAGTGTGTGCCAGCGAGATGGGTGTTACAGGTTCCAACCGCCCAAAGTGCGCCACTGATTGACGATTCCGCAAAACAGATGGGCCGTTTTTTCAGCATCGTATCGCGCTGAATGGGCTGAGCGGCCATCAAACTCGATAGATGCAGCCTCACAGGCTTTTGCCAGTACGGTCTGGCCATAAGCCAAACCTGCGAGGGTCGCGGTATCGAAGCTGGAAAAGGGATGGAATGGATTACGCTTGTGGTCACAGCGAGCCACTGCTGCATTCAGGAAGTTCAAGTCAAATGAGGCGTTATGGCCCACTAATATGGCGCGTTTGCACCCATAGGCTTTGATAGACTTACGCACGGGTCTGAAAATGGTGTCCAGTGCTTCAAGCTCGCTGACGGCGATAGCCTTGCGCTCCTCACTCCAGGGATCGATGCCCGTGAATTCCAGTGCGCTGTTTTCGAGGTTGGCGCCTTCAAAGGGGCTGACATGACAGTCGATGGCTTCCATTGGGTAGAGCCAGCCTTGTTCATCCATACCTATGACCACTGCAGCTACTTCCAGCAGAGCATCTGTCTGGTGATTGAAACCCGCGGTTTCAACGTCGATTACGACCGGAAGATAACCGCGAAAGCGGTTGGCCATCAATGCATCAGGTGTGGACACAATATTACCTTTGTCAATTAATCCATCGCGCGCGCAGGCATTCTAACAACTCCATTGAGCGCAAACAAATTGCCAGCAAGGCGCTGCATTAAACTGGCCAGGTGGTGTTTAACAGAGAGTGGCATTGTCGATCTCAAGAGATTCGAATTGACGCCGATAAATGGGGGTAGTTGTAAAACACATGCTTCGTCAGTCATTCCAGCTGCGCAGGCATTGTTCCGTAACCCCTGAATGGTGAGTAACAGCACGTGATGCAATATTGCCGCATTCTGATGTGTGGACTGCTGATGACATGGGTGCCCAGCACCTATGCTGTTACCTTTGCTGCAGGTATGGAAAATACCAAATGGAATATTGAAGCATCGCCGTTCACCTGCAAGCTCAGCCAGGATATTCCTGCCTTCGGCAAGGCAATATTTGAGCACGAGGCAGGCGAGCCCGTATTGTTTTATCTGGAGGCGCGGCAGCGCGACATGTTGCGTGGAAATGCTGAACTTTTGGCGGAGTCCCCTTCCTGGCGTCCCGGTGATGCCAACTTGCCGATTGCCAGAGTCAATCTCGATCAGGGAGAAGATCGGGTGATGGTGGCCTCGAAAGATGCAGAGGTCATGCTGGCGGCCCTTTATCAGGGCAAATTTCCTACCTTTAACTCTCCCAAATGGTTAGGTAGCCCGAGCAGCCTGAAAGTGCAGGTATCGTCAGTCAATTTTCAGAAAGCTTATGACGATTATCAGACCTGTGTGGCAGGCCTTCTTCCAGTTAACTTCCGACAGATTGCCAGAACCGCAGTGCTGTTCAACTCAGCTGGCACGGATCTGTCTGATGAGGCGAAAGAAAGACTGGAGCTGATTTCCCGTTACGTCAAAGTGGATAAGTCCGTTGTTTCTATCTACATCGATGGTCACACGGATAGTCAGGGACGGCGCCTGCAGAACCGCGATTTGTCCAAGCGTCGGGCACAGGCTGTGACCGATTTTCTGGAGAAAAAGGGTGTCCCGAACAGCATGATCGTTACCCGCTTCCACGGTGAGCGCTATCCCGTAGTAGATAACAAGACTCCCGAACATCGTGCCCGCAACCGTCGTGTTACTATCCGGCTGGACAAGGAGGCTGAAGATAACGGCGACTTCCCTGAAGAAAGTCCTACCGACACCAGCCAGCAATAGAGCGAGTAGCGGGCGAGCCTTTCTTTCCTCAGGTCAAGTGATGCGGGCTGTGTTTTGAGCAAGCGCCTGCTTTGGACTTGGAAAACCCTATTCTGATCCTTACCTTACAGTCTTCGTGAAAGTGACGGCCTGCTAAGGCTCAATGAGGAAAGCTGAATGCGTATTCTGCATACCATGCTGCGAGTGGGTGACCTGCAGCGTTCAATCGATTTTTATTCCAGCGTGCTGGGTATGCGCCTGCTGCGTCAATCCGAAAATGCCGAGTACAAATATACTCTGGCCTTCATGGGCTATGGTGAAGAGACTGAAACGGCCGTTATTGAGTTGACCTACAACTGGGGTGTAGACAGCTATGACCTGGGCACTGCTTATGGTCATATCGCCATTGAGGCGGATGATATCTATGCCATGTGCGACGCGATCAAAGCCCAGGGCGGTAAAGTGACACGAGAGCCTGGTCCGGTTAAAGGAGGCTCAACGGTAATTGCCTTTGTTGAAGATCCTGATGGCTACAAGATTGAGCTGATTGAGAAAAAAGGCGCAGGAAAGGGCCTGCAAGGCTAATCGGTAGTAGTTAACTGCAGAATCAGATGTAAATGAGCGAGGCCCTGGCCTCGCTTTTTGCCTCTTGGGCATCGATGCATCAAGCTGCAGCGGGTGTGCACTGCAATTGTTGGCTGCGCAGGCGCAGGTGATAGGAAAAGCCCAACACCATGAGAGTCAGCCAGACTGAACCTATGGGAATCATCCAGTAGGCTTGCTTCAGTCCAAGGTGTTCTGCCAGGAAACCAGTAATGAAGGAGAAAGCCTGTGCACCTATGGAGACGGAGATAACTGCAATCCCAGACAAAATAGGGCCGCTGTCCTGATCCAGTCCCATGGCATTGGACAGAATAAGGGGGAAGAGCCCGCCTAAACCGAGGCCCAGCATGAAGTTGCCATACTGCATCAACTCGGTTGAGTCAGCCAGTTTCAGCATCGCTCCACCCACCCCCGCCAGAATGGCCATGCCAATCATCAGCACGTACAGGTTGATGATACGCAGCAGAAAGATAAAGCCCAGCCGGCTCAGGACCATGCCACCCGTAAAGAACGCAAAACTGTAGCGTGCAGCCTCGCCATCCATGCCGACACCGTTCTGGGCATAGCTTACGAACCAGTTGCCATTTCCCCACTCCACCGCGCCATAACTAAACATTGCCAGTGCCATCAGCAGAAAGACCGGCTGCGACAAGACCGGGCCGTAGCTCAGTGTCTTGCCATGCTGTTTGCTGGAGGCGCCGCCGTAGCTATCCAGCTCGCTGGAGTGATTAAGCCAGGCCCAGATACCCATCAATGCAAGGCCAGCACCTAAGACACGAATCGGCCAGCGCCAGTCCAGATCCAGCAGATACAGACCTGTTACCAGAAAGGGAACTGCCATCGTGCCGAGACTGTAAGCAAAGTCTCCCAGCCCCATCATGGTTGAGCGGCGCCTGGCGTGCAGGCTGGCTGTCAACGTATGGCCAATGGTGAACATGATCGAGTTCAGGGTGCCGATAATAAAACTCAGGATCAGCAGCAGTTGCCAGCTGCTAACCCATGACAGAATCATCAGGAAACCACAGACCATCCAGGCCAGAACAGCAAACAGGCGCATAAAGGGGAAGCGCTGGATGTACTTTCCTCCAAGGAAGGCGCCGGCCACCATGCCGAAGGAAAAGAGGGTGAAGAAACTACCGGATATCACATCACTCATGTGCAGCTCGGTTGCCAGCTCAGGCAGTACCACGCCCCATGCCAGAGCTACACAACCAAGTAAAAAGTAACCGGTATAGATAATGATGGTCACCACTAAAGGGTTCATGACCAATATGCTCCTGAAGTTCACAGATTACTGCGTCTGCAAAGACGGCAGCTAACATCAATCAAGCGCAACCTACGGTGGATATCCGTGGTGGCACACATCTGCTGCGCGAGCTGGACTCAACCACATCATGAGTAGCCATACGCCATCAGGGCGTCGAGCTATTAGGTTGTGGAGGAGTGTTCAGGGGGATTGTTATTGGTATGAACGGAGGCGCAGGCCTGATCGTCATGCAGAAGTGCAAATATTCCGTATCTGAGGGAGTTGGAACAGACGTTTTAGGCTGGCTGTATTTTAGTCGAGGGGCTGCTGCAGGGTAAGAGCGGAAGCTCTTCTGTGTGGTTATTTTTAATGAAAATTTGTATCTGAAGCGGTTGAAAAGGTGATGCCCGTCGACGGAGCATCACCACAGGTGTTACTTCTTCTGCCACTGGCCGCTGCTGTTCTGGATATATTCACCCGGAGCGGCCTTCTCGTTCAGGCGCTGGCCGATACGGACTTCCATAACGTCCAGGCTCACGCCTGCTTTCTTGGCGTTGTCGAGATACACCGCTTTGCGTTTGCTGTTGATGTCATTTACCAGAGCATCGACCTCACCGTTGCCTTTGACGATGGCCACCAGATAGCCGCGATTACCTTCACCTACCAGCCCCTGACTTTTAGCGGCATCAAGACTGATGGCAAAGGCCGGTAGTGAAAGGAACAGGCTGAGAAAGGGAATAAGCCAGAAACGTTTGCTATTGCTGATCATAGGGCTACCTCAGAACAGATCACTATTCTTGTCGAGCAGGGTATCAATCTGGCGGTCCAGTTTGACGAGTACTTCATGCTCAATCTTGACGTTCAAGTTGATAGTGATGGGTTTGTCAGGGGCTTCAACCTTGACGCTGGGGGTGCAGCCTGCGACAACGATCAGGGCACCCAACAGAGCCGTGAGTGTTGGCATTGTCTTCATGTTTTCTCACTTTACTGTGCCGTTAAGGAAGCATGCCGCCATGTCCGACATCATGTCGAGACGAGATGCTTGCACCAATGAGTGGATCGACTCAGCGTGACAGCTGTTGCTGAATTCGTTCTCCCAGAACGGTATTGAGCTTGCCGGTAACCTGCAGGGAGCGCAAGAGCTGCAGCAGGTTTTCCTCCACACTGATATTGAAGTTTACTGCCCGTCCTTGCTCAAAAGCCGGGTTACTGCCCTCCAGGTGAGTCTGCAGTAGCAACTTACCATCGGCTGCATAATCGACATTGGCATCAAGAGAGTTGAAGTGGAAGTCACCCAGCAGAGCGGAAACGGAGGCCAGTTGTGGATAGGTCTGGCTCATGGCTTCCAGACCCAGGTTGCCGGTATAGCTGAGCTTGCCGCCTGAGCCACTGGCCGACAGATAACCCTGTTCTATACGCAGACCCTGCTGATCATAGTGGAAGGGGAGCGTGCCACTGATACGTCCTTGCCCCTGCAGTGGCGAGGAAGGGTGGGTGGCCATGATTGCCGCCAGCGACATATCGCTCAGCAGTAGCCGTCCGTCAACAGGGCCCGGGTAGCTGAAGCTGGTGGGATTGACGCGAATATTGCCGTCAAGAATATCGCTGCTCAGCTGATTGAGAGCAACCTGATAACGGTTTGGGTTATAGCGGATGTCGGCCTGTCCGCGGAAGTTCTTGATGCCTAACAGTTCATAGCGAGGTAAGGAGCTGGTCAGCGACAGGGTGCCTGTATCGGGTGATCCTTGCAGTCGGTAGTTAACCTTGAAGTCACTCCAGGCCGGGTAACCATCCCACTCTCCGTCGCTATCCAGCTCGCCACGGCCGTTAAAGGTCAGGCCGCCAGTAAGATTGTACTGTCCGCTCCAGCTCAACTGGCCAGACAGCTGGCGGAGTTCGGGCTGGTTGAGATACGGACGCAGAGGAGCCAGTGCCAGATTAAGCTGGGCTGTGCCGGTATGGGCGGTGTCGCTGATATCGCCTGCCAGTGACAGCGATGACTGCAAGGCATTCACTGTGACGTTGTAGTTGCCGTGGTTGGCGACCTGCAGGGCCTGAGCTGAGACCATGGCTGATACTGGTTGCTGCCTGATCGTCAGCGGCAGTGTCTGTTGTGGCAGGGAAACGTTAAACGCGACCGGGTGTTCTGGTTGCAGCAAGAGTCGCTCCAGCTGGAGGGTCCAGGCAAAGGCAGACGCTTTTAACTGAGCGGCAGGCAGTTGCAGTCCCTGACTGCGCCACTGCAGGCTGGCAGGTACCAGAGTGATGTCGTGGCTCAGACTGTTCCAGTTAAAGCTGATCGGAGCCGGCCAGTTCAACTGACTGGGCGCCAGTTGCAGTGTATCCAGTTGAGCCCGGCCCAGGTTGATCTGGCCATTGCTGTCTAGTTGCAGCTGCAAGCCCTGATCGGTATCGACCAGACTCCAGGGCAGTGCGGCATGCACAGAGTCGAGGAACATATTGCCCTGGAACCAGTGTGGCAAGGACAGCAGAATGGTACCGCCCAGTTGCTGGTCATCAATTTGCTCCAGCGACGCCACCAGCTGCTGGCCGCTGTTGTCGGGAAAGTTGGCTGTCAGGCTGATGTCGCCATTGAGCCGTGGACGCGGATGGGCGAAGTCCCAGGTCAGAATTGATCCTTCGCCAACACTGGCATTGAGATAGGTGAGAGGGGGCAGCGACAGGTCCAGTTCACGGGTATCCAGTGGCCATTCAACGGCGGAGGGCTGAGCAAAGCGCACTTCCATGCCCTCATTGTTGGCATCGATGTCTGCTACGACTTCTCCGTCAATCGGCTGCTGGCTCCACTGAGGTAACTGCCAGTGCCCGCGCACCCGGGTGTTTATCCGCAGTGGATAGCTGTCATTGCCTTCCAGCCAGTGCAGGCTGAGTTGCAGCTGATTGCGATTAGCCTCTGTACTGGCCTCCTCACGAGGCTGGCTGAGGGTCATATCCAGACTGGCGGCACCGGTCAGCCTGGCCTGTACATCGAAAGGGTCATTGATGGCATCCAGCTTCAGCTGGCCATCCAGCGTGCCGCCATCCAGGTCCAGACCCAACTGACCCTGCAAGGTCCAGCCTTGTGCATCGATCTCCAATGCGTCAATTTTCAGATGGTTGGAGGGAATACGGCGCAGCCAGTCACGCGGGGGGAGCGGCGGTATTACCGTTGTACTGGCCTGTTGCTGAGGTTTGAGGCTGAGTTTGGCCTCTCCAATGTGCAGATTCTCGACATAGCCCTGAGCCAGAGTGGGAGGGGCATACTGGATGCCCACCTGATTCAGGGACAGGCTGGCTTCCCCATTCTCCAGCACCAGATAGTCCAGATACCAATGGCGCAGATCGGGATGGCCGACCTTTACCCCGGTTACCTGCCAGCCAGGCAAAGCGCGTTGCACCAGCAGATCGAGCACTGGCGGCAGGGTGGTCGGCAGCGTCAGGTAAAGAGCCAGGACGACAAAGACCAGCCCCAGTAGGACGTACCCGATTCGCTGCATGTAACCCTCCCTGATGAAACATTTATGGACGCACCGATTATGCCTATTCGCCCAAAAAGCATAAATGTCTTATAGCGCAAGAATCGGCGAAAGGTCTTTATATTTCAGTTTTCTCTTTGAACTCACACAGATCGGCAATAATGCAGGCGCCACAGCGTGGTTTGCGGGCCACGCAGACATAGCGACCATGCAGGATCAGCCAGTGATGGGCATCCAGGCGGAATTCCCGTGGTACATGACGCATCAGCTTGTCTTCGACCTCCACCACATCTTTGCCGGGGGCAATGCCTGTGCGGTTGGAGACGCGGAAAATATGGGTATCTACCGCGATGGTTGGCTGGCCAAAGGCGGTGTTCAGCACCACATTGGCTGTTTTGCGGCCCACTCCCGGCAGGGATTCAAGTGCCTCGCGTACAGGAGGGACTTCCCCCTGATAATTCTCCAGCAAAATACGGCAGGTTTTGATGACATTCTCGGCCTTGCTGTTAAACAGGCCGATGGTCTTGATGTAATCCCTGATACCATCAACTCCAAGATCCAGCATGGCTTGAGGAGTATTGGCGACAGGAAACAGCCGAGCAGTGGCCTTGTTGACGCTGACATCGGTGGCCTGGGCTGACAGCAGTACGGCAATCAGCAGCTCAAAGGGGGTGGTGTAGTTCAGTTCTGTGGTGGGGTGAGGGTTGTCGTCGCGCAGGCGGGTAAAAATTTCCAGACGTTTGATTTTATTCATTGGCCATTAATCACGGTGGTCGGAAGCGATGAAAAAACGTTCACGATCAACCCTGTGTCCCTGTACTGTCAGCCCTACAAGGTTCAATCGCCAAACAGGCATTCAGGGTGGCGATTGCCACCCTGAATGTCAAAGCCTGGATCACTCAACATGGCCGGTAACGCGCACACGTTTGCTACCGGTACTGGCGGTGTCTGTATGAGTATGGGCTTGCGCTGCACGCTCTTTCAGATGACGGTCGATAATGTTCTTCAGGGAAATCAGCAGGCCTAAAGCGACAAAGGCGCCGGGTGGCAGCACCGCGAACAGGAAGCCTGGGTAGTTATGGAACACCACAATCTTCCAGTGTGCGGCCACGGGACCAAACAGCAGCTCCATCTGATTGAACAGGGTGCCCTGACCAATCAGCTCACGAATACCACCGAGAAGCACCAGTACCAGCGTAAAGCCCAGGCTCATGGTGAAGCCATCCCAGGCGGACGCCAGTACACCATTCTTGCTGGCAAAGGCGTCTGCGCGGCCAAGAATGACGCAGTTGGTCACGATCAGCGGAATGAAAATACCGAGAATCTCATACAGCTCATAGGTGAACCCCTGCATCAGCAGCTCTACGCAGGTCGTAAGGGAAGCGATGATCATTACGAAGGCGGGCAGGCGAATGGCGTCGGTCACCTGATTACGAATTAGCGACACCACCAGATTGGAGCTAGTCAGTACCGCCATAGTGGCGAGGCCCAGACCGAGGGCATTGACGACTGATGCCGATACTGCCAGCAAGGGGCACAGACCCAGCAGCTGCACCAGCGCAGGGTTGTTCTTCCACAACCCCTGCAGGGTAATTTCCTTGAAATCACTCATTATTTGGGGGCTCCTGCCAGGGTCAGCAGCTGACCCTTGTTAGCCTGAAAATATTCCAATGCGTCGTGAATAGCGCCGACAACCGCGCGGGGGGTAATGGTTGCCCCGGTAAACTGATCAAACTCGCCGCCGTCTTTCTTGACGTGCCACTGTTCGCCCGTGGTATTGGCCAGCGATTTACCGGTAAAGTTCTCGATCCAGCTGGATTTGCGGGTTTCGATCTTGTCCCCCAGCCCCGGGGTTTCCTTGTGCTCTACCACGCGGACGCCCGCCAGATCGCCGTTGGACCACACGCCGACGATGATGCGAATGTCGCCACTGTAGCCTTTGTGTGTCACCACCGGCAGAAATACTGCATTGACTTGTCCCTGCAGCACGGACTGCAGCACTTCAGCGGCGTGCTCATTACCCAGGGTGCCGGCAGGCAGGGTAATGACATGCTTGAAGAAGGGGCTGTCATGTTTGGCCGCTGGGACCATTTCATCCAGCGCCTTGGTTGCTGCTGACAGTTTATTCGCCTCAATGCGCGGTGCCGTCAGGGTCTGGGTCAGGGCAATGGTCCCTGCGGTAATGACCGCGAAAATACCGAGGCCGATACTGTTACGTCTAATGGAATCAATCAGCATCTGGCACTTACCCTTTTTTCGGCAGGCCGCGTCTGGCTTTCTTGTGGCCGTAGGTGCGCGGTTGGGTGTAGTAATCGAGGAAAGGGGCAGCCAGGTTCATCAGCAGCACGCCAAAGGCCATGGCATCAGGGTAGTTACCCCAGGTACGGATAACATAAAGCAGAATGCCAATGCCGGCACCATAGATCAGCTTGCCCTTGTTGCTGGTCGCAGCGGTCACCGGGTCGGTGGCGATAAAGAATGCCCCGAACATGGTGGCACCGGCCATCAGATGGAATATCGGGCTGCTGAAATTACTGGTATCACCTGCGTAGAACAGGCCGGAAATGATCAGCAGGGCAGCCAGCAGGCTGACCGGGATATGCCAGGTGATCACGCGGCGATACAGCATGTACAGGCCACCCAGTACCCACGACAGACTGAGCCAGATCCAGGTGGGCCAGGCGCTGTTCAGATCAGCGTTGTGTTGCCATACCTCTTCATTGGTCAGGCTGCCTTTGTGACGGATGACATCCAGTGGCGTGGCGGAAGTGATGGCGTCAGGCAGCGCCAGGCTGCCCTGAAAGATCAGATGCAGGCCTTCGGCAAAGCTCGGTGGGGTGGTCAGGTTGGCTGAGGCTGCCCATTGCGTCATGGGAACAGGCAGGGCAATCAGCAGCAGGGCGTACCCGATCATGGCGGGGTTGAAAGGGTTGTAGCCCATGCCGCCATAGAGTTGCTTGGCAAAGATAATGGCAAAGGCGGTCCCCAGTACGGTCAGCCACCAGGGCGCATAGCCGGGCAGGGACAGTGCCAGTAACCAGGCGGTCACCAGTGCGCTGGCATCTTTCAGATAGAAGCTTACCGGCCGTTTACGCAGCTTCATGATGGCGGCTTCGCACACCAGAGCGGTGACGGAGGCTATCACCAGCTGGATCAGGCTTCCCCAGCCAAAGAACCAGGTCAGGGTGGCCAGACCGGGCAGGGTAGCCAGCAGCACTGTCTGCATGACCTGCGATGTGCTGATGGGCTTATGAGTAAAAGGTGAACTTGCGTGAATCATGTCTCTCAACCCTGTGCAGCAGTCAGTGCCTGACTGGCCTGTTCTGCCTGTGCTTTGGCCTGTTCAACGGCCGCCTGCTGGGCACTGATGTCCGTCCCGTCGGCTTCAGCCTGACTCAAGGCCCGCTCGGCTTTTTTCAGCGCAGCATTGGCCATCGCGGCATTGATCTTCAGCTGTTTGATATCGGCGGCTGGTGCAGCAGGCACAGGCGCGTCGACCGTCGTACTGCCGTTTTCCGCCTGTTCCAGAGCCTGCTGGGCTTCGTCGGCTTTCTGCTGCAATTGCTTGACGGTATCGCGCAGTGGCTCGCAGCCATCCAGGCCTTTTTCTTCGGCATTCTTTAATGCCTGCTCAGCCTTCTTCAGCTTGGTACGGGCAACCGCCGCTTCTGTCTTCAGGGTCTTGAGATCCTTGACCGCAACAGTAGCGGCTTCAGTCGCTGTCGCTCCCGACTCCGCCTGTTGCAATGCCTTTTCTGCCTGTTGTGCGATATGGTTCAGCTGATTGAATTCGGCTTCCAGCTGAGCAATATCGCCTTCACCACTTTCCCGTGCGGCAGCCAGTGCTTTCTCGGCTTTTTTTGCTTTGGTGCGGGTAATGGCGGCATCA
>NZ_LAPT01000146.1 GCF_003194385.1 Pokkaliibacter plantistimulans
CGTGCTGGATGCCATAGTGGAGTTTGGCGGTATCACCGTCGGTATCGACGCCCTGCGCTAACAAGTTGTTGAGAATCTATCTGCGTTGCCGAATACCGCGTCAAAAGCAGGCTCACAGCCAAAGGCTGAACGTGCTTTAGCACGGCCCCGAAGGGGCGAGCGGAGCGAGTCAAATGCTCATTTAGTCCACTAAACTCCGCTTTTTCGCCTGCTTCTTGTGCCCTCTGGGTATTTCCTTGTCTCGGCTGCCTCGATCACGCTTCTCAACAGCCTGCATATAAACCTCTGCCCGTGGTACGGATGCTGCCTCTTTATCTGCTCAATAACGGCAGCGCCTGTCAGCAGGCGCCATGCGCCAGAACAATGCAGAGCAAGGGCTCCACTGCGCCAGCTTAAAACGGTGTGCGGGCAGCAGAGACCCTGCTGATCGGGTGGTTCAAAGCACGAGCCGTCGTGGTAACGGCTGGGATACTTACGTATGACCGTCTAGCGGGCTCGGCAGCACAGTGCTGCTGCTCACCTCAAGAGCGGTAAGTCAGACAGGTGACTAAGCCCTGTCCGCATGGGCCTCCAGCAGACAGGAGCGGAACAGGCGTTGCAACGGCAGATCGCGGTTGGCATAGCGGGTGATCAGCACCAGCTCGCGGTGGAAGGTCAGCTCACCCAACGGGATGACCTGCATCTCGGTCTGCCGCTCCAGCCACAACCCGGCCTGCGGCACCAGCGCAACGCCCAGACCACACTCCACCATCTTGACGATGGCATCGAGCTCATCCAGCTCCAGCGCCTGCTGCACCGTGATGCGGTGCTGACGCAGAAAACGGGTCACCTGACGACCACCGAAGGAATGACGGTCATAGCGGATAAAGGGCTGTTGCCGCAGCAGCTCCGGCACGGATGTCACCTTGACCCCTTTCGGCACCAGCAGCATGAACGGCTCACGACTGATGACTTCGGCATGCAGCTCCTTGGGCAGGGCAAAAGGGGGGCGGATGATGATGGCCAGATCGATTTCACCGGCATCCACCTTGCCAAACAGACTGAGAGACACCCCGGGCACCAGCTTGGGTTCGATGGCTGGTGCCTGCTGGCGCAGACGCAACAGGGTGTCTGGCAGAATACCAGTCTGGGCGGTATTGATGGCACCGATGCGCAGCTCGCCACGGTAGTCCTCCAGACTGGAAGGAATACTCATACGACCAAACAGATCGAGTATTTCCTCCGCCATCGGTAGTACCCGCTTACCCGCTGAGTTCAGCACCGCCGAGCGGCCGCTGCGATCAAACAACGGCATGCCCAAGGCATCTTCCAGCTGTCGGATCTGGGCACTGACGGCTGACTGGGTCAGTCCAATCTGCTGCCCCGCCGCCGCAAAGGTGCCGTGACGACAGACCATCACAAAGGTTTTCAGCTCTCGGATCATGCTCCTGACTCATCAAAATTTTTGTTGCTCGAAAGTCAAAATATCCGCTTTTATATCAACAACTCAATACAGATAATTTTTCTACCGAAAACGGAGACTTAAACAGCCTGTTCAGGCTCTCGAAAACCGGGCTCCGAGCGGGAGACAGGTACCCAAGCAGCCAGTATTCGCCGGGCGTGAATGCCGCTACAGAAGACCTGCCTCCCCGATGGCACGATGCGCGACAGCGCCTGCACAGCTTCCTTCACTTTCTGACCGTGAGAAAAATGATGAGCATTTCCCCATTCCACCTCGCCATCCCTGTTTACGATCTGGCTGCGGCCCGCACCTTCTACGGCGACATCTTCGGCTGCGCTGAAGGCCGTTCCAGTGATCACTGGGTAGACTTTGATTTCTTCGGTCATCAGCTGGTGATCCATGAGCACCCCAAGACCCAGTCTCAGGAAGCCGCCCATACCAATGCGGTGGATGGCCATGATGTACCGGTACCGCACTTTGGCGTCGTACTGGAGTGGGATGTGTGGGAAGCACTGGCCGACCGTCTGAAAGCCCGTAATACCCAGTTTGTGATCGAACCTTACATTCGCTTCCAGGGTCAGGTCGGTGAGCAGGCCACCATGTTCCTGTTCGACCCCTGTGGCAATGCGCTGGAATTCAAAGCCTTCAAGGATATCGGCCAGCTGTTTGCCAAGTAGTAGCGGTCATGAGAGCGGCAGCCAGCGCGGCTGTATGAGAGCTACCCAGCAGTATCGGTACTTGCAGCCCCGGCGCCATCACCGCGGTATCAATATAGTGCACACCACTGGCTTCAACGGCCTGCTGAGCAGCCTGCTTGGTAGCCGGAGCTACCGAATTGATGCCCATGAATATCTGCCCGGCCCCCCAGATGCTGAGCCACGTCGGTCGTCACCCGTAATGCCGAATCCGCAGACATCACTACATCAGCACCGCTACCGCAGCCGCCATGGAATCGCGAGGCAGCACGAGCAGAGGCGTCATCCAGCAGCCGGTATAACAGCAGACCTGAATCCCCCTGGCTGCCAGCTCCTGTCCGAGAATGGTTCCGGCCTCACCCAAACCGATCAACGTCAGGGTGGAAATTTTCATCTGAAGCGCCTTGGAAAATAGGTAGGTACGTCAGCAAAGCGAAGAGGTTAGCAGCGCAGGCGGAAACCATACACCGCCAGACTTTCCTGCATGAAGTCGAGTGCTTCTGCACGCCGGAAACCATGGCGCTCATACATCCCCCAGGCCGTACGCATGGCTCTGGTCGAATGGATAACCAGCTGCTGCCGGCCCTGTTCAACCGCCAGAGCAATGCAGGACGCCATCAGCGCCCTGCCCACTCCCCGCCCCTGTGCCGCCGGACTGACCGTCAGCAAGCGAAAACCGGCTGCATCCGTCAGCGTAGTGGCAATGCCACCGGAGCCGTAATGAGCCATATCAGCAAAATAGACCACGGCGCCGAGCAGCTCACCGTCTGCTTCAGCCACCAGCAGCTGCACGCCGGGTCGGGTCGTCAGCTGGCCAATATTCGCCAGCATGTCGTAATAGCGCGGCTGCTGTCGTAGTGTGGGAAAATCGGCCAGTGCCGAGTACACAGTGACCATCAACTGGCCGACAGCCGCATGTTCATCGGCTCGTGCGGCACGAATCTGCCATGGCTCAGCAGCAGAGGAGGAGAGAGAGGGCGGATGGTCAGTCATGGTGTCTGTACCTGTGGATAATATCTGCTCTGAGCAGGCAGCGATTCCGGCCTGCTGTAGTAACAAAAATGGCCGCAAAGTGCGGCCATTTTTGTTGGAAGAAGGTGATGATGACATCCCGTTTTAAAATGGAATATCGTCGTCAAAATCATCAAAGTTGTTCTGCGGTGCCTGCGGCTGTGCAGGTGCCTGACGCTGGGGAGCAGGCTGTTGCTGTGGCTGCTGATAGCCGCCACCGAAGCCGCCCTGAGGCTGAGCTGCGGGTTGCTGGGGAGCAAAGTTCTGCTGCGGAGCATTGTAACCACCACCCTGAGGCTGGCGTGGCGCCTGCTGCTGTGGCTGCTGGTAGCCACCCCCGCCCTGAGCGTAACTGCCCTGCGAGTCCATATCGGCATAACCACCGGCGTCCTGACGGCTATCCAGCAGCTGCATGGAGCCGGAAATGTCCACAACGATCTCGGTGGTGTAGCGATCCTGACCGCTCTGATCCTGCCATTTACGGGTCTGCAGTTTACCTTCGACGTAAATTTTGGAGCCCTTGCGAGCATACTGACCGACCACTTCCGCCAGACGGCCAAAGAACACGACACGGTGCCACTCGGTACGATCCTGCATCTGGCCGGTCTGTTTATCTTTCCAGCTTTCGCTGGTTGCCAGGGTAATGTTGGCAACCGCGTTTCCATTGGGCATGTAGCGGACTTCTGGGTCCGTGCCCAGGTTACCGATGAGGATAACCTTGTTGACACCACGTGCCATGCTTCTCTCCCACCTTGAAAGCAATGCGCGACAGGCAGTCCGCCAGTGTGCTGATCAGCAACCACCACCGGGCTGCGCAGAGTATGCGCAAGTTGAACTAGTAAGGGAGGCACATTAACAAAAACTGTTTTTTTGTCCAGTCAGTTTTCATCAAGTTAAAGCCTTCCGGCGCTCCGTATTTTCACTCATCAAGCCACTGCATTTTCTGCTTTTATGGGTACAAGCCGCGTCATTACTGGCTCTCATCTCCGGCCTGCGGCACCGTGTCGATGGCGTTATCGCGAATCTCAGCGACAAAATCATAGCTGTCGCCGGGGAACCAGGAACGGGTGAACTCAACCCGTTCATCCCGCCCGCTGATACCGATACGCTCTATATAAAGCACGGCACTGTCAGGGCTGATCTGCAGCAGGTTGGCTCGTTCTGCATCAATGGATACCGCACGCAGTCGCTGCAATGCCCGCACCGGGCGCACCCCCTGCTGATCCATCAGACGGTAGAGGGAGTCTTCCACCATGAAGGGATTGGAAATAAACCGGCAGGGCACCGCAGCCCACTCCAGGGCCATGGGCTGATTGTTGGCGTAGCGCAGCCGGTAAAAGCGCACCACTTCCTCCCCCTCAGCCAGTTGCAGCGCCCGGCGTTCGTCTTCATGGGCAATCCCCAGTGACCGGTCCAGCCAGCGCGAATGAGTGACCTTGCCACGCTCCTGCATGACCTCAGTGAAACTCTTCAGCCGGTTGAGCGGCTGCTCGACCCGCTCACTGACGAACGTGCCCGCGCCCTGACGCTGGATACAGATACCGTCTTCAACCAGACGATCAATCGCTCGCCGCACCGTAACCCGCGACACTTCCATCTGGGTGGCGATATCACGCTCCGATGGCAAGGCCTCTCCCGCCCGCAGCCGCCCTTCCTGAATGGTGCGGCTGATCAGGGTATAGAGCTGCAAGTACAGCGGCGTTGCGGTATCGCGCAATTGTTCCGGGTGACCTATCAGACTGGTGACAAGCTCTTCTTTCATCTATCTACCCACTACTGTCTCTTCACCACTGAGTGTTGTACTGCTGGCAAAGAATCCCTGTCAGGCTGTTGAAAATCGATCTGCGTGACTGAAGACGGCAGGACAGACCGCCCGCCCTGCTTCTGGAAGGTGTTCACGACCTCAGCTTTTAAGCAGACGTGGCAGCGCCATGCCATCCTTGTCAAACAGATGCGCCATGCCCGCCTTGAAGCCAAAACGAATCTGGCTGTGCACGGCAATCTCCTCATGGCCATCGACCTTGAGTACCAGATCCTGCCCGGCACCATTGCTGGTATAAACGTAGGTGGCCTCACCCAGCTCTTCGGTCAGGGTAACTTCCCCGGCAAAGCAGGTGGGTAACTCCGTCCCCAGGCTCAGATGCTCGGGGCGGATACCCAGAGAGACCGGATCACCGGACTGCAACTGGCTGCCATCCACCGCCACCTCTGCCAGAACGCCGCATTCTAGCATGACCGACACACCGGTCGCCGACGCCTGTTGTACCTGACCGGCGAGCACATTCATCTTCGGCGAACCGATAAACTGAGCAACAAACAGAGTTTTAGGATGGTGGTACAGACTGAGGGGCGCGCCACACTGTTCAATGCGACCACCGTTCATCACCACAATCTTGTCCCCCAGTGTCATGGCTTCCACCTGATCATGGGTGACATAGACGATAGTAGCGCCAAGCTCCTGATGCAGCTTGCCCAGCTCCACCCGGGTCTGCACCCGCAGCGAGGCATCGAGGTTGGACAGCGGCTCATCAAACAGAAAGACCTTGGGATCACGCACAATGGCACGGCCAATGGCCACACGCTGCCGCTGTCCGCCGGACAGCTCGCGCGGCAAGCGATGCAGCAGATGATCAATCTTCAGCTTGCGGGCCGCCTCTTCCACCTTCTTCTGCATATCGGCCTTGCTGGCACCGGCAATTTTCAGCCCGAATGCCATGTTCTTGAATACCGACATGTGGGGATACAGCGCATAGGACTGAAACACCATGGCGATACCGCGCTTGGCCGGCGGCTGGTGATTCACGACCACATCATCGATCAGCAGCTCACCGTCGCTGATCTCTTCCAGCCCGGCCAGCAGACGCAGCAGGGTCGACTTGCCACAGCCCGATTCGCCCACCAGCACCACAAACTCACCGTGTTGAATGTCCAGATCGATACCATGCAGGACCTTGACGTCGTTAAAGCGTTTCTGCAGGTTCTTCAGCTGTACTTTGGCCATCTTGTTGTTTACCTCACATTCACTCGCTAACTGATCTTGTCTCTCGCACACCCGTTCATCCGGGTGTGCAGGCGCTTACTTCACGGCTCCGGCGGTCAGACCGCGGATCAGCTGACGCGAGAAGATCAGGTACAACACCAGCACCGGGACAATGGCCAGGGTGAGGGATGACAGCACGGCATTCCAGTCGGTCACGTACTGCCCGACAAACTGCTGGACGCCCAGCGTAATGGTGCGGCTTTCCTCACCCGGAGCGAGAATCAGCGGGAACCACAGGTCGTTCCAGATCGGGATCATGGTGAACACAGCCACTGTCGCCATGGCTGGGCGCAGCAGCGGCAGGATCACCGCAAAGAAGATCTTGTATTCACTGATGCCATCACAGCGGGCCGCCTCTTTCAGCTCCTTGGGTATGGTGCGGATAAACTCCGAAAGGATATACACCGCCAGCGGTAACCCCTGGGCAATGTAGACCAGCACCAGCGCGGTCAGCGTGTTGACCAGATGCAGCTGCACCATCAGGTTGAGAATACTGACCGTGCCCAGACGAATCGGAATCATGATGCCCATGGCAAACAGGAAGGCCAGCAGCAGATTGCCGCGGAAGCGGTATTCCGTCAGCGCCCAGGCGGCCATCGCCCCCAGCAACAGCACCAGCCCCACCGCCAGAATGGTCACTACCAGACTGTTACAGGCATAGAGGCCAAAGTCTGAGCGCAGTAATACCTGTTCAAAACCACCCAGATTGAGCGTATCCAGCGAAGGCAGGCCAAGTGGGTCACGGAAGATCGCCTTGCGGCTCTTCAGTGAGTTGATCAGCACCAGCAGAATGGGAAACAGCGCAATCACGGTATAGGTCAGCAGTACCGCATGCACAGCCAGCGCCTTGCCGGTCTGGGCGCCACGCTGCCACCCGCCTGTGGCTGGCTGTGAGCGATCGAAAAAGAGTGCTTTCATGCTGCCCCCTTACAACTGGAATCGGTTAATACGACGCTGCACCACCAGCAGGAAGACCATGACTCCGGCGAGGATGATCAGGAACATCAGCGTGGCCACGGCGGCACCCATGGTGGGGCTACCCTGCTGCAGCTGGAAGCCAAAGAAGGTGCGATAGAACAGCGTCCCCATGATGTCGGTGGAGAAGTTCGGCCCGGCCAGCGCGCCCTTCACGGCATAGATCAGCTCAAAAGCGTTGAAGTTGGCGACAAAGGTGAGAATCGACACCATGGCGATGGTCGGCAGAATCAGCGGCAGTTTGACGTAAAAGAAGGTCTGCAGCGGATTGGCACCGTCCACCACACTGGCATCGACAATTTCATCGGGAATATTCAGCAGCGAGGCGTAGATCAGCATCATCGGGATACCAACAAACTGCCAGACCGAAATCAGCCCGAGGGTAATCAGTGCCGTACCTTCCTTCCCCAGCCAGCTGTCGAAATGATTGCCAAGACCGATGCCATACATGAAGTTCTCGGCAATGCCCCAGATCGGGCTGAGGATCAGCTGCCAGATAAAACCGATGATGACCACTGACAGCATGGTCGGCATGAAGATCAGGGTGCGGTAGGTGTTGCGCAGACGCAGCTTGGGCAGACTCAGCAACACGGCCAGCAGCAGCCCGATAGGGTTCTGCAGCAGCATATGGATGAAGAAGAACTCGAAGTTATTCTTCAGGGCATTCCAGAACGCATCGGACCAGGTGCTGTCCGTCAGCAGGGTGACAAAATTGCGCAGCCCCACAAAGGCATGACCACCATCGGCCGCGTCTCCGTAGAAACTCATACGCAGGGTATCCAGCAGAGGATAAACGCTGAACACCAGATAAATCGCAAGTCCCGGCAGCAGGAAAAACAGAATATGCCACGGGAAAGGGCGACGTTCAGAGTGCTTCATCAAACTGTACCTCGGGACGAACGTGGTGGGCTGCGGAGCGTTTCCGCCGACGTCACAGGGTACGGCAATGTGCATGCCGTACCCTGCCAGCCAGCTCAGCAACAAGCCAGCAGAACACCAGCCTGACCCATATCGCTATGGATTATTTCTGGTGAGGGGCATACCACTTGCTCAGACCGGTTTCGAGCTGTGCTCCGGCCTGTTCGGGCGTCAGGGTGCCGTTGATCACCTGGGCACTGACATTCCACAACTCGTTTTCGAGATTGGGAGTGCCGCGGGAAAGGATCTGGTAGGAGTTACGAATAGTGGTTTTGCACTGTTTGCGCCAGCTGACAAACTCCTGAGCCACCGGATCCTTGATACTGACCTGATAGTTGGACAGTGGGAAGAAACCGGGCACCGCATTGGCAAACAAGGTGGCGAACTCTTCGCTGGCCATCCAGTTCAGGAAAGCCTTCGCTGCTTCAGGGTGAGCGCTCTTGCTGTTGATGCCCATACCAATGTCAGTGTGGTCACTGATGTAGCAGGTGCCCTGACCATCAGGCACCGGTGGCATAAAGGCACCGAATTCAAAGTCAGCCTGGGTGTTGAAGGTCTGGATATCCCAGGAACCAGCCGGGTAAATGGCACCGCGACCAAGAGAGAACAGGTTCTGAGCATCCGCATACTTGAGTGACTCAAATCCGCGACGCAGATAAGGCTTCCACTTGGCCAGCTCATCAAAGGTTTTGACGTAAGGTTCATCGGTAAACTTGGCACTGCCATCAATCAGCGCCTTACGGCCCTCCTCCCCTTTCCAGTAGTTGGGCCCGATGTTCTGGAAGCCCATGGTAGCGGCTTCCCATTGATCTGCCGTGCCCATGACCAGAGGCGTGTACTGTCCGTCTTCTTTGATCTTGTCGAGCACCGAGAAAAACTCGCTTTCGGTTTTTGGCACCGACAGGTTCAGCTCCTTGAAGATGGCCTTGTTGTAGATGAAGCCATGAATCACCGATGCCATCGGTAAACAGAACTGATCTTTGCCGTCATCAGTCTGCCAGGCCGTTTTAGCCACATCGGGGAAGGCTGCCATCCCCTGCAGGTCATTCAGATTGGTGAGGAAGCCACTCTTGTACAGCTCCAGTGAGGCATCAAAAGGGCGACAGGCGATCAGATCACCGGCGGTGCCAGCCTGCAGACGGGCCTGCAAGGCAGAGTTGTAATCGGTGGGAGGAGTAGGTGTGAATACCACTTCAATATCAGGATGCGACTTTTCAAAGGCTGGAATGATGACATCATTCCAGATATTGGCATCATCACTACGCCAGCTCTCAATGGCCAGCTTATCCTTGGCCAGAACCGGTCCGCTCAATGCGGCCCCCAGCGCCAAAGCCAGTAATGATCGGGTAAAAGGGTGTTTGGTCAGGTCAGACATATCCGCTCTCTCACTGCATTCAGGTTGTGTGGATGGTCTTGTTGTTATCCAGATTTGTCTCAGTCAACGCCTAAGCATCTAGACCAAATTAATACCACTACTGATCATTTTGCAAGCAAACCTTAAATTCTTTTTCTGTTTTGGACAAAATTTGACAGATAGTCGTTTTTGGCGATTAATATTGGTATCTAAGTGGTATTTAAAACAACACCACTCAACCCAGTACCAATGGAAGATTCACCGTCATGCGTGTTGTCATTGCCCCCAGTGATCAGATTGCCAGCAAGGCTGCGGATATTGTCTGCCAGCAACTCCAGCGCAAACCCGACTCTGTGCTCGGGCTGGCCACCGGCAGCACCCCGGTAGCGCTGTATCGTGAGCTGATCAGCCGTTATCAGCAGCAGCAAGTCAGCTTTGCCAGGGCAGCCAGCTTCAATCTGGATGAATACATCGGCCTGAGCAGCGAGCATCCACAAAGTTATCGTTACTTCATGCAGCAACAGCTCTTCGACCATATCGACATCGCGCCGGAGCAGACGCACGTGCCTGATGGCATGTCCGAGCCGCTGAGCAGCTGTCAGGCATATGAACAGGCGATTGGCGCCGCCGGCGGGATAGACCTGCAGATTCTGGGAATTGGCCACAATGGCCATATTGGTTTCAATGAGCCAGGCTCCAGCCTCAGTTCGCACACCCGCATCAAGACGCTGACTCCCACCACACTGGAAGCCAACAGGCGCTTTTTCCGTGACGATGAATTCCAGCCCTGTCTGGCCATCACCATGGGCATCGCCACCATCCTGCAGAGCCGTCAGGTATTGCTGCTGGCCTCCGGCGAAGCCAAGGCCGAGGCGGTTCAGCGCACAGTTGAAGGCCCACTCAGCGCCTTTACCCCCGCCTCCAGTCTGCAGATGCATGAACATGCCATCGTACTGATCGACGAAGCCGCCGCCTCACAGCTGCAGCTGCGCGACTATTACCTGTGGTGTGAACAGCAACACAGCCAACTCGGCATGTAGGCAACAAGGAGGCAGAGATGAGCATCCATTTCCTGCTGGGGGTCGACGGCGGCGGCACCAGCTGCCGCGCTCGCCTGGAGGACAGGCACGGCCGTATTCTGGGCGAAAGCCGTGGCGGCACCGCTAATCCACGCACAGGCATTCGTCAGGCCTGGGATAACATCATGCAGACCTGTCTGGAAGCCTGTCGACAAGGTCAGCTCAGCAGCGATGACATGCAGCATGTGCGGCTGGGTCTTGGCCTAGCTGGCACCAATCAGAGCTACGAGCGCCAGCTGATCCTCAGCCAGCCGCATCCTTTCGGGGAAACCTGTCTGCTGACCGATGCCCATACCGCCTGTCTCGGCGCCTTCAACGGCGGTGAAGGCGGTATTGTCATTCTGGGCACCGGCAGTTGTGCGGTCAGCTTTATCGCACAGCGCTTTCATCTGTTCGGAGGCTGGGGCTTTCCGATCTCCGACCAAGCCAGCGGCGCATGGCTGGGACTGCATCTGGTCAGTCATGCACTGGCAGCACTGGACCAGATGCAGCCCAGCTCCCCTCTGGCTGAGCAGGTCGCTGAGCACTTCGGGCAACAGCGGGAAAACTTTGTCACCTGGCAAAATCAGGCCCTGCCTCGCGACTACGCCAGTTTCGCACCGTGGATTTATGCTGCCGCCCGGCAGCACGACCCTCTGGCACTGGAACTCATTCAGCATCAGGTGGAATGGATCGAGCGTTTTGTCAGGCAGCTGCTACACACCGGCTGTCAGCAGGTGGCACTGATGGGAGGCCTTGCCGAGGCCGTACAGCCCTGGCTGCCACCCTCACTTCTGACTTATCTCGCCATACCACAAGCCGATGCTCTGGCGGGTGCCATCCTGATGGCCCGTCAGCAACTTGGATATCGCCCATGACGCATTCAGCCTTGTCTCGCACCTCTGCCACACAGCATCTGTACGCTGAACGATTGTTCGATGGTGAGCACTGGCTTACCGAACAGCTCATCAGTATCGAGCATGGGCGCATCAGTACCATCGCGCCTTACTCCACCAGACAGCACGCGCATCTGTCCAAGCAGGACAGTACAGGCCTCATCGCACCGGGTTTTATTGACATCCACGTCAATGGTGGCGGAGGTGTACTGTTCAATCACCAGCCTAATACCGAAGCGCTGGCGGCCATCGTCAAAGCACACAGCCAGTTCGGTACGGTGGCGCTATTGCCGACCCTGATTACTGATGATGATGACGTCATGCAGCGCGCGCATCAGGCGATCTGTCAGGCCCTTGGTCCGCAGCAGATTGCGGGTATCCTCGGCGTGCACTACGAGGGGCCTTACCTCAATCCGTTGCGCAAGGGGGTGCATCATGAAAACAAGATTCGCCCGGCCAATCCCGAGTTCTTTACCCCTCTGTTAAAAATCCCAGACGAGGGCAAGGTGCTTGTCACCCTGGCCCCGGAGCTCGCCCCGGCAGGCTTTATTCAGATGCTGGCAGCACAGGGCGTACGCGTCAGTGCTGGCCATACCGCAGCCAGCTACGCACAGATTCAGCAGGCGCTGGCGCAGGGAGTGAGCGGTTTTACTCATCTGTTCAATGCCATGAGCCCGCTTACCAGTCGCGAACCGGGTGTGGTGGGAGCGGCACTGGATGACAGAGACAGCTGGTGTGGCATGATCGTCGATGGCCATCACATCCATCCTGCTGTGATGCGCACAGCGGTAAGAGCCAAAGGCAGTGACAAGATCATGCTGGTGACCGATGCCATCCACAGTGTTGGCTATGGTCAGCGCGAGTTGAATTTCCTTGGCAAAGCCGTGCTCAACGATAACGGCAAGGTCACGACACTGGATGGCACACTGGCGGGTTCTGATCTGGATATGGCCAGCGCGGTGCGCAATGCACTGCAATATGGTCTGGGTGACGAAACCGCTGTACTGCAAATGGCTTCGCGTAATCCCGCCCAGTATTTGCGAGTCAGCCATCGGCTGGGTTATTTACGACCTGGATATCAGGCCAGCATAGTGTGTCTGGACAATAACTGGCAGGTTATACAGTGCTGGATAAACGGACAGTATCAGATCAGCGATTCTGATAGATAATCACGATGGGTTACAGGGTTTAGACTGAAGCGGGGCGCCACTATAATTCGCTTTTCGACTTTCGGGTCGTCCGTTCTGCCCCCTCTGCTGTGGAGCCCCTGATGGACACTATTTTGGTACGCGGTGCCCGTACCCATAACCTCAAGAACATCGATGTCGATCTGCCCCGGGATAAACTGATCGTCATTACCGGTCTGTCCGGTTCCGGTAAATCCTCGCTGGCTTTCGATACGCTCTATGCCGAGGGCCAGCGTCGCTATGTCGAGTCGCTGTCAACCTATGCCCGACAGTTTCTGTCGATGATGGAAAAGCCCGATGTCGATCATATCGAAGGCTTATCCCCCGCCATTTCCATTGAGCAGAAATCCACCTCCCATAACCCACGCTCAACCGTAGGCACCATCACCGAAATCTATGACTACCTGCGCCTGCTGTATGCCAGAGTGGGCCAACCGCGCTGCCCCGATCATGATCTGCCGCTGGAGGCACAAACCGTCAGCCAGATGGTGGATCAGGTGCTGGGGCTGGAGGAAGGCTGCCGCCTGATGCTGTTAGCGCCGGTCATTCAGAGCCGTAAAGGTGAACACCAGAATATTCTGCAGAACCTGCGTGCGCAGGGCTTTGTCCGTGCCCGCATCGACGGCCAGATCTACGAACTGGACGACACTCCTGAACTCGACAAGAAACGTAAACACACGATCGAGGTGGTGGTTGATCGCTTTAAGGTGCGTAGCGATATCCAGCTACGTCTGGCAGAGTCTTTTGAAACCGCACTACAACTGAGTGACGGCATCGCCAAGATCGCCTTTATGGATGAAGAACAGCGCGCCGAACTGGTTTTCTCCGCCCGCTTCGCCTGTCCTGAATGCGGTTACAGCATCAGCGAACTGGAGCCCCGGCTGTTTTCCTTTAACAATCCCCACGGCGCTTGTCAGACCTGTGACGGACTGGGTGTAAAACAGTTTTTTGACCCCAAACGTGTACTGGTCTCTGACGATCTGTCTCTTGCAGAAGGCGCGATCAAAGGCTGGGATCGCCGCAGCGTATACTACTTTCAGCTGTTGAAGGCCGTAGCGGAGCACTATGGCTTTGACGTAAATACCGCGTTCAAGGAGCTGTCGCCTCCCCAGAAGAATGCGGTCCTGTATGGCACCGGTCAGGAAGCAGTGCAGTTTAACTACAACAGTGACCGAGGTTTGCAAATCAGCCGCGCTCATCCATTTGAGGGCGTCTTGCCCAATATGGAGCGCCGCTATCGCGAAACAGACTCACAGCAAGTTAGGGACGAGCTGTCACAATACCTCACTAATACAAAGTGCCCCTCCTGTAGCGGTACGCGCCTGCGCAAAGAAGCAAGACATGTCTTTATAGAAGGCAAAAATCTACCTTCCATCACCAGCCTGCCGGTAGGAGATTGTTTCGACTACTTCAGTGAGCTGAAGCTGGATGGCAAACGAGGCGAAATCGCGGACAAAATCCTGAAAGAAATTCGCGCTCGTCTGAGCTTTCTGGTGAACGTTGGCCTGGATTACCTGACGATGGAACGTAGTGCTGACACCTTGTCAGGCGGTGAAGCTCAGCGCATTCGTCTGGCCAGCCAGATAGGTGCGGGACTGGTAGGCGTCATGTATATCCTTGACGAGCCCTCTATAGGCTTGCACCAGCGTGACAATGACCGCCTGCTCCAGACCCTGACCCATTTACGTGACCTGGGGAATACCGTCATCGTGGTTGAACATGATGAAGACGCTATCCGCCTTGCAGACCATGTACTGGACATCGGCCCCGGTGCCGGAGTGCACGGTGGCACCATTACTGCCCAAGGTACACCGGCAGAAGTCATGGCCAATCCAAACTCGCTTACAGGTCAGTACCTAAGCGGGAAGAAGTGCATCGCAGTACCTGAGAATCGCACGCCCTTTGACAGCAAGTGTGTGCTGGAAATTCAGGGAGCCAGTGGCAATAACCTGCAGAATGTCGACCTCTGCATACCTGTAGGTCTATTTACCTGCGTGACTGGCGTGTCCGGCTCTGGCAAATCCACGCTGATAAACACCACGCTCTACCCTCTGGCCGCAGCCGCGCTCAATGGCGCAACAACGCTTGAACCTTCACCCTACAAAAAAATGAAGGGCATGGAGCAGTTCGACAAGGTCGTAGACATCGATCAAAGCCCGATAGGCCGTACCCCTCGTTCCAACCCAGCAACCTACACCGGCATATTCACTCCCATTCGTGAGCTATTTTCTGGCACGCAGGAGGCCCGTTCACGCGGTTACAAACCAGGACGCTTCAGCTTTAACGTCAAAGGCGGACGCTGTGAAGCATGCCAGGGGGATGGTGTCATCAAAGTCGAAATGCACTTCCTTCCCGACATTTATGTCCCCTGTGATATCTGCAAAGGGAAACGCTACAACCGCGAGACACTGGAAGTCACCTACAAAGGCAAGAGCATCACTGAAGTTCTTGAAATGACCGTAGAAGATGCGCTGGGTTTCTTCTCTACCGTACCAATGATTGCACGCAAACTGCAAACACTCATGGATGTAGGCCTGTCTTACATACGACTAGGCCAGAGCGCAACGACGTTATCCGGAGGTGAAGCACAACGCGTCAAACTCGCGAAGGAGCTATCCAAACGAGATACCGGCAAGACACTGTATATTCTGGATGAGCCAACGACCGGTCTGCATTTCTATGACATTCAGCAGCTTCTAAATGTGCTGCACAGACTGCGTGATCACGGCAACACAGTAGTGGTCATTGAGCATAATCTGGACGTGATCAAGACCGCAGACTGGCTAGTCGATCTGGGTCCAGAAGGCGGTAGCCGTGGAGGCCAGATTATTGCCACCGGCACACCGGAACAGGTTGCGGACAATCGACAATCCCACACGGGACAGTTCCTTAAACCCTTGCTGGAAAAAGGCAACCGAGAACGTCAGCTGGTTATCGAAGACTAGCTGGTCCTCCAACTTCTGCACTGTAAATATCGCAGTAATAGAAAGCCTGGCCACCGCAGGGCTTTCTACTTGAAATCAACAGAAGACAGAGCAGACAGAGCAGA
>NZ_LAPT01000147.1 GCF_003194385.1 Pokkaliibacter plantistimulans
TTTTACCTGATACAGATGTGCAGCGTGTGGCTGCCCTCTCTCAGGGAGAGAGGGACGTGTGTAGCGCCTGCGTGTCGGCTTAACAGGTCGTTGAAAATCTATCTGTGTTGCCGAATACCGCGTCAAAAACAGGCTCACAGCCAAAGGCTGAACGTGCTTTAGCACGGCCCCGAAGGGGCGAGCGGAGCGAGTCAAATGCTCATTTAGTTTACTAAACTCCGCTTTTTCGCCTGTTTCTTCCTTGTCTCGGCTGCCTCGATAACGTTTTTCAACAGCCTGTTAAGACAAAGCGGGCCGTACTGGCCCGCTTTGTATTTCTGCCTGATCAGCTGGCCTGTGCGATCAGCCGCGCCTGCTGCTGATGACGCTGACGCAGAGCCGTTACATCCAGATCCAGCAGTTGCCCCTGCTGCACTCGCCACTGACCGCCGACCATGACCGCATCGGCCTGCTGGGCACCACAGATCACCAGTGCGGCTAGCGGATCATGAGCACCGGAGAAGCGCAGCTCATCCAGGGTGAAACAGGCCACATCCGCCTGCTTGCCTGCCGCCAGTTCGCCAATGTCATCCCGCCCCAGCACCCGCGCGCTGCCCTGTGTGGCCCAGCGCAAGGCATCCAGATGGGTTACTTCATCGGCCTGATAACGCAGGCGGTTGATCAGTAGCGCCTGTCGCACTTCGGCGATCATATTGGAGCCGTCGTTAGAGGCGGAGCCATCCACCGCCAGACCGACATGGACACCGGCAGCTTCCAGTTCCCGCGTGCGGCAGATGCCCGAGGCCAGAATCATGTTGGAGCTGGGGCAGTGGGCAATGCCCATCCGCTGTCGTCCCAGTTCCTGCACTTCTTCATCATTGAAATGAATGCCATGGGCCAGCCAGACGTCTTCGCCCAGCCAGTCGACCGAGGCCAGATAGTCCAGCGGCCGCTTGCCGAGGGTGCGCAGGCAGAAGGCATCTTCGTCCAGTGTTTCGGCCAGATGAGTATGCAACCGCACACCGTACTGGCGGGCCAGCGCGGCGCTGTCTTTCATCAGCTGCGGGGTGACGGAAAACGGCGAGCAGGGCGCCAGCGCAATCTGTACCTGACTGCCCGCGCCGTGCTGGTGATAGCGCTTAATCACCCGTTCGCTGTCGGCAAGAATGGTGTCTTCATCCTGCACCGTGGTTTGCGGCGGCAGGCCGCCCTGTTCCTGACCGAGGCTCATGGAGCCGCGCGTCAGCATCAGGCGGGCGCCGAGACTGCTGGCAGCGTCCACCTGAATATCGATGGCTTCGGTCAGCGCCTGCGGGAACAGGTAATGATGATCGGCCACGGTGGTGCAGCCCGACAGCAGCAGTTCGGCAATGCCGAGCTGGGTGGCGGCGTGCAGCATCTGCGGCTGGAGCCGTGCCCAGACCGGATAGAGGGTCTGCAGCCAGGGAAACAGGCGTTTGTTCAGGGCCGGCGGGAAGGCGCGGGTAAGGGTCTGGTACAGATGGTGATGGGTGTTGATCAGCCCCGGCAGCAGCACGTGACGGCGGGCATCCCAGATCTGATCGACTGGCCCGGTTGGCTGGCTGTCGGCGGCAATCAGTTCGACGATGGTGCTGCCCTGTACCACCAGACCGCCGCGGGCGTCCTGCTGATTACCGGTAAAAATCGCCAGCGGCTGCTTCAGCCACAGTCGCGGAGCAGTGGAAGTTGATGATGATTGGCAAGAACGGGAAGACGGGGTTGTCGTCATGGGTCACCTCAAGCAACAGGTAACCGGAACATGCACGAAGTTGGCCATGTACCGGTTACGTTGATGCAGCGACGCAAGGCATCGCTGCAAACCTGTACATGGCAGTGACTAGAGTCTTGAGCAGCGCTAATTGGCTACCCGTCGCTCTCAGGTGGAGTATTCACCCGGCGTGTTAATCTGCCAGCGGTCGTCACCTTAGCAGCTGACGACCGGGCTCACAACCCCGCGGGCTGGCGCGCGAGCGCCTGAACCTCAGTTCGGGTCCAGCGGTGCGATCAGCACGGGGCGCTTGCTCCGCTGCAGCACTTTCTGGGCGCTGGAGCCGAGGAACAGCTTGGTCAGGTTGGAGTGGGTACGGGTACCCATAACAATCAGGTCGGCGTTGATATGGTCAGCCACGTAGAGGATTTCCTCTTCGACATTACCCACAGCAATACGGGCTTCCGGCTTGCCTTTGGGGAAGGTGAAGTCGGCGGGCAATTCGTCCTGACAGAAGGCTTCGATACGTTTGACCATGGTGGCTTTCAGCTCGGTCACGCCGGCTTCTTTCAGCTCCTTGTACATTTCTGCCGACAGGTAGTTGGAGATGACGTTCTCCGCAGTGTTGTTCATCGGCTCGATCACGTGGAGGAAGGTGATGCTGGCGTTGTTCTGCGCTGCCAGTTTGACGGCCAGACGAAAGGCGGGACGTGAGTTGGTACCGAGGTCTGACGCGTAAAGGATGGTGTTGATTTCCGGTAACATGGCTGGTGCTCCTGAATGGTGGCAGGATGTGCTCTGCCGGTCTTGGTCGGAATCATTATCCGTCTTACTGCCGCTATGAAGTGTAGACGTATATCAAGGTTTGGATATTTATCTGTCAGCGCTGCAACACTGGTCGACAGAGATGAAACAGCACTTTGGGTCAGGTTCGCGGGCGGTATCCGCCCTATGCTGAGCGTTATTGCAACGAGGTGCCGATGAGTCACAACCCGCTAGCCTGCCCGCCGCGTTTCCGCCGTTTGCTGCGCTATATCGATGAGCATCTGCAGAGCGAGCTGAGCATTGACCAGCTGAGTGAGGTGGCATGCTGTTCGCGCTTTCATTTTCAGCGCCAGTTCGCGGCGTGGATGGGGCTGAGCGTCGGCGAGTACGTGCGTTTGTGCCGCCTGAAGCGGGCATCCCTGCAGCTGGCCTTCCGTCAGCTGCCGGTCACCTCTGTTGCGCTGGACTGCGGTTATCAGGCTCCCGAGTCATTCAGCCGGGCCTTTACCCGGCTGACCGGGCAGGCACCGCGGCAGTTCAGGCTGCAGCCGGACTGGCCAGGCTGGGCCAGCCATTTTGACCCCTTGAGCAGGCACAGGAGCAGGCAGATGAAGCCCTTATTGACGATAGAGCAGGTGGACGTGGTGGAGGTGCCAGCGATCTGGCTGGCGGTACTGGAGCATCACGGCGACCCGCGTCTGCTGGGGGATTCGATACGGCGTTTTATCCGCTGGCGTCAGCAGCATGGGCTGTCACCGCAGCGCCACGCGACCTATAACCTGTTCTACAACGACCCCGAGCAGACGCCGGCAGCAGAATTCCGGCTGGATATTGCGGTGGCCGTACCGCAACCCGTCAGCGACAGCGCGGCGGGCATCACCAGCAAGTTGCTGCAGGGCGGACGCTGCGCACGCTTGCGCCATGTGGGCAGTGATGATGGCCTTGGCGCGGCGATGCAGTTTCTCTATGGCCAGTGGCTGGTGCAGAGTGGCGAGAGCCTGCGTGACTTTCCGCTGTACTGCCAGCGCCTGCGTTTCTTTCCCGATGTGGCAGAACATGAGGCGGAGCTGGATCTCTATCTGCCACTGGCACCCCTGGCAACGGAACAGCAGGCTAGCCCCGGTATTGCGTCGGGGTGACACCGAAGTGACGGCGGAAGGTACTGATAAAGTTGCTGATGCTGTCATAACCCACTTCCAGCGCGATGGCGGTCACACTCTGGCCTTCCATCAGCAGCTGCACCGCACGGGTCATCCGTGCCTGAGTGCGCCACTCCACCAGTGATAAGCCGGTTTCACTGCGAAAATGACGGCTGAGGCCACGTTCTGACAGGCCACAGTAACTGGCCCACTCGGCCAGCGAACGTTTGTCGGCCGGCTCTGCCATCAGCTGATATGCCATCCGGTACAGGCCGGGGTGGCTCGGCATCGGCAGGCACATGGGGTCGGTGCGCGCCGCCAGCAGTTCATCCAGCAGCACCGCCATCAGGCGCTGCTGCGCCGGGGTCAGCTCATGAGAGCTGCTTTCGCCATAGTGATACCAGCCGTTGATGCGCTGGATCAGCGCCTGAGTCAGCTCCGTCACCACAAAGACCGCAGGCTGCTCGGGAAAGGCATGGCACAGGTCCGGGCGCAGGTAGGCCATCCAGGCGTTGACCGCATGCTGAGTGCGGGCGGAGTGCACCACGCCCGGCGGAATCCAGCAGATGCGCCCTTGCGGCAGGGTCCAGTGGCGACCGTTCAGTTCGGTGATGACAATACCCTCAAAAATCGCCCAGATCTGTCCTTCGGTATGACAGTGAGGATGGACTTCGGTGTCTTCGCTCAGGCTGTGGGTATAGACCTGAATCGGCTGGCCTTCGACGGTTTTGGGCTGGGTATACATGGTTGGCCTGATTTGATTATTGAATGGCCAAATGATGTTATCCCGCCAGTTTCAAAAGCGCCATCATAGGCTGCCGTCGTTTGCCAGGAGCCTGTCATGACCATTCATCTTTCTGCTGACCTGTTCCAGTCCCGCCATTCCGTCCTCGACAGCCTCGGGGTCAGCCCCTTCCGTTGCGAGTCGCTGCTGCGTGAGATCACCGATCAGCTGTACTGGGAGATCAGTCGCCGCCGCCTGCAGGGCGGTATTGCCGGGCGTCTGCCCTATTGCCAGAGCAAGCAGCAGTGGGCCGCCAAGGTGATGCAGGCCAGCCTGACCCAGGCGTTCGGCCCCATTGCCTGGGTTGATGCCGAGGGTGCCAGCGACGGCGAGCCACCCCGAACCTACTGGTACTATCAGGCCATCGAAGGGCTGGAGTACTTCAGCCAGTCGATGCCCATGTGGTCCGCCTCGCTGGTACTGGTGCATCAGGGCCAGACGATACTGGCGCTGGTGTACGATCCCGCCGCACAGGAAATGTTTTCGGCAGTGCGGGAAGAGGGGGCCTTCTGCAGCCATGAGCAGTTGCAGATCGGTGACAAGACGCAGCTGGCTGACGCGGTAGTGGCGACCTGTCTGCCTGAACAGCTGATGCTGCTGGACACCGCCCTGCAGGGCGTGGCCGAACTGGCGCCCGCTGTGCACCGCCTGCGGATGATGGCCTCAACTTCCCTGCAGCTGGCGTATGTGGCCTGCGGTCGTCTGGATGGCTACTGGCAGCATACCGGCAGCTACAACCCCTGCCGTGCCGGTGCCCTGCTGGTGGAAGAAGCCACGGGCTATGTCAGCTATCTGCACCGTCAGGGACAGGCGTTACTGGTGGCCAGCAACAGGGCGCTGTCGCCGCTGTTCAATGCCCTGCTGGGCTGGTCCTGCTGAGGTCGGGGGGTAAAGTCTTATCAGGACGGTACGGTGGATGCGCTGCGGTATCCACCCTTTGCGGGAGGGGGAACTCCTTCCCGCAGTCATGCCTTATCCCCTGCATTTTGCGTGCACATTGTTGACTTCATAACAGCAAACGATAATCATGCGCGATTTGTTATGTCATAACATGTCTTAAGGAGCGCATTGTGAATCGGCAACACATCAAACAGGGAAGTCAAAGTTCAGGGGTTAATCTCAGGGTCAGGTCGGTCATGCTGGCGGCGGCACTGTTCGGCAGCATGCTGACGCCGGTGTCGGCCAGAACGCTGAACGTGGTGGGGCCGTGGGAGATGACCGGGGTTGAAGCGAGCCAGTCCGGCTATGTATTCACCCGCATGCAGGTTGCAGAAACCCTGACCGCTGCAGACAGTCAGGGGCATATCGTGCCGCAGCTGGCCACCGCGTGGCAGGTCAGTGAGGACGGGCTGCGCTGGCAGTTCCAGCTGCGCGAGGGGGTGAGTTTCCATGATGGCACGCCGCTGACCGCCGATATTGTCGCTGCCGAACTGCAGCGTGCCCATCAGGGCGCCGGGGTGCTCAAACAGGTGCCCGTCAAAGCCATTCGTGCCGAAGGTTCACAGCTGGTGATTGAACTGGAACGGGTCTTTGCGCCGCTGCCAGCCTTTCTTGCCAATTACAGCACCCTGATTCTGGCGCCGTCTTCCTATACCGCGGAGGGCAAGGTCAGCCAGATCATCGCCACTGGCCCCTATCAGATCCAGACCATGACTCTGCCGCTCAAGCTGGAGCTCAAGCGCAATGAGCACTGGTGGGGAGGCAAGGTGGCCATCGACAGTGCCAGTTATCTGGCGGTAGGCAAGGGCGAAACCCGGGCGCTGATGGCACAGAGCGGCGAGGCCGATCTGGTGTTTTCGCTGCTGCCGGTGTCCGTGGCGGCCCTGAGCCGTGATCCGCGCCTGCATACCGAAGTGGTGACCCTGCCGCGTACCCGCATGCTCAAGCTTAATGCCGGTTCCGCCCTGTTCAGTGATGTGCGGGTGCGTCAGGCGCTGAGTCTGGCGCTGGACCGTCAGGGCATGGCCAGAGCGATTCTGCGTAACGATAAGGTCGCTGCCAATCAGCTGTTTTCCCCGGCTATGGGCGCCTGGCACGACAGCCAGCTGGCTCCCATCCCGCGTGATCTGGACAAGGCCCGCGCGCTGCTGGCTGAGGCGGGCTGGCAGGCGGGGGCAGACGGCATCCTGCAGAAAGACGGCCAGCCTTTTCAGGTGAAGCTGCTGACTTACTCCAACCTGCCGGAACTGCCGGTGCTGGCCACGGCGATTCAGGCGCAGCTGCGCGAGGTCGGCATCGCGGTCGAGGTGGCGGTAGGTAACAGCTCGGAGATTGTCAGCCAGCATCGTGATGGTGTGCTGCAGATGGCGCTGTTTGCCCGCAACTTCTCACTGGTGCCCAATCCCCTCGGCACCCTGCTGCAGGATTACGGCCCCGAAGGAGGTGACTGGGGCGCGATGGGCTGGAGCGATGCACAGATGCAGAGCAGCCTGCAGCAACTGCAAGTGATCACCGACGCCGCCCGGCAGGCACCGCTGCAACAGCAGATCAACCAGACCCTGCAGCAACAACTGCCGGTGATTCCGGTGGCCTGGTCTGAGCTGGCGGTGGCCGCCAGCCGCCAGCTGGAAGGCGTACAGGTTGACCCTTACGAGCTGAGTTATCACCTGACCAGCCTGCGCTGGAAGAGTGAGGAATAACCCATGCTCAGGTCTTCACTCTGGGGCACGGTGCTGCTGGGCCGTGCCCTGCAGGCGGTGCTGGTCAGCCTGCTGGTGGGTTCCCTGTGTTTTGCTTTGATGCACAGCCTGCCCGGTGATCCGGCCATGCGTATCGCTGCCGGACGCTATGGCCCTGATGCCATGAGTCTGCAGGCGGCAGAGTCGGTACGGCAGGAACTGGGGCTGGAGCAGCCCTTGTTGCAGCAATACGGGCGGGCGCTGTGGCAACTGGCGCAGTTCGATCTGGGTCATTCGCTGGTGACGGGACGCCCGATCCTTGAGGAGCTGCAGGTGCAGCTGGGCCATTCGCTATGGTTGGCGCTGGCCAGTCTGCTGCTGTCATTGCTGGGGATTCCCCTTGGCATTATCGCCGGTGCCCGTGCCGGGGGCTGGCTGGATCGTGGCAGTCAGGCGCTGGCCATCGGCGTGCGGGCGCTGCCGCCTTTTGTGCTGGGGCTGCTGCTGATGTGGCTGTTCAGTATCCAGCTTGGCTGGTTGCCGCCTGCTGGCTTTGGCAGCTGGCAGCACCTGCTTTTACCTGCGCTGACCCTGGCACTGGGGCTGGCCGCCCTGTCCTGCCGGGTCAGCCGCGATGCCATGGCGGAAGTGCAGCAGTCAGCCTATTTCACCTTTGCCCGTCACAAGGGGCTGCGCGGGCTGACGCTGATACAGCGCCATGGCCTGCGCAATGCGGCTATTCCGGTGGTGGCCTACCTCGGTGTGCAGGCGGTCTATCTGATTGAAGGCGTGGTGGTGGTCGAGTCGATCTTCGCTTATCCCGGTATCGGTCATGCCATGGTGCACGCCATCATCGCCCGTGATGTGCCGATGGTGCAGGGCACGGTGCTGACGCTGGGGTTGCTGTTTGTGCTGATCAATCTGCTGATTGATGCCGCCTGCCGCTGGATTGACCCCCGTCAGGGAGGTACGCGATGAATTCCACGGTGGTGACGTCACCCACAACGGATATCCACGCCGCACTGGCGCAGGCCGCCAGGCCCCAGCCGAGCCGATGGGCGCAGCGACTGGGCTGGGGCCTGTTGCTGGTGGTGAGTGGCTTTGCGCTGCTCGGTCCCTGGCTGATCAGTGCTGACCCGGACCGGCAGGATCTGCTCAATGCGCTCGCCCCCTTCGGTGGCCATGACTGGCTGGGCACAGACCCCTATGGTCGCAGCATGCTGGCCCGGCTGGCGCATGGGGCGCAGCTGTCGTTTCTGCTGGCACTGCTGACGACGCTGATGGCCGTGGTGCCCGGCGTCCTGCTCGGCATCGTGGCGGCCTGGCGCGGTGGCTGGCTGGAAAAAGCGCTGGTGGCACTGGCCGATATGATCATGGCGCTGCCCGGCCTGCTGCTGGTGCTGCTGGTGATCGCCTTCGCGCCCGGTCACTTTATCCCGCTGTGTCTGGGCCTAGCACTGGCATTGTGGGTGGAGTTTTTCCGTATCAGCCGCGCCCGCAGTGCGGTGATCCTGCAGCAGCCCTATATCGAAGCCACCCGCATGCTCGGTTTCGGCCCCGGTTATATCCTGCGCCGTCTGCTGTTACCGGCGCTGGCGCCGACGCTGCTGACTCTCGCCAGCTTTGCCATGAGTACCGCCATCATCGGTATTTCCACCCTCAGTGCCATCAGTGTCGGGGTCCGGCCACCGACGGCGGAGCTGGGCAGCATGATCGTCGAATTGCTGCCCTATTACGCGGAGGCTCCGGCACTGGTGCTGCTACCCTCGCTGCTGATTTTCCTGCTGGTGCTGGCGCTGCAACTGATCAGCGGAGGGCGCAAATCATGAGCCTGTCACTGCGTATCGAACATCTCTCCATTCGTGCCGGGCTGACCTTGCTGGTGCGGGATATCAGTCTGACCCTGACGGCCGGAACGCCGCTGACCCTGCTGGGCGAATCCGGCTCCGGTAAGTCGCTGGTGATGCACGCCATTATGGGCAGCCTGCCTGACGGGTTGCAGGCCCACGGCCAGATCTGGCTGCAGCTGCCGGGCCAGCCGGCACAGGAGCTGTTGCGTTTGCCGGCAGCGCAGCGGCAGGCGCTGTGGGGGCGAACGCTGGCGCTGTTGCCGCAGGAGCCCTGGCTGGCGCTGGACCCGACCATGACCGTGCGCCAGCAGGTGCAGGAAGTCCATCAGCAGGTACGTGGCCTGAGCGCGGCGCAGGCACGTCAGCAGGCGCTGGATAACCTGCAGAACGTGGCGCTGCATGACGCGGTTGTATCGCAGCCACCGGTGGCGGAGCGTTATCCGTTCCAGCTGTCTGGCGGTATGTGCCAGCGGGTCGCCATTGCCATGGCGGATGCCGCAGGTGGTCAGGTCCTGCTGGCCGATGAGCCGACCAAGGGGCTGGATGAAGCACTGCGCGACAGCGTGGCACAACAGCTGCTGCGTGAGGCGGCAGGGCAGCGACTGCTGCTGACCATCACCCATGATCTGCAGCTGGCCCAGCAGCTGGGCGGAGTGATCGGTGTGATGCGTGGCGGAGAGCTGCTGGAAGTGACGCAGGCGCAACAGCTGCTACAGCAGCCACGCCACGACTACAGCCGGCGTCTGCTGCAGGCTGATCCGGGCCGCTGGCCGGTTCGTCAACCGTCATGGACTGATACTGGCGGGCAGCTGCTGGAGGGGCGCGGGCTGAGTAAATACATGGGTGGCCGCTGCCTGTTCAGTGGGCTGCATCTGCGCCTGCAGCCGGGGCAGATCACCGCCATCACCGGCCCCAGCGGCTGCGGCAAAACCACGCTGGGTAATATCCTGCTGGGGTTGCTGCCTGCGGATCAGGGGCAGGTGATCCGTACGTCGGGGCTGACGTCATTGCAGCTGCAAAAGCTCTATCAGGATCCGCCGTCGGCTTTTGCTCCTCATCTCACCCTGGCGCAGGGGTTTAACGACCTGCAGCGCCGTCATGGCTTCAGTGACAAGGAACTGGCGGTGTTGCTGGAGCGACTGGGGTTGCATCCTTCTCTGCTGCAGCGTCTGCCTGCGGCCATTTCCGGCGGTGAGCTGCAGCGTATGGCACTGGCCCGGGCGCTGCTGCTCAAACCCCGGCTGCTGCTGGCGGATGAGGCCACCTCGCGCCTTGATCCTGTCAGTCAGCAACAGGTGATGCTGCTGCTGGGTGATCTCTGTGCCGAGCAGGGGCTGGCGCTGTTGCTGGTCAGCCATGATCAGGCACTGGTCGCACGGATGGCCGATCAGGTGGTCAGTCTGGAGGCGCATGGGGTAACGGCATAACACGGCTGTGGGCAATGGCGACTCTCCCGGTTATTGCCCACGCCTCTTTCTTCAGGGCTTACCGCTGTGTGTAGGGCGAGGTGTGGCGTGATATTTGCCTTATATCAACGATCACGCCAAATGCCCGGCCAATGGCCCTCATTGGCAGTACATCCCGACATTCTGGACTAGTCTGAAACAGGTCTGGTGTTGGTGATCGGGGTAGCGCTGCCTGTCTGCGCCCCTGTCCGCCTCTTTACCCCGTCTGCAGAAGGAGAGCCGTAGATGAAGCCCATGCTGATGATTCGCCATCAGATCACTCTGACCCTGGCCGCCATTATTGTGCTGGCCATGCTGGTGATCTGGGCGGTAGTGGAAGTGAAGGTCAAACCTGATCTGATCAACGAGCGGCAGCATCAGCTCACCCTGAGTCAGGCCAGTCTGAGTGAGTTGTTCAGCGCCAGACTGGAGAAAATTCAGCTGCTGGCCAGCACGCTGGCGCAGGAGGGCAGCTCACTGCCCCGCGATGAGGCACTGTTCAAACAGGTCTTCCCGGCGGTGATTGATAACCATGGCGATAAAAGCATCGCCGGTGGGGGTATCTGGCCGGAACCCAATGGCTTTACTCAGGGTGTGGAGCGGCGCAGCTTCTTCTGGGGACGCTCGGCCAGTGGTATGGACTATCTGGACGACTACAACGATCCCAAGGGCAGCGGTTACCACAACGAAAGCTGGTATCAGGTCGGCAAGAGCGGCAAGGCCAATCACTGCAGCTGGTCGGATGCCTATGTGGATCCCTTTACCAAGACACCGATGATCACCTGTACCGTGCCGATGCAGAAGGACGGCAAGTTCACCGGCGTTGCCACCGTCGACATGATGCTGGACGGCATCACCGCGCTGCTGCAACGCATTGGCGACGAGAATGGCGGCTATATGTTTGCCATGGATGCCAGTGGCCAGATGATCAGCTTCCCCAAACAGGTGGCCAATGTGGTCAAGGCGGATAACTCAATGATGTCGGGCAAAGAGCTGAGTGCCCAGCTGCCCTGGCTGGCTGCGGTAATGCAAACCGCAGCCACCTTGCAGGGCCAGCGCAATATGGCTCTGCCGGATGACGGCGTGCTCGACGGTGATGCCTACGTCAGCCTGATCAGGCAGCCCGATACTGGCTGGACACTGGGGCTGGTGGTGCCTGAAACCCGTATGACGGATATCGCCAGCAGCATGGGGCGTTTCCTGATGCTGGCAGTGGGCGTGCTGCTGGTGCTGGTCGGCATGCTGGCGGTGCTGTTCTTCAACCGCATTCTAGCCGGGGTCAATCAGACCACTAGGCAGATCAATGAGCTGGTGGAAGGGGCGCACTCACAGGAGCTGAGTGTCGGCAAGCTCAATGAGCTGGGCCTGCTGCGCCAGTCGGTCAACGCCTACGGCTACAAGCTCAAGCAGCTGCTGGAGAAAATTTACGAAGAGTCGGCCTATCTGCTGCGTGATGCCGAGAGCCTCAAGCACTTCAGCCGCGACTTCCTCGGCAAGGCCTCCAGCCTCAGTGACGAGAACCATACGCTGGCAGCGGCGACCGAAGAGTTCGGCGCGACCGCGCAGGATGTGGCGAACTATGCCGCTGAAACCCGCTCAACCGTCGAGCGTATCCATCAGGATGTGCTGACCAGTGGCCGCGAAATGGAAGCGGTGATCGCCACCATGCGGGTGCTGACCGAGGTCATGACCGCGGCGCAGAACAATATCATCAAGCTCGATGAAGACAGCCGACAGGCCCACGGCATGCTGAATGTGATTCGGGGTATCTCCGAGCAGACCAACCTGCTGGCGCTCAATGCGGCCATTGAAGCGGCGCGTGCCGGGGAGTCCGGTCGCGGTTTTGCGGTGGTGGCTGACGAGGTGCGTAATCTGGCGGCCAAGAGCGAAAGCTCGGCCATTGAGATCGAGCAGGTGCTGGGCCGCCTGCAGACCGCCTCGAAAGAGTCGGTGGCATCCATGGAGCAGGGCCGTAGCGAGACCGATAACGCCATGGGCAAGGTCGAGTCCACCGCGGCGCATCTGCGTCATGTGGTGGAAGCGTTTGGTGATATTACCCATCAGGCTACGCAGATTTCGGTGGCTGCCAGCGAGCAGCAGAAGGTCTCCGACAGTCTCAGCCAGTTCGTCAGCCGTCTGCGCGAACTGACCAGCGGCAATGCCGACGACTCCAGCCAGCTCAGTAGCATGAGCGAGCAGATTGATGCCATCGCCCGTCGGCTGAATGCGTTGAAGTAAGGCACCACGGCCTGCGCATTTCTTGGTAAAGACCGACAGGCTCCTAGGCATTCCTCTCCCGGCGTGTTTTGATATTCGCCCCGACCTGGCCGACAGAGCCGGGCGGGCGTCAACCCGTCAACTGAGATAACGATAAGAGATGGAATATCCCGAACTTCTGGAAGAAATCTTCCATGCGGTGCAGCCCTACGTCGGTAAGGGCAAGGTCGCCGACTATATCCCTGCGCTGGCACAGATTCCGGCCGACAAGTTCGGCATGTCGCTGTGCCTGATGGATGGCCGTGAGTATGTGATCGGCGACGCCGATGAGCCGTTCTCCATCCAGAGCGTGTCCAAGGTGTTCAGCCTGGTGCTGGCCCTGAACCGCCTCGGTTCTCAGGTGTGGGAGCGGGTGGGCAAGGAGCCGTCAGGCAACGCCTTCAACTCGCTGGTGCAGCTGGAGTACGAAAACGGTATCCCGCGTAATCCCTTTATCAACGCCGGGGCGCTGGTGGTCACGGACTGGCTGCTGGGCTGCAGCGTCGATCCGACGATTGAGCTGCTGGCATGGCTGCGCGAGGCGACCAGTAATCCCGGTATTCATGTGGATCTGGAAGTGGCGGATTCGGAGTGGGAACACCGTGACCGCAATGCGGCGCTGACCCACTTTATGAAAAGCTGCGGCAATATCCACAGCTCGGTCGACCGGGTGCTGCGCACCTACTTCGAGCACTGCTCCATTGCCATGAGCTGCCGTGATCTGGCCCGTGCCGGGTTGCTGCTGGCCGGTCATGGCAAGTCGCCGCGCTGCTCCGACCGTTTCCTGACCCGCAGTCAGGCCAAGGAAGTCAATGCCCTGATGCTGACCTGTGGCACCTATGATGCCGCGGGTGATTTTGCTTTCCGCGTTGGCCTGCCCGGCAAGAGTGGGGTCGGTGGCGGGATTCTGGCGATTATCCCCAACCTGATGAGTATTGCCGTCTGGAGCCCGGCGCTGGATGCCAAAGGTAACTCCATGGCCGGGGTGGAAGCGCTGGAGCGCTTTACTACGCTAACCGGTATCTCGGTGTTCTAGCATCTGTCCTGAGTATTGAAACCAGCAAGGGCCGCGGCGGCTGCCCTTGCTGCTCTGGCAGATGGCTAGGCCCGTGCAGTGCGGGCGCCATTCTTCACCCTTTCCGCCGCGGCGATCAGCCGTTGTGCTACATCCACCATGCGTACCCCGCCATCCATCGCCGAGCGCTGCATTTTGGCGTGGGCTTCGTTTTCACTGAGGCCGGATTCGCTCATCAGCAGATGCTTGGCGCGGTCGATCAGTTTGCGTTCATTGAGGCTGGCGCGGGCTTCGGTCAGTTCATCATTGGCCTGCTGCAGCTGGCGGGTCTGCAGTTGCAGCAGATCGAGAATGGAGCGGGAGACCTGGGTCGGCATCACATCCTGCGGCTGCGGGGTGATGTCGCCATCCTGCACATTGAACAGCCGCGCCTGCTCCAGCGGCAGATGCTGTTCGGCCAGCTGACCGAGCAGACGACGGTGGCTGCTGACCTCATCGCGGATCTCCCTGATGCTGTTCTTGCACTGCTCCTGCAGCTGCTGCGTCAGGTATTGCTCCAGCGCCTGCATGGCATTGATGCGCTGGGTCTGCATTTCAAACCAGAATTCACAGAGGCCGGTGTCGACACTGGCGGCGGGGTGGGTATTGGCGGCAATCTTGCGGAAGCCCTCAGTCTGGGCCTGCACCTCATTGGTGCAAATGACCTGCCAGCGTGCCTTGGCATCGTCCGAGGCGTAGCGCAGAAACACTTCAAAGCTGCGTTCCTGATTGTCGATCAGGCTTTGCATGCGCTGCTTGTGCTCGTCATCGAAATAGCCGTGGGCAAACCCGGCGACACCGGTGGCGCGTTCCTGTCCGGCCAGCTCTTTGCCCTGCATGAAGTTGAACAGTGCCACCAGCGAGCGGGTAATCTCCGGGTCGGCGGCGCTGTCAGCGGCTTCAAACACCACGGCCAGCAGACCACCAATCAGTTGGGTAAAGGCTGCCGTGGCATCACGGGCACTGATCTGATGGTCGCGGATACGGCGGCGCAGGCTGCCCAGTGACTCCATGCTGTAGAACACATGGGCGATGCGGATATACAGACGACCGCGTTCGGCTGAGCCGACGGCATCCAGATCCATCAGCTCAAAGCCATTACGGACAATGCGCTCCAGCGCGTCGCCTTCTTCACTGAACTGATCCAGTTCGGTGCGGTAGTGGGTGGCGTTGCGGCCCAGATAGATATTGGAGTAGCCCCTTTCCTTCTGCAGGGCATGCACCAGCTGGGCGATATTGGAAACCAGTTTGCAGGTATGGACCAGCTCCTCCAGCCCCTGCAGGTCACAGCGTCGTGCTGCCAGCATAAAGCGCAGCGCGGCAGGCATATTTCGTTCAGCCATGGTGTTTCTTGGTGTCATCGCAGCTATCGGTAGCACAGCTGCTGCAAGATACAGTCCAGAGCGGAGGGGGAGCGGGTTTCAGGGCAGGAGCAGCAGAGAAGTGTGGCAGGATCGACGGCGTCGCGCTGATCCTGCCACCGGAACAGATTCCGGTTTACCAGCGCCAGGCGTTGGGGATCAGCAGCACCAGCACGGTGAGGATTTCCAGACGGCCCATCAGCATGCCAAAGGCCAGCAGCCATTTGGCGCCGTCGGGCAGGCTGGCAAAGTTACCTGCCGGGCCGATGATGTCGCCGATGCCGGGGCCAACGTTGGATACCGCGGTAGCGGCGCCGCTGAGGCTGGTCAGTACGTCCAGCCCCATGGTGGTCAGCGCCAGACCGATCAGGGCGACAGTCAGGCAGTAGAAGAAGGCAAAGGCGATGATGGCGCGCAGCACTTCATCACTGACGGTGCGGCCGTTGTAACGCTGTTCACGGATCGCACGAGGGTGCAGCAGCTGATGCAGCTGGCCCATCAGGGCGCGGGTGCACAGCTGGAAGCGGAACATCTTGATGCCACCGCTGGTGGAACCGGAGCAGCCGCCCATAAAGGTCAGGAAGAAGAAGGTCAGCACCGCGAAAGCACCCCACTGGGTGTAGTCGGTGTAGGCAAAGCCGGTGGTGGTGACCACTGAAATGACGTTAAAGGTGGTGTAGCGGAACGCCTCTTCCCAGCTCATGTAGGCATAGGCCGGTTGCAGCTTCAGCCATATCGCCAGAATGACAATCACAAACAGCAGGAAGCGCAGCAGGCCCTTGACCTGATCATCCTGCCAGATCGGCTTGTTGGTACGCTTGAAGATGCGTCCATAGAGTGCCAGTGGCAGGGCCGACAGCAGCATGAAGAAGGAACCCGCCCAGGCCAGGAACGGCTGGGTGAAGTGGGCAAAGGAGTCGTCGTAATTGCCGAAACCGCCGGTGGATACGGTCGCCAGCGCATGCACCAGCGCATCGAAGAAGCGCATGCCGCCGATCCAGAAGGTCAGCAGGCAGAGCAGGGTAATGCTGCCGTACACCTTGCCGATGCTGGCCGCCAGGGCACGGGCATTGGGCAGGTGGTTATCGGAGCGGTCGGAGGATTCGGTCTGGAACAGTTTCATCCCGCCGACCCGCAGAAACGGCAGGATCGCCATTGCCATGACGATGATCCCGATCCCCCCCATCCACTGCAGCAGGCCGCGCCACAGCAGCATGCCGTGCGACAGTGTGGGCAGATTGGACAGCACCGTGGAGCCGGTGGTGGTGATGCCGGAAACCGTCTCGAAGATGGCGTCGGTCAGTGACAGATGCAGGCGCGAGAACATGAAGGGCAGGGCGCCGAAGAAACTCAGCACCAGCCAGCTCAGTACTGTCAGCAGGAACAGATGGCGGGCACGCAAATGCATACGGGCGCCGTAGCCAAGACCGAGCATGGTCAGGCCGCTGCAGAGGGCAAGGATAAAGGACAGAGCAAAGGCGCCGCGGTCGCTGTCACCTTCGAAGATCAGCAGCAGCCAGGGCGGCAGCATGAACAGTGACAGGAAGCAGGTAATGGCACCAAGTACGAAGCCGAGGGCACGCAGACGTGACAGGGTCTTGGTCAGGGGGCGTTCCGGTCCATAGGACTCCGTGTAGGAGTAGGAGTTCTGATCCATGGCTTAGGGTTTCATTGTTGGGTTAGCAGGGTAGCGCTGGGCCGCATAAGGGGTATTTCCACCTGGAGTCGTACATTTTTTATCCCTATTCTCTGCAGTGCATCTGCAGTCGGCTACCAAGTGTAAGTAAAAAATCGGCCGCACTCTGAGTATCGCGATCAAGCTATTCCATAAACGCCGCCTTGCGTCAGTGAACTGGCAGGCATTTGCAGAGTACTGGCGGGAAAAACCGTTATCGCCTGTGCCGCTGTCAGTCTGGCTGGCAGCAGTGGCAGGGCTTGTTCCACGCCGTATTGGCAGCAGTATAATCAGCTCCGCCGCTGGAAAGTGAAAAATTTGCGAATTGCCCGACCTCTCGGTTCGCTGTCCTGCGGAATCCTCACGCCCTTCCCTCTGGAGCCTCAATTGAATCCCTACTGGATGACCGGCCTGTTGCTGGTGTGCAGCAACGTATTTATGACTTTTGCCTGGTATGCCCACCTGAAGAATCTGGCGCAGAAGCCGTGGCTGATTGCCGCGCTGCTGAGCTGGGGTATTGCCCTGTTTGAATATATGTTCCAGGTGCCCGCCAACCGCATTGGCCATTCGGTGATGAGTGTGGGTCAGCTGAAAATCATGCAGGAAGTGATCACCCTGATGGTGTTTGTGCCTTTCTCCGTGTTCTATCTGAAAGAAAAACTGACCCTCGATTATCTGTGGGCCGGGTTGTGCATTCTCGGTGCCGTGTTCTTTATCTTTCGCTCCAAACTGGCCTGAAAGGCCAGTGCGGAGCCCGGATCGTTAAACTGCTCTAACAGGTCGTTGAAAATCTATCTGCGTTGCCGAATACCGCGTCAAAAACAGGCTCACAGCCGAAGGCTGAACGTGTTTTAGCACGGCCCCGAAGGGGCGAGCAAAGCGAGTCAAATGCTCATTTAGTCCACTAAACTCCGCTTTTTCGCCTGTTTCTTGTGCCCTCGGGGTATTTCCTTGTCTCGGCTGCCTCGATAGCGTTTTTCCACAG
>NZ_LAPT01000148.1 GCF_003194385.1 Pokkaliibacter plantistimulans
TTCAACAGCCTGTTAAAGGGATAGATCACGCATCAACAGGGCATATTGCAGATCGCTCTCTACTGGCATGTGAACGCGCACACGATGACCGGACCCGGGAGCCGCTTCAATCTGCTGCCCATTGAGGCTATTGAGATTATCAAGCTGGAAACGGCGGTTACCTGCCGGCGTCATCAGCTCAACGGTATCGCCAACCGCAAAACGATTCTTCACGTCAAACTCAACCCAGCCCTGAGCGGCATCCCACGCCAGCACTTCGGCGACAAATTGCTGGTGCACTCCCACCGAATTGCCGGTCTGATAATTTTGATATTCATCGTGCACGTGGCGTCGATAGAAACCTTCGGTGTAGCCACGGTTGGCCAGATTTTCCAGCTCATCCATCAGCGCCATATCAAAGGGGCGTCCCGCCACCGCATCATCAATGGCCTTTCGGTACACCTGAGCGGTCCGAGCAACGTAATAATGCGACTTGGTACGTCCCTCGATCTTCAGAGAATGCAGACCATGGCGGACAAAGGTCGGCACATGCTGAACAGCACGCAGGTCTTTGGAGTTCATGATGTAGGTGCCGTGTTCATCCTCGTAAGCAGGCATATATTCGCCCGGGCGTGTTGCTTCCTGCAGCAGCACCGGAGCCACCTCTTCAATACCAAGGGGATCACACTGCTGCACCGGAATCAGATCGCCCTTGTCATCCTCAACCGCCTGATGGGCGTCATATTTCCAGCGACAGGCATTGGTGCAGGTGCCCTGATTCGGATCACGATGGTTAATGTATCCAGAAAGCAGACACCGTCCTGAATAGGCGATGCAGAGCGCACCGTGGACAAAAACCTCCAGCTCCATTTCCGGCACCTGCTGGCGTATTTCCGCAATTTCGTCGAGTGACAACTCACGCGACAGGATGATGCGTTTGATGCCCTGCTGCTGCCAGAACTTTACCGCTGCCCAGTTCAGTGTATTGGCCTGCACCGACAAATGGATGGTCTGCTCCGGCCAGCGCTCGCGCACCATCATGATCAAGCCCGGGTCAGACATGATCAGCGCATCCGGCGCCATGGCGACCACGGGCTCCATATCCCGCAGATAGGTTTTCAGCTTGGCATTGTGCGGCGCAATGTTGCTGGCCACATAAAACTGCTTGCCATGAGCATGGGCGAACTGAATCCCTTGCTGCAGATGGTTCAGATCAAAGTCGTTATTACGTACGCGCAGACTATAGCGTGGCTGTCCGGCGTAGACCGCATCAGCGCCGTAGGCATAGGCGTAATGCATACTTTTCAGAGTACCAGCGGGAGAAAGGAGTTCAGGTGTACGGATCGAAGTCATTGCAGAGTCGGACATGGCGTGGCGGTGTTGATAGTGATAAGGAGATGAGAGCGCCCAATGTCGCTCTCAAAAAGGCCATCATTTTACGCTATGACCTTACAAAGGAAATGGACTTTAGCACCTTATACCGACATGGATCAGTACTTCGTTGATGTCCACTGCTGACGTAGAGCTCAACCGTATCGGTGGACCAGGTGAATCCTTCATCAAGCGCCTGCCCTTCGAGATTTGCCTCAGCGCCACCATTTAGCCAGCCTAACGTGACATGCGGCACGAAGTCCCGCTTATCATCCACACCGATCACACCAGCAGCAGAGACCCCGTCCATGACTGACTGCCTGAGCATCGCAAGCTCGGGAGTCAACACGGGAAAGGCTCCAACCAGCGTCCGATGACGACCCACAGCCCAGGGTCTCAGCTCACCTGGCTGCAGCGTCACAGCCCGCTCAAGTGCAGTCTTTTGCAAGCTCAGGTTCACCTGCTCCACCATCGGTGCAATCCGCTCGACCACTACATCACCAAGAAACACCAGAGTGAGATGTACATCAGCAGCGGGATGTACTGAGCGCAGCGAGTCAGGGCATAACGCCAGCAGACGCCCTGCCAAAGGCTCAGGCACCTTGATCCCCCAGAACAATCGCAATGATTCAGTCTGCTGCACGTGGTACCTCGACCTCCACAGGGCGTGGACAGATTCTTAACGACGCTTGACCAGATCCTCGATACGCACCAGGCGCTGGTTGATTTGCTGACGGAAGCTGTCAATAGACCGGATAGCATCCTCAGTCTGACTGATACGCTCCTCCATCGCCGACAGGCGGATCTCACTATCCTGCGAAGAAGTACTGCGTTGAGCCCCCTTCAGTGCCTGTTGCTGACTGGCAAGCTGTTTACCCTGGCTGGCCAGGTCCGACTTGAGTGAGGCAATACTGGCGCTGAGATTATCCTGTGCCTGTTTCAGTTCATTCAGCTCAGCGACTTGCGCAGAACTCAGCTGGCCTGTAGCAGTGCTGTTGTGATCAACCCTGGTCTGCATGTCCTGCAGCTGTTTATCCAGCAGTGCCAGCTGGGTACCCAGTTTACTCTGTACATCAGCCACCGTACTTTCTACCGTGGTCAGTCGATCCAGCACCTCACCCCGTCCTTTGTCCAGCAGGTCAAGGCGTTGCGATAGCGCATCGAACTGGCTGGATTGCGCAGATATGCGCTCACTCTGGGCATCGAGACTGCGATCCTGATCACCCTGATGATTGGTGATGGACTGTACCTGTGTGACCAGATCCTGTACCTGGCTTTCCAGAGACTTTTGCCACTGCTGATACTGATTGAGCAATTGCTGCTGTTGCTCGGTAATGTACTCCTGACCCAGCTTGACCTGGCTCAGGGTAGACTGCAGCTTCTGCCCGGATTCTGATGTGGTCATCTGACTGGCGCTGAGCAGACCTTCCAGCTGCCCAAGACGCTGACCGGCTTGCTGTAACCGGGCCTGAGTGTCGGTTAACCGTGCTGATAGCTGCTGTTGCTGGGTATAAGACCAATACCCCAGTCCGCCCACAGCGATCAGCAATAGCAGGCTGACTCCCCAGCCTCCTCCTGACTTACCAGTCGCTCGCTGATTACCGGCTGCCACATTCGCCGCTCTGTGCTTACGCTCTTCCGCAGGGCCAAGGCTCGGCAACTCACCGAGTGGGTCCTTCTCATGCATAGACTTACCTTCTTGAATGCTGTTCACAGGATCTGCGAATAACGAGATACCACCGAAATACTGCAGCTAATGAATTGATGTAGCAAAATTTTGATTTCACGCCAAGCGCTCTGCATTGCTCTTGATCGATGCCAGCGAAGGGGCTACGGCAGATTGAGCCCTTCACATAGTGGTTCTACAATGCCTTTTATTCAAGAATGCCGACGAACTCGGGACCGTTGCGATCCCTCCATCTGGATTCACCAATGCGTACACTGCTGTTTTGTTTCATAAGTACGCTGGGATGGCTCTGGCAGCTCAACACACAGGCTGCCGAAACCTGGAATTATCCCTACTGGCACCTCAGTGACTATTTTGCGGCTCACCCAGAGCAAAAAATCCTGAGCGATGCCTTGGCACAGACGGTCGGCGCACCGGCAGTCGCACTTACCTCTCCGCCTTCTCATCCCGTCAAGATCATGATTGTGCAGCCAGGCAATCAGGTTTCAGGCTACTGGAAAACCAATACGGACGTGATCAGCCAGCGCCTCAACGAGTTGCAGATTCCCTTTACCCTGCACGTATTCAATCTGCGCCCTGATGAGCCGCCCAGACAGCAGGAGGCCAAATTAGCACTGGCGCTGAATCAGCACCCGGACTATCTGATTACCACGCTCGACTCCATGCCAGACAAGAAAATGCTGGATCGAGTACTGATTGACGGAAAAACGAAGCTGATCCTGCAGAACATCACGACACCATTGAAAGAATGGGACGCCCCGAAACCGCTGATGTATGTCGGCTTTGACCATGAACTGGGTACACAGCTGCTGACTGATCACTACCTGACCATCCTGCCCAAACACAGCCGGTTTTCCGTCGTCTACTGGTTGCCCGGTTATGTCAGCCAGACTCGGGGGGACACCTTCATCAATCAGATGGAGCAAAAGGGTGAATGGCAGCTTCTCTCTGCTTTTTACACAGAAGGTACACGCAGCTCTGCCTATAAGACGACCGAACGCATTCTGGCACAATCACCGCAGCCATCGATGATATTTGCAGCAGCGACCGATCTGGCAGTGGGTATCAGCGATGCACTAGCTCACCACAGCACCCAACACGGCACAGTGTTATTGAACGGCTGGGGAGGTGGTGACAAGGAGCTGGAGATGCTGAAACAAGGGCTGATAGAAGCCACCGTCATGCGCATGAATGACGACAGTGGCATTGCCATTGCCGAAGCCATACACCTCGACCTGCAGCATCAGCCCGTGCCTCAGGTTTTCTCCGGCAAGATGGTACTGGTGACCAGCCATACTCCTGCCACCGAGCTGCAGTCATTGCGCCAGCATGCTTTCCGCTACTCAGGCATCCAGCAATGAAGCGCTACTCACTATTTGCCTTCTGGCTCTCTGCATTGCTGCTCCTGTCAGGCGCGGGCACCGCATTGATTTATGGTCTCAGCTATCAAAGCGGGCTGAAGCTGGCTGAAGCGGAAACGCAACGCACCTACTCTCAGCACAGCAGCCTGAGCCAGTATCTCTTCAATCAGTACATTCAGGAGCTGGATAAAAGGCTATTAGAGTTCAGCCAGGAAACAGAGGTACTGCAGCAGTCACAGCAATTGAACCAGCAGCGCCTGGACCAGATCTACTACGATAAATACCGCTCTGCCTTTGATCTTCTACTCATCAAATCCAGGACTGGCACGATCGATCTGTCCTCTCCTCTTTACGATACTGATGCGATAAGCAGTCAGCTGAAAGCCTTGCCCAGCAACCAGTGGCGTCTGATCAGCCATCCGCAAACACACTGGACAGCGATGCTGATGGCAAAACCACTGATCAATACCAGAACGGGAGAAATACTGGGGCAGGTCATCGCCGGAGTGGTGATCAATGATAGCTTTGCCCTGATAAAGGCACTGAATGCTTCCTTGACCACGGATGCACAGGGTATAGCGCTGCTGTATAACCAGCGTCTGCTGATCACTTCAGGGCAGATGAATAGCAGCACCACAACGCTGCTCAGTCAGAGTGATCCTGTGAGCCATCCGCTCGTCCAGCACCATGACACGCTGATACTCAACCTGCCACTGCGTATCAATGGCGATGATCTGGGTTTGAATCTGGCCATTTGCTTATCCAGCGCCCCTCTCAATGCCTTTCGTGCCAACCTCAACGAAGTATTGCTGGCGGCCATTCTCACCATACTGCTGCTCTCGGCACTGATCGCCATCCTGGCGTCAAAACTCAGTGTCGGTCCGCTGCACCGGCTGGTGAGTCTGGCACAAAGCCCACACTCAGCAGATACCGAATTCAATCACCCCATCAGCGAATTTGATCTGCTGGGCAAGTTGCTTTCCCAGCTTATCTATACTCTGCAAAGCCGGGAAAGGGACTTACTGGCACTGAACAGAGATCTGGAAGAAGCACGCCATCGCGCCAAAACCCTCAGCCAGCAGCTGATGATGCTGCAGGAACAGGAGCGCAAAACCCTGGCACGAGAATTACATGATGAGCTGGGGCAATGCCTTACCGCAGTCAGCTCCGATGCCTACTTACTCAAGCATCGGATTCAGGACGATGATCTGGCACGCCAGTGTGCTGAATCCATCTATGACACATCCAAGCTCATGTATGACACGGTATATAACCTGATCAGAACTTTGCGCCCCTTGCCACTTGATGAGCTGGGGCTGATAGATGCACTGGTCAATATCCCCATACTCGACACCCTGCAGCAAAAAGGGGTGCAATTCCTGCTGGACGTTCCCGACCCCGAAGAAGTGGAAGCGCTGGACGACAAAACCGCCATTGCACTGTACCGCATTAGTCAGGAGGCCCTGACCAATGTCGCCAAACACGCCTGTGCCGACAATGTGGAATTAACGTTGAGTGTCAATGAGGATGCCGACTGGGTCAGCCTGAAGATATACGACAACGGCATCGGCGTACTGCCGGAAAAAGCCCATCAGCGCTATGGCTTACTGGGTATGCGCGAGCGCGCAGAAAGTCTTGGCGGAACGATGGAGCTGCAGTCGCGAACAGGAGCCGGTACCTGGCTCGAAGTTCATGTCCCTTTTGGTCGCCGGATTATTCCGGCAACCAATCAGCAAGATGTCGCTGACAGCTACGCTTGAACTCTTCAATCTCGCGTTTAAGCCATTGACAGAACTGCACCACGCCCGCCTGACGACGACGCTCTGCATGAGTAAGCAGGACATAGCGTGCAGGAGACGGCACTGCAGGTGCCCACAGCGCCTTGAGCTGACCAGAGTTCAGAGCATCAGCAACCAGCGCCATCCGCCCCATTGCCACTCCTCTTCCCTGTGCCGCGGCTTGCTGTGCCAGCTGCGCAAGGTTGAATATCTGCTCCTGACGCGGCTTCACTTCGGGCAAAGTCTTGGCTTTTAACCACGCACGCCACTCATCGTGAACATCGGCGCCAGCCCAGCCCACGCCATCCAGCAGCCATACCTGATCCTTAAGATATTTTTCCGGTGTGGGCTGAACCCCCTCCGCCAACTTGTCCGCTGCCACGACTGGCAGCAGATATTCTTCCAGCAACACCTCGTCAAAACCAATCGGATATCCCCAGGGGTCATAGCGAATAGCCAGATCGATACCTTCTGCTAATAACTCCCGAGGAGAAAGAGCATGAAACTCCGCCCGCAGAGAGACCTCAATGTCGGGGTACGCAGCAGAGAAACGACCGAGACGCGGCAGCAACCACTGCATGGCAAAAGAAGGGCAGCAACTGACGACCAGCTGGCGGTCCGTTTCGGGACGACGAATCCGGCGAACCTCATCAGAAATTTCTGCTACCACACGTGATGTCAACGCCGCCAGGCGGCGGCCTTCGGGGCTCAGCATAACGCCACGCCCCTGACGAATGAATAGCGATACCCCTAACTGCTGCTCCAGCTGACGCACCTGCTGACTGACAGCGCCTTGGGTAACACAGAGCTCATCGGCGGCTTTGGTGAAACTTTGCAGCCGGGCTGCGGCTTCAAACACCCGCAGGCCGTTCCAGCAAAGGCTATTTAGGATTGGCATTTATATTAGGATTTCTAATTCTAGAGTTAAGGGCATGCACTTATTGGCAGTTTTGAATGCTGTATATTTAATGCAATTTGGCCCACCAAGGCAGCATTATGCAAACAGAAAACCTAATCCGGCAACTACAAAAAAATATTCCTGTTCTCTGGACAAACCCACACTTTCATGACGTTGACAGCACCGATAGTGTCACAGCGGAACTGTCCGGCCTGCGCCTCGAAGCCATTGCACGCTGGCAGTGGCTGGAAAGTTTTATAAAAGAACGCTTTCCAGAACTGCAAAGCACGGCAGGTATTCTGGATGCACCACTCATTGAGCTGCCTGATCAATACCAGCCTCTGGGCGCTCATCCGGAAACGGGACGCTACTTGATTCAAGCGGATCACCAGTTTCCGATAGCAGGCTCTGTCAAAGCGCGCGGAGGCTTTTATGAAGTACTGCTGTTCGCTGAATCACTCGCCAGACAGCATGGACTGCTAAAAGATCTGTCTCCGTCCACAGCTCTGGGCAGTGATGAGGCCAGAGCCTTGTTCAGCCAGTATCGTATTGGCGTCGGCAGCACTGGCAACCTAGGCATGGCCATTGGCCTGATGTCTGCCGCACTGGGGTTTCAGGCAGAAGTACATATGTCAGTGGAAGCCAAAGAGTGGAAAAAGCAGCGCCTTCGCCAACATGGCGTCAAGGTCGTTGAACATTCAGGCGATTATGCCAAAGCGGTGGAAGCAGGCAGACAACAGGCTGAGCTGGATGAAAAAGCCTACTTCGTTGACGATGAGCGCTCTAAAGCCCTGTTTGTGGGCTATAGCACTGCCGCTACCTGTGTGCAGCAAAAGCTGGCAATGCAGAATATTGAAGTCAACGCCGAGCACCCCTTGCTGGTTTACATACCCTGCGGGGTTGGAGGTGCACCAGGAGGTATTGCCTTCGGACTACGGCAGCTATTTGCACCACATGTACACATCTTTTTTGTCGAACCCTGCGCATCCCCCTGCGTACTCGCTAATCTCGCCTCATCTGCACTAGCAAATGAAGACCCTGCCAGGGACGAAGTCAGTGTTTACGATTGGGGATTGAACAACCAGACGATCGCAGATGGCCTGGCAGTCCCTACAGCGTCAGGTTTTGTATGCTCTGTAATGCAACAAAGACTCTCTGGAGTGATGACGGCCAGTGATGAGGAAATGCTTGATCGGCTTCGTCAGCTATACAAACAGACGGGAATTAAGATAGAGCCTTCCGCTGCCGCGGCGTTATTGGGACCAGAGCGGTTGTTGAATACCACCGAAGGACAGACGTACCTGCAGCGCCAGCACATCAATCTATCCAAAGCTACGCACATACTCTGGACGACGGGTGGCAGTTTAGTACCTGAGGAGATATTCAGCTCCTGGCTTGCATAAACAGAAGATAAAACAATGGCAAGTGCTGGATGTTCTGGCACTTTCCAGATCGCGGACAAATAAAAACGGCAAGAAATTGAAATTTCACAAGACAGGGAGAAAGTGAAATTTAATACTGAGTTAATGCAGAAAAAAAGATGAGGATTAAATGGACCGAAGTGGTGGGTGCAAAGAGACTCGAACTCCTGACCCACGCCTTGTAAGGGCGTTGCTCTACCAACTGAGCTATGCACCCACTTCGCACCAGAATGACATCTGGGTTTTAAATGGCGGAGCGGACGGGGCTCG
>NZ_LAPT01000149.1 GCF_003194385.1 Pokkaliibacter plantistimulans
CTAATGAGAAATCACAGCTAGGTGCACCGGGACATTTCTCTGTGGCCCACTTCGCAGCAACAGGCTCCACAAGAGCTGAAGGCTGCTTCCTGTTATCGCTTCAATCCGCCACAAGCGGGGAGTTGTTGAAAATGATCATCACCCATCGTTGGCTTTCCATTCTGGAAGGTTGTCTTCTGGTTGCACTGGGCATTCATCTGCTCAACTCCTCCCATCTCCTGATCAGCGGTACAGCGGGTATGGGGCTGATTGTGCAGCATCTGAGCACGCTGAGCTTCGGTCAACTGTTCTTTATCCTCAATCTGCCGTTTTATCTGCTGGCCATTCGTTGCATGGGGCGCGCTTTCACTGTGCGTACCTTTATCAGTGTCAGCCTGCTGTCACTGTTGTCAGAGCTGATGCGTCGTTATCTGGACTTCAACATTACCGAGCCTGTGTTTGCCGCCGTGCTTGGTGGGATGCTGGTGGGGTTTGGCCTGATTATTCTGTTCCGTCACCAGTCCTCGCTGGGCGGACTGAACATTCTGGCCATGTATCTGGAGCGCCGTTTTGGCATTCATGCGGGCAAGACCACGCTGGTCGGCGACATCCTGATTGTGTCGGTGGCCTTCTTTGTGTTTGAACCAGCACAGGTGTTGTATTCACTGGTGGCATTTCTGTTTATGAGCTCTGTCGTAGGGCGCTATCACCGCCCGCCCATCTGGGCCAGGGTGCAGACGGCCTGAGGGGCTAAGAAATAGCACTGTGATGCGGTGGAAGGTATCCGTATGGGCCTTTCACTTTTCATTCTTCACCGTTGCCACCCGGCTTTCTTCCTCTCCTCTGCCTTGCACCCATCGAGCTGTGCCGTCTAGTATGCGGTGGACTAATCAGATACGAGCAGGGATCTATGAGTATAAAAACGACTTTGGCTGCCTTTGGCCTGTCACTGCTGCTGGTGGGCTGTTCTTCCGCGCCGTCATCGGATGCTATTGGTCAGGCCTTGCAGCAGGAGCTGGTTGCCAATCATCAGGGTGACCTGTTTAGCATCGAGAATGTGAAGGTGGTGAAAGAGATCGAGTCGACCGATACCAGCTACAGTGCTGATGTCAGCTACGATCTGGTGTTTCAGCAAAGTATGGAAGAGCTGCGCAAGGGGCTGGCAAATAACGCCAGCAAGGATGTGCTGGGGGCCCTTGGCGCCGGAGCCAATCTGGTCACCTTGCAGATGCAGTACGGTAGCTTCGTCAAAGGTCAGCGTGTACCCAAGCAGGAAAAAGTGGAATTCGTCAAAGAGCAGCAAGGCTGGCTGCTGGCCAAGCATAGTGAGGTTCAATAAGTGATGATGGCCCACTGGCAGGCGTCGCCGCCAATGGGCTCACGTTTATTGCTGCATACCGCGATTGGCGCGCTGATTGATGTTGTTCAGAAAGTTGTGATCGTAGTCCAGCTGCGCGTCCTCAATCATTCGCGCCAGTGTGCCGTCATCGTGCATGGCTTTTAGCTGTTGGTTGATCTGCGGTAGCAGGCTGGCATAAGGCGACTTCTTGGAGATGGCTGCGTACAGATAGACCATGGTGACAGGGGTGGGTAGCGGTACGATCAGGCCCTTGTAGCCCAGTCTGGCCACCGCATTGGTGCCCGTGTAATAGCTGGTCACCAGCGCATCTACCCGGCCAGACTCCAGCAATTTGAAACTCTCGATACGGCGGGTGACATAGCGTACCTGTGCGTTGGCCAGACGCCAGCGGTCAAACTCCTGGCCCTGGCTTTCGCCGTAAATCTCGACAAAGCGTTTGCCGATCAAGTCCTCCCAGCGGCTGAAAGGAAACTCCCGGTCCTTGTAGACAAACACCGAAGTGGGGTCGGCACTGATGGGGACCGAGGTAAAGTTGGCGTACTCCTTGCGGTCGTCGGTCAGATACGCCGCCACCAGCACATCGATATTGCCTTCCTCCAGTTCCTTCAGTACCCGTTTCCACGGGCCCACGTAGCGTGATTCAGTTTTCAGCCCCAGTCGGCGGAAGACTTCCTGCATGGCAGTAATGGCCATACCACTGATCTTGTCTTCGTTGCGCCACATAAAGGGTGCGTAGTCTTCATGACCGCTGAGAACGACGGTGCCGTGGCTGCTGGGAGTGGGGTGGGCGGGCAGGTCAGCTTGAGATAAGGTGCTCCAACCCTGAAGTGTTGCGAACAGCAAAGTTGCAAACAGGACGGTACGGCGCAGGGAGGTCATTAAGCTTCAGAATCTCTCTTAACTAACACGTGAGTGTCGTAACGCAAAGTCAGCCATAGAAACTAGAGGCACAGTGCGTGCTTGGCAACCCTCCATTTCCTTATCACTGTTTTGTATCAGTAATAGCTGAATTTGCTGATTAAGATGACTTTTGTTTGCTAATAGTTGGATAACTCATTCCAACTCAGAGAAATCATCTGTTATGAAGAATATTTAGTCTGAAAGCTGACTACCGAGCAACTGCAAGTTGGCATGGAATGAGGAGCATTTGGCAGAAGAGAGCAGATCCAGTCTGGCGATGACGTGGGGTTGCCACCCGCCGCGGGTTACCAGACCGGATCTGAAAAGGGGATATCGCTTTCAGAACGACAGCAGCCGTGAGCACCGTTGTCATGAGGGCCAGTCTAGTGCTGCCCTGATTTTTATCTAAATGAATTGATCGCATAGCATTCATAGGGAATGCCTATGTTCTGTTCTGAAGACGTGAACATGAATGTCCGAAATTGCCGGATATTGGTCATTGTGGACTTGTTGCGGCCATCGCATAGTGGATCCCCTGCAGGTAAACCTGACCCGCAACTGGACAGAGACAGGAGACGAATGTGAGAACCATTGCCATGCTGGCCTTTGCGGACTGCCAGAGTCTCGATGTGGTGGGGCCAATGCAGGTGTTTGCCAGTGCCAATGCTGAAGCAGGGCAGTCGTTGTATGCCTTGCAGATTGTCGGTCTGGAGGCCGGGCCTGTGCGTACCAATGCAGGGATTCAGCTACTGGCCGATACGGCCCTGTCTGATCTGCATCAGCACCTGCCTGATACCCTGCTGGTGGCAGGAGGGTTCGGAGTGCATGCCCAGGCCGGCAATGAGGCACTACTGAGTGAGCTTCGTCAGCTGAGTACGCAGGTGCGACGTGTCGGCTCGGTCTGTACCGGCGCCTTCCTGCTGGCTGCCGCGGGCGTCAGTACGGGGAAACGGGTGGTGACTCACTGGCGCCACTGTGATCAGCTACGGCAGCGTTATCCCTCTCTTCAGGTCGAAGAGGATGCGATCTATGTGCGTGACGGGCGTCTGTGCAGCTCAGCAGGAGTCACGGCGGGGATTGATCTGGCACTGGCGCTGCTTGAGGAAGATCACGGCGCGGCGCTGGCCAATGCTGTGGCGCGGGAGCTGGTGGTTTTTATGAAACGCCCCGGGGGACAGTCGCAGTTCAGCGAACATCTGCAACTTCAACCCGAGAGCCAGCAGGGCGTGCTGGGGCGAGCGGTGGCCTGTATCCAGCAGCATTCTGCCGACGGGCTGACGGTTGAGCAGCTGGCTGAGCGGGTCGAGGTGACACCACGCCACCTGCACCGTCTGTTCCATGCTCAACTGGGCGTTTCTCCTGCCCGCTATATCGAGCGCATTCGGGTAGAGCGGGCACGGCGCTTACTGAGCGCTTCCGACACCGGGCTGCAGCCGCTGGCCCTGCAATGCGGCTTCACCAGCGCGGAACATCTGCGTCGCACCTTCGTTCGTCATATGGGTATCAGCCCTTCCGAATATCGTCAGCGCTTCCCTCAGTTTGTCGCGGCGTCCTGATCAGGAGAGATCACACAATCATGAATCGTAATGTCTATCTGCTGGCCTTATGTCAGGCACTGCTGACCACCGGCAATATTCTGCTGGTGGCCGTCAATGCGCTGGTGGGCAAAAGTCTGACTGACACCCCGGCACTGATCACCTTACCCGTCGCGGTACAGTTTATCGGGCTGATGATGACGACCATTCCGGCCTCGCTGATCATGGCGCGTATCGGTCGCAAACGCGGTTTTATGCTCGGCAATGTTGTTGGCATCGTCGGTGCTGTGCTGGCGGTGGCCGCACTTTATACCCAGCAGTTTGCTCTCTATTGCCTGTCGACCTTCCTGATCGGCATAGGTATTGGCTTTGGCACCCTTTACCGCTTTGCGGTGATGGAAGTCTGCGACGAGGCGATGCGCAACAAGGCGGTGTCGATGGTCATGGGCAGCGGCATTCTCGCCGCCTTTCTCGGGCCGGGGCTGGCCATCGTCAGCCGCAGATGGTGGCCGGGCGAAGGCTTTGAAGGCGCCTTTGTTGGCCTGATGCTGTTATACGTTCTGGCCCTGGTGCTGCTCAGTCTGGTCAGCGTTCCGGAAGGGCAGACTGGTGCGACCAGTAGCGGGCGTACCACTGCCCAGCTGTTACGTCAGCCTCGTTATCTGGCTGCGGTGCTGTCGGGCATGATCAGCTATGGCGTGATGGTACTGGTGATGACGGCCACGCCACTGGCCATGCAGGTGTGCGACTTTTCCTTCGATCAGTCGGCACAGGTGATCCAGTGGCATATTCTCGCCATGTTCGCGCCATCGTTCTTCACTGGCCGGCTGATGGATCGCTACGGCGTGCTGCCCATGATGATGTATGGTGCGCTGTTTCTGCTGGCTGCGGTGTGTCTTAACCTGCAGGGACAGGCCATCGTGCACTTCACCGCCGCACTGGTACTGCTGGGCATCGGCTGGAATCTGATGTTTATCGGCGCTACCCGCTATCTGACGGAGTGCTATCGTCCGGAAGAAAAAGCCCGGGCGCAGGCCTGCAACGAATTTCTGGTGTTCAGCGTGGTTGCTGTGGCGTCTCTGGCATCCGGCTGGTTGCAGAATACCCTGGGCTGGTATGGCGTCAATGTCTGGATGATTCCTTTCCTGATCGTCGGGTTGCTGATCCTGAGCCTGATTCAATGGAGTACCCAGCGACAGGCTACCGCCGAAGTCGCTGAATAACGGAGGTGTAACACCATGCTTGAACTACGGCCCAGCTGCGAATGTTGTGACAGGGATTTACCGGGCGACAGCGCCGACGCGCGCATCTGCTCCTTCGAGTGCACCTACTGTAAAGACTGTGCCGATCAGGTACTTCAGGGGCGCTGCCCCAATTGCGGTGGAGAGCTGGTTGCCCGCCCACGCCGCTCGCCAGAGAAGCTGCTCAGCTCGCCCGCCTCCACACGGCGGGTGGTGAAGCCGCAGGGCTGTATGGCAGAGCACTAGCAGGTCGTTGAAAATCTATCTGCGTTGCCGAATACCACGTCAAAAACAGGCTCAAAATGCTCATTTAGTTCACTAAACTCCGCTTTTTCGCCTGTTTTTTCCTTGTCTCGGCGGCCTCGATAACGTTTTTCAACAGCCTGCTAGAC
>NZ_LAPT01000015.1 GCF_003194385.1 Pokkaliibacter plantistimulans
TTTTACCTGATACAGATGTGCAGCGTGTGGCTGCCCTCTCTCAGGGAGAGAGGGACGTGTGTAACGCCTGCGTGTCGGCTTAACAGGTCGTTGAAAATCTATCTGTGTTGCCGAATACCGCGTCAAAAACAGGCTCACAGCCAAAGGCTGAACGTGCTTTAGCACGGCCCCGAAGGGGCGAGCGGAGCGAGTCAAATGCTCATTTAGCTCACTAAACTCCGCTTTTTCGCCTGTTTCTTGTGCCCTAGGGGTATTTCCTTGTCTCGACGGCCTCGATAACGTTTTCAACAGCCTGTTAGGCCGCTTTCTCTTCTGCGGGGGCAGAGGAGCGAATCAGGTGGTCGAATGCGCCCAATGCGGCATTGGCACCACTGCCCATGGCAATGATGATTTGCTTGTAGGGCACGTTGGTGACATCGCCCGCGGCAAATACTCCGGGCAGAGACGTTTCTCCTCGGGTGCCAACCATGATTTCGCCGAAGCGACTCAGCTCCACACCGCTGCCTTTGAGCCACTCGGTGTTGGGCACCAGACCGATCTGCACAAAGATGCCGGACAGTGCCACATGGTGTTGTTCGCCTGTACCGCGATGAGTGTAGTTCAGGCCAGTAACACGTGCGCCATCACCAGTGACTTCAGTCGTCTGTGCTTCGGTAATGATGGTCACATTTTTCATTGAGCGGGCTTTGCGTTGCAGCACGTCATCTGCACGCAGGCTATTGCCGAACTCCAATACGGTGACATGCTCCACGATGCCAGCCAGATCGATGGCTGCCTCGATACCAGAGTTACCACCGCCAATCACTGCAACGCGCTTACCCTTGAACAGCGGGCCATCACAATGTGGGCAATAAGCCACGCCGCGGCCACGGTATTCTTTTTCACCCGGCACGTTCATTTCACGCCAACGGGCACCGGTGGCCAGCATTACGGCGCGAGAGGTCAGCTTGGCGCCGTTTTCCAGTTCAATTTCGATCAGCTCACCCGCAGTCAGTTTGGCTGCCCGCTGGTCGTTCATGATGTCGACTTCGTAATCACGTACGTGTTCTTCCAAGCTGGCAGCCAGCTTCGGGCCTTCGGTTGCTTTTACCGAAATGAAGTTTTCAATGCCGACGGTATCCAGCACCTGGCCGCCGAAGCGATCCGCAACGATACCAGTGCGAATACCTTTGCGGGCACCGTAGATTGCTGCTGCAGCACCTGCAGGGCCAGCACCTACCACCAGGAAGTCAAAGATGTCCTTTTTGTTCAGCGCTTCGGCCTGTCGCTTGCTGGCACCGGTGTCGATTTTGTTGAGTATTTCTACCAGCGTCATGCGGCCCTGAGCAAAAGACTGGCCATTCAGGTAGACACTGGGCACTGCCATTACATTGCGCTTGCTCACTTCATCCTGAAACAGTGAGCCATCAATCATGACGTTGGTGATCTGAGGGTTGATGGCTGCCATCATGTTCAGTGCCTGAATAACTTCAGGGCAGTTCTGGCAGGTGAGAGAGACATAAGTCTCAAACTGGTATTCGCCTTCGAGATTACGCACCTGTTCGATGATCTCGGGGTTGAGTTTCATCGGGTGCCCGCCACTGTGCAGGAGCGCCAATACCAGTGAGGTGAATTCATGGCCCATGGGAAGGCCTGCAAAGCGAATGATCGTACCATTAGCAGCGGATTTTACCTGCATGGACGGCTTACGCTCGTTCATGTCATCGCTGCTGGAAACGCTGATCAAACTGCTCAGGGAGGCAATGTCCTGAGCTAACGCATTCATTTCCTGTGACTTGCTGCTATCGTCGAGAGACACAACCAGTTCAACAGGGCTTTTCAGATTCTGTAAGTAAGTGCGCAGTTGCTGCTTCAAGTTAGCGTCTAACATGGTTGCTCCCAATATTCGCAAGTACAGTCAAATTTCAGGCAAAAAAAAGCCGCCCCCCTCAACACGGAAGAAAGAAGGGCGGCGCCCGATCGCACAGACAGCAATACCTGAGTATTCTTGTGCGGCCTTGGGTCAGGTGTTGGCTAACGTAAGAGTTAGCCCAGGTGTTCTGCGATTAGATCTTGCCAACCAGGTCCAAAGAAGGAGCCAGAGTTTCTGCACCAGGCTGCCAGGCAGCAGGGCATACTTCGCCGTCGTGGCTGGCAACATACTGAGCGGCCTGAACTTTACGTACCAGTTCTTTGGCTGAGCGGCCGATACCCAGGTCATGGATTTCAGCAACCTTGATCTGACCTTCTGGGTTGATAACGAAAGTGCCACGCAGTGCCAGACCTTCTTCTTCAATCATTACGCCGAAGTTGCGAGAGATGACACCAGTTGGGTCGCCAATCATTGGGAATTCAATCTTGCGAATGGTGTCAGAAGCGTCATGCCAGGCTTTGTGAGTGAAGTGAGTGTCAGTAGATACTGAGTACACTTCAACACCCATCTCAGTGAGCTGCGCGTAATGATCAGCCATGTCGCCCAGTTCGGTAGGGCAGACGAAGGTGAAGTCAGCAGGGTAGAACATGACAACAGACCATTTGCCTTTCAGGTCAGCGTCAGAAACAGGAACGAATTCGCCATTGTGGAAAGCAGTGGCGTTGAAAGGCTTGATAACGGTGTTGATCAGAGACTGAGTCATTTATTAAACCCCTTTAAGTATCGTACGTTTTTGGGAATGGCTTGAAAACAAAATCATAGTACTGTGCAGTCGCGTAAGGGTACATTTTAATAATTGTATGAAAGCGATAGGCAAAACTAATGGTTTGGCAATCGCCTTAGGTTTTTCCAATGATGGCCGATTAGATTCGGCTATACTCCTGAAAACGTTGGATTTCGGATATGAAGGGAGCCTATGGATATTAATCTTTCCCCTCTGGCCAGTCTGGAGGATATCCGCGACGCTATTCGCCGCTGTGGTGCAGAGGATGTCATTTGCTGTCACGCAGAGGCTGTGTTTCACGAAGCTAAGCGTGCACTGCAGCAAAGTGCCAAAGCTGATGTCACGTTGCAGCTTATCGATTATGACGGATACGCTATTCGTCAGGCGTCCAGTCGTCGCAAGGGGGCACCAGCCAAACCCAAGCTCTCTGATCAGTTGACTCGTCAGCAGATGGCGGTGGTGTCTGCGTTAGAAAAAGTATTGCAGCATTGTCGTCGGCATAATATTGCGCTGGTGGGGTTCAGTGACTCATTGGTAGCGGTTCCTGCCCATTTGCTGGAACAGGATAGTCATGCAGTGCATACCATGGCTGCTTTGGAAGTGAATACGCATCAGGCGTATTGTGGTATGGATTGGGATGATCTTGAAGAGCCCGTCGATGGGCCAGACGCTGAAGAGCGTGATGCTGGAGGCAATGTGGACCTTATAGAAACAAACACCCCGGCAAATACCGGGGTGTGATGTCTCCTGAAACTATTTAGATGTTTGAGTCAGGCAGGGATTGGCACCTTATATCTCATTACCTGCCAAAAATTGAATCATTAACCTCTGAATATCTGGTTTGCTGCTGTGTTGCCGTTATGACACTGTAGCTTCTGCTGCGCGCTTCATACCTGCTCCGCGTCGGGGCTGAAAACGTGCCCGATATCTTTCTACCTGTTTTCTTACTTTGTCACCCAGTTCATCAATCGCCACATAGAGGTTGTCTCCCTCTGCTTTGGCGAAGAAGTCACCCTGATCACTCAAATGAATGTGCGCTTCGATGCATTCTTTACGGCCGCTTTTGTTCATCACTATATGAAGGTCATGCACCTGTTGGTCCAGACCTGAATGCTGAACCAGCTTTTGAATAAGACGCTCGCGAACGGCGGGAGAGAGTTTGGCATCGTCAAGGTTGCTAATGCGGATTTGCATGGTTTGCCTCCTGTGCGCATCAAACTGCTGTGCAAGAGAGCTGTTGAAGAACAAGTACTCACCCTTGCACTACAAACAAATAGTAGAAAAAGAAGATAAAAATCAGATAGTTAGTGCTTTTTGCTCCTTCCGTTTTGTGCCTGTGACTTTAGAAAAACACAGCCCTTGAAAGGATGCAATAGGGCTGAAAGGAAATGATGCAGATGTTGATGGGCAGCAATAAAAAAAGGGTAGGCAAACGCCTACCCCCAAACCTGTGAAGACACTCGCTACCGGTGTATGCCTACTGGCAGCAAGTAAGGCGCCATAATAACACGGTATTATGGGGTGTTTCAAATATTGAGCGCATGGTGATAATTTAAACCGGTGTTAGTTGGTAGGAAATAGCCGCTTGAGCGTGTCGTGGGTGGGAAAGTTGTCGACGCGCATCGATGATGCGCTGTTGCTGCCAACATGGCTGATGGTGTACCAGCGGGGTTTGCGTTCATCACCCAGATAGCAGCCATCTACTTCAAAGTGATCTTTTCCTACAGCCAGTATGGCGATCTTGCGTACGCTTTCGTTGTTATTTTTCATCTGTCGTTCCTCGTAGTAGTTATAGTTGTGTTGGATCGTTATTGTTATTTCTCTCGCTATCGCGAAAGGGCATTTCTCAAGAGCTCCGTAACCTACAACGCACTTCCGACCACGTAAAACCTTTGTTTTATGTGGTTGAGGTACAGCAATTTCTATCCTTTGATTTATTCAAAGTGTTGCCCGGTCGTCTGGTCTGCTTCTTCAATTACACAAATGTGGAGGAGTGCTGTGGCTGTTTGCTGTTGTGATTAGACTAAAGTTTGGCTGTTACAGCTGGGTTAAGGTTGTATGGCGCGCATTGGGCGGTTCAGCCGCCCCCTGGCTTGCGTTAAGATGGATTGCACTTGGCACCAAATCTTTTTTTCTGATGTTGGCGGTACTTCATGGCTCCACTTGACTATCGACCCTCTTCTTTCACCTTGCTTGAAACGCTCGAACACATGCGAGAGTTGTTGCGGAAGCGTGGTTTTTTGATGGAGGAAGGCGAGTGGGTCAACCCGATCCCCCATGTCTGGTCAGTGAGACTGCAAGACAAGTTGTGTTCACGACTCGTCAGCAACGGTAAGGGAGTGAGTAAAGAGGCTGCATTGGTCTCTGCCTACGGCGAAATGCTTGAGCGTCTTAGCTGCAATTATTTTTTCAACGGCCTGTATCTTTCGGCCCATGCCTGCGCGGAGCCTTTTGTTTACTATCCTCAAGAAAAGTGGTTTCCATTCGAGGGCGATGAGTGGCCAAGAGGTTTGTTGGATGGACCCACGTTGGCGCACTACAACCTGAGTCAGGACCTGGTGCCAGAGCAATTGATTGATGCCGGTAGCGGGGATAGGAGCAGAGGTATTTGTGCTCTACCGTTCATTCGACAGCGCAATCATCAGACGGTCTGGTTTCCGGTGAATATCATCAGCAACCTTTATGTCGGCAATGGCATGGCCGTTGGGGTAGGGAAGTATGAGGCCCGGGTGCAGGCACTGTCTGAAATATTCGAGAGACACATCAAGACCACTATCATTACGGATGGTATCAGCCTGCCACTAGTCCCTGATGAGGTGCTGGCGCGTTACCCCCATGTTCAAGAAATGGTCACTACACTGGAAAGTAACGGCCTGATCGTGGAAGTGCGTGATGCATCACTCAATGGCAAGTTCCCGCTGATCAATGTCACGGTGATGAACCCCGTCAGTGGTGGATGTTTCGCCTGTTTTGGCTCCCATCCGCGCTTTGGTATGGCGATGGAGAGAGCGTTTACTGAAATGCTGCAAGGGCGCGAGCTGCAGCAGCTTATCGATTTGCCCGAGCCTACGTTTGATCTGACCAAGGTGGCGGAGCAGGCCAATCTTGATGCGCACTTCAGTAAATTCACCGGCAGAGTGTGCTGGGATCTTTTCAGTGAAAGCAATGATTACCACTTTGTCGACTGGGATGTGACAGGTACGCCGGAAGAGCAGTTTAAACATCTGTGTCATCTGATCCACATTGTCGACATGGATATCTATATTGCTGACTACGCATTCATGGGTATGGCAGCGTGCCGCATTATCGTGCCCGGCATGTCGGAAGTTCATCCGGTATCTCGACTTGGCACCGCCAATGACAATCGTGCACGCCACCTGCGCCAGCGTTTATTAGCCTTGCCAGTGCTCGATGTGCCTGCGTTGCGTGAGTTGCTGGATGAGTTGGAAGATATGGATCTGCCTCCCCATCAGGATCTTGGCGGCTTGCTGGGGTTGTTGACTGATGATGATTCCGTTTGGAAAGGCCTCACGGTCTGTGAGATACGTCTACTGATCAATCTGGCGCTGGGTGAGCGAGAGCAGGTGCTCGGTGATCTGAAAGATGTGGTAGCGTGCACTGCGCTGCCGCAGTCGCGGCGGCCCAGATACCGCTGTCTGTTGGTTCTGTTGCAACTTGATCTGGATCTGCATCGTGATCTGCAAGACTACTTGCGAGTGCTGCAGCGCATGTATGGTGAAGTGCTGGTCGAGCAATGTATTGCCATGCTGGAAGGACGAGCGGGCTTCCCGGGATTCGTTGTTGCAGGCGATGATCTTGATGGATTTGCTTCACACCGGACGCTGCTGGAAGCGCGTGAAAAGGTACAAAAGGCCAAAGCCGCGCACTATTTTGCGTTACGTTAAACCTGTTCGCGGATAGGTTAAGTATTCGACGGCTTAGCTCAATATGCTCTGTATTGGGTGAGCTACCGGTCTTGTCTGTCGGGCTGATAAATGCCACCCGTTACGGGGGCTGCCTGGTTAAATTACCTACCTGTGCTCTTGTTTTCCTTCTTTGAGATAAATACTGTATGGCCATCCAGTTTTAGGGGCGGCTATGCGACTCTATTTGTGTGAAAAGCCTTCGTTGGCCAGAGAGGTGGCCAGGGCGCTCGGTGGTGGGCAAAATCAGGATGGATTGATTGCCGGTCAAGGCTGGCAGGTCACCTGGCTGTTTGGGCATATGTATGAACTGGCACCACCTGATAGCTATTCCCCTTCATGGAAAGCGTGGCGTCTTGATACATTGCCGATGATTCCTGATAGCTGGCAGCGGTTGCCTCGCAAAGGCGTCAGTAAACAGCTGTCTGTTATTCGTGGTTGCCTGAAGCAGGCACGAGAGGTGGTCAACGCTGGTGATACGGGCCGCGAAGGTGAGCTGTTGATTCGCGAGTTGCTGGAGGAAATGAACTGGCGTGGACCCTTGTTCCGTCTTTGGCACCATTCTCTGGAGTTGCCTGTGCTGCAAAAGGCGCTGGCCAACTTACGTGGCGGGTCTGAATTTGATGGCCTGCTGTCTGCCGCAAAGGCTCGCCAGTATTCTGACTGGTTGGTCGGTATGAATTTCTCCCGCGCTTATACCGTGCGCGCCCGTGGTGGTGAGCAAGGTAAGGGTGTGCTGATCAGTGTTGGTCGGGTTCAGTCGCCTACACTGGCGCTAGTAGTGGCTCGTGACCGGTTGATAGAGAATTTTGCCAGTGTGTGCCACTACGGCGTTAAAGCGGAGTTTCAGATCAAAGCCGCACGCTACTGGGGGGAGTGGTTGGCGCCCGAAGAGTGGCTGGATGAGCAAGGGCATCTGCTCAATCCACAGCTGGCGCAGGAGCAATTGGCGCGTGTGATAAATCAGCCTGCACATATCGAAAGTTGCGAAGCCAGTCAGCAGCGAACGCTGCCGCCCTTGCCATTTTCTCTATCCAAACTGCAGGCCTGGGCTTCCAGACGGTATGGTTATCCTGCCAAGGCAACATTGGATGCACTGCAGTCACTCTATGAAAAGCACAAGTTGCTGACCTACCCCCGTACCGACTGTGAATATTTGAGCTCAGCGCAATGGGCTGATGTCAGTCGACAGATGCAGGCGTTATCCAGCACTTCTGAGTTAAGTTCGGTGGTTGCTGCTGCGTCGACCGCAAAGCGCCCGCGTTGCTACGACGATGGCAAGATCGGTGAGCACACGGCGATAGTGCCGACCGGAACCCGTCCAGAGCTTTCACGATTATCCGCCATGGAGCGCAATCTTTATCTTGCCTGCGCTACTCGCTGGCTGATGCAGTTTTATCCGCCGTTGTTGGTTAAGCGGTGGCAAGTCATCACTCAGGTTAATCAGCTGCGCTTTCAGAGCAAGGGTAAGGATGTGCTGGAGCAAGGCTGGCGCGCGTTGGAAGGGAGTGAGCTACAGAGTGACTGGTGTCCTCAGTGGGCAGAGTTAAGTAAAGGGGATCATGGCCTGTGCTTGCAGGCTGAGGTTACCGAGCATCAAACCGAACCTCCTGATTACTACACTGATGGCACGCTGATTGCTGCCATGGCACAGATTGCCAAGACCGTCGACGATCCGGATCTGCGCGAGCGGCTGAAGGAGGCTAAGGGGATTGGAGAGGAGAGTTCACGGGCAGCTATTATCGAGCTTTTGCTGGAGCGTACTTATCTGCAGCGTCAGGGTAAACAATTACGAAGCACAGAGCTGGGGCGACAGGTTATTGACTGGCTTTTGCCGCAGCTGACAAGTCCGGTACTGACGGCGCGCTGGGAACGTGGATTGGAGCTGGTGGAGAAGGGGGAGATGGATCTGCCCACCTTCCTGTCCCATCAGGCACGATGGATCAGCAAATTGATTGATGCAGTACGGTCCCAACCAGCACCACAGATTGTAGTGACAGCTCAGGTGTCGCCGAAAAAGAGCATAAGACGAAGAGCGGCAGGCAAACGTGCTGTGGTAAAGACTGACAGCGAGAAGAGGGTGTCTCGTGGGGCTCGGGGCGAAGGTGGTGTGCCCACGGCCCGCTCTCGTCGTCGCAAACCCACTTCTGCCGAAGCTTGAGTGCTCAGATAAGTCGAGGATTTGTAATCCTTTTTTGAACATCTCTCAGTATCCATGAGAATAGATGGCCAATACTCTGTTCGTGCAGGATTTTCATGGTTGCTTTCCTGTCAGAGCGTAGCCATGGTCCGGCTAATCCGTTATCTTTAGCCGTTTATTTCCCCAGGGTGGGTGGCTGCTGCTTGTCCTGCCCTGATAGATAGAACGCCTTATGAACAGAGAACGCTGCAATGCTGTTTAATCACCTGCCGGATGAGCTGTTTGGACCCCTGGCGGGGACAAACAAGGCTGTCTATCAGGCGGTCTTACTGGAGCTGGCAGATCTCTTCTTTGACGAAGACGCTGTGGATCCCTTTATTCCCCGTGATCTGGTGCGCTCGAGCATTGAAGATGCCGTCGTCAAATATGGAGTGAGGCATCTTGCTCCGGAGGGGGATCATGATCATGAGCCACCTCGCTCGGTAGCTGAGACCGCAGCAAGAATTTACCGCCGTCTGTTGCTGACTGGCTGGCTGGAAGAAGAAACTCGTCTTTATCGTACTTTCGTACTGATGTCGCCTGCCATCAGTTATGTACTGCGCTCGTTGGTGAGTGTGGCGCGGCAGGGTAAGCGCAGTTATGGCGGCACCATTCTCAATGTGCTCAGTTCGGTGGAGTCGGCCATCAATGATCCTGAAGGGCGTGGTCTGGCGTTGCAGGAAGCTGCCAGTACAGCAGCGCAGTTCAGTGCGCATCTGACTGATATTTTGTTGGGATTGCGAGAGCTGCGGAAGAATATTGCAGCGACGAATGATCCACAGCGAATCCTCAAGGGCTTCTTTGAGGAGTTTGTTGAGCGCATTCTTGTTGCTGACTACAAGACGCTTAAGACGCAAAACAACCCGTTCCGTTTTCGCCGGCAGATACTTTCTCACCTCAAGGAGCTGCAGTTTGATCCTCCCAAACTGGCAGCACTGTCGCGGCACTATCAGGAGCAGATGGATGTTACCTATGTTGAGGGGCAGAATCTGGTCCACCAGCATATCAGTCGCGTTATCCGTATCTTTGAATCGGTGGATCAGCGCTTATCCCTGATCGATGATTTCCGTTTCCGTCTGGAAAAGCGTGTAGCTGATACTGTCCGTTATATGGACAAGACTACGCCCGGCATGTCTGCGTATCTGCAGCGTATGATCAGAGCTGTCGCAGAGCATAGCGACGAGCAGATTCCGCTGGTTGCCAGTCTTTATCAGCCTGCGTTCCTCTCGCCACGCTCTATCCGTGTGCCGCCGAAGCGTCGGCCAACACCACCGCCCAGAGTTATTCGTCAGATTCAGATTGACCCGGCAGTGCTGGAGTTACGGGAGCGCTTCAAGCAGTTCAAGGCCCGGCGGGAAGTCAGTGTCGACAAGGTCGGTACCTACATGCAGATGCAGTTCGCTGGGCGTAAACAGATGCGTGCCAGTGATTTCAGCATTGACAGCATCGAAGACTATGTGTGCTTCAGCTACGTCCGCCACCTGGGATCACTGGGCAAGCAGGGTAAGTCGCTGAGTAAAAGCTACCGGATTCGTTTTGAGGACACCTACACCTGCGTCGGCGGGATGGTTGAGTGTCGCGATTTTGTTATTGAAAGGATCGATTGATGCTGGGTGATCTCGCCAAAGCGGCCAAAAAGGCCGAGCACCATGAAGCCGAAGACTTTGTTCAGGCGGCAAAATTACTGATTGCCAATCAGTTCCTCTATGCCGAGAAGACCAGTCAGCGGCCCTATTATTTTCTTGTCACTGAGCATCTGGATTATTTCCGCAATCTGTTTGAAGCCATTGGCTGGACGCTGGTTTATCAGGCTGATGAAGCCTTTGTTGGAATTTTGCCCGGTGAAGAAGAACGTACTCAGCGCCTGAAGCTGGATGAGTCGCTTTTTCTGTTGGTACTGCGCCAGCTCTACGAAGAGAAGCTGGAGAACTTCGAGGTGGAGTCAGGCCGTGCCTATATCGATCTGGACAAGGTGCTGCAGACGTACGAGCACTTGACCAACAAAGAGCTGCCCAATGAAACGCGGATGAAGGATATCCTGGCTTTGTTTGCCCGACACGGAGTGGTTGAACGTGGCAAACCGCATGAGACAGATCCGAAGAATATGACGCTGGTTATTCAGCCGGTCATACGTCAGGTTGTGGTCGAGGATTATCTGGGCCAGCTGGATCAGCTGATTGCCACCGATGAAGAAGGTCAGAGCGTAAAGGCCAGGGTGGCTGCGGTGACTGAAGAAACTGGTGAATCTGATGCTGAGCTACTGCCAGAAAAAGTGGAAGACAAGACTGAAGCGGAAGAACACGTAGTGCTGCAAGACGAACAGGTTGCCACCGAGGATAAAGATGAAAACGCTTAACCGCATCGTTCTGGTCAACTGGTACATGCTGGGAGCCGTGGACATTCCTATTCGCGGTAATGTTGCTATCGTCGGCCCTAACGGCTCTGGTAAATCGTCTATTCTGGATGCAGTGCAGACGGTGCTGATGGGCGGTAACAAGCAGTGGCTGAGCTTCAACGCCAGTGCCGGTGAGCGCAGTGAGCGCAGCTTGCGCACCTATTGTCTGGGCTATCTGGATGACACCGGGGCTTCCGGGCGTAAACATCACCGTGAAGATGCGATCAGCTATCTCGCGCTCAGTTTCAAGGATGACAAAACCGGCAAGGAAACTGTTATGGGGATGGCGATTGCCACCTCCTTGAGTAATCCGGATGAAGATATTCTGGGGCGCTTCATCCTGCCGGATTTTGCTGTGTGTCTGGATGATTTTTCCATTCGCCAGGGTGATGGCCGAATCCCCCGCAGCTGGGAAGAGGTGCGTGAGTCGTTCCGCAGCCGCTGCCCGGAAATGGTTCTGGAAAAACGCGCTAAACGCTTCCTCAAGGAAGTAATGGTGCACTTGAGTCACGATCCTAACTTCCCTAATGATGAAGAGAAGTTTGTTAAAAACTTCAAGAATGCCATCAAATTTTCGCCTATCGACAGCCCGACCAAGTTCATTCGCGAGTATGTGCTTGACCAGAATATTGTTCATGTCGGTGCCTTCCGTAAGTCACTGGAAGAATATCGGGCGATGGAAGAAAAAACCCGCGAAGTGGCGAAGCGCCTTACTGAGCTGGAGAAGATCGAGGAGCAGGACAAAGCCTGTGAGCGTCACCATAAAAACGGCAGCGAGTACGAATGGGTCGTTCACGAAACCCGCTTTGAGCAGGCTGACCTGAAAAAGGAGGAGACCGCTGAGCGTCTCGATGCCTTGCATGAGCAGGAAGAGCAGCTGAATCAGCAGCTGGAAGCGATGTCTGATGCGCTGTCGCAGGTAATGGAACAGGTTGCTGAGGCGCGTGCCAGCCTGAATAACTCAGACAGTGTTCACAAGCTCAAGGCGTTGGAATCGAATCTGGAGTCACGTCAGCACGCTTTAAACAGTGTCAAGGCAAAGCTATCCAGCCAGTACGACCTACTGCGAGCGACGGTGGCCTTCGCAAAATATGAACAGTATTTGCCAAAGGACTTCCTGAGTACCGTAAAAGAGTCGGTAGCGCTGTGGCGTGAAGGGGAAGGTCTGGCAGCCAGTGACTGGCCAGCCAATCCGGTGGAAGTGGATCGCGTGGTCGGAGCGCTGCGCAAACAGGTTGATGCCGTGCGTCTGGAAGTGGCAGCCAAAGCTCAGGATACCGTGATCCGTCTGAATACGTTGAAAAATGAAATTCAGGAGCATCGCGAAGCCATCGATCAGATGAAACAGGGTAAAGCGCCGCTGAAGCGCAATACTCAGGAGTTGATGTCGCTGCTGACGGAGTACGGTATAGAATCCACGCCTCTGTGTGAGCTGGTGGACGTGATCGACGAAAAGTGGCGCCTGGCAATCGAAAGCTTCCTCGGTGGCAGGCGTGAAGCATTACTGGTTGATCCAGAGAAAGTACAGGATGCGGTTACTCTTTACCGGCGCAAAGGACGTCATCTGAAAAACTGTCGGATTATCAATACACGACAAACAGATAAGTGGCTTGATCGTAGCGACAAGCGCTCGTTAGTGCAGTTTGTTCAGTGTCGAAGTGAGCATGCTCAGGCCTATATTAATCGTGCGCTGGGCGGGGTAATTGCGGTCGAGACCGAAGCCGAGCTGTTGAAACAGGAACGTGCGATCACCCCGGATTGCATGCTGCAGGCTGAAGGTAGCACCACCTCGATTCGTGAGGAAAGTCCCATGCTTGGCGGTGGCCAGCGCCAGAATCGTCTGGCTGATCAGGACAGGGCATTCGATGTCATGGTCAAGGACTATCAGGCTCTGGATCTGGCTCATCAACAGCTGGAAGGTTTGCGCGAATCTATCATCAAGTTGGCGACTCGCCTGGTAGGTGAAGGTGAGACGGCTTTTGCTCTGTGTAATGAGCGGATGCAGCTGGATGCTGAAATGCAGGCCTTGCGTAACAGTATCGAAGAGCTACGCAACATGGAGGATGGCCCTGCGCGCAGTCGTCTGGAAGAGGCGGTCAAACTGCAGCAGGCCAAGCAGCAGGATCAGCGCAAGCTGATGGATAAACTGCAAGCGCTGAAGACTGAGGTCATCAAGCTCGAAGCCGGGCTTGAGGTGCTGGAGCGTGAAATGCAGGAGCACGGTCAGGCGCGTCAGAAATGTGCCGAGCGTGAAGGATTTGATGCGCAGTCGGCTCAGGAACGTCGTGACTATCTGGAGTCCAGCTGTCAGGGCGAGCTGGAGCGCATCATCTTTGAGGCGGCTCGCAAGGCGCAAGCTGAATTGCAGCTGGCAGAGCGTAAACGTAACGGTGTGCGTGATCTGGTGGCGGAGTACAAGGCGCGTTACCACGCCAATACGATTACCGCTGAACAGGTGGCGCATCTGGGAGGGGATGCTAGTCACGAGCAGTTGATGGGCTTCGTTGCCGAACAGTTGCGTTTGTTGCGTGACTCTGAGCTGGCTAATTATCAGCGTCAGGCTGAGCGTGCGCGGATGGAGGCAGAGACGTCATTCCGTTCTGACTTTGTGGCGCATCTGAATGATCAGATCGACAAGATTAAGGGGCTGATCAAAGAAATTAACCAGCACCTGAAGCAGCGCCCGTTCCATCGCGAAATGTATGCCTTCACGATGACGCCTAATCCTGAATTGAAAGATGTGCTGGAGCTGGTGGAAAGCTTCTCGCGCCATGATCAGGCTAATGTGGGGTCACTGTTTGATACCAGCATTCAGGCCGACTCACCTCACCGGCTGGCACTGGAAAAAATTCATCAGGTGCTAAAGGATGAGGGTGAAGCGCATCTGCTCCAGGATTACCGGAACTTCTACAACTTCGAACTGATCGTGATGGATTTGGAGGGAAATCAGAAGACAACCCTCAGTCAGCGTATCAAGACGGGATCGGGTGGTGAGCATCAGGTGCCATTTTATGTGGCCATTGCTGCAGCACTGGCGGCGACTTACCGTCTGCGAGAAGGGCAGGAGGGTGAAGTGGTGGGAGGCTTCAGTCTGAGTCTGTTCGATGAGGCCTTCAATAAGCTGGATTCGGGTAACACCCAGACATCGCTCGGCTTTATGACCGATCTGGGGCTGCAGACCATGATTGCTGCGCCAGATGACAAGTACTCGCTGATGTCGTCCACCATGGATACCATCATTAACGTTTGCAGGGATGGCAATGTGGTGGATCTGGACGTGGAGTTTCCTACTCCGGAAGGTAAGGCACTACTTAATTCAGATAGTCCCTACCGTCTAGAACAGGCGCTGGCGGAAGAGTAAGCCGGACTTCTGGTGCTTGTAGTACCGGGCGTGGCAACGCGCCCGGTAGTTTTGGCATCAGCACTGCGAAGGGTTGACCATCACGGTTGATCAGGAGTTCTTCTTCGTGTGTGCGGACCTTGTAGCGACTTGGCTTGTCGAGGATGTTGAGCAGTAATGCGAGACCATCAAGCCGCGGAGCCATGTTCTGGTTAGCGGTTTTACTACCATAAAGATAGTGATATTGATGGTTTGCCAGTAGTGACAGCAGTGCGCCCAGGCTCCAGCGGGCAGGCCACTCACTGAGTGGGGCCAAATTGGAGAGCAGGCTTGGCGAAAGGATTTCTCTCTCACGCGCGAAAAAGCGGCGGATGCTCAGGGCATGGCCATTACCCAGTCCGTCGTAATCCAGGACGGTTTTGCTGAAATCCAGTTGCTCCAGCAGGTAGAGCATAAAGCTCAGGCTGAAGCGGCAGTGGGCAATGAAATACTTGATGGGATCGGAACTGGTCTTGGCGCCAATACTGTACTTGATGGCTTGCCGCCCGTTGCGCACCCCTTTGTTGAGCAAGGTAATCATCAGATGATTGCTCTGCAGGTCAACCAGTGTTTCCGGCTCGTTGACGAAGCAGTAACGCTGCTCTCTCTGGATGAAATCATGCCATTGCTCGGCATTCTCCAGTTTGGGCAGGATTCTGATCATCATCCGTGGGGATTCCTCGATCTTCACTATTTTCCTGTTCATGGAGTTCTGCTAGGGTGCCTCGACGAAGCATAACAGGTTTATCTGTTTGCGCCAGCGTTAAGCGAATGGCGATAACCTATTGAAGTTGCAGGTCTGTACTAAGCAAAAGTTATCGACGTTTAGCTCTGTAACTTGACGGTGAAAATGTTTCGTCAGGCTCTGCTGTTGTGGGGAGAAGGTGGAATGGCTGAGTTTGAACTGCATCCGCAATTGCGTGCAGACACGCACTGGATAGGGGATTTGCCGCTCTGTCGTGTGCTGTTAATGAATAACAGCAACTTCCCGTGGCTGGTACTGGTGCCTAAACGGGTCGGTCTGCGTGAATTGTTTGAACTGAGTGATGCCGATCAGCTGCAATGGTTGGCGGAGTGCAACCTGATTAGCCGTGTGCTGGTAGCCGAGCTGGCAGCGGAAAAATTGAATATCGCCGCGCTGGGGAATATGGTCCCGCAACTACACATCCACTGTTTGGCTCGCTTCCAAAGCGATCTGGCATGGCCTACTCCGGTCTGGGGGAAAGCACCTGCAGTGGCCTATCTTGAGGAAGAGCTGGCTGCATTGCTAACAAGGCTAAGAGCAGCGTTGCATCGTGGTGGTCTGGTGTTTGTCGATGCCTCATGAGGCCGTTGGGTGAGTAGGCAAGGCTTTGAAATGGGGTATAATGCTGCGCCTTGACCTGAGGGTCTTACACACAAGTTGAAGGTGTGTGCTATCGCCTGATAGATGCGAGTTCTGATCCATGCCCATATATGAGTATCGTTGTGGCACCTGTGGCCATGATATTGAGGTCATACAGAAGCTCAGTGATGATCCATTGAAAGACTGCCCCGCCTGCAAGGCGCCGACGCTCAACAAGCAGATGTCGGCACCCGGTTTCAGACTGGCAGGTGGTGGTTGGTATGAAACTGACTTCAAAACTGGGCAGAAAAAAAAATCTGGCTGAGAAAGGCGGGTCAGGAAGTACTGTTACCGGTACAACGGGTGGCGGTGCTGATACCTGATCAGGCTGGCCAAAGAGGAATGAATAGGAAATAACTATGCGCAGCCATTATTGCGGCGATCTTCGAGAAACTCACATTGGTGAAGAAATTACCCTGTGCGGATGGGTGCACCGTCGCCGTGATCACGGTGGTGTGATCTTCCTGGACGTACGTGACCGCGAAGGTATTGCTCAGGTCGTGTTTGATCCGGATCGTGCCGAAAGCTTCCAGCGTGCTGATCGTGTGCGTAGTGAATATGTGGTCAAAATTAAAGGTCGAGTGCGCAATCGCCCTGCTGGTACCGAAAATGGTGAGATGAAAACCGGCAAGGTAGAAGTGCTCGGTCTGGAGCTGGACATTCTCAACCAGTCCGAAACCCCTCCTTTCCAGCTGGATGACTATCAGCATATTGGTGAAGACGTTCGTCTGAAATACCGCTTTGTTGATTTGCGTCGTCCGGAAATGGCAGCCAAGCTTCGTTTTCGTTCCAAGGTGTCACATACCATCCGGAACTATCTGGAAGAGCATGGCTTTCTCGATATTGAAACGCCCATCCTGACCCGAGCAACGCCGGAAGGCGCACGTGATTATCTGGTGCCAAGTCGTACTCATGAGGGTTGTTTCTTTGCCTTGCCTCAGTCGCCTCAGCTGTTCAAGCAATTGCTGATGGTCGCTGGCTTTGATCGTTATTATCAGATTGCCAAGTGCTTCCGTGATGAAGATCTGCGTGCTGATCGCCAGCCCGAGTTTACTCAGATTGATATCGAAACTTCGTTCCTTAATGAAGAAGATATTATGGGTATTACAGAGGGCATGGTGCGCAAACTGTTCAGCGAGTTGCTGAATATCGAGTTCGGTGAGTTCCCGCAGATGCCTTATAGCGAAGCGATGCGTCGCTTCGGTTCTGATAAGCCCGACCTGCGTATTCCATTGGAGCTGGTAGACGTTGCCGATTTGGTGGCTGGCGTTGACTTTAAAGTGTTCTCCGGCCCGGCCACTGATCCCAAAGGGCGCGTAGCCGCACTGCGTGTTCCTGGTGGTAGTGAACTGAGCCGCAAGCAAATTGATGATTACACCAAGTTTGTCAGCGTTTACGGCGCTAAAGGTCTGGCATACATCAAGGTTAATGACATCAACGATGCCGAGAGTGGCCTGCAATCACCTATCGTTAAATTCCTTGGTACTGATGTGGCAATGTCTGTGCTGGAGCGAGTAGGTGCACAGAATGGTGATCTGGTGTTCTTCGGTGCTGACAAGGCTCGCATCGTCAGTGAATCTCTGGGGGCGCTACGTTTGAAGCTGGGTGAAGACCTGAATCTATACACCGCTGAGTGGGCTCCCATGTGGGTTGTTGACTTCCCGATGTTCGAAGAAGACGACGAAGGTGCTCTGTCAGCAGTTCACCATCCCTTCACCTCACCTCAGGGCAGTGTTGACGAGTTGAAGGCTGATCCCGCTAATGCATTGTCACGCGCTTATGACATGGTGTTGAACGGTGTTGAGCTGGGTGGCGGTTCTATCCGTATTCACAGTCAGGAAATGCAGGCTGCTATCTTTGATCTGTTGAACATTAGTGAAGAAGAGCAGCGCGAGAAATTTGGCTTCTTGCTGGATGCGCTGAAATTGGGTGCACCACCCCATGGTGGTCTGGCATTTGGTTTGGATCGTTTGGTTATGCTGATGACCGGTGCCAAGTCTATCCGTGAAGTGATTGCCTTCCCGAAAACTCAGAGCGCGGCTTGTCCGATGACTGAGGCCCCAGGTGAAGTCAGTGCCAAACAATTGCGTGAGCTGAATATTCGCTTGCGTACCAAGGGTACTGAGGCCTAGGTCTCAGGCCACCGGTCTGGTTTGATGCAAGCCGGGCCGTGGCTGTATGACTGGGTAGTTTCAAGGAGAGGGCGTAAGCCCTCTCTGCATTTATACGTCTGGATGACTGTGTGGATGTCCAGATTAGAAAAGGGGGTAGTGTTATGGCAGGTCATAGTAAGTGGGCCAACATCAAGCACCGCAAGGCCCGTCAAGATGCCAAGAAAGGCAAAGTCTTTACCAAAATTATTCGTGAGTTAACTGTTGCTGCCAAGCAAGGCAGTGCTGATCCTGCTGACAACCCGCGATTGCGGGCGGCGATGGACAAGGCACTGGTTGCCAACATGAAGCGCGACACCATCGACAAAGCCATCTCCCGGGGAGCGGGTGCTGGCAATGAAGAAAACTACGATGAGCTGACTTATGAGGGTTACGGCCCTGGCGGTGTCGCAGTGCTGGTTGAGTGTATGACAGATAACATCAATCGTACCGTAGCGAATGTGCGTGCCGCGTTCACTAAGATGGGCGGGAATCTGGGTACCAATGGCTCAGTGTCCTACCTGTTCGACAAAAAGGGGCAGCTGACTTTTGTTGATATTGATGAAGATGCCTTGATCGAGGCTGCGTTAGAGGCGGGTGCTGACGATGTGGTAGCCAATGAAGACGGCTCAATTGATGTCTTTACTGATGCCAATGAATATCTCAATGTCAGAGATGCTCTGCAGGCTGCTGGTTATGAGGCTGAGATGGCAGAGGTAGCCATGATTCCCAGTACCAGTGCTGAGCTGGATGTCGATACAGGTATCAAGATTGTCAAACTGATCGATATTCTGGAGGATCTGGATGATGTGCAGAACGTCTTCCATAATGCTGAGATTCCAGAAGAGGCTATGCAGTAGCCTGAATGTCAGGTCTTCTCTACATCGATACTTGATTACCAGAGCAGCGGCACATGCCGCTGTTCTGGTTTTTGTGCTGTCAATTTTATTTGTATGTATATACAGTATTTTGCGAAATGCCTATGATGGCCGCAGTTGATCAGTTGAGTTAGATATGTCCGTTATTATCGGGATTGATCCCGGCTCCCGCATTACTGGATATGGTGTTATTCGCTTCGAGGCGGGGCGACTAAGTTATGTTGCCAGCGGATGTGTACGAATCACCGCTGAAGGCTTACCTCTTCGCCTCAAACAGATTCAGGATGCATTGCATGAGCTCGTTGCCTGGCATAAACCTGATGAGGCGGCGATAGAGCGAGTATTTATGGCACGCAATGCCGATTCCGCTCTTAAGTTGGGGCAGGCGCGAGGTGTGGCTATTGTCACGTTGGCTAGTCATGGTCTGGATGTGGCGGAATATGCAGCTAAGGAAGTCAAGCAGGCTGTGGTCGGCAAAGGCTCCGCTGATAAGGTGCAGGTCCAGCATATGGTGATGGCCTTGCTGAAATTGCCAGGCCTGCCTCAGGCGGATGCTGCGGATGCTTTGGGTATTGCCATTTGTCATGCCCATCGTTCTGCCTCAGCGACTCGTATTCAGGAGCAGCAGCTTCGTTCATTTACAGGGAGGGTACGTGGGTGAGTGCGGAGGTTATTCTGCAGTCTCTGGACTATTTCGGCATAGTCGTGTTTGCCATGGCTGGTGCTCTGCGTGGTGAAGAAAAGAGCCTCGACCTTTTCGGTGTGCTGGTATTTTCGATAGTAACAGCGACGGGTGGGGGAACATTGCGAGATCTGCTGATGGGAAACCTGCCGGTAAACTGGGTAAAGGATAATGCCTACATCTGGCTGGCCTTGGCGGGCGGTACCTTTACCTTTATGTTTACTCGTTTTTGGCGTTTCCCCGTCGGGGCGCTGGCAGTGGCAGATGCCATCGGACTGGCGGTTTTTACTGTGCTGGGTGCAGATCAGGCGGCGCACATGGGGTTTTCTCCGCTTATCGTCATAGTGACCGCTGTCATGACAGGTTGTGTTGGTGGTGTGATTCGTGACTTACTGGCAAACGAAATTCCCTTGATTTTTCATAGAGAAATTTATGCTACGGCTGCCATTGTAGGTGCTGTTGTATATCTCGTTTTACAGGCTTGGGGATTGGATGAACGCGTGTTCCCATGGTTGGCGATGCTGGTTGTGTTGATGTTGCGTCTGGCAGCATTGCGCTGGGATTTGCGTTTGCCCCGTTTTATGCGGACCCTGCCCCGGGCCTGAGTCAACATATGGAGAAGTAAAATGATCGGGCGCCTTGAAGGTGTACTGCTGGAGAAAGCTCCACCGGCACTGCTGTTGGATGTGGGTGGTGTAGGCTATGAAGTTGAAGCCAGTATGCAAACTCACTTTCGCTTGCCTGAACGAGGAAAAAAGGTAGTTCTGTTTACTCACCAGGTTATTCGTGAGGATGCGCATCACCTGTTTGGGTTTATTGATCGCGGTGAGCGTGATGTTTTTCGTATCCTAATCAAAGCAAATGGTGTTGGCCCGAAACTGGCATTAGCCATTCTCTCATCTCTTGAAGTGAAAGAGCTGGTGCGCAGTGTTGCTGAGGGTGATATTGCACGCCTAATCAAGGTACCCGGTGTTGGTAAAAAGACAGCTGAAAGACTGCTGGTTGAGTTACGTGACCGGTTGGGCTCCTGGCAGGGGAGTGACATTGCGGACTTTACATTGACGGGTGGAGCGCTTCCTGGCGCTCCTGCAGTTGCAGACGTTCGCCTTGAGGCAGAGCAAGCTCTACTGGCATTGGGTTATAAGCCTGCCGAAGCGAGTAAGGCAGTCATGCAGGCAGATAAAGAGCTGAGTGGGCAGGGCGTCAGTGTTGAAAGTCTGCTTAAGCTGGCATTGAAGTCCATGGTGGGTCGCTGAGTCGGATGTTGCGTGAGTTTGGATTGATATGCCGTTGGCGAGTTAGGCGAGAATTGCATGATAGAAGTTGATCGCTTTATAAGTCCTGCTCCGAAGCAGGGAGAAGACTGGCAGGATAGGGCGATTCGTCCAAAAACGCTGGCTGATTACGTTGGGCAGCAGCCGGTTCGCGAACAGATGGAAATTTTTATCCAGGCAGCGAAGAAACGTCAGGCTACTACTAATCAGCCAGAGGCATTGGATCATACGTTAGTGTTTGGTCCGCCAGGTCTGGGTAAAACAACACTGGCCAATATTATTGCCAATGAAATGGGCGTAAACATACGCACCACTTCTGGGCCTGTGTTGGAGCGAGCAGGTGACCTTGCTGCGCTACTGACCAATCTTGAGCCGATGGATGTGTTATTTATCGATGAGATTCATCGCTTGAGTCCGGCAGTAGAAGAAGTGCTCTATCCCGCCATGGAGGACTATCAGCTGGATATTATGATCGGTGAGGGGCCTGCAGCGCGCTCCATTAAACTGGATCTCCCGCCCTTTACCTTGATTGGTGCTACCACTCGGGCAGGGTTGCTGACCTCTCCTTTGCGTGATCGCTTTGGGATAGTTCAACGTCTCGAGTTTTATAACGTAAAGGATCTGACTCATATCGTTACTCGTTCTGCGACGCTTTTGGGAGTGCAAATCGAGGAGCAGGGAGCGTTTGAGATAGCACGCCGTTCCCGTGGTACGCCGCGTATCGCCAACCGGCTGCTACGACGAGTGCGGGATTTTGCTGAGGTCCGGCACGATGGTCAGATATCCGGCGTAGTTGCAGAACAGGCGTTGGATATGCTGAATGTGGACAGGGAAGGGTTTGATCATATGGATAGAAGGCTATTGCTGACCATGATCGAGCACTTCTCTGGTGGGCCGGTGGGTGTTGATAGTATGGCTGCTGCGATCAGTGAAGAACGCGACACTATCGAAGATGTTCTTGAGCCCTACCTGATTCAGCAGGGATTTATTATTCGGACTGCACGTGGGCGAATGGCTACTGATCGTGCCTATCAGCATTTCGGTCTGGAGAAACCGGCAGCTGGTTGAATAGGTTGGTATCAAGTAAAAGTTTTGATGTTGCTGTGCGTTCGTTGCTATCAGGTATGGTCATGGTCGCTAAGGGATGACTGATCTAAGTCAACGTCAGGACAGAGGTGTTCAGTAGACTAGGATGTCACTATTTCGTTGGGGAAGACGAAGATGGCTGGACTGACAACCTCCCATATCCTGGATCTACAGCGCTCATTGCTGAACAGGTATCGACTACTGATAAGACAGCTTACAGGTCTGGAGTCTGACCTCGATGGCCATGTAAGTAGTAAAGCTGGCTTTCAATTAGCCTCTGTTAAAGATTGTATGTCGGAGTTAAGGCAGGTGCAGGAGGCGCTCGAGCTGATTGAGGAAGGGGAATACGGTGTATGTCAGTGCTGCAGTGCGGACATCGAACCTGAAAGGCTGCTTAGTCAACCTTTGACAAAACATTGCAATCAGTGTGCTTGTTCTGACAAAAAAAAGTGATCATCACAGGCAAAAAATATTGGCTATCCTCCCTCTTTTCTTTTGTTGTATCACTCTCTATGCTTTGCGCGCTCTGGTATCAAGGTGCCATGACGTAATAATTTGAAAAAAATTATTGCGGCTGCAAAATGACAGCCTGTATTCATCATCGGGTAAATCCTTTAGTCTTACATTTCCTTTTTAATCCCAGGAGATCATTGAGTGGCCGAACAGCATATGTCGGTATGGGGTCTCGTATCTAATGCGAGCGTACTGGTTCAGATCGTGATGTTGGCCTTGCTTCTGGCATCTTGCCTTTCCTGGATAGTTATATTCCAAAGGCGTGCTGTTCTTGGCAGTTCACGCAAGGCTCTGGTTGAGTTTGAAGACCGCTTCTGGTCTGGGATGGATTTGAGTCGTCTATACCGCGAAGTGGCAGCTAATCAGGATCCTGATAATGGTGTTGAAAATATTTTCTCATCAGGTATTAAAGAATTCTCTCGCATGCGCCAGCAGCCTGGCGTCGACCCTGAAATTGTCATGCAGGGTGTGCAGCGTGCGTTGAAAGTCGCTGTATCCAAAGAGCAGGACAAGCTGGAAATTCATTTGCCCTTCCTGGCTACTGTGGGTTCTGTAAGTCCCTACATTGGTCTGTTCGGTACAGTGTGGGGGATCATGAATGCGTTTATTGGTCTCTCCAATGTGCAGCAGGCAACTCTGGCAACGGTTGCGCCCGGCATTGCTGAAGCACTGATCGCAACCGCGATTGGCTTGTTTGCAGCTATCCCAGCGGTAGTCGCCTATAACCGTTATAGTGCCCAGGTTGATCGTTTGCTCAATCATTACGAAACGTTCGCTGATGAGTTCAGTGCGATTCTTTATCGCAAACTTCACACAATGGATGGTTAAGCGTTATGGCACGTCGTGAACGCCGCCTTAACGCGGAGATGAACGTAGTACCCTACATCGACGTAATGATGGTGCTGTTGGTTATCTTTATGGTCACTGCACCCATGCTGACTCAGGGTATCTCTGTTGAGCTTCCCAAGGCGCCGGCAGATCCTGTGGAAACTGAGCAAAATCAGGAGCCGATAGTCGTTACTGTGAATGCTGATGGCCTCTATTTTCTCAGTCATGGAGGTAAGGACACCGATCCCGTTGGCTTGCCTCTTATTCAGGAACAGGTAGGTAAAATCCTTGCTCAGCAACCAAAGACCAAGGTGTTGGTGAGAGGGGATAAAAAGGTCGCTTATAGCCAGGTAGTGGAGCTGATGGTGGCTTTGCAGGAGGCTGGAGCAGGAACCGTAGGTCTGGTGACAGAGCCCTGATACCGTGAGGATATTTTCTAGCCGTTCGTATTTCACGCCTACTGTCCTGGCAATTCTTCTGCATGTCTTGATTATCGGTGCCTTTGTAGTGAACTGGGCTTTTACTTATGAGTCTCGTCCACAACAAATGACGCCTCGATATGTCAAGGCAGAGGTGATTGATCTCAAGGCTTTAAGCCAGGGTAAGTCGAAAAAGCAACCAGACAAGCAGCGCCTGGCAGATAAAGCCAAGGATGTTGAGCAGGAAAAGCGCAAAGCTGAAGAAACTCAGCGTATTGAAGATGAAAAGCGTGCGGCTGAAGAGCAGGCCAAACGAGAGTTAGAAGATCAGCAGAAGGCTCAGCAGCAAGCTCAGGAAAAAGCTGAGGCTGAAGCTGAAAAAGTGGCTGAAGAGAAGAAGAAGGCCCAGGCAGCAGCAGATCAGGCTAAGAAGCAGGCTGCGGAAGATGCTCAGCGTAAAGCAGATGAAGCAGCTAAAAAGCAGGCTGAAGCAGATGCGCGTAAGAAAGCTGAAGCTGATGCTAAGTTGAAGGCTGATCAGGCTGCCAAAGCGAAAGCTGATGCGGAGGCGAAAGCAAAAGCTGAAGCAGACGCCAAGGCTAAAGCTGCTGCTGATGCAAAAGCCAAGGCAGACGCCGAAGCTAAAAAGCAGGCTGATGCCAAGAAGAAAGCAGATGAAGCAGCAAAGAAAAAGGCTGCGGAAGATAAAAAGAAAGCCGATGACGCCAAACGCAAAGCAGATCAAGCCAAGCGTCAGCAGGAGTTGGATAAAGCGCTCGAAGATGAGCTGAATGCCGCTGAGTCCAGCGATGATGCGTCCGTGACTGATGCGATGGCTTACATCAACGAAATGGTGAGTCGTGCGTGGACACGTCCACCATCGGCTCGTAATGACATGGTTGTAGTGTTGCGCATCAACCTTATTGATAGTGGCAAGGTTGTGGATGTGAAGGTGATTAACTCCAGTGGCAACACGGCTTTTGACCAGAGTGCTGTTAATGCGGTCTGGAAGGTGGTCGAGTTTGATGAGTTGCAGAAGCTAGACAGAAGTGCATTTGAGTCTAATTTCCGTAGCTTTAACCTGCGCTTCAATCCTAGTGATCTAAGATTGTAGCAATGTGTACTGGTACTGATCGGGGCTCAACCTGTCAAACCTGCTCGATAAGTATGGATTGCGGTGGTGGCTGGAACTGACTTTGCGAAAGTAGGTGTAGCTATGTGGAAGAAGTTGTGGCTGGGGCTTGTTGCTCTTTGCTTTGCCAGTATGGCTCGTGCTGAGCTGACAATTGAAATTACCAAGGGTATGGACAACCCGACACCTATCGCGGTTGTTCCTTTTCAGTGGCAAGGACAGCCATTGAACGATGATATTGCCCAGATAGTCGGAGCTGACCTGCAGCGTAGTGGTCAGTTCAATCCTCTGGACAGAGGCAAGATGCTGAACTGGCCACATGACCAGAGTCAGATTTTCTACCGTGACTGGTCCATTCTGAAACAGGACTATCTGGTGATTGGTCGTTTGTCCCAGGCGGGCGGCCAATATCATGCTGAATTTGAGTTGTATGACGTTTTGCGTGAGCAGAGAGTACTGTCCGGTCAGGTAAATGGCGGTATGAACAATCTGCGTGATATTGCTCACTACATCAGTGATCAGATTTATGAAAAATTGACAGGTATTCGTGGTGCCTTCTCTACACGTATTGCCTATGTTTCCGCCCAGCAATTTGGTGGTGGCAAAGGTAGTTACCGTATGATCGTTGCGGATGCAGACGGAGCACGTCCGCGGACAATTCTGGAATCTGGAGAGCCTATTCTGTCTCCTGCGTGGTCACGCGATGGTAAACGTCTCGCCTATGTTTCTTTTGAGACAAGCCGCCCTGCAATCTATATCCAGGACCTGTCTACCGGGCAGCGTCAGCGTCTCAAATCTTTCCCGGGGTTGAATGGTGCACCGAGCTGGTCACCTGATGGCCGTAAGCTGGCACTTGTGTTGTCTAAAGACGGTAACCCCGAGATCTATACGTTTGACTTGCAAACGCTGCAGTTGGAGCGAATGACCAACCATTTTGCTATCGATACTGAGCCGAGCTGGATGCCTGATGGCCAGAGTATGATCTTTACTTCTGATCGCGGTGGCCAGCCACAGATTTATAAGATGAATGTGTTTACTAAGGACGTACAAAGGCTGACTTTTGTTGGTAACTACAATGCCAAAGGAAAGTTGAGTGCTGACGGTCGTTTCCTGGTAACCGTGCACAGAGAGTCGCGCGGAGCCAACTTCCACGTTGCAGTGACTGATCTGCAGAACGGAAGAGTTTTCTCATTGACAGATACAACACTGGATGAGTCTCCAAGTATTGCTCCTAACGGTACGATGGTGATCTATGCCACTAAGGAGGGGGGACGGGGTGTGCTGTCAGTGGTTTCCATGGATGGGCGTTTCAAATATCGCTTGCCCGATGCCACGGGCGATGTACGTGAGCCTGCTTGGTCACCATTCCTGAACTAATCAGTTGGGTGTTCTGAGTTGGAGCTGACAATTCGTAAGTAAACTGCCATTAACTTTTGGTGATACTGGAGAGATCCAAATGAAACTGTCTGCTGTTAGCAAAGCCGTAGCTCTGGGCCTGTCTTTGGCTTGGTTGGCCGGTTGTAGCTCATCTGGCAAAACTACCGATGCAGGTATGGGCCAGAACGATAATACTACCTATGGCGCTGGCGCTTCTAACGCCAACGGCGGTGTAGACGCATCTGCTATTGCGAACATTCCTTCAGTGTTTTACTTTGACTTCGATAGTTCAGAGATCAAACCTGAATACCGTGATGCGCTGTCTACCCACGCTCAATACATCCGTTCAAACCCATCTGTACACGTTCGTCTGGAAGGTAACACCGACGAATGGGGTACTCGTGAGTACAACATGGCTCTGGGCGAGCGTCGTGCCAAAGCCGTTGCTGCATTCCTGATGGATCAGGGCGTGAGCGCCAGCAACATTGAAACCATCAGCTACGGCGAAGAGAAGCCTGCCAACCCAGCAAGCAACAAAGATGCTTGGGCAGAAAACCGTCGCGTAGAACTGAAATACCAGTGATCTGAGTAAATGCAAATAAAGCCGCTGATTTCCTGTTTAATGATTGGAGCTGTAATCGGCTCCAGTAGCGTATTCGCCGACTCTGTCCCCGTTATCGAGGTGCAGCCGGTTGACGGTAATTCTGCAGGGGGGAGTTATATGGCTTCTCCAGGTAGTGTTGGTTCGTCTTCCAACGGCCAATATGAACAGGTTCAGGCATTACAGCGTGAGGTCCAGTCGCTACGCGGATTAATTGAGCAGTTGTCCTATAAGGTTCAGCAGCTTCAGGATGATCAGCGAGATCGATACTCGGATCTTGATCGGCGGCTTTCTGAGCTAAGCTCTTCGTCACAGTCTAGCAGTGAGACGGCGGATGCCGGGGCTGGTCAGGCAGCCAGCTCGGCATCCACTGCTTCCGCTGCTTCCGCTGCTGCAGAGGCACCAGCAGCTTCTGGGTCAGAGCAGGACGATTATCGGGCTGCTTTCGAGCTGGTGCGTGCGCGTTCGTTTGATCAGGCCGCAGTGGCGTACCAGAAGTTCGTTACAAAATATCCTTCCAGTTCTCTGGCTGGTAACTCGTATTACTGGTTAGGCGAAATCTATCTCGTCAAATCTCCTCCTGATGTGGCCAAATCGATGGCTGCATTCAAGACGGTCGTCGATAAGTATTCAGATAACCGAAAAGTACCTGATGCGTTGTATAAGCTTGGCATGTTAAGTGATAAGCAAGGTGACAAGGCGTCGGCGAAGAAATACCTGCAGCAAGTGATCAGTGGCTATGCCGACTCGTCTGCCGCTAAGCTGGCGGGTGATTATCTGAAAGGTATTAAGTAGTCAGTAGGGTCTATTGGGTGTTTCATCCCTGAATCAGCGGGATGTACCTTTATTGATGCGTGGTATACTGTGCCACCCAATAATTAATACACTACTGGTTAGCTTGGTCGGGTAATGTGCAACATGCTTAGCGACAAAGACATCGCCGACAAGGTGCTTGTTAGAGAGCACTTGGCTCATCTCAATGTAACCCCTGTACTTTCAGTTGAAGAAATCGAAGCCTACAAGACAAAGATTACGGCTCTGCTAAAAGAGAAGAATGCTTGTCTGGTTGCGCATTACTATACTGACCCTGTACTGCAGTCGCTGGCTGAGGAAACAGGTGGTTGCGTGGCTGACTCTCTTGAGATGGCGCGTTTCGGTAGTAACCATCCTGCTTCTATGCTCGTCGTTGCGGGTGTTCGCTTCATGGGCGAAACTGCGAAGATTCTGAATCCTGAGAAGCGAGTGCTGATGCCAACCCTCGAGGCAACCTGCTCGCTTGATATAGGTTGTCCTGAGCAAGAGTTCTCTCAGTTCTGTGATCAGTATCCCGAGCGGAAGGTTGTGGTTTATGCCAATACCTCCGCTGCCGTGAAGGCGCGAGCGGATTGGGTTGTTACCTCAAGTTGTGCTTTGGATATCGTTGAACATCTGATGGATCAGGGCGAGTCTCTGATCTGGGGGCCAGACCGCCACTTAGGTCGTTATATCGAGCGTGAAACTGGTGCGGATATGCTCATGTGGAATGGCTCCTGCATTGTCCATGAAGAGTTCAAGGCAAAGGGAATTTCTGAGCTTAAAGCCGTTTATCCCGATGCGGCCATTCTTGTACATCCTGAGTCACCTGAGGCCATGGTAGAGCTGGCAGATGTGGTCGGGTCGACCAGTCAGCTCATAAAAGCCGCCTGTGATATGCCTAATGAGACCTTTATTGTGGCTACTGACAAGGGCATTTTCTATAAAATGCAGCAGTTAGCCCCAACCAAGCGTTTTATTGAGGCGCCGACTGGTGGTAACGGCGCAACCTGTCGCAGCTGTGCACTTTGCCCATGGATGGCGATGAATGGTTTGCAGTCGTTGCTCGCTGTGCTGGAAACGGAAGATCAAGAGATATTTGTGGATGATGGTTTGCGAGATAAAGCACTTGTCCCGCTGCGTCGCATGCTTGACTTCACTAGCTCCCAGCGGCTGGCACTTGCAGGAAACGCTTGAGTAATTACCTCTGTGCTACTTAAACCAAGACGCCGGATGAGAAGCTATCCGGCGTTTTTATTTGTTCATTCTGGCTCTGCCGGTGACTAACTAAGCAGGTGGCTGAATCCCTTATTAGCCTGCGATTGCTCGACGCCGTCTGGGGAGTGCTTAGCGCATGTCTTTTTCCCATTGCTTCCACTCCTTAACCTCATTCTCCTTGGCATCCAGTAGATCGTTTTGTACCACGGTGATGCCGCGAGTACTCCTGGCATAACGGATCTGACGTTCAGCGTCTTCCCATGATGCCGTGCGCAGGAAATACTCAATGCGTGCGTCATGAATACCGAAGGTGTCCTTTAGTTTGCCGCGAACTTCTGACAGGTCATACCACAGACCTGCTTGCTCGGGGTGGGTTGTGATCAGATCTTCTAAAAGTGCCCGGGCACTCTGGAGCTGGTTTTGATCCTCATAAATCTGGGCTAATAGACGGCCCAGCATAAGATTATCCGGAAACAGAGCCAGATGCTGTTTTAGATAACTGATGGCGCTCGCGCCCTGTCCACTTTCTGCAAGGTAGCGAGCGCGCAAGGCCTGAATCAGCAGGCTGTCGTGTTGATTTTGTTCAAGCCATTGTAGCTCACTGAGTGCGGCGGCTGGTTGTTTGCGCTCAATGTAAGTCAGTGCTAATCCGTAGTGGCCACCAGGATCACTCGGAAGCTCTTTGACCCGCGACTGGTAGTAGCTGAGAGTGGCCTGGTCAGCTTTGTTCAGCAGGACTCGAGCTCGCGCTTGCATCATCAGAAAGCGGTTATCAGCCGTATGGGGGCGACGAGGGTAGGTTGCTGCACGTGCCTGAGAATCGGCAATACGCTTTTCTGTCAGTGGGTGACTCAATAGCATCTCAGGTACCTTGGTGCTATTGCCGTAGTCTCGCTGCAGTTTGCTCAGCATGTCTGGCATGGCCTGAGGGTCAAATCCAGCGTTTGCTAAAACGGCAATGCCAATCCGGTCCGCTTCTGCTTCATGCAGTCGGCTGAATGCCAGTGAGCGGCCCTGATTCGCTGCTAGCGACGAGGTGACCGCTGCTCCGCCCACATCCGCGTTGCCGCTTGCGACCCCCGCCAGAATGCCAGCGATGGTGGCAGCTATCCAGTATGGGCGCTCACGTTCCTGCTGCGCGCGTTGCAGAGCGTAATGACGTTGACTTAGGTGACTAAGTTCATGCGCAAGCACGGAGGCAAGCTGGTCCTGATTGTCGGTGTACATCAACATCCCCGCGTTGATGCCAATAAGTGCGCCGGGTACGGCAAAGGCATTCAATTCTGTTGTATCCAGCACAACAACATTCAGATTTGTGTTGGGGAGATTGCTGTAAGGAGCCAGTTGATAGAGGATGTCGGTCACGTAGGATTCGAGTGCCGGGTCATCCAGCGTGCTTCCACTTCCCAGCAACCGCCTTAACATGTAGTCGCCTATGCGATTTTCCTCGGTAATCGATACACTGGCAGAGGAATAATCGCCCAATACCGGTAGGTTCAGATCGAGTGCATGCGCTGCTGTTGGCAAACAGCAGGTAGTAGCAAGAGCCAGCAATAAATGGCGCACACTGTTTCTCCGTTTACAGGTCGTGAGGCAGTCTAACGAGTGAGTGAGACCGGCTCAATGGTGCGCGGGTGTCAAATTTTTGCTATACAGGCGCCATGCAGCATCATGCATGGAATAAGTAAGGTGAGTGGCGGGGCAATGGTGACAAGCAAAGAGCAAATGTTGGATGCGACCGGGTTGATGTGTCCTATGCCCCTGCTGAAAGCGAAGCAGGCCTTGCGTCAGCTGCAGGCTGGGCAAATATTACATGTAATGGCATCAGATGCTGGCTCATCGCGGGATATTCCCGTGTTCGTGCATCGAAGTGGGCATACGTTAAAGCGTAGTGAAGAAATCGGCGGTATTTTCCACTTCTGGATAGCCAAAGGGCTGGAGTAACTAATGTTTGAGGTTCTGGGTCGGTGGATCGAGCGTCACTTCTCTAACGAAGAGGCGCTGGTGCTGTTCTTTCAATTGTTGATGGCGTTTCTGATTATTGTATTCATGGGAGGAATTCTAGCTCCTGTGTTTGCCAGTATTATCCTCGCTTTCTTATTACAGGGTGTGGTGAGTTGGATTGAGCGACGAGGTGTCAGGCATACATTTGCTGTCTCCCTGGTGTTTCTGGTCGCAGTCGGTCTGTTTTTTGGCTTCGTGGTGTTTTTGCTGCCGATTATCTGGGGGCAGTTCAATAATTTACTGAAGGAACTGCCGCGCATGCTCAATGAAGGGCAGGCCTCATTAATGTTATTACCTGAAAAGTACCCGGATCTGATTTCTTCGGGGCAGGTCAAGAATTGGATATCACAAGCGACTGGGGAAGTAGGAAAGCTCGGTCAGCTGGTTGTGAGTTTTTCACTTTCATCGATTGCGAATTTAATGACGATGTTGGTTTACAGCGTGTTGGTGCCCATACTCATGTTCTTTTTCATGAAGGATGGCACGCTTATCACCCGTTGGTGGGCAGGTAACTTTCTCCCCAAGAAGCGTAAGCTCCTGAATCAGGTGTGGGTAGAAATGGATGCCCAGATATCAAATTACGTCAGGGGGAAAGTCATTGAGATTGTCATCGTGGGTATTGCTACTTACGTAGCATTCGCTCTTTTGGGGTTGAACTATGCCGCGCTGCTTGCGCTTCTTGTCGGGTTGTCGGTGGTCATTCCCTATATCGGCGCAGCTGTCGTGACCATCCCTGTAGCATTGATAGCCTATTTCCAGTGGGGTTGGTCCAATGACTTTGTCTGGCTAATGGTGGCGTACGGCATCATTCAGGCACTGGATGGAAATGTGCTGGTACCGCTGCTGTTTTCGGAAGCTGTCAATCTGCACCCCGTCGCTATCATTCTTGCTGTGTTGGTTTTTGGCGGAGTTTGGGGGCTCTGGGGGGTCTTCTTCGCAATTCCTCTGGCTACGCTGTGCAAAGCAGTATTACATGCCTGGCCTCGTTCCTCTGAGGTGGTGACATCGCAGTAGACATAGAGTGCTAGTATGAAGTGCATCGATGGCGACAATAGCTCTGTAAGATCAGTCAACGTGCCATCAATGCTCTTCATGCGACTTTCCGGAGGTTCAGCCTGCGTTGAGCGCCTGAGCTTGCTCCAGCACTTCTTTGACATGGTCTTTGACTTTGACCTTGCGCCATTCTTTCTGCAATGTGCCTTCTGCATCAATAAGGAAGGTGCTGCGCTCTACACCGAGGCTTTCACGCCCATACATTTTTTTCAGTTTGATAACATCGAATAGCTGGCAAAGACTTTCGTCATGGTCGCTGATCAGCGCAAAGGGGAAGTTCTGTTTTTGACAAAAATTTTCGTGGCTCTTCAAACTATCGCGAGAAACACCAAAAACTACAGTATTTGCCGCAATAAACTGCTGATGGTAATCGCGGAAATCCTGACCTTCAGTGGTGCAACCTGGGGTGTTGTCCTTGGGGTAAAAATAGATAACCACTTGCTTCCCTTTCAGTTCCTCCAGCGATACGGTTCCCTGAGTGCTGATGGCTGTAAATGCAGGCACTGGCTGGTCAATGACGACTTTACTCATCTTTCCTGTTCTCCCTAAAAATACCTTACAAAAGACGGTTTATACTGGGGGCGCCTTGGGCAATTGCAACCTGCTAATTGGCTTGCCTTTGCTTGTTCGTGCTTTAGAATGAGGCGGCGATTTGATGTGGGTTGCCATTGTTGGTTCTGAGCATCTCACTCAGCCTATGCAGCTACACGACAGAACAGTGTACGCTGAGTTTCAGGGAGTAGATCTCTGCTTGCAGAAAATCCGCTCAGTAATGGAGTCATCATGATTAAAGGTAGCCTGGTTGCACTGGTCACTCCCATGACCTCTATGGGGGATGTTGACTGGGCAATGCTTGACCGGCTAGTCGAACTCCATATTGAGGCCGGTACTAGTGCTATTGTTGCCGTCGGGACGACGGGTGAGTCTGCTACATTAGACAATGACGAGCATCTGGCTGTGATCAGTAGGGTAGTCCGGCGTGCTGGTGGTCGTATTCACGTAATGGCGGGTACGGGTGCCAATGCCACCTCTGAAGCAGTGGCGCTGACACGAGCGGCTGCGCATGCTGGTGCTGATAGCTGTTTGTCTGTTGTTCCTTACTACAACAAGCCTACTCAGGAAGGTCTTTATCAGCATTTTTCCGCTATCGCTGTGGCGGCGGACATCGATCTTTATCTTTACAATGTTCCAGGGCGAACTGTGTGCGACATGCTACCGCAGACAGTGGTTCGGCTAGCTGAGGATGTGCCAAATATCGTTGGGCTAAAAGATGCCACAGGTAATCTGGAACGTGCACGGTGGCTGTTGGGGCATCTGCCAGAGGAATTTGTCCTGTATTCTGGAGATGATGCCACCGCGCTAGATTTTATTCTGTTGGGTGGTCAGGGCAGTATCTCTGTGACAGCCAACGTGGCACCTGCGTTGATGGCCGATATGTGTCGTCATGCGCTGCAAGGCAATGTGAATGAAGCCCGCATCATCAACGAAAAGTTGATGCCACTGCACCAAAATCTGTTTGTCGAGTCTAATCCAATTCCAGTGAAATGGGCTATGGCTGAGCTGGACATGATTCAGACTGGTATACGTTTGCCCCTCACTACTCTCTCTAACCAGTACCATGACCTCGTCCGACAGGCGCTGGCTCATGCAGGTCTTATTTAAGGAGTACCTAGTGTCGTCTACTTTCACTAAGGTTCTGATCGCGACTGCTATTGGCAGTTTGCTGGCTGGCTGTGGGAGCAATCAGCAGAAAGAAAAAGCCAACCAGCAAGGCTTTTTTCAGGATAAGTTGACCAAATATCAGCAATCGCAGGTGCTGCCTCCATTGCAGGTGCCTCAGCATCTTCAGGCAACGACGTCCAATCTGGAAAATATTTATCCAGTTACCAACGTAGATAAAACCGGCTCGAAAAGTGAGCAATACAGCCGTGCACCACGCCCTGCGTTCTTTTATGCAGAAGTGGGTAACGACGAGGTCTATATGAATCGTGCCGATGGAGAAAAGTACATCTCCGTTGCCGATGCACCAGCTCAGGTATGGCCTCGTATGTTGCAGTACTTTGAGTACAACGGCATCAAGCTTGATAAGAAAGATCCTGCCGATGGCGTAATGGAAACCCAGTGGCTGGTCAGAGATGACAATGCTCCCGGCTTCGTTGATAACCTGTTGTCCTACATTTACCTGACCAGTGATCAGCGTAATGCCGACAAGCTGCGTGTCGAGTTGCGTCCTATCGATGGTGGGCGTACCGAAATTCGCGTCAAGCACTATGCCGTTAACATCAAGGAATATGAGTCAGGTAAGGCTGTAGCTGACTGGTCAAAGCCTGACAGTACCCTGAGCTACAAAAATCAGGTTATGTATGAAATCCTGAGTTACCTGAGCTCAGCTAAAGATGAGCAGTCTGCCATCAGCTATCTGGATCAGCAGCGCAAGCAGAAGGAAGACCATCAGGCACTGATGGGACAGAACGAGCGTGGCTATCCGGTATTGCAGATTCAAACTGGTATGGACTCTGCGTGGGAGTCGCTGAACTCTGCGTTGAATCGAGCCAACTTTGATGTCGGTACTCGTGATCGTGACACCGGTATTTTCTATCTGACTTATACCACGACCCTGCAGATGCAGGAGCACAAGAAGGGGTTCTTCGAGTGGCTGCATTCTGACAAGGAACCCATCACGCTAAGCTCCGACACTATCGGCAAGATTCTGGGTGTATCTTCTGATGGGAAGAAAAAGGTCGTCAAATACTCCTCTCAGACTAGTGAGAATCCTGATGCGGCTATCAGCAAGGATGATGCACTGGCGCAGATGGATGGTTACAAGATCTGGTTGGGTGGCCGGGTTATCTATGTTTTCCGCAAGGGGCAGGATAACGTCGGATTCTGGGATAAACAGTCTGGTACCTACAAGCATACAGGTCGCTATCAATTGCGCCTGAGCCGTACCCGTCAGGGGGTGTTGGTATCCGTTTACACTGATAAGGACACCTTGGCGACACCAGAGGTTGCTGAGGAAATGTTGTGGAAGCTGAAAAATCAGATGGTTGAAGTGGCTGACAAAAGTGCTTCAGGGTCCTGATTTTCAGATCGTTATATCTTGACTACAGGCCGCTTGCCTTTGGCGAGCGGTTTTTTATTTAACGCTCTAGCGACGTATTTAAGTTTAAGTGGAGATGACCATGGAAAAGCGTGCACAGCTTTATGCGGGCAAAGCCAAGTCCGTGTATGAAACCGACGATCATGATCTGTTGATCATGCTGTTCCGTGACGACACTTCTGCCTTTGACGGCAAGAAGATTGATCAGCTGGACCGCAAAGGAATGGTGAACAACAAGTTCAACGCATTCATCATGGAAAAGTTGGCTGCTGCAGGCATTCCTTGTCACTTTGTTAAGCGTCTGTCGGATACCGAAAGCGTTGTTAAGCGCCTGGACATGATGCCAATCGAATGTGTTGTGCGTAACATCGCCGCAGGTGGATTGGTTCGCCGTCTGGGTGTTGAGGAAGGAAAAGAGCTGAATCCACCCACATTTGAGCTGTTCCTGAAGAACGATGCGCTGGGTGATCCCATGATCAACGAGTCTTATGTTGAGGCCTTTGGTTGGGCTAAGTCGGAGCATCTGGCCAAGGCCAAAGAGCTGACTTTCCAGGTCAATACCGTGCTCAAGAAACTGTTCCTTGATGCTGGTATTTTATTGGTCGACTACAAGTTGGAGTTTGGCGTGTTTAAGGGCGAAGTGGTGCTGGGTGATGAGTTCAGCCCGGACGGTTGCCGTTTGTGGGATGCCGAAACCCGTAAGAAGTTGGACAAGGACCGCTTCCGTCAGGGCCTGGGTAATGTTATCGAAGCCTACGAAGAAGTGGGTAAGCGCCTCGGTATTGATTTCGACAACTGATATGACAATCGGGGCTGCATAAGCCTCGGTGGATGAGCAAAGCCCTGACTATCAGTGTAGTCAGGGCTTTTTCATTTTAGAGGAGTCCAGACTGGGCTTCTTGCATGGGCAGGTAAGTGCGACACCATGCCGCATAGTGGTTTTGGTACCTGAGAGTAGACTGCATCCATCTTTCGTTGGATCTTTACTATGACTATCAAACCCCTTTTCCTGTTTAGTGCTCTTCTTGTCAGTTCTGCAGCCTTCGCCCACATAACGCTGGAGCAACCGAGCGCGCCGGCTGGCAGCTACTATAAGGCAACCTTTCGTGTTCCTCATGGTTGCGAGGGACTCTCCACGACGGGGATTACCATCGAATTCCCGGATGCCTTCCATAAAGTACACCCCATGCCTAAAACGGGATGGGTACTCAGTACTATGCCACGTAAAGAAATACATGAGCCCGCAAGTGTAAGCTGGAAAGAGGGCTCTTTACCCAACGAGTGGTACGACGAGTTTGTTGTGCGCGGGCAGTTGGCCAAAGACGCTCCTGAACTACTGAGTTTTACTGTTCTGCAGCAATGTGGTGATGTAGTTGAGAAATGGGATCAGCCTATGCCTGCCGACGAGCATGCAGCAGAGCCCGAGTATCCCGCGCTAGTATTGCATGTCACTGCGCAACCAACTGAGCATCACCACTAGACTGGGGGCTTTGTTGTGCAGTGGTGTGCGAATGTACCGTAAGCACGTTCCGCCTTTGCGGTGGTACGTGACTGATGCGATAAAATGAAATCGGCCTGCAATTGCAGGCCGATTGGTATTGGCGTCGATGCTTGAACAGGTGTTACAGCAGCAAGGTGACCGCAAGCAGACCAGTAAGAGACATCACAATGGTGTAGGGGAGTGCCATCACTACCATGGTGCCATAAGAAAGGCGGATCAGAGGTGCGACGGCGGAGGTCAGCAGGAACAAGAACGCGGCCTGTCCATTAGGGGTTGCTACACTGGGTATGTTGGTGCCGGTGTTTATGGCGACAGCCAGTTTATCGAAATGCTCACGGCTGATATCGCCATGATGCAACGCATCCAGTACCTCGTTGATATAGACGGTCGCCACGAAGACATTGTCGCTGATGGCGGATAACAGGCCGTTGGCAATGAAGAAGATGCCTGGCTGAGCATGCAGATCCTGCTGCAGTACCCAGTGGATGATGGGCTGAAACAGATGCTGCTCATGGATGATAGAGACAATCGAGAAGAACACTACCAGAAGCGCAGTGAAAGGGAGTGCTTCTTCAAATGAACGGCCAATCTGATGTTCGTCAGTAATGCCATTGAGAGCGGTCAGCAGAATAATAACCATAAGACCGATCAGACCGACTTCTGCCAGATGCAGTGCCAGTGACAGGATCAGGATGATCGCCACAATACCCTGAACGCATAGAATCAGACGATCACGATCAGTACGCTTGGCATCTTCGATATTGGCAAACTCCTGAAGAATAGTGCGAACGTTGTCAGGCAGAGTCTCGCCGTAACCAAAGAGTTTAAGTTTCTCCAGCAAGACACAGGTCACGAGACCCAGCACCAGTACCGGCATTGTGACTGGGGCCATGTTGATAAAGAACTGGGCGAAGTGCCATCCCGCTTTTTCAGCAATCAGCAGGTTTTGTGGTTCACCTACCAGGGTGCAAACGCCACCCAGCGCTGTACCTACTGCACCATGCATCAACAAACTGCGCAGGAAAGAGCGGAAACGCTCCAGATCTGCCGAGTGACTGGAGCCTACCCCAACGTCATCAGAATGATCGTGATCATCAGGGTGATGCAGCACCTTGCCGGAGGCAACCCGGTGATAGACGGCATAGAAGCCTACGCATACGCTGATCAGTACCGCTGTTACGGTCAGAGCGTCCAGGAACGCAGAGAGGAAGGCGGAGGAAATGGAGAACAGCAGTGCCAGACTGGTCTTGGATTTTACCTTTAGCAAGATCTGTGTGAAGGCGGTCAGCAGCATCGACTTCATGAAATAGATGCCTGCCACCATAAACATCAGCAGCAGAATGACGGCGAGGTTGTTACTTACCTCTTCGTAGACGCTTTCGGCTGACGTCATGCCGATGACAATCGCCTCCAGTGCCAGCAACCCTCCTGGCTGGAGTGGGTAGCATTTCAATGCTAAAGCAAGGGTGAAGATGAATTCAAAGATCAGAATCCAGCCGGTCGTGACCGGGCCGACGACATGGAGCAGGATCGGATTGGCAACCAGAAAGCAGATGATGGCCTGCTTGTACCAAACCGGGGAGTTGCCCAGGAAATTTCGAAAAAGAGCCTGAGTGAGTTGTCCTGCCATTGGTCGCTATATCCTGTAGTGAGATTTCTATTCTGCCTGACGCGTATCAACTGCGGGGCAAGCCTAGCAACTTACAAAAAATGAAGAAAGTAATTTTGCAGCATAGTCAAAGGCTGCACTATGTCGACTTATAGTCCCTGTCTGTTGACTTCCTCAGGTGAACATGGAGGAATCCTGTCACAGCAACTTCGACCTGTCATGATTGCGTGGCGTCGCAAGGTAAATGAAGGTCTTTTTTGTCACGTAAGGTAGGAGTGCATAATGCGTTTTGTGATTACCCCGCCACGGGAGGCGAGGGCCGAGTCTGACCTTTTTGTGCTGTTACACAAAGGCGACATCGTAGTGTCAGCAAGTGGCAGCTACCTTCACCCTGTATCGGGTATTTCCCCGCTATTGAAGCCGAGTGCGTTGAGCATGCTGGGGGAGTGGCACGGCGTGGCTGTCTGGGTGGGGGTCATTGATGATCTGCCGCAGGGGGTGACCACAGCAGGGGTTCGTAGCTTATTGATGATGGCAAGCCCGGATGAGTTCACTGTTCTGGCCAGAGCTGTGCAATTGACTCACTGGCTGGAGCAGCATCGTTTTTGCGGCCGCTGTGGTACTGCGACCATGGCAATCGAGGGCGAGATGGCAAGAGGGTGCCCTGCATGTGGCTTGCGTGCCTATCCTCGTATCTCACCCTGTATCATTGTGCTGGTGCGGCGGGGCAGAGAGGCACTGTTAGCACGATCACCGCAGTTTGCACCGGGTCGGTATAGTACGCTGGCGGGCTTTATCGAGGCCGGCGAGACGGTTGAAGATGCGGTGCATCGTGAGGTGTTCGAGGAGGTGGGAGTGCGGATTGATAACCTGCGCTATGTCAGCAGTCAGTCATGGCCGTTCCCCCACTCGCTGATGCTGGGCTTCGAGGCAGACTATGTCAGGGGTGACATCACCCCTCAGCCAGGTGAAATAGAAGATGCGCAGTGGTGGACTCCCGAAGCACTGCCAGACCTGCCACCGTCGGTATCCATCTCACGACTGCTCATCGACCGGTGGCTGGCGCATAACCGTTAAGGGCAGAGAGATAGGGAAGTCTGAATACAGCAGGGCAGGTTTTGTTATGATGCAGCCGGACAACAGTTGCAGATAATGCAAGTTTTGAAAGCAGGAGAAGTAAGACCTTGGAACTACTTGCAGAGTACGGATTATTTGTTGCCAAGAGTTTGACTCTGGTGGTCCTGATTGTTTTGGCCATTGTGGCAGTGTTTGCTGCTGGTCGTGGCAATAAGGCGCCTGAAGACGGGCGACTGGAAGTTCGTCATCTCAATGACTGGCTCGAAGACATGCAGCAAGCCATCAAAGGTCATGTGCTGAGTAAGGCTGAACTGAAGGCTGAGGCTAAAGCGCGTAAGAAGGAAGACAAAGCCAAGGCGAAGGCTGCCAAACACAGTGAAGACGACGAAGTTGAAAGGCGCGTTTATGTCCTGGATTTCAATGGGGATATCAAGGCATCGGCAGTGGAGCACTTGCGTGAAGAGATCACTGCCTTGCTGACTCTGGCACGGCCTGGCGTCGATGAGGTCATGTTGCGTCTGGAAAGCCCCGGAGGCGTAGTCCATGGCTATGGTCTGGCAGCGTCTCAGTTGGAGCGCATTCGTGCTGCCTCGTTAAAACTGACCATCTGTGTTGACAAAGTGGCTGCCAGTGGGGGTTACATGATGGCGTGTATCGCCGACGAGCTGGTGGCTGCTCCCTTTGCTGTTCTGGGCTCTATCGGTGTGGTTGCACAGGTGCCCAACATTCATCGTCTGTTGAAGAAAAATGATGTTGATGTTGATGTGCTGACTGCAGGTGAATACAAACGCACGCTCACCGTGTTGGGAGAAAATACCGACAAGGCGCGGGAGAAGTTCAAACAGGATCTTGAACAGACTCATGAGTTGTTTAAAGGGCTGGTCAGTTCTTACAGGCCTCAGCTGGATATGGAAAAGGCCGCTACCGGGGAAATCTGGTATGGCAAACAAGCAGTGGAAACGGGCATGGTTGATTCGCTGATGACCAGTGATCAATGGGTTATGCAAGCCTGCAAGGCCTCTGAGGTCTACTGGCTGCGTTATACCGTGCGCAAGGGTTTGCAAGCCAAGATTGGTGGTATGTTTGCTGCGGTATGGGAGCAGGGCTTCGACAAGCTTGGGCAGTGGCTGGAGTCGTCGCGCTTCCATCGTTGAGATGCGATCATTGAGCATCGGGCATATCGTTTTATTGCTATTTACCAGACTGGGCACGATCCCACTACGAGCAACGTTACAATGGTTCGACTGAAGTCCTGGTTCCGCCTGACCCGTTTTGAGAGCTGCCTGATGATATTTGGCCTGTGCTCCATGCTGGTTCTGGCAGGGCAGGCCATCATTACACGCATTGCGGTAGAGCGCAGCAAGGTGCAAATCGTCCAGTCAGAGCTGACGCGACTGTCCATCTTGCTGCCGGAAATGCTGTCGCCTGTACTCCGCGAAGGGGATGTGAAAGCGGCTCGCGAACTGTTGCAACCGCTATTGCAGAATGACGATTCGGGAGTGACTGCGATTAATATCGTCAGTCCTTTCGGCAGAGAAATTCTGGCTTTAGGTGAGATCAATCAGAATGTCTTTTTGCGCGATGCCATGTCAGGGCAGGTCAGTGACGATGGCTCCACGATCTGGGCGCATTATGAGATAAAGCATCAGGGCGTGCTGCTGGGCACCATCAACCTAGGGATGACCACTCAGCCATTCCGTGGCGAAATGTTCATCATCAACATCGCTCATCTGTTGCTGGCATTGCTGGCGGTCATTGTACTGCCTCTGCTCATTCGTATCTGGCGTGAGTTGTCCAACAGAGAGCAGGAAAAGACTCTGTCTCTGATCACTGATTGGGACACCAAACGTCTGGAGCATATTCAGCCGCAGCAGAGTTACATGCTGTCGGGTGAGCGCTTGTTGACGCTGATTGAGCTGTGCAAGCGCCAACAGGAGCGGTTGAAAGACTTCTTCGAGACCACCACCGAAGCCTTGTTCATACTGGATGCGGATGGGCGCTGCCAGCGCTGTAATCAGGCGGCTCGTGCGCTTATTGGCATTGAAAGCGAAAGTCTGATCCGCTCCCAGTCTCTCATCAAATGGTTCTCGCATACGGAAAGCCAGTACTTCGACGAAGGTTTCTTGCAGCGCGATATCCATGAGGCTCTGGGTAAGAGCAATGCCTTTGACTACGAGGAGCTGATTCTTCATGTCGGCAAAGGCAAGCCCAAGCGCGTTGCTTGTCACTATCGCCCCTTTGATGTCGCTACCTCTACCGAGGCAGGTATTCTCTGCTGTCGTGATATCAGCGAGCAGCAGGAAATTCGCGAACGTCTGAGTCTGACTGCGCAGGTGTTCGAGAGCACTCAGGAAGGCATCATGATCACTGACGTGCAAAGCCGGGTGTTGGCGGTGAATAAGGCCTTCACTGCTATCACAGGGTATACGGCCGAGGAGATTGAGGGGCAGTTTCCCGATGTGCTGAGTTCAGGTATTCACGGTCAGGACTTTTATAAGGACATGTGGGACTCCCTGACCATGAAGGGCAGCTGGCAAGGGCAGATATGGAATAAGAACAAGGAAGGCAAGCTGTTTCCTGAATGGTTGTCTATCAGCGAGATTCGCAATCAGCGCGACGAGGTAATCAACTATATTGCGGTTTTTAGTGACATATCAGTGCTGATCAATCAGGAAACTGAGATCGGTAACCAGAACCGCCTGCTGCGCAATATTCTCGATAACCTCAATGATGGCGTGCTCGTTCTAGATCTCAACGGCAACATTCTGCAAGCCAATCTGCACGCCTATCGGGTGCTGGGGCTGTCGCCGGATGCTGAAAGCATTCATCAATGGAAAAGTGGCCGGTTCATTGTCGAGAATGGCGAGCTGTATGACGAAGGCGAGCCCATTTTGCAGGCACTGCAGGAGCACGTTATCTGGGACAAGGAATACCGTCTTGAGCGGCAAGGTCATACAGCCTTTATCTCCATCAATGCCAAGCCGCTTTACAACAACAGTGGCGGTCATATTGGCGCGCTGGTGGTACTGCGTGATATCAGCCAGACCAAGCAGGCCCACGCCAAACTGTTGCAGGCCGTGCGTGATGCTCAGGCGGCTAACCAGGCAAAGTCAGATTTTCTGGCAAGTATGAGTCATGAGATTCGTACCCCAATGAACGGCATCATCGGTGTGGCGGATATTCTTGCTGACTCTCCCGGATTAGGGGAGGACGAGCATCAGCTGGTAGATATCATCAAGTCGTCGGGTGAGCTGCTGTTATCAATCGTCAACGATGTACTGGATTTCTCCAAGCTGGATGCGGGCAAGCTCAAATTAAGCCAGGAGCCATTTAATGTCGGTCAGCTGGTGCAGGCTTCGGTACAGGTCGTTGAAGGCCAAGCCAGACAAAAAGGATTGGAATGTCGTTTCGAGGCCGTCGATTGTGCAGATGACTGGGTCGTGGGAGACCTGCAACGCTGTCGTCAGATTCTGGTCAACTTGCTGGGCAACGCGGTGAAGTTTACTGACAAGGGGTTCGTTTCCTTGTCCGTCATGCAGATGCGTAAGCTGGGGCAGGTGGCATGGTATCGCTTTACCGTGGAGGATAGCGGTATCGGCGTTGATGAAAGCTTCCGGCCATATCTCTTCACTCGTTTTGCGCAGGCGGATACTTCAAGTACGCGCCGGTTTGGCGGAACGGGGCTAGGTCTGGCGATCTGCCGCCGTCTGGTCGATCAGATGGGGGGGTATATTGATGTGGATAGTGTCCCAGGAAAAGGCAGCCGTTTCTGGTTTGAAATCCCGCTCCCGGTAAGAGAAGGGCAGCGTGAATTGGGGCGTGCCACTGACGATATGGCGTTTTCTGCTTCCTATCGCATCCTGGTTGCTGAAGATAATCACGTGAATCAGGCCGTTATCGCCAGAATGCTGGAAAAAATGCAGTTGCAGGTGGATATGGTGGCCAATGGTGATGAAGCGGTCAGAGCCTGGCAGCACAGTCGCTATGATCTGATCCTGATGGACTGGCGGATGCCTATTCTGGACGGTTTGGAGGCGACACGTCGTATCCGTAGCCTTGAAGAGAGCGATCAGCATATGATCATTGTTGCCTTGACGGCCAACAGCTCAGTTGAGGACAGGCAGACCTGTATCGAGGCCGGAATGGACGATTTCCTGCCGAAGCCCGTCAAGTACGAACAATTGCGTGATGTGTTGTATCGTCATCTGGAAACAGGGGCGCAGACCTCTGTTCAGCATTGAATGCGCTGACTTCGTAGCCAGCGCATTGATTCGTCAGTCAATCAACTCATAACTGCGTCTGACAGGGTGAGCTTCATAAGTGCCCAACACTCTGATATTACGGGCAAAGAAGGTCAGCTCTTCCATGGCATGCTGCATGGCTCTGGTATCCTGATGGCTGGCAATATCTATATGAAACTGACTTACCTGTAAGGTGCCACCGGTCATATAGCTTTCCAGTTTGATAAGGTTTATGCCATTGGTCGCAAAACCGCCCAGCGCTTTGTACAGCGATGCCGGCAGGTGGCTGACGTTGAACATGATCGAAGTAATGTAGTGTTTGCCTTCCTCCAACGGAGGAACCTTGGCATCTCTGGCAAGTATGATGAAGCGTGTAGTGTTGCCAGTCATATCCTGAAAGTTCTCCTGTAGAACCTCAAGTCCATACAGTTCAGCGGCAAGAGATGACGCAATAGCTGCCTGGCTGGGGTCTTGCAAACGACTGACTTCCAGCGCAGCGCCCGCAGTATCCAGCTTGGCGACGGCCCGCAAACCCAGTTGCTTGATGTGACCATCGCATTGCGCAAGAGCCTGGGGATGAGATCCGACCGTAGTGAGACCTCCGATTGAGGCGCCTTTCACACCGAGCAGGCAGTGATTAACAGGCTCGAAGTGCTCGCCAATGATGTGTAGCGAGGTCTTGGGCATCTGTCGGTAGATTTCCTCCACCCGACCGGCAGTGGAGTTTTCTACCGGAATCATGGCTAGTGCCGCTTCTCCTCTCTCTACCTTTTCCATTGCTTCCACAAAAGAACCACATGCCAATGCAGGGATATTGGGAAACACCTTTCTGCATGCCAGATGAGAGTAAGCTCCTTCGTGGCCTTGGTAAGCGATAACAGTAGTAGAGGACATGACAATTGCCTGATTCAGGGTGGTAGGAAGAGAGGATGTTGTTATCAGAAACGTTACTGCATGAACATTCCTGTATTCTTGAAATATGCAGCGCGTTTTGCCTCAGCCTTGTAAATACTTCGTCGCAGCTCAAGCAGTCGTGTTACGAGTATCCAGGATACTCTGGGTAGTTTTTTCCTTGCTGAGTTAAGCAAATCTGATCAGAGAGTAATAAATATGAGTGGCGCTTATCATGCGCTATGCCACACTCTGCAGCGCTTTGCTGGCCACATGTTAACAGAACTCTTCTGGCCTGTGAGGTATTGCAGGAGTTGCTATGTCTGATGTATCTCAAATTTCCGTTGCCCGCGGGCAAACTGACAATGTTGCCCTAGGGGCATTAGTGTTGGCCATGGTGCTCTGGTCAAGTTCCTTCATCGCCTTGAAGTACGCTTTCACCTCTTTTGATCCTCACTTTGTTATCTGGGGGCGCATGTTTACGGCGTTGTTATGCTTTTTGCTGGTGATCAGAAAAGTCTGGAGCGGCTTTCGGTATCAGTCAGGTGACTGGAAATATTTGCTGATGATGACTGCTGGCGAGCCGTGTCTCTATTTCCTGTTCGAGGCCGCAGCATTGCAACATACCACAGCAGCTCAGGCAGGGATGATCACCGCCTTGTTGCCACTCACTGTGGCTGTGGGGGCGGCTCTATTTTTGGCAGAGCAGGTTAGTCGGCAAACCTATCTGGGTTTTTCGGTGGCGATAGTCGGGACAATTTGGCTCAGCTTAGCAGGCAGTCCAACGGATCAGGCACCTAACCCGTTGCTTGGAAATTTCTATGAGTTTCTCGCCATGGTATGTGCCACTTTCTATACCCTGGCATTGAAGCATTTGAGCAGTCGTTATTCATCACTATTTTTGACTGCTTTTCAGGCGTTTTCTGGAACGTTATTCTTCTTGCCTTTTGTCCTGCTGGGGCCTGCGCCTTTGCCCACAGAGTGGCCACTTGTACCCAGTCTTTCAATCCTCTATCTGGGAACTGCAATTACCTTGGGAGCATATGGGTTATATAACTTTGGTGTTAGTCGTATACCGGCCTCACGTGCAACGGCCTATATCAATTTGATACCGGTATTCACGCTTATTCTCTCATGGATGCTGCTGGGTGAACGATTCAGTCTGGCAGAACTGACCGCTTCAGCATTGGTGTTGGTTGGGGTGCTGATTAGTCAGGTAAAATGGCCATTTCGTCTGGCAAGAACTGTAACAAGCTAATGACTCCGGAACGCTATACCAAACTTAACCAAGTACTTGATTGTCGCCAGCCTGATCTGACATTGCTGACAGATCAGGTTCATAAACCACGCAATATTGCTGCATTGATTCGTAATTGCGATGCAGTAGGTATTCAGCAGATGCATGCGGTTACGCCTGCGGTTTCTCACCGACCATTCAATGGTACGGCAAGAGGGAGTCAGCAGTGGGTTGATCTGATCATGCACGACAGTGTTGAAAATGGTGTCATATCCTTGCAGCATCAGGGCTTTAAGGTTGTCGCTGCGCACTGGTCATCCCGCTCAATCAATTACACAGACTGGGACTACACACAACCAACAGCACTGCTGCTGGGCGCTGAGCGCATGGGGGTCAGTACACGAGGTGCTGATTTGGCAGATGCCCATGTCATTGTTCCCATGGTGGGGATGGTTGCTTCACTGAATGTCTCGGTTGCCGCAGGTATAATTCTGCAAGAGGCTCAGCGTCAGCGTGCTGTAAAAGGCATGTATGAATATTGCAGACTGGAAGAGTTGGAGCGCTCTCGCATCTTCTTTCGCTGGGCGTATCCACGCATTGCTGAAGTGTGCGACCAGAATGGGCAGGCATACCCCCTTCTTGATGATATAGGTAATTTGATTGAGCCTTGGACGCACGGCTAATTGTTTCAGCGAGAACCTGGATGATCGAGAAGGAACTTGAATTTTTTCTAATCAGTCGTCAGATTAGATTTGTAATTCGGAAGTAGTCAACTAGACTCGATTTAGGTGAAAATCATGCAGAAAGCGGCGTTTAGTCGCCGTAAAGGCTGTGAACGCTATCATATTCTCATGTATACTTTCGAACACTTGCTACGTCTCTCTACTGGAGCTCTGTGAGAGGCTTGATCCTTACACTGTGGCGGTAGAATTTTTATTCAAGGAACTAAACGAGGTTAGCCATGAAAAAAACCGTGACTGCTCTGACTCTGGCGCTGGCTGCTAGCAGTTTTGCATACGCGAACACTGAGCCTACTTCTTACTGGGTATCCAGCAACGGTAAGGTGGTAAAAGACGGCTTTGACGGTTGTGTTAAAACCACTCAGTGGAAGGCTGAAGACGCCTATATCTGTACCGGTGAGAAAGTTGAAGAGCCTGCTGTTGCAGCTCCTGCTCCTGCAGCACCTGTATATCAAAACGTGGAACAGTCTCTGACTGTGTACTTCCCCAACGATGTAGCTAAAGTTTCTGCTGCTAACCAGGCTCGTCTGGCTGAGTTCGCTGGCAATATCTCTAGCACTATGAAAGATGTTGAAGGTGTGATGGTTTCTGGTCACGCCAGCTCACCTGGTTCTGACGGCTACAACATGCGTCTGTCTCAGCGTCGTGCAAATAACGTTGTTGGCGAGCTGAACAAGCTGGGCGTACACAACGCTACCGTTAATGCTTATGGTGAAACCGATCTGGTGTACGATGCCAACGGTAAAGAAGACCAAGAGCGCAGCCGTCGCGTAGTTATCGACGTGAATGGCAAAAAGCAAGTTAACTAATTAGCTTGCCGAATATAAAAAAGGGGCTTATGCCCCTTTTTTATTACCTTGAATACGGCCGCTGGGCTGAGAAGCAGCAGTCAGTCATATCTCCTAGTGGTATTAGTGACCTTTGATAGCGTAAATGCCACTCAGGTTACGGAAAAAGCCCTGATAATCCATGCCGCAGCCATAAAGGAAGCGGTCTTCTACTTCTACACCCACTACGTCGGGGCGATAAGTTACCTTGCGGTTATGTTGCTTGTTGATCAGGGTGGCAGTCATTACGCGTGCTGCACCTTCAGCGATGAGGGCATTGTAAATGGCCTGCAGGGTATGACCTTCATCGAAAATGTCATCGATGATTAACACTTGTCGACCTGCGACAGAGGTTGCGGGACGAACTCGCCACTCCAGCTCACCGCCTTGCAGAGACATGCCATAACGGGTGGCATGGATGTAATCAAGCTCAAGGGGGAAGTCGAGGCGGGGCAGCAATTGGCCAGCAGGAATGAGTCCTCCGCGCATGACACACAGAACCAGAGGGGTTTTGTCCGCGAGTTCATTGGTGATGGCTTCTGCCATATTGTCATAAGCCGTTTGAATCTCCTCTGGAGAAACCAGACAGTCTGCCTGAGCGTGGACAGACATGGCCTCTGCCGCAGAAATGCTCATAGAGAATACCCCTAGGTTGAAACAAAGATGTAAGCTGCAATCGCCATAGAGTACGCAGTAGTTACTGTGCAACTGGCGAAGTAAAGGGAGAATTCTAGCTAATTACCCTATGCTGGGCTAGGTATATCTCTAACGGAAAATGTTATAGATCATCCGACTGGATTATTTCCTGTAGGGAGTATTGTCACCGTATACTTGCCGTCGACCATTACTATTAGACATGAGGATCCCCAATGGCCGTCTACGAAATCAAACATCCCCTGATCAAGCATAAAATTGGCCTCATGCGAAAAGATGGGATCAGCACCAAACACTTTCGCGAACTATGCAGCGAAATTGGTACATTACTGACGTATGAAGCTACCCGCCAGCTGGATACAGAAAAGGTCACCATTCAGGGGTGGAGTGGTAACGATCTTGAAGTTGAGCACATCAAGGGTAAAAAAATCACCGTTGTGCCTATATTGCGTGCAGGCTTAGGCATGCTGGACGGAGTGTTACAGCTAATTCCTAATGCCAAAGTCAGTGTGGTGGGGTTGTATCGCAATGAAGAGACACTTGAACCAGTGCCCTATTTTGAGAAGATTGTGGCCGACATTGAAGAGCGAACTGCGTTGATTCTGGATCCTATGCTTGCAACAGGAGGCACCCTGGTCGCTACGATCGATATGCTGAAGGCCGGTGGCTGCAAACATATCATGGGATTGTTCCTGGTAGCATGTCCTGAAGGTATCGCGCGGTTGCAGAAAGCCCACCCTGAGGTGGACATTTACGTTGCTGCAGTTGATGAAAAGCTCAATGAGAAGGGCTATATCCTACCGGGGTTGGGGGATGCGGGCGATAAGATATTTGGTACCAAATGAGCTGCCGCTGACCATTTAAGTATTGCCATCTGTTCATTCTGCTTGAGCGTCCTTTCTTCTGTACATAGCCAGGTAAATTACCTGGCTTTTTGTTTTGCTGTTCTTTTGCATCTGCTGCTCAAACAGGATGTAGGAACGCTTCGACTAATACAGTTGTGCTTGATTATCCGTTGTCTTCTTTAATTGATGCTAACGTGCAATCACTTGGGTTGTTCAATAAATGTACTAATACCTTGGTCTTAAACTAGGCTTTGGTCTTAGTTTGTTGGATCTCAGGCTGATCTACAGTGACTATGGTTTATCAGGACTGTCAACAATCCTCTGTTGTCAGTTGACCTCCTCAAATAAGAATTAAAGGCAGGGCTACCATGGGATATCAAGAATACTACGCAGAATCTATCAATGAGCCTGAGCGCTTCTGGCAAAGGCAGGCTGATCAGCTGGCGTGGTTTACACCTCCACTACACATATTGTCGACAGATTCAAATGGCATTCAGCGCTGGTTTGCAGATGGAAAGCTAAATCTCGCCTATCTTGCGGTCGATTTTCACGTTGAGCAGGGGCGGGGTGATCAGGCGGCCATTTTTTACGATTCCCCCGTCAGTGATAGTAAACGGCAAATTAGTTATAGGGACTTGATGGAGCAGGTTGCCCGGTTTGCCGGTGTGTTACGCGCTAAAGGTGTCGGGTATGGTGATCGTGTGGTGATCTACATGCCCATGATTCCCGAGGCCGTTGTCGCCATGCTGGCCTGTGTCCGATTGGGAGCGATTCACTCTGTCGTGTTCGGTGGCTTCGCTGCGCATGAACTGGCAAGCCGTATCGAGGATGCGGAACCGAAAGTAGTGCTTACAGCCTCTTGCGGTATAGAAATCAACAAGATCATTGCCTATAAGCCCCTGCTGGATGAGGCAATTCGGCTATCAGCGCATCAGCCCGAGCATGTCATTGTTTATCAGCGTGCCCAATGTGCTGCTGAACTTCAGGAAGGGAGAGATTACGACTGGTGCGCTCTGGCGCAGGAGGCAGATCAGGCTCCCTGCGTGCCGGTGAATGGTGCCGATCCGCTTTACATCCTCTATACCTCTGGAACTACTGGCAAACCCAAAGGCGTGGTCCGAGACACGGGGAGCTATGCTGTTGCCCTCAAGCACAGCATGTCGATGTTGTACGACGTCAAGCCGGGTGATGTGTTTTGGGCTGCTTCCGATGTGGGATGGGTCGTAGGGCATTCCTATATTGTGTACGGACCACTGATACATGGATGTTCGACTGTGCTGTATGAAGGCAAGCCAGTCAAAACGCCAGATGCGGCGGCGTTCTGGCGGGTCGCAGAAGAATATCGCGTAAAAGCGCTATTTGCGGCCCCCACGGCTTTCCGTGCCATTCGCAAAGAGGATCCTGAAGGGAGATTGCCCGCCCGATATGATCTGAGTCATCTGCGTTACATCTTTATGGCGGGGGAGCGTCTGGATCCGCCTACCTATCAATGGGTGAGCGAAGTCCTTGATAAGCCGGTCATTGATCATTGGTGGCAAACCGAAACCGGTTGGGCCATTGTTGGCAATCCCATGGGGGTGGAGCCCCAACCCACCAAAGCCGGTTCTGCGGGTCTGCCAATGACGGGTTTTGATGTGCGTGTGCTGGATGCTAATGGTGATGAGATGCCAGTCAATCAACAGGGCAGCATTGCCATCAAACTGCCTTTGCCTCCAGGGTGTCTGCCTACCATCTGGGGGGATTTTGAGCGCCTGCGTTCAGGATATCTGCGTACTTTTCCCGGTTATTACGTCAGCGGAGACGGTGGCTACAAAGACGAAGACGGTTACATATTCATCATGGGACGCACCGATGATGTCATTAATGTTGCCGGTCATCGATTATCTACAGGTGAGATGGAGGAAGTCGTAGCCAGTCATCCTGCAGTGGCGGAATGTGCAGTGATCGGTATCCAGGATCCGCTTAAGGGGCAGGAGCCTGTAGGGCTGGTGCTGCTTAAAGATGGCGTAAGCATTGCCGAAGCTGAGCTGCAGCAGGAGCTGGTTGGACTGATGCGTGATCGTATTGGTGCGCTGGCGTGTTTCAAGCGGGTGATGGTGGTGGATCGCTTACCCAAAACACGCTCAGGAAAAATTCTGCGCAAGCTGCTGCGGCAAATGGCTGATGGGGAGGAATTCAGCATTCCCTCCACCATTGATGATCCATCCTGTCTGGGAGAAATTCAGATGCTGATGCAACAACGACGGATCGGGACTGTGGCCCGTTAAGCTACTGCTACACTTCTTTGTATTGCTTCAAGTGAGCCTGTGCAGTGCAGGCTCACTGCGTTATGGTTTCGGGACAAAGGCGTAGAAATCATTTGTATGGTAAATGGGCATCATCTCTACGTACTTTGACGTTATATTCCCTAGGGATGGGTGTGCAGTCGAATTACTATGCATCTGATCTGCAAATCGGTCTTTGCTGACTATATTGTCAGTAAGTAGTATCCCGGCGGTGGTGCTGTGGTAAGGATGAGGGCATGAAGCAGCGCATATTGGTAGTTGATGATGAAGTAAACAACGTCAACGCAATTGTTCGGCTATTGCGCAGGCAGGACTACAACTGCTTTGGTACCACCGATCCTGAAGAAGCGCTGCCACTGATTGAGCAGCATCGTATACGGGTAGTGATCAGCGATCAGCGTATGCCCAAGATGCAGGGTGCAGAGCTTTTCGAAAAAATTAAGCAATGTTATCCCGATGTGCTTTGCATTCTGCTGTCTGCTTATACAGATTTTGATGGTCTGACACAGGCCATCAACTCCGGTGTGTTGTTCAAGTTCATCAGCAAACCATGGCGCCGGGAAGAGCTGCTCGCGGTGCTCGATGATGCTTTCGCTCATATTGAGCTGCAGCGGCTCAATAAACTGGGGATGCAAGCCTACTCGCATAGTGATGAAGCCATGTTAATCATTGATCGCTACTGGCGGGTCACGTCGGCTAATGCCACTTATATTAATGAGCGCCATCAGTCTACCAGTGATGTAGTGGGAAAAGACCTGTTTGAGCTGGAGCCCAGTTTATCGGCGGAGCAGGTACACAAGTCCCTGCAGGAAGCAGGCGAATGGCAAGGGCGATACTGGTTGCCTTTGCCCGATGGTGCGTTGCGATTCTATGCCTTCGTTTTGCGGGTTGTTGAGAATCAGGGCGGAGAGGCTGCCTATTACACCCTGACGCTCAATGATCAGACCTTGCAGCAACAGGTGGAAGCTGCTCATCAGACTGATTTGCTGACAGGGTTGTGCAACCGTCAGGCATTCCTTCAGCGCAATGAAAAACAACTTCACGCTGGCCAGTATTTTGGTGTGCTGGCGCTGGACGTCGTCAACTTTCGCCAAATCAACCAGAGCCTCGGCCACAGTGCTGCTGATCAGTTGCTTCTGATGCTATCCCAGCGCCTGCAAAGTCTGGTGCCAAGCAGTCAGGCCGTAGCGCGTATTGGTGGTGACCATTTCAGTGTGCTGATGGAGGGGCTAAACGACTGGGAGGCGATGCGTCAGCAGGCAGAGTCCTGGCTGATGGTATTACGTGGTCCTTATGAGCTGAGTGGTGGTGAGCTGTTTATTGCCCTGCGAGGCGGGTTGAGTATTGGCCCAAGTCAGGGGTCTGCACAAAAGCGTATGCAGGAAGCAGAGACAGCCCTGGCGTATGCCAAGCAGTACGAGTTGGGGCCGCTGATTGTCTATGACAATGGCTTGATGAACGGCGCGCGTGAGCGACTGCGTTTGTGGAGTGACTTGCATCGTGCTCTGGAGCGAGAGGAGTTCGAGCTTCTGTTTCAGCCCAAGGTGTCTGCACTGGACGGCAGCTGGAAGGGGGCTGAGGCGCTGCTGCGCTGGCATCATCCGATGCTGGGTGCGATCAATCCGGACATCTTTGTCACGCTGGCAGAGGAAAGTGGGCTGATCATGCCTATTGGTCGCTGGGTTATAGCCAAGGCCCTTGATGCTTTGCAAAGCTGGCGGGTTGAAACTGGCAACATGGACTTGCATGTGGCCGTGAACATGTCACCTGCACAGTTGTCTGATCAGGGACTGGTGCAGTTGGTAGTGGAAGAGCTGGAGCGTCGACAGCTACCACCATCGGTACTGGAACTGGAAATTACGGAAACCCAGATGCTGGAGCCGGAGAAGGCGGCGGCAGTAATCAGTGATTTTGCCCGTAAAGGCATCAAGGTGGTGCTGGACGATTTCGGAACCGGCTATGCCTCTTTCCAGTATCTGCGTCAGTTTGAGTTCAGTTGCGTCAAGCTCGACAAGACTTTCATCGATTCACTGGAGTCCAAGTCGCATGAGCGGGTGCTGGTCAAGGCGATGATCGACATGGCCCATTCCTTGTCACTGACAGTGGTGGCAGAAGGGGTAGAGAGGAATAGCCAGTGGTTCTATCTGAAAAGCATGGGTTGTGATCTGCTGCAGGGCTATCGCTTTTCCATCGCGTTGCCAGCTCAGGCGTTGCCCGAATGGGCAAGGCAGCAGCCTGTGCTGGATGTGGAATGGATGTCAGGGGGCGAGGGCATCTAGCAGCTCTTCCACAGCCTTGAAACGCTTGTCGGCATTGGCCATGGGCTGAGTGAAGCGCAACTTCTGAGTTCCCTGCAGGCGGTAGCGCTGTGATTGTCTTTGCACCAGTTGTACCAGTTTGAACGGATCAACCTTGGTGTCATGGGCAAACTCCAGCTGACCGTTCTCCTGATTCGCCTCGATTTTTACTACCCCCAGTGTGGTCGCCTTGAGCTTCAGCTCAGTCTGCCTGAACAGATTCTTGACCTGTTCGGGCAACAGGCCAAAACGGTCAATCATCTCTACTTGTAGTTCACGCAGCTGATCCTCATCCGTCGCGTTGGCAATGCGTTTGTACAGAATCAGACGAGCGTTGACATCGGGTAGATAGTCATCGGGGATAAGGGCAGGCAGCCGCAGGTTGACATCGGCATCCAGGTTAAGTGGTTTTTCCAGATCAAAGGCCTTGCCCTGGCGAATGGCTTTGACCGCGCGGTCGAGCATATCCATGTAAAGGCTAAAACCGATGCTGTGAATCTGCCCGCTCTGTTCTTCACCCAGCAATTCGCCAGCACCGCGGATTTCCAGGTCGTGGGTAGCCAGCGTAAATCCCGCTCCCAGATGTTCGGCGCCGCTGATGGCTTCCAGGCGCTTCTGGGCATCTGGCGTCATGGTACGCCACGGTGGAGTCAGCAGATAGGCGTAGGCCTGATGGTGTGAGCGGCCGACACGGCCACGCAGCTGGTGCAGCTGCGCCAGACCAAACTTGTCAGCACGATCAATAATGATGGTGTTGGCATTGGGCACGTCGATACCGGTCTCAATGATGGTGGTGCACACCAGTACATTGAAACGGCGGTGATAGAAATCGGACATCACCTGTTCCAGTTCGCGTTCGCGCATTTGCCCATGACCCACTGCCACCCGCGCTTCAGGAATCAGCTCACGGATGGTTTGCGCAGTCTTTTCGATGGTCTTCACTTCGTTGTGCAGGTAATACACCTGACCACCGCGCAGTAGCTCCCTGAGAATGGCTTCCTTGATCATGCGCTCATCACTTTCCCGCACGAAGGTCTTGATGGACAGGCGCCGGGCAGGGGGCGTGGCAATGATGGAAAGGTCCCGCAAGCCAGACATGGCCATGTTGAGGGTGCGCGGGATCGGAGTAGCAGTCAGCGTCAAAATATCAACGTTGGCTCGCAATGCCTTCAGCTTCTCCTTTTGTTGCACACCAAAACGATGTTCCTCATCGATGATGACCAGGCCGAGATCCTTGTATTTGACATCCTGCTGCAGAATCTTGTGTGTGCCTACCAGAATGTCCACTTTGCCTTCGGCTACGGCCTGCAGCGTCTGATCCACTTCCTTGCTGCTGCGAAAACGCGACAGCACTTCGATGCGGATCGGCCAGTCAGCAAAACGATCCCGGAAACTTTCATAATGCTGTTGTGCCAGCAGCGTGGTCGGCACCAGCACGGCAACCTGTTTGCCCTCCAGCGTGGCTACAAACGCGGCACGCATGGCCACCTCGGTCTTACCAAAACCGACATCGCCGCAGACCAGTCGATCCATCGGTTTGGCCGCCTTCATGTCGTCCAGTACCGCACTGATGGCGCTTTGCTGATCAGGCGTTTCCTCAAAGGGGAAGCTGCTGGCGAACTGAGCATATTCCACTTCTGATGCAGTAAACGGGAACCCTTTGCGTGCCGCGCGACGTGCATAGACGTCCAGCAGTTCCGCCGCGGTATCACGAACCTTCTCGGCCGCTTTCTGACGTATTTTCTGCCATTGATCACTGCCCAGCTTGTTCAGTGGCGCCAGTTCTTCGCTGGCACCGGTATAACGGCTGATCAGATGCAGGGACGAAACAGGCACATACAGTTTGGCTTCGTCGGCATACTCCAGCATCAGAAATTCGGCCTGCTGGCCTTCAATTTCCAGGGTAGTCAGGCCTTTGTAGCGGCCCACACCGTGATCGATATGAACGATAGGTGCACCCAGGCTCAGCTCGGTCAGGCTAAGGATGACCTGATCATTGTCATCACGGCTTTTCTGTCTGCGTCGAGCCTGACGAACCTGTAACCCAAACAGCTGTGCTTCGCTGATCAGTGCGACTTTGCGGGAAGCCAGCAGCAGGCCGTCCTGCAGCGGCGCTACGGTCAGATAAAGTCCGGCGGTTGCGCCGAGGAAGGCTTCCCAGCCATCGATATAACTGGCTTTGCGCTGTGCCTTGTGTAAATGCTCCTGCAGAGCTTCACGCCGTCCGGCCGATTCTGCACAAATCAGCAGCTTCCAGTCGTTGTGCTGGTCAACAAACTGCTGCAGAGCGGCATAGGGGCGTTCAGCACGGGCATCAATGGTCAGTGCAGGCGGTGTTGCCGCACCGGCGTTGATACGACCCGCCTTGTCCGGCAGAGACGCAAGGCTCAGCTCAATGCCTGGGTGCTGATTGAGCAACTGGTTGAGCTGCTCCGGGGGAAGATAAATTTCGGTCGGCTTGAGAATGGGGTGACGTATATCGTGGCTCAGCTCGTCATACCGTAGCTCAATATCTGTCCATGTCTGCTGCAACCGATCCTGAAGCCCGGCATAGCGGCACAACAGCACCTGCTCAGGTAAGAAGTCGAACAGGGTACTGGTCTGATCAAAAAACAGTGGCAGGTAATACTCGATACCCGGTGGCGCCAAGCCGTGGCTGACATCCTCATAGACGCTGCACTGGCGTGGATCAACATCGAAACGCTCACGCCAGCGCTGGCGAAAGCGGCTGATACTTTTGTCATCCAGAGGGCATTCACGGGCAGGCAGCAAATGCACTTCTTTCAGTGCCGTCAGGGTACGCTGACTTTGCGGATCGAAACTGCGCAGCGTATCGATTTCATCGTCGAAAAGCTCAACACGCAGCGGCAGGGGGCTGCCCATGGGGAAAATATCCATGATGGCGCCGCGAATGGCATATTCACCGTGCTCGTAGACGGTATCTACCGCACGATACCCCGCCTGTTCAAGGCGCTGGCGGTAAGTCTGGAAATCAAACCGTTGCTCCGGTCGTAACTGCAGGCTGTAGCCATCCAGATATGCCACGGGTGAAAGACGCTGCAGCAGGGTGCTCAGCGGTAGAATCAGCACGCCTTGTTGCAGCGACGGCAGGCGAAACAGAGCTTCGAGACGGTGGGAAATAATATCTTGGTGAGGTGAAAAGCGGTCGTAGGGCAAGGTTTCCCAGTCGGGGAAGGTCAGAACCGGATAACGCTGTTCATCAGCAGCCAGCAGGAAGCGCAGTTCCTCCTCCAGGCTTTGGGTCTGTGCCGGGGTGTTGGTCAGCACCACTACCAGCCCCTTGTGCTGACGTACCAGATCAGCGCAGAGCAGAGCCGGGGCCGCTCCTTGCAACTCTCCGATAAAGCGCAGTTCCCCTGCCTTGCTGGGCAGGGCCAGCGAATCCACAAGTAAAGACACCGTTGCTCCCTAATTCCACGTTTTGCATTTGCGCACAGGTCAAAGACACTTCAGAGACACAAGCCCTGGCAGGTGCCAGTCAACGCGTTGCTATGTTACTGCATCTGTAGCCGAGGCAACACGCTGCTGCTATCTCTCAGTACCTAAGATGCTGCTGACCCTATGTAGTGACGAAACCACGAACGATCAAGGTACAACTGGCGCCACTATGCTTTTTGCTATTTGCCCATTCCAGACTAAACAAGGATAATTGGCGCCGCCCGAAACCCTATCTACCTTCTGAGTGTGTCTGCAGGGGACGCTTTCAGAGTCAAAGTTATCCGTGACGGCGTCGAGTGTTGGTTGAGCCGCGTGCTCTCTCAGCCTCACAACCGCAGCCGATGGCTTGGCGTCCCGGCAGTAATGCTCTTTTAACGACGTTAAAGGATAGACCCGTGAGTCAAGAAAAAGTGTTCACTGAATGGAAAGAGCGCGAGTCGATTGCGGAATCGATGATTCCCATGGTTGGCCGCATGTATCGTGAACGTAATGTTGAGATCTCTGTTTACGGACAGGTGATCGTCAACCGCGCAGTAATCGACATCATCAAGGCGCACCGTTTTGTGCGTCAGATCACTGGCGCCGAACTGTCAGTCGTCAACACCTTCCCTATTCTGCAGCTCGTCGATCAACTGGGCGTCACCAACAGCCACGTTGACATCGGTAAACTGTTCGAGCTGTTCAATACCAAGTCTCATGGTCTGTCACTGGAAGAATTCGTTGCTGAAGAGCTGAACGAAGCGCCACGTAACGGCAAGGAAGAGAAAGCCACTGATGTCGTTCTTTACGGCTTTGGTCGTATCGGTCGTCTGCTTGCCCGTCTGCTGATCGAGAAAACCGGTGGTGGTCAGGCCATGCGTCTGCGTGCCATCGTCGTCCGTAAGGGCAGCAAGGATGATCTGGCCAAGCGTGCCAGCCTGCTGCGCCGCGACTCTGTACACGGTGCTTTCCGTGGCACTATCACCATCGATGAAGAAGCGAACACCATCACTGCCAATGGCAATGTGATTCAGGTGATCTACGCTGACGCGCCAGACAATATCGACTATACCGAGTACGGCATCAGCCATGCACTGGTGGTGGATAACACTGGCAAATGGCGTGACGAAGACGGCCTGTCTCTGCACCTGCGCGCCAATGGTGTGGCTCGTGTTCTGCTGACTGCACCTGGTAAGGGTGACCTGAAGAACATCGTTATGGGCGTCAACCATGGCGATATCGTCGATACTGACAAGATCCTGTCTGCGGCGTCCTGCACTACCAACGCCATCGTGCCGGTATTGAAAGCGATCAATGATGAGTTCGGCATCGAGTACGGTCACGTAGAAACCGTGCACTCCTATACCAATGACCAGAACCTGATCGACAACTACCACAAAGCGGACCGTCGCGGTCGTGCTGCTCCGCTGAACATGGTTATCACCGAAACCGGTGCTGCCAAAGCGGTTTCCAAAGCACTGCCTGAACTGACCGGTAAACTGACCGGTAACGCTATTCGCGTTCCTACACCCAACGTTTCCATGGCCATCCTGAATCTGACTCTGGATCAGGAAGTGACCAAGGATGAGCTGAATGATTACCTGAACTGGGTATCGCTGCACTCCAGCATGCAGAAGCAGGTAGGCTATTCCAATTCACCTGAGGCGGTTTCTTCTGACTTCACCGGTACCCGTTCTGCCGGTATCGTTGATGGTCTGGCGACCATAGTCAGCGGTAAGCGTTGTGTACTGTACGTATGGTATGACAACGAGTTTGGCTACAGCTGCCAGGTAGTGCGTATCATGCAGTACCTGACAGGCTCTACGCTGTCAGTATTCCCGGTGGAATAAGTCCTGATAAGACAGTAGTGCACGATCAACGGGGAAGCTTCGGCTTCCCCGTTTTGCATTCTGGCTGCGGATAATGTTGTCGCTGCTGGTCGTCAGGTGGGAGCGGCTGCGAAGTGAGCCGGGCTAACGAGGCTAACCAAACGTTCTTGTCGTGGGGACTTCATTGCTTGAGCGGATACTGTGGGGTGTTGCCATGACGGCCTGATTACGGCCATTGCGCTTGGCCTGATACAGCGCTTCGTCCGCTTCAAGAAACAGGTGGGTAGGCAGGCTGCGAGGCAGAGGGCGTTCGGAGTCCTGAGGTGTAAATGCTGATACGCCTACCGACAGAGTCAGGCTGAATGACTGGCCCAGAGTATTTTTCATCACGGTTTTGCTGGTCTGGCTGCAGATGCTCTGGGCAATCATCAGTGCATGCTCCTTGGGGCAACCTGGCAACAAGATGGCGAACTCTTCACCACCGTAACGGGCAATAACGTCACTTTGCCGCACCTGAGTACGCAGAATCCGGGTGATTTCCACCAGCGCTTTGTCTCCCATAGCATGGCCATAGGTGTCATTGATGGTCTTGAAGTGATCCAGATCGATCAGCATGCAGCTGAGCGGATAGTTAAGCTGGTGGGCACGCTCCAGCTCTTCCCTCAGTGCCTTGTCGAGATAACGGCGATTCCAGGCCTGGGTCAGCGGATCGCGCAGACTGAGCTGGCGAAGGTTCTCCTGACTGATGTTGTTTTCGATGCAGAGTGCGATGATGGAGGCAAAATGCTCCAGCAGATCCATACCGTAGTCAGGATTGAAGCGTTCCCCATCCTTGCTGCCTAAGTTCAGCAGGCCAATCAGACTACCATGCCGCCGTAACGGCAACGTTGCATGGGAGCTGATCTCGTCAGGCCAATGTGGCAGTCCGGCCTCATCGAGCTTGCGTGATTGCAGACAAGGTACGGTGGTCTCCGGGAATAGCTTGGCCAGCTCAGCAAGCGTGCTGAGAATAATCAGCCCGCTGTCACACAGCGGTTGCAGTTTGTCTTCCAGAAAGTCACTAAAGCGGTCTTCACTGTCTATCAGGTAGAGATGAATCTTATCAAGGCTGAAGTGGGCGCCGGTTTCGGATAACAGAATACTGATCAGCTCGGCCAGGGAGTTAGCCTTTAGCAGTTGCAACTCGAGGCTGCGAAATTGCATGAGGGATTGCTGGAAGCGCTCGGCATCGCCAATCAGTTGCCGATACCTGCTTTCCAGCTCACGGTAGCGCCGCTCCCAGTCAATAACTGCAGGGCGGGAGGTGGGTTCTGCCTGGTACAGCGGATCATCAGACATGAATAAAGTATCTACCTGTTTACAAAATGCCGGCAGCGTCCTGCTGTGCAGGCCATGTTCCAGTCATTAAGCATGACAATAGAACTGGCGATGCCACGCTTTGCCGACAAAAAAGTAACCGATACGTCGTGCTGTTCCGTGGTGGCTTGAATTGTGAAGGGATTGTAAGCATTCATCAATCTAAATGGAGGTGCTTATGGATACTTCTAACGACAACTTCTACACCAATATTCAACTGGAGGTACCGGTCGCATTCATCGACCGATGCCGTGAACGCAATGCTGAACCTGCTCGTGTGCTGGCATCGCTGCTGGAAGAGCTGGTCAACCTCAATCCTCACTTTCATAAAGAAGCACATGCCCTGTTCATGGAAGCGTTCGACGACGCCAGACAGGAGCACAGCTACCTCGACGACCGCGACTCCTGGAGTTGATGTGGCGAGATGAGTGGCTTCGGCCAGAGGGCAGTTCCCAGCGGGCAGATTTGTTGCGCGGTTGCTGGAACCTCCTGCTAGAATGCGCGCTTTGCCAATGACAGTGAGTGCGAGCGCATGACCGCTGGGCTGCAAGCCGATAACACCACCCTGGCGCAATTAGCGCGCCTGCAGTTGTCACGATTTCCCGAGAATGATGGCAGTGAGTTACTGCCCTACGATGCCGCTGACAGCTATTTACTGGAGCAGTTGCAGTTGTTGCTGCCTGACTGGCCTCAGCGCCGAATACTGGTGATCAATGACCAGTTTGGTGCCCTGACCTTGAGCCTGGCTGTAGCGCAACCAACGTCGGTTACCGATTCCTTTCTGGCCCAGCAGGGCTGTCTGGCCAATGCCAGGATCAACTCCCTTGCGACACCCGCAGTGCAAAGCGTCCTGCAACCGCTGGAAGGGCGCTACGATGCGGTGTTATGGCGCCTGCCAAAAAGTCTGGCGTATATGCAGGACCAGATCCAACGCCTGATCGCTCCCCACAGTGATGAACAGACCTTGCTGCTGGCGGGTGGCATGGTGAAGCATTGGGCCAACGGGCATTTCGCCCAGCTGGCTTTGCTAGGTGATGTGCAAAAAGGACTGGCGGTGCGTAAAGCACGGGTAGTGCAGATTGTGCTGCAGCATGAAAAACTCGCAGCTATCCCTGAGCCAACCCTGCAGGAATATACCGTGGCGGATTATGGCGTATATCTGCGTGAGTACGCCAACGTGTTTTCCCAAGGGCATCTGGATATTGGCAGTCGCTTCTTGCTGGAGAATTTGCACCGTCTGACGATCGAGGCGGCACAACCGGTGATCGCTGATCTTGGCTGCGGCAACGGCATTCTCGGCGTGCTGGCGGGCCGACGTTTTGCAGAGGCTGAGCTGCATTTTTATGACGAGTCCTTCATGGCATTGGCTACTGCCGAGCTGAGTGCTGAGGCCAATCTTCCGGGCAGGGAGCGCTATCACTTTCATGCGGGTGATGGTCTGGCTGAGGTGACCCCCGGCAGCGTCGATGTGGTACTGAATAATCCTCCTTTCCACCAGCAGCAGGTCGTGGGGGATCATATCGCCAGACGTATGTTTACTCAGGCGCACCAGGCGTTGCGTGACCAGGGGGTACTCTGGGTCGTGGCCAATCGCCACCTCGGCTATCACCAGCGGCTGCAGCAGTTGTTTGGCAACGTGAGGCAGATCGCTGGTAACCCCAAGTTTGTGTTGCTGGAGGCCGTTAAAGACAACAGTTACGTGCCCTCACGGCGTTTCGTCGAGCACGACAAAGGACACAAAGGTCAGCAGCAGCGAAATCGTCAGCACCGCAGGCCAGCTGCCAAGCGTTAACATCAGAAGACCCCCGCCAATCCAGATATTTTTGACAATGCCTACCTTGCGGGCGTGGCGCCGGGTAAAAACGCGGCCATAGAAATGGTGTGGGTCATTGCGGTAAGAAGACATCCAGGGCAGAACAAACCAGTTGCGAACAGTGATGACCAGTTGAAGCAAAGCAGACATAGGGCGCTCCCGCTCTGAGATCAAAGCAGTGGTTGCACATTGGTCTTAAACCATGTGAGGTTCGTTGACCTGTATTGGCTGGCAATACAGCAGAGTTAATTATTGTTGTGGCTCTGTACCGGGCCGACGTCTCCAGAAGGGACATCCTGCCGCAGTTCAGTAAGTGTAGTGCCTATGCAGGCTCACGGCAGGAAATCCAGCGGTGATTGACGCAATTCCTTGAATGAGGCGTCAGCGCTGGGCTGTTCTGTGTGAGGGAGTTTGCAGCGGACTGGCCGGGAAGTTTACGATCCACCTGATTGCAGATCGTAAACTCTGGCGGAGGGCGGGAAGGTTCTGCGAGTTATGAGAAACTGATATCCACCATCAGATCATTGGCAATGGCTTCCAGTCGTGACTGCAGGACGTCCAGCTCCAGTTGGCCGGGGAGCGTCAGATGTGCTTCTGCACGGAATAGCGGTTCTGCCGTCATCGAGCTGCTTTCCACACGGGTCGTCAGGGTGTCGACGTTAATACCAAGGCTGGCCAGCACAGTGCTGACTTCACTGACGATACCGGGCTTGTCGTGACCTACCAGCTCCAGTTCAACCTGTTTGGGTTCCGCTTCCTGTTGTGACTGTGTGCCAGAAGCCATGTTCACTGTCAGCCCGTCGACAGCCAGGCCCTCCAGGGCTTTCTTCAGTGCATCTGCTTTGTCATCAGCCAGGGTGATGCGGATGATGCCAGCGAAGTGACCTGCCAGACGTGACAGGCTGCTTTCTTCCCAGTTGCCTCCATGCTGCTGGACCTGCCTGGCGATACGTTCCACCAGACCGGGGCGGTCGGTGGCCATGACGCTGAGAATCCACTCCATAAACTACTCCTTCACGATCAGGGATGATGGCTGATTGAGCCGATGATGGTTATAATGCGCACCTTTTTCTCGCTGCTTTCTCGTACCATTCCTGGAAGCGTTGCACGGGTGAGTTTCAGGAAATCGTTGCGGTCGACTCTTGCCGCTTCTTCCACGCTCAGTGCACGCCGGGTCTCGGGGAAAGCGCATGGGAAATACTGTAGCTTTCCCTCTCAGCCTTGTCATGGTCATTGTGGTGAATGATCGGGCTGCAAGAAGGTCAAAAAATTCATTCAATAACCTTTCCCTGCAGGGTACTCGCCCGGTGGGGAGAGATGAGGTAGCGTCGTGAGTATTCAGTGGTTTCCCGGACATATGCACAAGGCCCGCAAGGATATTGCCAAGGCCATGCCCGATATCGACGTGGTCATTGAAGTCGTCGATGCCCGTATACCTTACTCAAGCTCCAACCCCATGGTACGTCGGCTGAGTGAAGGCAAGCCGATGATCAAGCTATTGAATAAAAGTGATCTGGCTGACCCTGACATGACCAGTCAATGGGTCGAGTGGTTCAAACAGCAAGATCAGACGCTGGCGATGGCCGTGCGTATGGATCAGCCCAACTCCGTCAAACGTCTGCCTCAGCTTTGTAAGGAGCTGGTACCGGGGCGGGCTCAGGCGGGGCGCAATGTACGTGCCATGATCATGGGGATTCCCAACGTTGGTAAGTCGACACTGATCAACACCCTGTTCGGGCGTAAGATCGCCAAAGTGGGTAATGAGCCAGCGGTCACCAAAGCCCAGCAGCGTGTTTTGCTGCAAAACGGCATGGCTTTGCATGACACGCCAGGAATGCTCTGGCCCAAAATTGAGGATGTTGACGCCTCATACCGACTGGCAGCCACCGGCGCAGTGCGCGATACTGCCATGCATTATGAAGAAGTCGCTTTGTATACCGCTAAGCTGCTGATGCAGCGCAGCCCTGATGTACTGCTCAAGCGTTACAAGCTGACCAGCCTGCCTGACAATGAACAGGCGTTGATCGACGTTATCGGTCGCAAGCGCGGTTGTCTGCGGGCAGGGGGGATCGTCGAGATGCATCAGGCATCGGAGATCCTGATTCAGGAGCTGCGTAACGGCAGTCTGGGGCTGTTTACCCTCGATACGGTAGAAGAGTGGGAAGCCAAAATTCAAGCCGAGGCGGAAGCGGCAGCCGCTGCCGCCCTGGCAGAAGATCAACAGCAGGGTGATGATCCCCTGCGCGAAAACGCACGTTCAGCTGACGGTGCGGAAGAACAACAGGAATCACAGGCATGAGCCGTAGTAAGAAAAGCCGTGCAACGGCAGTCGAGCGCGAAAAAGAACAGCGCAAGAATCCCCATGAAAAACCCCAGCGTCGTGACGCTAATCCAGATCTGAAAAAGCTCTTCAAGCAGCGCTGGCTGGACAAGAACAAGCGAGTCAAGTCGGTCTATCAGAAAGCAGTTGATGCCGATGAAGCCGCTGAAGCTGCCGGTAAAGGTCAGCATCAGCGTGCCACTCCGCGTCGCCAGCAGGTACTCGACAATCTGGCACGTCTGCAGCGTGGTCTGCCGGTGTCTGCGCAGGAAATGGACAAGCAGATCAACAAGCGGGTGCAGAAGGTTGTCACCAAGGCCGAGCCTGAATGGAAGGTTGAGCCGCCGTTCCCAGGTGCAGAAAAAGATCAGCGCCTGATGTCCATTCTCAAGAGAATGAACGAAGGACGTAACATCAGCGAAGAAGATATGAACTACTTCGACGACGTCATCATGGCCCATGAACAGGAAGTGAACTGGGTTGATGAGGAAGGTAGTGATGATCTGTGGGATGCGTTCGAGCGCAGTGGCAAGGGCCCTCGTTAAGTTCAGCGTCCGGCGAATACTGATCATTGACACGACTCCCGCAGCTGCAAGGTTGGCGGGAGTTTTTATTTCCGGGAGGGGCTCAGGGCCGGGCGTTAGTTCTTTTGGTAACCCAGGACTGGCACATGGGGTTCACTTCCACATACACGGTGTAGTAGTAGTCCTTCCATTTCACGAACACCTCAATTTCCCGGTAACCGGTACGATGCAGCTTCTGCATCTTGCTGGCCTTGAAGGTCGTGGTGTATTGCCTGCCGCCAGCACCATGGCTGACGTAGTTCATGGCTGTGTTCTCTGCTCCCTTGATGGAGTTATCCAGATCACAGAAGAGCGGTACAGCTTGTGTCGAAGTCAATGGCAGAAAGCAGACCACGGTTGCTGCCAGAGCGCGAAGGAGTTTACCCGGCAGGGGGCGATTAACTGTCAGTTTCATTCACCTGAAACAGATAGGCAGGCAGCTGTTTAAGTTCAACCATCGGGGATGTGGACTGGGTTTGGCGCACTTGCTGGGTGCTACTCTGCAGCTGTTGCTGCTCCTGGGCCAGCGCATCGTAGGCTGCTTGTGAGATTTTGACCACAGTGGATGGGCGATCTTCAATATTGATCTGGCCGACACCGGTCTGAGGCTGCTGCACATTGACCTGGCTGATAGCCTGGGTGGATTGCAGCGCGCTCGTCTGGCTGGCACCAAACAGATTACTGAAGAGAATGCTCATTGATGTGCTTCAACTACGTCAGGGGGTGTTGCATTGCTTACCGTACGGGCAATGGTAGTCCAATTTGCATCGAACTCAACCAATACTTGCCTGCATCCTGTAACGTACCGTGCGGGTTAGTGACGCACATAGATGGCTTCGACGATACGAATTCGCTCCTGTTGCAGGTTGAGCAGAATATTTTCCGCCATCTGCCGGAAGTTATGCCCCAGTACCCAGCTGGGTGATAGACCACGAGCAGAGCGAGAGTCCGCACCATGACTGAGACGCCATGCCAGCGCCTCCTCGGTGACATCCTGCCAGTGCAGCTGGGTGAAGCCAGCACGATCCATTCTGCTTTGCAGTACTTCGCTGGTGGTCAGAAAGCTGTTGCTGCCGTCCATGGCCCAGGGGGTAGGGTAGAGGCAGGGTTGCACTGGCCCGGCAATCACCTCATGCATGGCGAGTAAGCCGGAAGGTTTGAGTACGCGCTGGATTTCCGCCAGTACCTTGTCGACCTCAGGCATATGCATCAGGCAATGCTGGCTGATCACCAGATCAAAACTGTAGTTGGCAAAGGGTTGCTGAATGGCATCACCCTGAACATAGGTGATGTGTTCGTTCAGTGCCGGAAAGAATTGGGTCAGTTGCTCGGCCAGCTCACAGAACTCACCGCAATAATCCATGCCGCTGACCTGACAGCCAAACTTTTCTGCCAGCATGCGGCTGGTACCACCCAGTCCGCAGCCCATGTCCATCACCCGATGCTCCGCTTCCAGATACAACTGTTCGAGCAGGCGAGCAGTAGCATCACGCCCACCGATATGCAGTTGATCAATGCCCGCCAGTGTGCTGGTTTTTTGGGGCGGATTGGCGCGGAGATGGTTCAGAATGCGAACCTGATCGAGGTGGGAATGGTAATGCTCTAGTTCTGGCGCAAGCATGTTGTTATGGCTCGTGACCTGCAATTGAGGCGGAGAGTGTATAGGTCATTGATGACAGAGCGTTGACGGGTATCAAGCGCGTTCTCATTCACTGACCCACTATCTGTTAGATAAACGTAGCTGTTAGACGAACGTATCTTTTAGACGAACGCCTCTTTTAGACGAACAATAGTGGTATGACCTCACATATAGATAAAAACTTAGCAAATATGGGACCAACAGCACTCAAGCTGCGCTCCCTCCCACGTTAGTGGCTGCGATTCGCTGTATTTTCGCAGTCTTTGTCAGGTTGGCCGTCCTGCGTAGAAAGGTAGCAGCGCCTTATCGTCCATGCGCTTGCCGTCAGCAATCCCAGGTTCCGGTATTCGCCTCGAAAGCGGGCAGCTTTCGCTGTCTGGAATGGCGGATTAGCGCTGTTTTGGTTCGCCACACGGATCGCTGCTTGCCACCTCAGCTCATTACCCGGCTGAGCTGAGGCAGCCTGCAACGGCCTGTTAGCTGAGTGACTTCAAACCCAGCTCTTCGGTGCTGATTTCGCGCATCCTGAACTTCTGGATTTTGCCGGTCACTGTCATGGGGAAGGTGTCGACGAACTTGATGTAGCGCGGGATCTTGAAGTGGGCAATCTTGCCCTGACAAAAGCCCTTGATATCGTCTTCGCTGGGCGAATGACCCGGTGCTGGCTTGATCCAGGCGATGATCTCTTCGCCGTATTTTTCGTCCGGTACGCCAGTCACCTGCACGTCTGCAACATCAGGATGGGTGTAGAGGAATTCCTCAATCTCGCGGGGATACACGTTCTCGCCGCCGCGAATGATCATGTCCTTGCTGCGGCCGACGATGCGGACATAGCCTTCCTCATCCATCACCGCCAGATCGCCGGTGTGCATCCAGCCTGCCTGATCGATGGAGTCCTCGGTGGCCTTGGGGTTATTCCAGTATTTCAGCATGACGCTATAGCCACGGGTACACAGTTCACCAATTTCGCCACGAGGCATCAGGCTGCCGTCCGGGCCAATGATCTTGTTTTCCAGATGCGGCTGGGTGCGACCAACAGAGCCTACCCGCTTTTCCAGCGGGTCGTGACTGCCGGTCTGCAGTGATACCGGGCTGGTTTCCGTCATGCCGTAGGCGATCTGCACACCGGCCATATGCATGCGCTCGATGACTTTCTTCATGACTTCGATGGGGCAGGGGGAGCCTGCCATGATGCCGGTACGCAGGGTGGAGAGGTCGAACTGATCAAACTCAGGGTGATTGAGCTCGGCGATAAACATGGTGGGCACGCCATACAGGGCGGTGGCTTTTTCTTCGGCCACGGTTTGCAGTACGGCCAGCGGATCAAAACCATCCCCTGAGTAGATCATAGTGGCACCATGGGTCACACAGCCCAGGTTACCCATTACCATACCGAAGCAATGATAGAGAGGGACGGGAATGACCAGACGATCCTCGGCGGTAAAGCCCATGCTTTCCGCAACGAAGAAGCCATTATTGAGAATATTGTGATGGCTGAGCGTAGCCCCTTTGGGGAAGCCTGTGGTGCCTGAGGTGTACTGGATATTAATGGGGTCATCAAAGTTCAGCTCAGCCTGAGCACGCGACAGTGCCTCGTCACTGACGGAGTCAGTGTGGGAGAACATATCCTGCCAGCGCAGCATACCTGCCTTTGTCTCCTGACTCAGCGTGATGATGCCGCGCAACTCGGGCAGCAGCTCACACTGCAGTTGGCCCGGCTGGCTCTCAGCCAACCCCGGAACCAGCTGGTACAGCATCTCGGTGTAGTTGGACGACTTGAACACATCGGCGCTGACCAGCCAGCTGCACCCTGACTGAGTCATGGCATATTCCAGCTCGTGCAGGCGATAGGACGGGTTGACGTTGACCAGAATGGCGCCAATCTTGGCGGTGGCAAACTGAGTGATACACCATTCCGCGCAGTTGGGTGACCAGATGCCCACGCGCTGCCCCTTCTTGACGCCGAGTGCCAGCAGCGCACGAGCGCAGCGGTTTACTTCCTGCTGCAGCTGGCGGTAGGTATAACGCAAGGGTTTCTGGTCACGCTGCTGATGGCGTACCACCAGGGCTTCGTTGTCGGGGTAACGGGCGACTATCGTGTCAAACAGGTCACCAATGGTGTCACCCAGGAGAGGCTTGCTGCTGACAGCACTGGTGTAGCTGAGCGTGGAGCCGGACATGGTACTGATCCTCATGGCTATTATTTTTATACTGCGGATAAGCTGATCAGGTGCTGATTGTCACCGTGGCATAACGGTGATCAGCACCCCGGTAATACTGCACTCTGTAAAGCACTCTTAACGCGGGATTAGCCCTCGGCTTTAGCCAGTAACGCCTTACCTACTCTGGAGTTGTAAGGGCGTTTGAGCGATTCGCTGATATAGCGTCCAGCCTGAACCAGTACCGACAGATCGACACCGGTTTCAATTCCCAGTCCATGCATCAGGTACACGACCTCTTCGGTCGCCACGTTACCTGTAGCGCCTTTGGCATAGGGACAGCCGCCCAGTCCGGCGACGGCAGCGTCGACCACACTGATACCCTGTTGCAGCGAGGCGTAGATATTAGCGACAGCCATGCCATAGGTGTCATGGCAGTGCACCGCCAGTTTCTCCACCGGCACCACCGCAGCGACCGCATCCAGCATGGCGACAAAGGTCGCAGGTGTGCCGACACCAATGGTGTCGCCGAGGGAAACTTCATAGCAGCCCATATCGAACAGCGCCTGAGACACGCTGGCGACGGCAGCGGGGGCAATAGCGCCTTCATACGGGCAGCCAATCACCGTGGACACATAGCCCCTGACGGGGACGCCAAACTGTCTGGCTTTTTCCATCAGTGGCTGGAAGCGCTCCAGGCTTTCGGCAATGGAGCAGTTGATATTCTTCTGGCTGAAGCTCTCTGAAGCGGCGGCAAAGACGGCGACTTCCTCGACTCCGACACTCAGGGCATCTTCAAGCCCCCGCAGATTCGGGGTCAGTGCGCTATAGGTGACCCCTGCACGGCGTTGCAGCCGCTGAAACAGCTCTCTGGAGCCTGCCATCTGCGGTACCCATTTGGGTGACACGAAGCTGCCGCTTTCGATGACCTGCAATCCGCTATCGGCCAGCCAGTCAATCAGGGCCAGCTTGGTATCGACACTGACGGGTTGAGATTCGTTTTGCAGACCATCACGAGGGCCTACTTCAACAATACGCACCTGCTTGGGTAATGACATATCAGACGCTCCAGCGCTGCTGTTCCATGGGTTAACCCTGGTTATCGAGAGGGGTAAAGGCAAGCAGCTCGTCGCCCTCATTCACCCGGTCACCCGCTTGAAAGTAAATTTCATCCACCACGCCCTGCTGTGGTGCACGAAGGGTGTGCTCCATTTTCATCGCTTCCACCACTATCAGTCCTGTGCCGGTTTCTACCTGCTCGCCAGGGCTGACCAGTACCGCGACCACGGTTCCGTTCATGGGGGCAGACAGGCTGGCATCATGATGATGCGTGCTGATGGCTGCCTGAACGGGAGGTAACAGCGTCACGGTGGTGCCCTTGTGGCCATTGAACAGGGTCAGTGCTGTGCCTTCATCCTTTTGCTGGCGGTGGAACTGCCAGCGCTGCCGATGGCTATCAAGGATCAGCACCAGCTGCGATTCCTCCTCCTCACCCGCAGCGTTGTCAATGTGGGCTGAAACGTCCAGCTCGCTGTCATTCAGCAGCAGCTGATAGCCCTGGCCACGGCGTGTAGCGCTGACCTGAAACTCCTGCTCATCCAGCAGCAGGCGCAGTTGCTGCCGGGCTGGCGCATTGAGGCGCCAGGCGGGTGACTGCTGCCAGGGGTCGTCATGGCGCTGTTGCTGCTGGTCTAGCAGTACCACCATGGCGGCAGCAGCCAGTGTCGTTTGCTGATCGGTGTTATGGGCCGCAAACAGGGTATCGCGATGTCGCTCAATGAAGCCGGTATCCAGTTCAGCGGCAGCGAACGCCGGATGGCCGGAAAGGCGACTGAGAAAATTCAGATTGGTTTTTACCCCGCTGATCTGATAGGCCGCCAGCGCCTTGTTCAGACGGTTGATCGCCCGTTCCCGGCTGCTGTCCCAGACGATGAGTTTGGCAATCATCGGATCGTAATAAATGCTGATGTCATCACCCTGACCAACACCGGTATCGACCCGCACATGGGCATCGGTGGGGGGCGTGCGCAGATAGTGGATATGGCCGGTAGCGGGGAGAAAGTCGTGGTCAGGGTCTTCGGCATAGACGCGAACTTCAATGGCGTGGCCGTTGATCTGCACCTGTTCTTGACACAGGGGCAGGGGGTGGCCAGTAGCCGCAAGCAACTGCCACTCCACCAGATCCAGCCCGGTGATCATCTCGGTAACAGGATGCTCGACCTGCAGGCGGGTGTTCATTTCCATGAAGTAGAACGAGCCGTCCTCATCCAGCAGAAACTCCACCGTACCGGCACCCACATAGCCGATAGCCTCGGCGGCACGAACTGCCGCCTGACCCATCGCCTGACGCAGCTCTGCCGTCATGCCCGGAGCAGGGGCTTCCTCAATGACTTTCTGGTGGCGGCGCTGAATAGAGCAGTCACGCTCCGCCAGATACAGGGTGTGGCCAAGCTGATCAGCAAATACCTGAATCTCCACATGGCGCGGACGCGTCAGGTATTTCTCCACCAGCATGTCACTGTTACCAAAGGCGTTCTGTCCTTCACGACGTGCTGCCTGCAGCGCTTCTTCAAACTCGTTGGCTTGCCAGACCACGCGCATGCCTTTACCGCCACCGCCCGCTACTGCTTTGAGCAGCACGGGGTAGCCGATGCGTGAAGCTTCGGTCTTGAGCAGGGCGGCGTCCTGATCGGTGCCGTGATAACCCGGAACCAGCGGTACACCTGCTTCCTCCATGATCGCCTTGGCGGCACTTTTGGAGCCCATAGCTTCAATTGCCTCAGCGGGCGGTCCGACGAAGATAATGCCGGCATCATGGCAGGCGCGGGCAAAGCTCGCGTTCTCCGACAGAAAGCCATACCCCGGGTGAATGGCATCGGCCCCGGCTCGTCGGGCTACCGCCAGAATCACATCCCCGCGCAAATAGGAGTCCTTGCTGGGGGCATCGCCGATATGGAAGGCTTCGTCAGCCATTTTTACGTGTGTAGCATTGGCATCGGCACTGGAATACACAGCGACAGTACGAATACCAAGGTCTTGGGCCGTGCGCATAACACGGCAGGCAATTTCACCACGGTTGGCAATCAGCAGTTTGCTGATCATGCGGTTTGCTGTTGACTGGGACATCAAGGTTGCTCCTTGGTTTTGCTGCCGCCTAACAGGTCGTTGAAAATCTATCTGCGTTGCCGAATACCGCGTCAAAAACAGGCTCACAGCCAAAGGCTGAACGTGCTTTAGCACGGCCCCGAAGGGGCGAGCGGAGCGAGTCAAATGCTCATTTAGTTCACTAAACTCCGCTTTTTCGCCTGCTTTCTCCTTGTCTCGGCGGCCTCGATAACGTTTTTCAACAGCCTGCTAAAGGTCTAAGAACGTGTTTACGATCTG
>NZ_LAPT01000150.1 GCF_003194385.1 Pokkaliibacter plantistimulans
TCGTTATCTCCACTTGAATGCATAGACGTTGAGGGGATCAGGTTCAGGGTATGTGTAGATGCCCTGAACCTAACAGAGTGCGTTTTAACAGGTCGTTGAAAATCTATCTGCGTTGCCGAATACCGCGTCAAAAACAGGCTCAAAATGCTCATTTAGCTCACTAAACTCCGCTTTTTCGCCTGTTTTTTCCTTGTCTCGGCGGCCTCGATAACGTTTTTCAACAGCCTGTTAAGCAGTGATTTCCTGCACACCCTGAGGGGTGCCCATCAGGATCACGTTGGCACCACGGTGGGCAAACAGACCGTTGGTGACGACGCCGGTGAGCATGTTGATCTGCTGCTCCAACGCTTTCGGATCAACAATCTTGAGGTTGAAGACGTCCAGAATGACGTTGCCGTTATCGGTCACCACGCCCTCACGGTACTCAGGATCACCGCCTAGTTTGACCAGCTCACGGGCCACATAGGAGCGCGCCATGGGGATCACTTCCACTGGCAGCGGGAAGTTACCTAAGACCTCGACCTGCTTGGTCTGATCGACGATGCAGATAAATTCCTTGCTGACCGCCGCCACAATCTTCTCGCGAGTCAGGGCGGCGCCACCGCCTTTGATCAGGTTCAGGTGCGGGTCGAACTCGTCGGCACCGTCGATGTAGAAAGGCAGGTTGCTGACGCTATTGAGGTCATACACCGGAATGCCGTGGGCTTTAAGGCGATCGGCCGAGGCCTGTGAGCTGGCCACGGCGCCGTCGAAACGGGTCTTGTGGGCCGCCAGGGCATCAATGAACAGATTGGCTGTGGAGCCGGTGCCGATACCGAGAATGGTGTCTTCTTCCAGGTGCGGCAGGATGCGGTCGAGGGCGGCCTGGGCGACAGCCTTTTTCATCTCGTCTTGGGTCATGGGTGCAGTCTTTCTGGCGGTGGGAAAGGCGCTAATTATAGGCAGTTTCTGCCGTGGCGGCGAGGTTGTGACGGTACAGCGGGGTGGTTTTGCCGGTTGCCCGGCGACAATGCGTTGCGTAATTCACCAGGCCCGGTTTCAGGGTATCGTCGCGCGCTGGCATCTGGTTAAATGATGGGCCCTCCGGCCTGGCGCGGTCGCGGGGACGTCAGGCGGCGCGGTTGCTGGCCTGGCGGCTAGACAACCCAAGGAAACGATCCTCATCATGCCACATCAATACATCAAGAAAATCCTGACCTCGCGGGTCTATGAAGCCGCGGTGGAAACGCCCCTCGATGAAGCTCCCAATCTCAGCGGCAAGCTGAAGAACCGTGTGCTGCTCAAACGTGAAGACCTGCAGCCGGTGTTCTCCTTCAAGATTCGTGGTGCCTACAACAAGCTGGCCAACCTGACCGACGACGAGCGTGCCCGTGGCGTGATCTGTGCTTCGGCCGGGAACCACGCGCAGGGGCTGGCAATGGCTGCCAGCCTGATGGGCGTCAAGGCCACCATCGTCATGCCCAAGCCGACACCGGATATCAAGGTCAATGCGGTCAAGGCCCGCGGCGGCAAGGCAGTACTGCACGGTGACACCTTCGACGAGGCCCTGGCCTATGCCCTCCGGCAGGTTGAGGAAAAGGGCTATGTGTTTATTCACCCTTATGATGATCCCTACACCATTGCAGGTCAGGGAACGATCGGGATGGAGATTCTGCGCCAGGAATCCGGCCCGATTAACGCGATTTTTATCCCCGTCGGCGGAGGTGGCCTGGCGGCGGGGATTGCGGTCTACATTAAATACCTGCGTCCGGAGATCCGTATTATTGCGGTGGAATCGGAAGAATCAGCCTGTCTCAAGGCGGCGATGGAGGCAGGTGAGCGGGTAGTCCTGCCGCAGGTGGGTATTTTTGCCGACGGCATTGCCGTGGCACAGATTGGCGAGCACACCTTCGAGCTGTGCCGTCAGTATGTGGACGAGTTCATCACCGTCAGCACTGATGAAATCTGTGCGGCGATCAAGGATATCTTTGATGACACCCGTTCCATCACCGAGCCTGCCGGTGCAACAGCGCTGGCCGGTCTGAAGAAGTATGTGGCACGCGAAGGGATCGAAGGGGAAACCCTGATTGCGATCGACTCAGGTGCCAACATGAACTTCTCCCGTCTGCGCTATGTGGCCGAACGCACCGATCTGGGTGAGAAGAGCGAGGCACTGCTGGCGGTCAAACTGCCAGAGCGTCCCGGTAGCTTCCGCCAGTTCTGCATGACGCTGGGCAAGCGCAACGTCACCGAGTTCAACTACCGCTATGCCGATGCCAGCACGGCCCATGTCTTTGCCGGTATCAGTATCGGCAAGAACGGTCAGGGCAAGGATGAGCTGCTGCGCGACCTGCAGGACAACGGCTTTGAAGTGGTCGATCTCAGTGACGATGAAATGGCCAAGCTGCATATTCGCTATATGATCGGCGGTCAGGCGCGGGAGATCACCAATGAGGTGCTGTACCGTTTTGAGTTCCCCGAGCGGCCCGGTGCCTTGTTGCGCTTCCTCAACAAGTTCGGTCAGCGCTATAACGTTTCGATGTTCCACTACCGTAATCATGGCGCGGCCGATGGCCGGGTACTGGTGGGGATGCAGGTGGAGCCGGGCGAGCGTGAAGCCCTGCTGAAGTCGATGGATGAGCTGGGCTATCCCTACTGGGAAGTCACCGATAATCTGGCCTACAAGCTGTTCTTGCGTTAAGTAGCAGCTATCAGGTTTTCATCGAGCAATAAGAATGGCGCCCACGGGCGCCATTTTTTATGGGTGGTGTTACGGCGCTCAGGCCAGCAGCGGGAAGCTGGCGGCGATGTCCGAACCGGTGAAGTGGGCGACCCAGCCTTCGGCATTGTTGAACAGACGGATAGCGGTAAACGTCGGTGCGCTGCCCATATCGAACCAGTGCGGGGTGTTCTCCGGTACGCTGATCAGGTCGTCCTTGCAGCACAGTACCTGATAGATACGGTCGCCGATGTGCAGGCAGAACAGTCCCTGACCGGCGACGAAAAAGCGGACTTCATCTTCGCTGTGGCGATGCTCGCTGAGAAACTTCTGGCGGAATTCATCTTTCTGCGGGTGGTCGGGTTTCATGCTGACCACATCCACGGTGATATAGCCGTTCTCATCTTTCAGGCGCTGAATGTCGCTGGCATAGGCCGCCAGAATGTCATCATTGCTCATCTCTGCCGTGATGGGGGTGCTGGCATTCCAGCGCTCGAAGCGGACACCGGCTGCCTGCAGCAGTCCGGCAATCTCGGCACCGTCCTCGGTGTGCTGCAGAGGCTGGCCGGGCTGGTTATCAGCGAAGATAGTCAAAGCGCTCATCAGGGTTCCTCAGGTTGGCGGGCAGTTGCGCCTGCAGGGCAGGCACACCGCCGTATAGTTATTCACAGTCCCCGCACCTTACCCGCTGCAGGGATTATCCACAACCCGTGCCACCGGGGCGGGCAGTTACTTGCAGGGGACCTCGGTAAAGTCAGTCGCAACCGGATGGCGGCCACTGGCAGGCTGGCCGTCACGACGCAGTTCACAGGTCTTCATCCCCGCTGCTCTGGCCGCATCCAGCTCTTCGGCAATGTCCGACAGGAACAGAATGCAGGGCGCCGGCAGATCAATCTCGGCCTGAATCCGCTGATAGGCGACACGTTCGCGTTTGGCCCCGGTGGTGGTGTCGAAGTAGCCGCTGAACAGCGGGGTCAGGTCACCGAAGTCACTGAAGCCGAACAGCAGCTTCTGCGCCGGTACTGAACCTGAACTGAACACATACAGCTCGATCCCGGCTTGGTGCCAGCGCTGCAGATAGTCATGGGCATCAGTGTACAGATGGCCGGTAAAGTCGCCCTGACGGTAGCCCACGTCCCAGATCATGCCCTGCAATGTTTTCAGCGGTGTGACCTTACGGTCGTCCTCGATCCAGCGCAGCAGGACGCCGATCAGCGTCTCGGTATCGGCTTCCACCCAGCCAATCTCGCCCGCCACCAGCATCAGCTGATGTTTGACCTGCGGGTCGTCGGCATGCTCGCGGACGAAGGCGGGCAGGTGCTCGGCGGCGTAGGGAAACAGCACATTCTTGACGAAACTGATATCGCTGGTGGTGCCTTCGATATCGGTCAGCACTGCTGCGATGCCGATGTCTTCCAGCGCCAGAGGATCCAGATGGGGGGTATCAGACTGACTCATCCTCGTCCTCCGAGACGACGCATTTCCATTTCACAGGCAAACAGGAATTCCAGCCCTTCCAGATGGCGGCGGGCTTCATCAATGGTCTGGCCCCAGGCATAGAGGCCATGGCCGCGCACCAGCAGACCCCATTGCAGCGGCCGGGCGCGCCAGCGCTGCTCAATCTGTTCGGCCAGTATCTGCATGTCCTGCGTATTGTCAAAGATCGGCAGGCAGACGGTGGCTTCATGGGTCAGGTTGCCTTGCAGGCTCTTCTGCATCTCGAACCCTTCCAGCGGCAGATGGTCACCGGGCGTCAGCCGTGACAGGACGGTAGAAGCGACCGAATGGGTGTGCAACACCGCGCCGATCTGCGGGCTGAGGCGATACAGCGCCGTGTGTACCAGGGTTTCGGCAGAGGGCTTGCCGGGCGTGATGGCTTCCCCGGCGAGATTGACCTGCAGGAAATCCTCGTCGGTCAGATAGCCCTTGTGGCGGCCGGAAGCCGTCACCAGCGCCCGGTCATCGCCAAGGCGCATGGAAAAGTTGCCACCAGTGGCGGGACACCAACCGCGCTGGTCAATCCAGCGACCGGCGTCAATCAGAGCCTGGCTGGCAAATGACAGAGTCATAGGCGGATCCTTGTTAAGGAATGGAGTGGACTGCCGACAGTATGGAGAGCAGCAATCCAGCGCAGACTGCCATTCTATGTCAGTGATGGCAGTGAGTGAATGTATATGGCCTGCTGACGATGGCTCCAGTTATCCCGTATGACTGTACAGATGCCGCAAACAGGCGGGTTTTACTGCGTGATCGGGTGAGTTTTTGCCGGTATTGCCGCTGCCCTGCAGGTGGCCGAGGGCTATACTGAAACAGGTGGATCGCAGGGGCCGGGCATGACCGTGCCACAGTTTGGGAAGAACGGGTGTGGGAAAAGCGATGTTGAACATGCCGCTAATGGCATTGCTGTGGTGCTGTTTAAGTCTGAGCTGGGCATCGGCTGCACGTGCAGAGTCGCTACGGATTGCTACCGAGGGCGCCTACCCCCCGTTTAACTATATCGATGCGCAGGGCAATCTGGTCGGCTTTGATGTCGATATTGGCAAGGCGCTGTGCAACAGCATGAAGGTCCACTGTGACTTTGTAGCCGTCGAGTGGGGCAAACTGCTGGATGGTCTGGAGGCCGGTTTCTACGACGTGGTGGTGGCCAGCATGGCCGACACGCCTGAGCGCCGTCATCAGGCGCTGTTTAGCGATGCCTACTACCGCTCCCACTCTTCTTTTGTGGGTGACCCCAGCCGCTTTGCCGACCTGTCGCCTGTGTCCCTCAGCAAAATGCGACTGGCTGCCGAGTCGAGCACCATTCAGGCGGCCTATCTGCATTCGGAGTATCCCGACAGCGTGGTAATCACGCCGCCCACCCAGCCCGAAGTATTTACTGCGCTGGCCAGGGGGGAAGCCGATCTGGTGCTGGCCGACTCCATCAGCATCCTGATGTTTCTCAAAAGTCCGGAGGGGCAACAGTTTGATTTTATCAACTACCCACTGGATACCAGCAAGCTCAACTCCACGGCCCACATCGCCGTCGGCAAACAGCATCCCGAGCTGGTCCAGCGCATCAATCAGGCGATCAACAACATTCGTCTGAACGGTGACTATGACCGTATCAATCGCAAGTATTTCCCTTTCAGTGTGTTCTAGATGCCGAACGCCAGAGAACAGGCGGCTGCGCCTCCTCAACTCCAGCCACCACTGAGCACGCTGGCACGACTGCGGCACTGGCGGCCACGGCTGATGGCAGTATCGCTGTGGCTGATGGCACTGGTGATCCTGTGTCTGGGGGCGACGGCCTGGATGGCTATTCCGCTGCTGGGCGATATTGCCCACAAGTCGATGCAGACCCGTGATGTGCATATTCCCACCATCGTCGAAACCCAGCGCAATGCCATCAAGCTCGAAGACCTCGGCCGCTACGTCAGCAATGTGTTCTGGTCACGGGATGCGCGAACCGAGCGGGACAACCGGCTGGAAGCCCAGGTGCTGGTGCAGGGCATCCAGCTGGATAAGGATGAGGAGCTGAGTCGCGGCACCGCCACTATTCTGGACGGCATCCAGCAGCTGATCCGCATCCGCACCGAGCAACGCGGTCTGGAAGACAGCATTCGCAGCCATGCTGAAAGCCTGCACGATTACTGGCTGCAGGTGTCGCGTCAGCTGACGGCGCCCCTGCCGGAGCTGGACAAGGTGCTGCAGCAGTTGCCGTTGCAGGCCATCCACCTGACCGCGCTCGACCCGCATATCGAGGACCTGCTGAAGGAAGTGCATCAGACGGAGATAACGCTGGCCAGTCAAAACCTGGACGAGGTCAGCCGCTCGGCGCTGCAGCGTCAGTTGCAGGCGCTGGATACCCTGCTGAGCCGGGAATTGCTGCTGGACAGCCATGCCCGTGATGTCTTTGCCGAAGTGCTGGATACGCAGCGTGGTCTGTCCAATCACCTTACTACCGATGCGGCGTTCAAAGCCAAACAGGTGGCCGAGGATGTGCGTGCCGATGCCCAGCTGCTGCAGCGCTACAGCCTGTTGCTGTTTGCGGTGCTGCTGGTGGGGACGGTCATCGCTTTCCTAACCCTGCATCGGCTGGTGCTGCGGCCGATTCACATGGCGCTGGGCGGTCTGCGCTCGGTACAGCATCATCATGCGGCCATTCGCCTGCCGCGGGTGCGTTTCCATGAGCTGGATACCATCTGCCGGGCGGTAGAGGAGTACGGCGACCTGACCAACCGGTTGCGTACGGCCAACACCGAACTGCGTACCCTGTCGCAGAGCGATGGCCTGACCGGGCTGGCCAACCGGCGCAGCTTCGATGCCCAGCTGAAGGCCGAGTTCAATCGTGCTCATCGTCATGGTCACGGGCTGGCACTGGTGATGATTGATGTTGATCACTTCAAGCAGCTCAATGATCAGCAGGGTCATCTGACCGGTGATGACTGTCTGCGCGCGCTGGCTGAGGTGTTGCTGCACTATACCCAGCGAACCGGCGAACTGGCGGCCCGTTATGGCGGGGAAGAGTTTGCCCTGATCCTGCCGCAGCTGACGCATCAGGAAGTGATCGCGCTGGCAGAAGACATTCGTGGCGAGATTGAACAGCTGGCCTCGGTACGTAATGAGCAGGGCCAGACAGTGCATTTCACCGTCAGTGCCGGCATCGTCCATTCTCCCCGCGGCCGTGATATTGCCAGTGTCGAGCAGCTTATCAGCCGTGCCGACAAAGCCTTGTATCAGGCCAAACGCAATGGCCGCAATCGGGTGGAAATCTACAGCATCGGCATGGGCTCGGACTCCCAGACACTGGGGCAGGTGTAATGCTTGCCTGACCGGGCGTGCCGGGATAGCGTTGCACTCACCTTCATTGCAGCGGCCACATATCAGGAGACACCCATGCATCCGATCATGCTGATCACCGGTGCCAGTCGCGGTATCGGCGCGGCGACAGCCCGTCTGGCGGCCCGTCACGGCTATGCCGTCTGTATCAACTATCTCAACAATCATGTGGCCGCCGAGACGGTGCGGGCTGACATTGAGCGCGAAGGTGGCGATGCCATGGTGGTGCAGGCTGATGTCAGTCAGGAGGCCGATGTGTTGCGCCTGTTTGCTGCCATTGACCGCTGGGGGCAGCTGGCCTGTGTGGTCAACAATGCCGGTATTCTGGAGACCCAGATGCGGCTGGAAGACATGAGTGTCGAGCGCTTGCAGCGGGTGATGGCGGCCAATGTTACCAGTACCTTTCTGTGCTGCCGCGAGGCCGTCAAACGTCTGTCGACCCGGCGCGGTGGTCCCGGCGGCAGTATCGTCAATATCTCCTCCGGCGCGGCCCGTTCCGGCTCGCCCAACGAATACATCGACTATGCCGCTTCCAAGGGTGCGGTTGATTCTCTGACCCTCGGGCTGGCCAAGGAAGTGGCCGCCGAGGGGATTCGCGTCAATGGCGTCCGTCCCGGCTTTATCTATACCGATATTCATACGGCGGGCGGTGAACCCGGACGGGTGGATCGGCTGGCGCCGCAGATTCCGCTGCAGCGTGGCGGGTATCCCGAGGAAGTGGCGGAAGCGATCCTGTGGCTGGCGTCGGACAAGGCATCCTATACGACAGGCAGCTTTATTGATGTGCTGGGTGGACGCTGAGTCCGGGGGCTGGCAAAACAGACAGGCAAAAAAATGCCCTGCTCAGACAGGAAGAGCAGGGCGGTTAATAATATGTCCCGCGAACGATTAACGGGACATACTTGCTTATGAAAAAGGTCTCCCTCCACGGTAGCGAGGGAGGTGGTCGGAAACCGGAGATGCTCCGACCGGAAATCGTCTACATCCTGAGCTTAGCAGGCTGTTGAAAAGCGTTATCGAGACAGCCGAGACAAGGAAATACTCCCAGAGCACAAGAAACAGGCGAAAA
>NZ_LAPT01000151.1 GCF_003194385.1 Pokkaliibacter plantistimulans
CAGGCTGTTGAAAAACGTGCTTGAGGCAGCCGAGGCAAGGAAAGACCCCGAGGGCACAAGAAACAAGCGAAAAGCGGAGTTTAGTGAACTAAATATGCATTTGACTCACTTCGCTCGCCCCTTCGGGGCCGTGCTAAAGCAGGTTCAGCCTTTGGTTATGAGCTTGTTTCTGACTCGGCATTCGGCAACGTAGATAGACTTTCATCACCTTCAGCAATACGCAGGGCAGAAAGCGCAGCAGTGAGTCAGGTAAACAGCTGCCCTTACTGAGCAGGTAAGCCGGCCCGGCCGTAGCACCACCCTGCCCTAGCTGGTTACTTGCCAGTAACCAGGTGACTTATTTCTCCCTTCTTGTTGATCCCTGCAGCAGCACGTTTAATGGCTACACATAAGTTCCTATTAGTAACTTACTAACTAAATGGAGTTGTAGCGATGGCTGATATATTCCCCATTCTGGTCACCGGCGCCAACGGTCAGCTTGGCCGCCTGGTTATCAAGGCACTACTTGATGATCTGCAGGTGCCCGCAGCACAGATTATTGCCACCAGTCGCTCGGTGGAATCACTCACTGATCTCGCTGCGCTGGGCGTCGTGACGCGCACCGCTGACTTTGACGATCCTTCCTCTCTGCAGGCGGCGTTCAGCGGTGCCAGACGCCTGCTGCTGATCAGCACTGACGCCATTGACCGAGCGGGGGGCCGCCTGCAACAGCACAAAAATGCGGTGGCGGCAGCCGAAGCAGCGGGTGTCAGCCATGTGGTGTATACCTCCATGCCCAAACCAGAGCCCGGTTCAGCCATCACCTTCGCCGGTGATCACTACGGTACCGAACAGGCACTGGCTGCCAGCAACCTGAGCTGGACGGTGCTGCGTAACTGCTGGTACATGGAAAACCTGCTGATGTCGGTACCCCACGCCCTGCAGACAGGCCAGTGGTACAGCGCCGCAGCGGATGGCAAGGTCGCGAATATCAGCCGGGCAGACTGTGCCCTTGCGGCCGCCACAGCACTGGCCAAAGCGGACTTCAGCAACAAGACCTATACCCTGACCGGTGCCGAAGCTCACAGCACGGCGGAAATGGCTGCCATCATCAGCGAGGTAACCGGCAAGCCTCTGCAAGTAATCGACATCCCCGATGCAGCACTGGCGGAAGGCCTGCAAGCCGCGGGTCTACCCGGCTTTCTTATCCCGGTACTGGTTTCTTTCGATACTAATACCCGCCTTGGCGGCGTGGCCGACATCAACCATGACTTCACTACCCTGACCGGCAGGCAGCCACTTCCCTTCCGTGATTTTGTGGTCGCCAGCAAGGCCGCGTTGCTGGGTACCTGATCACAGATAACTCACATAACTGCCATGCCAGATGGCCGATTAGCGTCGGCCATCATTCTTTGCCTTGCCAGGTAACGGAAGGAGCAGCCGGGAAGGCCGGTCACCCGGGGCTGCACCCTGCTCAGATAATCTGCGTTGAAGTCGTGGACGTAGCCTCTCTTGCAGCGACTGCACGTCCCTTAGCTCTACCACCTCTCCCTTCCACTGACGCACCATCGATAAATCCGTGACGTCATTACGCCAAATGACACTTTTATATCGAGTGCCAGAGTACCCAATATACATACGGGCTTTCTGATTACAGGCGCGGACATCCGCAGCGTCTACCGAATAGTGGGCGATATTCCCGACAACGGCAGAATTGAAATGGATCTCTAAGGCAACTTCAGCCTGACTACCAATATCCTGTCTATTTCCCGCTGCAGCAATGACCCTGCGTTATGCGTTACCGGTGTAAAGAGCCACGTTGGGCTCGCCAATTACAGCTGGCCTTTTATTGCAGCTATTGCAGCTATTGCAGCTATTGCAGCGTCTGGCATTTTTCTGAGAGCCGGGCTGTATTTCCTTGCCTTCTTTATGCTGTCTGGAAAGTGAGTGAAATACCGCAAGCTCAGAAGGGTCGTTCGGCGCAAAACCCTGTTTATGGTCTATCAACCTCAGTACGAATTGAAAACAGGCAAACTGGTGGGCGTCGAAGCGCTGGTGCGCTGGCATGATGTACGGCTTGGCTTTTCCCGCCTGATGAATTTATCCCTATCGCCGAGGAAATAGGCCTGATTCAGGAGCTAACCGAGGTAGTGGTAGAAGCCTCCTTCAGCGAAATGAAGGAACTGCTGACGCACTATGCTGACCTGGGCCTGAGTATCAATCTTTCCATGGAGAATCTGGTCAGCCCGCTCTTCCTTGGTTTTATCAATGATCTTTCTAAACGGTATGAGCTAAACCCAAACCAGCTCACTTGCGAGGTCACCGTGCGCAGTGCTGCCGGGGATGACAAGATGGCCGAGTCTGCCCGGCAGTTTGCGGCTCACAGCTACAAGATTTCATTGGATGATTTCGGTACCGGCTACTCGAACCTGTCCTGGCTAAGCCAGCTGGATGCGGACGAGATCAAGGTGGACCGTGTGTTCACGCAGGCCATCGGTACCAGTTCTATTAATCAGAACATGCTTACCGCTATCTTCCAGCTCGTACACACACTTGGCGTGCAGCTGGTGTTTGAAGGCATCGAGTCTCAACACGAGGTCGACTACATCCTGCGACACTCCACCGACGCTATTGGTCAGGGGTGGCTGTTTTCCAACCCCGTCAGCGTTGAAGTGTTCAAGGGGCTGATCGAGAAGAACAGAGCGAATCAGGAAACAAGATAGCCAGAGAGTTGCTGGCCGGTGTTGAAAAGAGGCTGGCAGGGCACTGGGTGTGCGTGATGGGCAAAGGTAGCGCCATGCTTTTCTCCCTCACCAGCCCCCGGCCAGTCAGATGCATTACTGCCAGTAAATTTTTTCTGCCTTTTCTCTCTTCAGACGCGCATCACGTGCTATCGCCCACCGTGCGAAGGGCAGCACTCCCCAGGCCAGTAACGCCGCCAGTGCGCCAAACAACGGAAAGACGAGTGATTTAGTTGCTGCTATGCGGTTAATCCATGGCAGTTCAGCGTCATACTCCACGTCAATCCGCCCGGTCTGCGTGACCTCTTCCAGTCTGGCTGAAGGCACTTCACACCAGCCGCCATCACCCAGAAAGATGGTGCAACCATACTGCTTCCCATCTACCACAAGCACATAACGCACCTGATGATGCAGCCAGTGGCTCTTGACGTCCTCATACGCTCTCTGGTCGACAACCGTCGCCGTCGTGGTGTGCATATGTGTATCAATACGATGATCGAAATACAGCTGAGTAACGGCCGTCAGCATGAACCATCCGCCCAAAAGCGCCATTGGAACCTGCAGAAACAGCCCAGCTCGATCCTTGCTAAATCTTGCCAACATCCTCTCCCTTACAACCACACGCTCGTTTTCCGCCGGTGTCTGAGGTGTGCCATATACACTGCTACAAACATAGTCAGGCCAGAGGCCATCAGTATGAGATCAACCTTACTCTTGCCAGAGCCCGCCAGGCGGTTGTTCTCTGGGTTGGTTGCATCATATTCCACCGCTATTTTTCTGGTAGTTTTACTGACTTCCCATTGAGGCAGCGGCAATCGCGCGCCTACATTGATACCAAACAGTCTGGGAGCCTGAAAAGGCTCAGCATAGCCAGCCACCTGAAGGCGATATTGCATGAGTAATTAGGCCAGTACCACCTCAGCACAAGGAGTACCGCAGTCATGTTGTCAGATGGGCGGTGTTAGAGGTGGACAAAGAGAAGACAGGGATTATTGACGAGCTATGGAAGATGGCGCTGCAGCCTTAGTGGCTTTTTAAAGAGTTAATAAATAGCCAAAGCCGGATTAAACCGGCTCAGCCCTTGAAGGTTCACACAAGCAAAGCGGTTCGTAGCGCAGTGTGAACTGAAAAATTATATTGGTACGTATTCAATATTTAAAGTACATACCTCTTCACTTAAACAGCGGATGGATGTTGTTCCTGTTGAACTTCAAAACCGGGTCAAGCTCAGTCAGTTCAAAGGATACAGCTACATAGTGCTGATCCGTCACCGGTGCTAACCAGTCTGTCAGAATGGCGAAGACCTGCTCGGCGACCTGTTGTTTTACCGCCATATCACGCCCGTGGCCGATCCTGAGCGACAGATTAAGGTAAGCGAACTTCTCCCTGCCATCAGCAATACGATAATCGTCACAACGAATAGCGCGGCTGCGCACTCCCCCCAGCGGGAAGTACCCCGTCGACACTACATATTCGTGCAGTGCTTTGAACAGTGGCTGAAAGTCCAGCCTGTCATGCAGATTGGCGGAATAATCGACAATAAAATGCGGCATGTTCTCTCCTGCCTGAATAACCTGCGCTCTGCATCACACCTGTTTGGGTGTGATGCAGAGCGGCATAAGTTAACGGTATAAAAGACTGGGCAAAAACAGTGATAGCTGAGCGACCAAGGTGATCAGCAGCAGGCGGAGGATGTCCATCGCCCAGAATGGCGTAACCCCTTTAAAGATCGTCGAGGCTTTGATGTCCTTCATCACCGCGCTCAGCACAAAGACGTTCATGCCTACCGGTGGCGTGATCAGGCTGATTTCAGTGACTACCACCACTACAATGCCAAACCAGACCATGTCAAAGCCCAGGCTATGCACCAGCGGGAAGAAAACCGGCACAGTCAGCAGCAGCATAGACAGGGACTCGAACACCATTCCCAGCAGGATATAAATGCCAAGAATGGCGAAGATGATCACCATCGGTGCGACGTTCAGACCGCTGACGTAATCCAGCAACATTTCCGGCATGCCAGTGCGGCTGATGAAAGTAGAGAAGATCAGGGCGCCAATCAGTACGGCAAACAGCATGGCTGTGGTTCTGCCGGTATCCGTCAGCAGGGAAAACAGCAACGACCAGCTCAGACTCCGGCGCCACAGGGCGATGACAAAGGCACCGCCGGTGCCGATGCCGGCGGCTTCGGTCGGAGTAAAGATGCCTGCGTAGATGCCGCCCATGACCAGAGTGAACAGCAGCAGAATGCTCCAGACTCCTTTGAGTGCCTGCAGCCGCTGACTCCAGTTCATTTGCTCGCCACGCGGCCCCGCTGCCGGATTGCGCCACACCACGTAACGAACCGCCAGCAGGTAAAACAGAATGCCGATCAGGCCGGGAATAAACCCAGCGGCGAACAGTTCGCGAATGGAGGTTTCCGTTAGCAGGCCGTAGACCACCAGAATGACGCTGGGCGGAATCAGAATACCCAGCGTACCGCCCGCAGCAATGGAAGCCGTCGCCAGCTCATCCGAGTAACCGAATTTACGCATGGGCGGCATGGCGACTTTGGCCATGGTGGCTGACGTCGCTAGGCTGGAGCCGCAAATGGCAGAAAAGCCGCCGCAGGCAACCACGGTTGCCATCGACAGGCCACCTTTACGATGACCGAAAAAGGCATAGGAGGCGTTGTACAGCTCCTGCGACATGCCGGAGCGGGTGATCAGATTACCCATCAGAATAAACAGCGGGATCACCGACAGGTTGTAGTCCTGCGCGGTTTCTATCAGCCGTACCGCGGCCATGGTCAGGGTGCCGGTCCAGCGGAAGCTGAACAGGTTGCCGAACTCCAGCCCCTGCAGGATGGCAAAACCAAAGAAACCGACCGCCCCCATGGCAAAGGCGATAGGCACACGAATAACAATGATCAGCACCAGCAGAACAACAAATCCCCAGAGTGCGACTTCCATCATTCCCCCTCCCCTTCAGCACTCAAATGCCGCAGCCTGCCGGCACGACATACCATGGTGAAAAAGCCGTAAACCAGCATGGTTGCCGCGGTAATCCAGCTCATCAACGCGATGTACTGAACCACGTGGCCGACAGGAATGGCCAGATACTCGGTCGCCTCTCCGCGCTTCAGCGAACGCTCGGCCAGCTCCCACACTCGCACCCCAAGGCCGAAAAAAGAACCGCTGACCAGCAGGACGGTGATACAGGCACACAGGCGGCTCCAGACCGGAGGTACGAAATGGTCCAGCACATCTACCACCACATGACCGCCCCGCCAGGTCACACGCGGCATCTGGGCAAAGACGACGACGGCGATAAAGACTTCCGTCATTTCGCTTGAGCCGGTCAGAGGACTGTTGAAGAAATAGCGACCCACCACGTCGATGCAGGTGATCAGCATCAGGGTCATCAGAGCAAGCTCCGTCACCAGATCAAGTGCAAAGGCCAATCCCTGAATTGGCCCTGCCTCGTCATAGTGGGCGCGTATCCAGGTACGCAGGCCCATGATCATTCTCCGCTGCTGCTCTGTTATTGCGCTGGCTGATAGTCGGTCGCCAGCTGTTTGAACTCATCCAGCGCGGCGCTGGCATCAACGCCCTCACCCTTGACCGAGGCCAGCCACTGTTGCTCCACAGGCTGGCGAATAGCCTCGAACTCTTTATCCATGGCATCGCCGGGCTTGACGTTGATCACCTGAATGCCCGAAGCCAGTGCGGTCTTCATGCCTTCCTTATCAGCCTCATCCCAGACTCGCCCGGCCATGGCGGAGAGCTTTTCGCCTGACACAGCGAGAATGGCCTGCTTATCTTTCGGATCGAGTGAATCGAGGAAGTCAGGGTTGATGAAGACCGAGAAGCCGCCACGGAACAGGCCACCGGGCAGGTTGATTACCTGTTTGGTCACCTCATTCAGACGCAACACCTTCTGATCCAGCATGGCAATGAAGACTCCGTCCACCACACCCTGTTGCAGCAGTTCGTAGACCTTGGTAGCGAGTGCACTGACCCCTGTAACACCGAGTTTTTCACCCATCTGCGCGGCAATACCGCCTCCGACACGGATCTTCTTACCCTGCAGCTGGCTCAGGTCGCTGATGGGCTGGGTCAGGTGAATATTGTCGGGGCCGTGAGTGAACAGGCCTACCAGTTCGAGCCCATCAAACTCGTTCTTTTGCAGAAAATACTTGTTGTAGACCTTCCAGTAGGCCACTGACGAGGCTTCTGCATTGGCATTGATACCGGGCAGTTCAGCCACTTCAGTCAGCTTGAAGCGCCCGGGCACATAATCATTCAATGACCAGCTGGCTTCGACCACGCCATCCTGAACCAGATCGTAATAGCCCTTGGGATTACTGTAGGGGGTCGAAAATAGACTTGAAAACATGCCATCCACCGAGCGGGGTTCAGGCTGAGAAAGGCAGGGAATATGCGGGTTCCAGCACCATACCACGCCCCTCCCGCTTCGCCAAACTTATCGCCTGTGCCGGGGCACATTATTAACATCTTAACTTTAAAGAGAGAAGAATTTTATTTAACAAGTTAACTAGGAGAATGACGTTAACGCCCCACTCTTCACCCAAAGACAGGCTCAGGGTAGAGTCAGGCGACATCCGGGTTCAGGAGGCTGCAATGTCCAAGGAAGAAGTGAAGAAGGATTCATTCATTGAGAAACTAACCAAGCTAGGGCCACTAGTTGGTGGCTTTGTTGCCTTCGGCTTTGTCGTATTTCAATGTATCGGGTTCTTGCATTTGTGGGGCTACTTATCCGCCTATCAGCAATCGCCCCTTGCTCTGGGGGTTGATACGCTTGGCCTTCTGTTCGAGGCTTCAGGCGTAACGCTTGTTTCCCTCATTCACTTTTTTAACAACTTCTTTAGCTACGTAGTGTCAGCACTTTGGTACCTGCTGTTGATAGTCGTCTACGTCTTCGCAATTTTCTGGGGAACCGTTGGGCTGAGAATCTCGTTCGAGCGCTTCAAAAAGAAGAATGACATTAGTGATGACCATCCGGCGATTACGCTCAGCGGTGTACTGATAGGTGGCGCACTGAAAGGGCTCTACTACATCTGCGGTTTTATGCTGACACTATCTTTGCCGACCTATGTCGCTATCAAAGTATTTCAGGATGGGCACGCTGCCGCGGTCAAGGAGATAACAGAATTCAAGAACTGCTCCGAAACAGGCGCTAAGTGCATTTATGTAATGGACAAGGATGGCAAGACTGAGATCGCGAAAGGCTTCCCGATCATGACAACAAAAGATTTAGTAGCCCTATACGATGGCAAGCAGTCTGTGATTTACAGGCTAAGTGACGAACAGCTAAAGAGAACGGTACCAAAACCCTAAAACACCAAGGCCCGCAATTGCGGGCCTTGTGCTCTCTCGGTTACGCCCTCAGGGCATCGTTGGCCAGGCGGTCTATCCCGGCGCGCATTACTTCCGTCAGCACCTTGCAGTTGATCCGCTCGCCGATCAGGCGGCCCATGGCCTTGGCATCCGACACCTGCACCACCTCGGCATCCTGCTTCAGGGGCACCAGTGTGGGGGTCAGGTTGCTGTCGAACTGCAACAGAAAGCGCTGCTCTGTCAGCATCTGGGTCAGCAGGCCCATGGTCAGCGTTGACTGATCAACCGGCAGCGTCGGCATGGCCACGTTGCTCTGCTTTAACGCCTGATCGCATGCCTGCCAGTAGCTCAGTGCCGACTGGCGGGCGCGGCGGTGAAGTTGTAGGTGGCCAGCAGCTCGGCCAGATAGAGGCGAAACCCGGCGATCCGCTCGGCATCGGCGCTTTGATAAACGAGGTCCAGCGCGTCGATATGCACCATGCGCAGTTGGGCCTTGCGATGCTGCATGTTTTTGGCAGGTAGCGGCCGGTTTTACGAATTGCTGGCAACACTTCGGCAGTAACCCATTTTTTAAAGCGCTTGGCTTCGGGTTTGCGGCTGGTAAGGATCAGTGAGTACAGGCCGGACTCGTTGACGATGCTTAGGCCCTGTTCACCACCAAGGGTATTCATATTGTGAACACCCTTTTCATCGTCATCTAATCTCGCCAGAGAGCGGGCAGTATTCACGATGCCAAGTGCAGCGCAGACGTCAGAGGCAATCAGCCACAACTGATCGTCTATCAACAATGTACGGACTTGAAGGGAGTCAAAATGGAATGGGATGACTTGAGATTGAGCAGCCATGTTATGGCCTCCTTTGAGTTTTAGTTAATAACGACTGCCAGTTAGTAGCTGGCAGCCGGGTGTCAACTAGAGCCTCAAAGACGCTCCGGGCCTATTCCCCTTGCGGGTGTTGTATTAACGCCTCTCCACCCGGCCATAACTTACAGGCGCAGGGGTGCCCAAATTGCAGGCACAAAAAAACCGCAAGGGCTGACGGGTGCGGATGTCCGCTTTGTAGTGGCTCAATGATTTCGGACACTCAGTAAAGCGTTATTCTAACGCGCTCAGTGAGGTGTCTTATTTATGAGCAAACGTCGTCAGTCCTTTACTCCAGAGTTCAAGCTGGAGGCCGTCGCGTTAGTGACCGAGAAAGGCTATTCCGTAACGGAGGCCTGTCAGGCGCTGGGGGTCGGCCCTACAGCGCTTCGGAGCTGGCTCAAAAAGGTGGAA
>NZ_LAPT01000152.1 GCF_003194385.1 Pokkaliibacter plantistimulans
GCACCAAACTTGGCTCAGAGACCCACATTACTCAACGAATTGAGCATCGTTCTCTGACTATTTTGTCGAGTCAGGAACAAGTGCCCACACGAATTATCCGATTAATTTTTAAAGAGCAGCTGATGATCGCAACCACCAGTGAAGAAGAGGTGCGCATTCTATCGAATCACCGGATGATGTCAAGCCGCGTTTTCGCTTGGCTTTTCTTCAGCATTCACCGTTGCCGGCTAAGGTACTGAATTTTAACATCTTCTTTTTCTTCCGGAGCACTCAGCGTGTCGCTGCGTGTTCAGTGGGGGAGCATTATAGGCACTTCCGCGGGCCTGTCAACACCTTTGTTTTGCCACGCTCGTAGATCGCCATAACAGGCAGGAAAGCGTGATAAGCGCTTCAGATCTTTAAAGTACCGAGCCTTACACTTTTAAGGCACGAGAACGGGAGTGCTCTATATGCTCGGTAATCAACCTTACAGCCTGCTCCTCATCTCTGGCCTGAAAAGCGGCGATGATCTTCAGGTGTTCTTCCATTACCGATGCCACCAATTCTGGAAGTATGCCGATGCGCTCCTGACGGATTAAACGAATCTTGATGGAGTTGACCCGATAGACGTTCGAGACCAGCTCATTCTGGAGATGATCCACCATCATGTCATGCATCCCCCAGTCGACACTCTGGGCGCGCTGCAGCAGCTCTCGGGAAACCACACCGGTGCTGGCCTCCTGCTGTATGTGCAGATGTTGCTGATACAGATCTTCAATCTGCTGATCCGATGCGGTCTGCACAAAATTACGTGCAGCCTCTCGCTCAATCATCAAACGTAGCTGAAAGGCATTGCGGATCAACTCGAGATCAATATGCGCAATCTGCATTCCACGTTGAGGAATAGTACGAATCAAACCATCAGCCTCTAGCCTCGGGATCAGCTCCCTGATTGCTCCCAGAGGCATACGTGTCAGTTCAACCAGCTCGCGTTGTGAAATAAACTGCCCAGGTGATATCTCCTGAGCCAGCAAGCGCTCGGTAAAAGTGTCGTACGCCTGATGACGTAGGGTACGTTCACCTCTGGCACCGGACGCTTTCGCCATATAAAACTCCTTAATAAACCATTGGCAGCGTTGAGCCATCCACTTCAGGACGGAGCTCAGGCTGCCTGATTGACTCTATGCAAACACCTGAACTACTTCGCAGGCAGGAACGACTGGCAATGATCAACCAGACGCATCCGGTCGTCGTCACTCAGCGCTAATAAGGGAGCACGACAGCCTAGCCATTGCTCCTCGTCATACGTCGCGGCAACAAGTGCTTTTACCGCCGGAATAACCGGATAGCACAGCACTTCATTGACCAGCGGCGTCAGCCCTGCATGAGCAGGCTGGCCCGCAACGACATCGATCAGCCAATCAGCGCGAAAATTAGCGATACCGCTGATCGTGCCACTTGCCCCCAGACGCACGGCATCTTCGAGCAGACGCTCATCGCCGATCATGATCGCCAAATCAGGAAAATGTTCAAGCAATGCCTTGGAATTGGACCAGTCACCCGCAGAGTCCTTGACCCCGTAGATAAGTGCTGGATAGGCCTGCTTTAGTTGCTGTATCAGCGATACCGACAGCGGCACCGCAGTTAACTGGGGAATGTGGTACAGAATCACTTCTGGCTGCTGCGACTGTACCGCTGATAAAACCTCAGAGAACCACTGCAGCAAGCCCTGCTCATCCACGCCTTTAAAGTAGAAAGGGGGGGCGAGCAGAAAGCGACGGCAACCTATACGCTGCCCCAAGGCAAACATATCCAGCACTTCTTCGTGAGACACCGCCAGCACACCGAGTACGAGCTTGCTGGCAGCAACGCCCTGCTGCAGCAGGAAGTCTACGACCTCCGCTTTCTCCCGCATGCCAAGTGCAGGCCCTTCCCCCGTGGTGCCGAATAGCGTGACGCTGGCACAGCCCTGTTGCAGCAGTCGCTGGACATGGCGCAGCAGCAGCGATTTATCAACCTGACCATCAGCCAGAAAAGGCGTGGTCAGGGCTGCTGAAACACCAAATTTATTGTTGTTAGTTTGGCTCATGGTGGACAGGTCCGTTCTTGGGTTAAGTGAATTTATTACTTGTATATCACTAACATGTTAGCTATACAATTAGCCTGTACATCACGTATCTCTGCATGTTAGCCAAAGGGCTGTTCGACGGACTATAGTGATCAGGCCGCTTGAACAACATTACCAACAAAAATAATCAGGTAAGCACTATGCACAACAAAGCTCTGTCAATTCTGTCCGGGATCATTCTGGGCGCTGCCGCCATCAGCCTCAGTACCACAGCAATTGCCGACCCGCTGAAAATCCGCATATCCTCACCCGCAGTGGAGACGGACTGGCATGCACGCATGCTGACCGTCTTCAAGGATGAGCTGGAGAAGACCTCCCCCGGGCAGTTCGACGTCAACATTTTCCTGAACGCCAGCCTGTTCAAACAGGGTACAGAGCCTGCCGCCATGCAGCGTGGCAACCTTGATATGGCCATGATTTCCGCACAGGACATCAGCAAACAGATTCCTGAATGGTCCGTTTTTACCGCGGGCTACCTGATTCGCAGCCCGGAGCATCAGCAGCATGTATTCAATTCACCGCTGGGGCAGCAGTTCTACAAAATGGTCGAGGAAAAGATGCACATCAAAATCCTCGATGTCGGCTATCTGGGCAGTCGTGAGCTGAATCTGCGGGATGACAAGGAAATCAGGACGCCAGCTGATCTGGCAGGTGAGAAGCTGCGCATGCCCGGCTCGAAAGAATGGCAATTCCTTGGTCAGGCGCTGGGAGCCAACCCGGTCCCTCTGGCATTTGGCGAGGTCTATACCGCCCTGCAGACAGGCGCGGTAGATGGGCAGGACAACCCGCTGCCAACCGTCCAGGCGGCCAAGTTCTATGAAGTGACCAAGCAAATCGTCCTGACCAATCACCTGGTCGATGCGATTTTCCTGTCCATGTCGATGAAGACCTACGACAAGCTCACCGATGAGCAGAAACAGCACGTGCAGGAAGCCGCCGCCAAAGCAGTCGCCTTCAACAACGCAGGTCGCATTGCTGATGAGCAGAAGCTTGTGCAGTTCTTCCGTGATCAGGGTCTGAAAGTCTACGAGCCCGACGTCAATGCCTTCCGCCAGCATGTACAGGAAATGTACAAATCATCCGAGATTGCCAAATCCTGGCCTGCCGGGGTTGTCGATCAGATCAACGCCATTCAGTAAGAGACCCTCTGCCATGCGCTCTATCCTCACGTTGGGTAAGCGCATAGCAGAAGCCGTTGCGGTGATGCTGTTCCTTGCCATGTTCAGCATCTTCCTGCTTCAGGTCTTCACTCGCTATGTGCTGAATCATCCACTGGGCTGGACCATCGAAGTCTGCCTGATCCTTTATATCTGGCTGGTGTTCTGGACTGCGGCGTTTTTGCTGCAAGAGTCTGAGCACGTTACGTTCAGCATGCTGTCAGAAGCAGTGTCTCCAGCGAAGCGCCGAATATTCATGATCATCGGCAGTCTTTGCCTGATGGTGGGATTTGGCTCGGCACTGCCGACCGTAGTGGATTATGTCGACTTCATGCAAATTGAAAGCGCACCTATCACGCAGATCCCTCTGAGTTACGTGTATGCGATTTTTCCGGTCTTCCTGCTGGCCGTCACGCTGCGCTCCCTGCTCCGGCTTATCAGTCTGATCAGGCAGCGACCAGTGGCAAGACCAGCCAAGCCAGCCGTACCGGCGACTGGCCCCGATAAGCTTTCCTCTTCTGACCAGCACGAGGTGATGAGCAAATGAGCAGTGCTTTTATCCTGGCGCTTGGTGCGTTCTTTGTTCTTGGGGCCATTGGTGCCCCCATCGCACTGGCCATGATGGTCAGTGCCATCGGTTACCTGTTTGCCACAGGGCAGGATGTAGGCCTGCTGGCCGAACAAAGCCTCAATGGCCTGTTCAACTCTTATGTGCTGCTGGCAGTACCCCTGTTTATCCTCGCGGCCAACTTCATGAATGCGGGAACGGTGAGCGACCGTCTGCTGGAGTTTTGCGTCGCCATTGTGGGTCGATTCCGCGGCGGGCTGGCACAGGTCAATGTGGTTGCCAGTCTGATTTTCTCCGGCATGTCCGGCTCCGCCATTGCTGATGCAGCCGGTCTCGGTCGGGTCATCATTGAAATGATGTGCAAACATGACCGCTATCCTGCGGGTTACGCTGCGGCCGTCACGGCAGCGTCCAGCGTCATAGGGCCGATCATCCCGCCTTCCATTCCGATGATTCTGTACGCCCTGGTGTCCGATACCTCCATCGGTTATCTGTTTCTGGGAGGGATTCTGCCGGGGCTGATACTGGCGGCCGTCATGATGGTGCTGAACGCCTGGGCGGCACGGCGCAGGGATTTCCCCCGTGACGAAGCAGTACCATTGAAAGCCATACCACGTATTACCGGACGAGCCTTCCCGGCGCTGTTGCTGCCCGTAATTCTGCTGGCCGGCATCTACGGCGGTGCCGTCACACCGACAGAAGCCGCCGCCGTGGCCGCTGCCTATGCGCTGCTGCTGGCTGCGGTGTTCTACCGTTCCCTGACCCTCAGGGAGTTCATCACGCTGGTGCGAGACGGCGCCCGCTCCACTTCGGTGGTCGGTCTGATCATTGCCTCAGCGCTGGTGTTCAACTACGTGGTAGCCAACGAAAACATTCCCAATATTGTCGCGGCTCATCTGGCGCATATTCAGATGTCACCGCTGCTGTTTCTGCTGCTGATCAACGTGCTGTTTCTGCTGCTGGGCTGTCTGTTTGATGCCACCACACTGCTGCTGATCGTCGTGCCGCTGTTCCTGCCCGCCGCCAGAGAGCTGGGTATCGACCTGGTACATTTCGGGGTGATCATCACCATTAACATCATGCTGGGCCTGATCACTCCCCCCTACGGAGTGCTGCTATTCGTGATCAATGGTGTTACTGGTATTCCGCTGAAGGATATCATCCGCGAAATCTGGCCCTTTATCGGGGTCATTCTGCTGGCACTGCTGTTCATGGTGATCGTACCGGACAGCGTGCTGTGGCTACCCCGGCAGTTTGGCTACCTCGGCTAAACCCTCCAACAGCACAGGGCGCTCAGCAGAAAGCCCTGTGCCAAACATCCCTTTGACGATCTGGCGAACCAGAGACAATCAAGGCGACAGGCGCTGAGAAGGCGGACTCTGGTCTCCCTTAATAAGCCATCCGGCGCTTTTCAACGCTGGATGGCCGACACCTGGCCGGTCAGGCTCTCAGCCATTTTCTCGACTGGCACTGATAGAGATCTGCTCGCTGTCGTCAACCACAATACTGAGCAGGATCGGACTGCAGCACACCGAACAATCCTCGACGTATTCCTGCTCTTCTACTGAACAATCCACCGTCACATCAATTTCTTCACCGCAGTAAGGGCAATACAGATTCTGCGTTTGCAGCGCTTGCATAAGCCATCTCCTTCGATCGTTATTCTTTGCACTTCGTCCAGCCTAGCAGGCTGTTGAAAAACGTTATCGAGGCAGCCGAGACAAGGAAATACTCCTAGAGCACAAGAAACAGGCGAAAAAGCGGAGTTTAGTGAACTAAATGAGCATTTGACTCGCTTTGCTCGCCCCTTCGGGGCCGTGCTAAAGCACGTTCAGCCTTCGGCTGTGAGCCTGTTTTTGACGCGGTATTCGGCAACGCAGATAGATTTTCAACGACCTGTTAGAGTGCCCAGCGCACGCCAGAGTGCGAAGGGCGAATCCCCGGCTCCGGTGCCTGCTGCGCCGGCATCTG
>NZ_LAPT01000153.1 GCF_003194385.1 Pokkaliibacter plantistimulans
AATGCCTGACTCCCTGAGAGCACCACACCGTTCTGTTCATGTTCCACCTGTTTGATCCAGCGCCGAAGCGCTGTAGGGCCGACCCCCAGCGCCTGACAGGCCTCCGTTACGGAATAGTCTTTCTCGGTCACTAACGCGACGGCTTCCAGTTTGAACTCTGGAGTAAAGGACTGACGACGTTGGCTCATAAACAAGACACCTCACTGAGCGCTTTAGAATAACGCTTTACTGAGTGTCCGAAATTATTGAGCCACTACACACGTATACCCTCACGGGGAAAGGCCCGAACGCCTGGAACCATAACCTGTCAGAGTGGGGGATAGCCGATCTGGTGGGGAATGTGTGGGAGTGGAGTGACCAGTTCAAGATTGTTGACGGCCGGATGTATTGTACGGCTGATAACAACCCGGCACTGGCAGAAACCTCATGGCCTGCTCTGGCCGCCTACTTTGACAGCTCTTCCCCGACAGGCGGCGTGCCCATCCTCTCCAACTCCGTTACCAACAGACTGGGCGATATAGGAGACGACAGCACCACCGGCTACTCCAACTCTGTTGGCTGGAATGCCATGGGGATGAGCGCTGGCTACACCAGCCAGCTACTGCTCCGACGCCTGCTGGTAGAGCCCGTGGCCGGGGCATCTCTGGCTGGAGGGCTCTACACCCGCAACTACGGCACACGGCTGCCGCTACGTGGAGGGGCAACATCGTTTGGTGCATCAGCAGGCCTGGGGACGCTGGGGCTGCATATGATCCGCTCCATTGTGAACAGCTCATTCGGCTTCCGCCCCGCTTACTTCCCCGCCTGAGGTGATATATGACCTACATCCACAATGGCCAGCGCCACAGCGATTACAGCGAACAGTACATGGCAGAGCAGGGGATTGATGCAGAGACCCGCGCGGCCATCCTCGCCCAGCGTGACTATGAGCTGGCAACCCTCGCCGAACAGCTGCGAACCAGACGTAACCAGCTGCTGCAACAGGCAGACAACCTGATAAACAACGCCATTGATAACGGCAGCGATCCGCAAGCCCTGCGTAACTACCGGCAGGCGCTGCGGGACGTGCCAGAGCAGGAAGGGTTCCCAGAGGGGGTGAGCTGGCCGGTGTTGCCTGCGCTTACCTGAATGCACAAATGAAAGGAGCCCATGCCCTGAGGAATCAGGGCATGGACTAAATAATACGACTAGCGTCATGAAGGTCGTGGTGGATAGACCCCATTCAGGCAAATACACATATTCAGAGGCAAATAGGGCTGACGGTTTTCATGAGCCTGGCTATTGCCTGCAGCGCCAATCGAGGCAGGGTGTAATGTAGTATTGGGGGAGCCGTCTTTTTCCAGCGCAGTGAGTTGTGTAAAGGTGGTAGGCCCCGTTTTATAAGTGTAGGAAGACAGATAGCTGCCGGTGCCTGGCGCAGAAGACTTATTGGTAAAATCGCCCGGCACATTTAAGCGGTGCAGTGTGTGAGTGTGAGCGGGCATCTGTGACTCCGTCAGCGTTACAGAAGCGACACCTGATGACACACCGTATTGAACATATTCCACCATTCCTGATGTTGTAGTGTTTGTCGGGTGGGCAATCACTTTCTGTCGGAGGTCTGGAATACCAAATGTATTCCTTTTATCTCCACCAAAATTAAAACCAACAATAGAAAACAGCGCCGGAAACTGCTGAACATTAAGCAACGCGCCATTACAAAATGCCCAGTCTTCAGGGGCAAACTTAAAAGCAAATGACCTGATTTCCCCAATGAAACAGTCACTCATCATAATTCTCCTGAGTTATTCAATTAGGCTAAATGGCTGACTATGGCTGAGTTGGGTAGAGGCCCTGTAAAGCGATAATATAATTGAGGCCGATATAGGGCATCATATTGTAATGTGATGCACTATTGCCCGTAACGCCAATCGCTTGTGCATTGTATTCAACGTCTTGTGTAGTCTGACCCTGCTGCGGGTTGGTGTACACGAGATAACTACTACTTCCCGTATCTGCAAAAAGAAGACTTTGATTGGGAGTAGCACTAATCGCCGTTGATGAGCTGCAATACAGATCATGGGTATGAGCTGGTATTTGCGCCTCTGTTAAGGTGACCGACTGGCTGCCGCCACTTTGCCCCATCACCCGGTTGGTCAGCCCGGTCCCCTGGCCCTGCCCAATTGGAATACTGCCATTCATATTAGGCAGCTGAAAAGTGCTGCGACCATCTCCGCCGTATGTTGTCCCTATCAAGGCATACAAAGCCTGATAATCAACAATCGCTAACAACTGGCCATTACATAAAGCCCAGTTTTCCGGCGCGTAATTGCCGGCAAAAATACGGATCTCACCCAGATATGGTTCCATTTTTCTATCCTCTTTTTTCGTAATAGAGACCGTTGAAAATCACCATGGTCTAGGTGGATAAATACCCGATATACAGATACAGAAGTTCGTCACCAAAAAGGGTTGCATATTGTTATGTGCTTGCCCACCTCCTGTGCTCGTCAAGGAGGGTTGAATCTTCACTAAGTTGGAAGATGCCTGCCCATACAGATTGGCAGGAGAGGGGCCGACGCCCTGGGGGACGCCTGCATAAAAGGTATCTTTTGCGGCAGCATCGGTGCCAGTCTCAGTGGTGACCTGCACATCGTGATTGTGAAGAGGTATCTGAGCGACGGTAAGCGTAACCGCTTCAGCGCCGCCGGGCGTGGTGGCGGCATTCGGATCGGTATTACCCATCGGGGTGCGGCCACGCAGGTCGGGCAGGTTGAAGTACGTTTTTAAATCCCCCCCGTAGCTGTTCCCAAGCAGTGAAAACAGCGCCTGATTCTGTGCAACTTGCATGGTTGCACCATCGCACTTCGCCCAGCTGGTGGGGGCGAAGGGGAACGAGAACATCCTAATTTCACCTAAAAACGCGTCACTCATAAGAGCATCTCCTAGCTTCCTGAAAGAGCGTTGACAGCGTATCAAGGTGTAGCTGATAGAGTGGTTATATGTCCAGAAGGTGTAAATTTATTTTAGTAAAAGGCGATGTTTATCAGCATCTCCGGCTATACGTATAGGTAATTCATATTCAGCTACTTATCCTGTGGAGAGCTCGCAAGCTAATAGCTCCGGTGTCAGAACCCGCGTGGGTACTGTTGATCCGCGTTGCCTCGATAAGGCAACTTCCCAAAGGGATCACTAGGGTCTATAACCCTAACTCTCATTGACCCGTTTTGTAGTGGCTCAATGATTTCGGACACTCAGTAAAGCGTTATTCTAACGCGCTCAGTGAGGTGTCTTATTTATGAGCAAACGTCGTCAGTCCTTTACTCCAGAGTTCAAGCTGGAGGCCGTCGCGT
>NZ_LAPT01000154.1 GCF_003194385.1 Pokkaliibacter plantistimulans
AAATCATTGAGCCACTACACACCACGTAAGTCAGGGCAAAAGTCACAAACAAACAAGGCGACCCTGGGGCCGCCTAAGAAGGGCAACGCTTAACGGTTAGGCCGCAAGATGCTTGAAGATTTCTTCCAGACTGCTGGTCGCATCACCGAACAACATACGGGTGTTATCGCGGTAGAACAGGGGATTATCTACCCCGGCATAGCCAGAGGCCATGCTGCGCTTCAGAACGATAGTGGTCTTGCCGTGCCAGGGCTCAAGAACAGGCATGCCGGCAATCGGGCTATCGGGTACTTCTTGAGCAGCCGGGTTAACGATGTCATTGGCACCAATGACGATCGATACATCTACCTTGCTGAAGTCATCATTGATTTCCTCCATCTCATGCACGATGTCGTAAGGTACTCGTGCCTCCGCCAGCAGTACGTTCATATGCCCCGGCATACGGCCGGCGACGGGATGGATACCGAAACGGACATTGATGCCTTTGTCTCTCAGGCTCTTGGTGATCTGGAACACGATATGCTGCGCTTGGGCTACCGCCATGCCATATCCAGGAATGATGACGACTTCTTTTGCATTGACCAGCAGACCTGCTGACTCTTCAGGGTCAATCGACTGAATATCTTCCTCGCTACCTGCAGGGCCGCTGGATGCTGCACTGCTGACCGTTGTACCAAAACCACCGGCAATGACATTGAAGAATTTTCGATTCATGGCACGGCACATGATGTAGCTGAGGATGGCACCTGATGAGCCTACCAGAGCACCGATGACGATCAGCAGGTCGTTGGAAAGCATGAAGCCTGTCGCAGCTGCAGCCCAGCCCGAGTAGCTGTTCAGCATGGAGACAACAACCGGCATATCGGCACCGCCAATGGCCATGACCATGTGTACACCGAACGCCAGCGCTACCAGCGTCATGATAATCAATGCGGAGGTACCGCTACCCTGAGCTGAGGCCGATACGAAGCTAAAGCATTGCCACAGAGCGATGACCAGTAAGGCCAGGTTCAGCAGATGGCGGTTGGGTAATAGCAGGGGACGGCCGCCTACTTTGCCACTTAACTTCAGGTAGGCAACGATAGAGCCAGAGAAAGTCATAGCGCCTATCAATATACCCAGATAGGTTTCCACCGCATGGATGGACTGCTCGGCACCTTGCAGTGACGAGTCATGCCCGAGAAAGTTGGCATATCCAACAACCACGGCAGCGAGTCCCACCAGTGAATGGAGAATGGCTACCAGTTCTGGCATTTGGGTCATGGCGACCTTTTTGGCCAGAGTAATACCAATAGCTGCGCCAATGACAATACTGGCAATTAATATAAAGTAATTGTCGCTGACAATTCCTATTACTGTGGCAATTAGCGCAATGGCCATGCCAATCATGCCGTAATAATTACCACGACGTGCCGTTTCCTGATGACTCAATCCGCCGAGAGAAAGAATAAATAGAACTGTTGCGCCTAAATAGGCCGCATTGACCATGGTATGTGACATTTATCAATCCCTTATTTACGGAACATTGCCAGCATGCGCTGAGTAACGGCAAAACCACCGAAGATATTGATGCTGGTAAGCAGCACGGCAATCGCAGCAAAGAATACTACCCAGCCTGAAGGTGCTGATATTTGCAGCAACGCTCCAATGATGATGATGCTGCTGATGGCGTTGGTGACGCTCATGAGCGGTGTATGCAATGAAGGTGTAACGTTCCAGATCACCATGTAGCCGACAAAGCACGACAGGATGAACACGGTAAAGTGCCCCATAAAGGATGCCGGAGCAGTCATGCCTAATAAGAGAAAGACCAGAGCGCCCGCAATCAGCCACAAAGGTGAGCTGTGCTTATGTTCTTTCTTTTCTTCCTGTCTGGGCGCTTTGCTGACACTGGGCTTGGGTGCAGCAGGCTTGGCCGACAGTTTGGGCGCAGGTGGCGGGAAGGTGATCTCACCTGCTTTGACGACGGTGGCACCACGTACAACGTCGTCATCAAAGTTGATCTGCAGGATGCCGTCTTTGCCTGGCGTCATGTCGGTCAACAGATGACGCAGGTTGGTGGCATACAACTGGCTGGCCTGACTAGCGAGACGACTGGGTAGATTGGTATAGCCGATTAAGGTGACGCCATGTTTGACCACTACCTTATCGGCTTCGCTGAGCTTACAGTTGCCGCCTTGCTCTGCCGCAAGGTCAACGATCACACTGCCTTCCTTCATTGACTTGACCATGTCTTCAGTGATCAATTCAGGCGCTGGTTTGCCCGGAATGAGTGCAGTGGTGATGATGATATCCACGTCCTTGGCCTGTTCGGCAAACAGTGCCATCTCCGCCTCAATAAACTCCTTGGACATGGTCTTGGCGTAGCCACCGCTGCCTGAGCCATCCTCCTTGAAGTCGAGCATCAGGAATTCGGCGTCCATACTCTCGACTTGTTCCTTTACTTCCGGGCGAGTGTCAAAAGCACGTACGATTGCGCCCATGGACTTGGCTGTGCCGATGGCAGCCAGGCCTGCCACACCAGCGCCGATAACCAGTACTTTGGCCGGTGCAATTTTACCTGCAGCCGTAATCTGGCCTGTAAAGAAGCGTCCAAAGTGTTGTGCTGCTTCAACGACAGCCCTGTACCCAGCAATGTTGGCCATGGAACTTAGGGCATCCATTTTCTGTGCACGCGAAATGCGCGGCACCATATCAATAGCCAGAGCATTGATGTTCTTGCTGGCTAGCGTTTCGAGTAAGGCCGTATTTTGACCGGGAGCCATAAAGGAAACGAGCGTTTGACCTGCGTGAAGCAAGTCAGCTTCATGGACGTTGAGGCGCGGATGATGTTGTGGTGCTCGCACCTTAAGTATGATATCTGCGTTTTGCCACAGAGCCTGAGCGTCAGTAACGATCTCGACACCTACGGCGGCATAGTCCTCATCTCTATATTTGGCTGCTTCTCCTGCGCCAGACTCAAGAGAGATATGATATCCAAGCTTCTGCAACTGTGCGGCGACTTCGGGAGTAGTTGCTACCCTTGCCTCGCCATGGTGAATTTCCTTTGGTATCCCGATTTTCATCAATAACCTCCCAGGTATTTTTAAATAATTAAGTCAATTTAATGACGAGTTGTTTTTGTTTTAATTAAATGGCAGCCATTCACGATATTTTGAATGGCTAGGATTTTTTAGGCGAATTGGTGTGACAATGGATATCGAATAGCAGATATTGCTGCTATTGATTGAGAGTGAGTTGTTATTTTTTTAATTAGTTAATTTTTCATGTCGAATAGCGCTTTTTATAACCGGGCAGAATAGAAAAAACCATACAGTAATTCTGATCGTTTTTTTTTAATCATCAATTAAATTGATTTGTGCATAGCGGAAGTATCTATAATTAGAATGATTGATATGCGTATATCAATCCGTCTGATATGGGGTGGTTTAATTTAATGTTGCCCAGTCCCCTTGCCGCTGAAGAGCGCCTGAGAGCAGTGGTGGTAGGGTTTGGTTCAGGCTGAGAAGGATGTAACAAAGGTGTTGACAGACTCCCGGAAGTGCCTATAATGCGCCCCCACTGAACACGCAGCAACGCGCTGAGTGCTCCGGAAGAAAAAGAAGATGTTAAAATTCAGTACCTTAGCCGGCAACGGCGAATGCTGAAGAAAAGCCAAGCGAAAATGCGGCTTGACATCTTCCGGTGATTCGATAGAATGCGCACCTCTTCTTTACTGGTGGTTGCGATCACCAGCTGCTCTTTAAAAATCA
>NZ_LAPT01000155.1 GCF_003194385.1 Pokkaliibacter plantistimulans
CATCGATAAGGTTGGCCGCCGCCCCCAGGGTGAGGGTGTCGTCCCCACCGTAGGTCCTGATGTTGTTGTAGGCACCATCGGCGGTCACGGTTTCCGCACCGCTGCCGGAAGTCAGCACGTTGCTGGCACCACCCAGTACAAAGGTGTTGGTGCCGCCACTGTCGGTGACCTTGTTGCTGCCGCCGTAGGCTTCGACGCGATCATTACCGGAGCCGACGTTGACGTCGTTGGCGCCGCCGTAGGCATAGACCTTGTTGTTGCCGGAGCTGCTGTCGATATCGTTGTAACCCCCGTAGGCAGTCACAGTATCGTTGCCGGAACCCGCATCAATCTTGTTATAGCCACCGGTGGTGCTGATGGTGTCATCACCGCCTTCGCCATAAATCTTGTTGTAGGCAGCCGTGGCGCTGACGGTGTCGTTGCCTTCACCGGCATAGACGGTGTTGCTGGCCGCGGCCACGCTGATATTGTCGTTGCCGCCGTAGGTCTTGATGCTGTTATAGGCACCATCAGCCGTCACGGTGTCCGCACCGCTGCCGGAGGTGAGAACGTTGCTGGCGCCGCCCAGTACGAAACTGTTAGTACCGCCGCTGTCGGTGACCTTGTTGCTGCCGCCGTAGACCTTGATGGTGTCATTGCCGGAGCCGACGTTGACGTCGTTGGCGCCACCGTAGGCCGTTACCTTGTTGTTGCCAGAGCTGCTGTCGATATCGTTGTAACCACCGTAGGCCGTGACGGTATCGTTGCCGGAACCCGCATCGATCTTGTTATAGCCACCGGTGGTGCTGATGGTGTCATCACCGCCTTCGCCATAGATCTTGTTGTAGGCTGCCGTGGCGCTGACGGTGTCGTTGCCCTCACCGGCATAGACGGTGTTGCTGGCCGCGGTCACGCTGATGTTGTCGTTGCCGCCATAGGTCTTGATGCTGTTATAGGCGCCATCGGCAGTCACGGTGTCCGCACCGCTGCCAGAAGTCAGGGTGTTACTGGCACCGCCAAGGGTAAAGGAGTTGGTGCCGCCCGTGTCGGTGACCTTGTTGCTGCCACCATAGACCTTGACGGTGTCGTTGCCGGAGCCAACGGTTACCTTGTTGGCACCGCCGTAAGCGGTAATGCTGTTGTTGCCGCTGCTGGCGCTGACCTTGTTATAACCGCCGTTAAGGCTGGCGCTGTCGTTGCCGGAGCCGAGGGTGATGTCGTTATAACCGGCGTTGCTGTAGACATAATCGTTGCCCGAACCGGCATCGATATCTGCCACGGCTGCCGCATACAGATAAATCTTGTCGTTACCGTCGCCACCCTTGACGATGTTATCGAAGCCAAAATAGACCTTGATAGTGTCGTCACCGGTGCCGCCATCAACCTTGTTGTAGCCACCCACCTTGATGATCAGGGTGTCGTTGCCCGAGCCACCGCTGATCTTGTTATAGGCACCGGCGGTGACGGTAATGGTATCGTTACCCCCTTCGCCATCGATGATATTGGCGCCCAAAGACGAGGCGGTATAGGTGTTGTTACCACCGCCCAGGTTCTTGTTGGTGTAACCCAGCTCGGCAATATCTTCCGCCAGGTCTTTCAGATCATCGCCCAGATCGCTGAACGCCTCACCGATTTCGTTCAGATCGTCACCGATGTCATCCCACAGGTCTTCCCCTGCGCTGACGATCGGATCGACCACGTTTTTCTTAACCCAACTCCATACACTCATGGTGTCATTCCTCATACAGGCGACATCCTGTCGCTACTCTTGGCGTCCTGTTGTGACCAGGCCTGTGATGCTCGACCCGTAACCCATACCTGAAAACGCACGACGGCACCGCTCGGGTGCCGTCGTTATCAATTACTGTGTGCCGCCACTGACCCCCAGCACCACGAAGGCCTGGGGCTTGTACATCACCGCCGCCAGCTGCTCGATGGCGCGGGTGATGATGGCGGGCTTATCGGCGGTATAGCGCTGACAACCGGCGCTGTCGTGCCAGAACAGCAGCAGCTGCAGACTGTTGTCCTGCACATTGAGCAGCACTTCGGCACCAATGAAACCGGCATAGCGCTGGGCCTCCTGTACCGCCGGGATCAGCTGATCAGCGAGATGCTCAAGGCTGGCACTCTGGCGCAGCGGGAAGAGGAACTGCAGCAGCACCCGCGCCTGACGCAGAGACTGGCGGTAGCTGCTGAGCAGGGTACGCAGGGTAGAGGGGGGCTCGCTGCTGGTCAGCTGGCTGAAATGGTTAAACCAGAGATCGTGGCTGTCATCAAAAAACTGCTGCAGCGGCTGTTCGCCGGCAAAGGTCAGCAGCCACTGTAACGCACCGGTTTTCGGTTGCAGGCAGCGCAGCAGACGACGGCCACCGGGCTGGGCGGCTACAGCACCGGCCAGCTCGACGCCGAATTTGCTGGCGTTGTGCGCCCCATCTTCGCGCATTGTTCCGAGCCATTGCACACTTGCTGCGTAGTCCATCCCCTTTCCCCTTCTGGTTATCTGGCAGGGTCAGTAAAACGCGTGTGGATGACATGATTCTGTGCATAATGATGACAAAAATGTCATCGAAGACGGGGCGACTTCTGCGGCAAGATAACTGCAATCCGTTCTGCTGCGAGCATAAGGCCCGACAGCGGAAAGGACAGGCACCAGAATCTGCCGGCCAGCCCCGTCATTGCGATGTACAGAGCCATACCGACATTTCTGGAGCCCGACTCAGCCAATGAATGTTTTGCTGATCGAAGATGAACAACGTATCGCTGAATTTGTTTGTGCAGGTCTGAAAGAACAGGGTTTTCGTGTCGATCATTGTGCCGATGGCAACACCGGCATGGACTACGCCAGCACCCGCACCTTCGATGTCATTCTGCTCGACATCATGGTGCCAGGCCGCGACGGCCTGTCGATTCTCAAGGCACTGCGCAAACAGGGCAGCACCACGCCGGTGATTCTGCTGACCGCCCGCAACGAGCTGGACGACCGTATCGAAGGTCTCAACCTCGGCGCCGACGATTACCTTGCCAAGCCCTTCTACGTGGAGGAGCTGGTCGCCCGCATGCTGGCACTGCTGCGGCGGGCCACCGGCGAGCGGCAGAACACCCTGAGTCTGGGTGGCCTCACCCTCGACCGCCTCAGCCGCGAAGTACGCAGCGGCAGCGAGGTGGTGGAGCTGACCGGCCGCGAGTTCAACCTGCTGGAGTACCTGATGCGTTCTCCCGGCAGGGTGTTTACCCGCACCCAGATACTCGAACATGTCTGGGGTTATGACTTCGACCCCCAGACCAACGTGGTGGACGTCTGCATCCGGCGCATACGTAAAAAACTGGAACAAACGGGCGCCAACCCCATCGAAGCCATAAGGGGGGTCGGTTACCGTCTGAACAAACCGGATGGCTCGATGTGAAATTTCCCAGCCTGCGCCTGCGCTCCTTTCGCCTGCGCGTCGCCCTTCAGGCGGCACTGCTTACCCTGCTCAGTCTGGCGATCTTTACCGCCATGACCTGGCATATCCTGCTGCAGCAGCGGCTGCAGCAGATCGACGCCGCATTGCACGCCGAATTCGCCGGGGAACTGTCCCGTCGCTTGCCACGTCAGGTATGGCCGACCATTTATCAGCAGCTGGACGGCGCCTTCAGTGGCTACACCCCGGCTAATACCGACCAGCAGCGCGTGCTGCTGCTGGCACTGGATCAGAAGCGCGAAGTGGCCTTCCGCAGCGAGACCTGGCCCGAGCATCTGCAACCGGACCAGCTGCCGCCAGTGGCCATCATTCATGTCCGTCAGCCCTCTTCGCGACCAGCTGTCCCTCCGCCACCACCAGCCGCGGCGGCGCAATCACTGCCGACGGACAGGCCGCCTCCCTACGATGAGGAAAGAAACTTCGTCCCCCATGGCCAGATGCCACAGCAGCAGCTGGACCGCATCCCCGCACCGCCTTACTACAAAGACCTGCAGGTGGACATGAGCACCGTTGAGGTGGACGGTGTGCACTGGCGCATGGGAGGGATCGAGCATCCGGCCTGGAAGGTCTATGCCGGGGTCAATCTCGATCTGGTGCGTGCCCAGCTGCTGATCAGTCTCAGCCAGCTGTGGGTGGTAGTGCCACCGGCCCTGCTGCTGATGCTGCTCGGTGCCTGGGTGGTATCAGGGCGGGCACTGCGCTCGGTCAATCACCTCAGCGATAACATCGCCGGTATCGACGTAGCCGATCTGACCCATCGGCTGTCGGCGGCGGACAATGATCGCGAATTTGAAGCCATCGTGACCGTCTTCAATGCCCTGCTGGAGCGACTGGAACGCAGTTTTCATCAGGCCAAGCGCTTCTCCGGCGATGCCGCTCACGAGCTGAAAACACCGATGATGATCCTCCATGCCGGGCTGGAACAGGCGCTGCAACAGGCGCCGGACGGCTCGCCGTTGCAGAGCACCCTGAGCAAGCTGCTGGAAGAGACCCACCGCCTGCACGCCATCATTGGCAAGCTGCTGTTGCTGGCACAGGCCGACGCCGGAAGACTGCCGCTGCAGCGCGCACCCATTGATCTGTACACCATGCTGGAGGAGCTGGAGGAGGATTACTCCATGGCGGCGCCGGAGCGTGAATTTGACTGGCAGGTGCCACGCCCGCTGGTGATCAGTGGCGACCCGGACCTGCTGCGTCAGGTATTCCACAACCTCATCAGCAATGCCATCAAATACGGCAAGCCCGAAGGCTGGATTCGTCTGGTGGTGCACCGTCAGGGCGATGTCTGGTGCCTCGATCTGGCCAATGCCTCGGTGGGCATTGCCATTGAATACCGCGACCATCTGTTTGATCGCTTCTACCGCATTCCGCCCGGCGTGCTGACGTCGGAACGCCGTCAGCGCGGCACACCGGACATGCCCCGTGCCCAGCAGATTGCCCGCCAGGGCGGTGAGCGACGGGTGGACGGCCTAGGGCTGGGGCTGGGGCTGGCCCGTGAGATCGCCCGCGCCCACGGTGGCGATCTGGTGCTGCTGCATGCCGAGCCCGGCGAAGCCTGCTTCCGCCTCACGCTGCCCGCATTACCCGCCACCGAAGGCATGCCAAACCGACAGAAAACCGTGCCTTTCCATGACAAAACTGTAATTGGTCCCCACGCCGAGACCCACCTAGTATGACGCCCATCCACTGCTCCTGCGGGAGCCGTGCCGGGAGTCCGAACCTGCTCACGATCCAGCGAGCCAGACAAGACGAACAGCACTGAGGACGCGAGGCCTCGGGCTTTCTCAATGAGCATTACTCAAAGCGATGAGCATTACTCAAAGAGGATGCCTGAACACGCGCACCGAAGGGCTTTTCAACGTCGCATGGCCAGATCGTCAGCAGGTTCTCAGCTAACAAGGGTTTCACCATGCACCACACCACCGTTCCTGCCTGCCTGCGCCCCGCTGCCGTGCTGCTTGCCAGCCTGCTGCTCAGCGCCTGTGCCGGGAAGGTGGCACCGCTGACCGCGGATGTGCAGCAACGGGTAGCCCGCCAGCAACAGGCCATGCCTGCCCTGCAGGGACAACTGCCCGCAGCACCGCTGGATGCCGCGGCGGCAGTCAGCGTCGCCCTGCACAACAACCTCAGTCTCAAGGTCAGTGCCCTCGACACCCTGCTCGCCAGCGGTGAGCTGGACATGGCACGGCTGCAGATGCTGCCCGACTTCAGCGTGCAGGCAGGCTACACCCTGCGTGACCGGGTGGAAGACAGCAGCGACCCGCTCAACCGCAAGGATTACGCCGCGCAGGTTTCCTGGAATGTGCTGGCACTGGCCGGACAATGGCTGAAAGCCCAGCAGGCCGGTGAGCGCCAGCTGGTCTACCGCCAGCGCTATCAGGACACCGCCGATCAGGTCGCCAGCGATACCCTTGTCGCCTGGCAGCAACTGGCCGACTTTCAGCAGCAGGCCGCCGCACTGGACCGTGCTGACGCCAGCATCGACAGCACTCAGGCCCTGCTGCAACGCCTGCAGCAGGCACAGCTGCGTGACCCGCTGGTACTGGCGCAGTACGCCGACACCCTGCTGGCGCTGAAGTCGCAGATTCGCACCACCCGCCTGCGTGGCGACAAGGCCGCCAGCAACCTCGGCACCCAGCTGGCCAGTGCCGGTCAGCGTGTACAGATTGCCGCTGATGACACCAGCCTGCCTGCGGCGGATCTGGTCAGCGCTCTGCTTGGCGTACCGGAAGACCAGCTTGAACAACACGCCCTCTACTTCCGCAATGATCTGCGCGAGAACGACATTCAGGCCCGGCTGCTGCGGGAACAGGCGCGGATGGCCTGGACCAGTGCCCTGCCGGGGTTGCAGCTGTTCTACGCCAAGGAATACGACACCGACATCAACCTCGACCCGCCCAGCTGGCAGCAGCACGGCTTCAGCCTAGCGTTCAATCTGCTCGGACTGGTATCCGCCGTGGTGCAGCACAAGCAGGTGGTGTTGCAGCAGCAACAGCTGGAGCTGAAACAGCTGGCACTGGGCTACCTCACCGTCGAACAGGTACGGCTCTCGCGGGAAGCCCTGCAGATGAGCCATGACAGCTGGCTGGAAAGTCAGCAGCGCGCCGATGCCGCCGAGCGTATCGCCGCCATCCGCCGCACCCGCACCCCCTTCTACGAGGATGATGAGCTGGACCGGGCCCGTGCCGAAGTACAGGCCATTCAGGCCCAGGTGGCGGCCAATCAGGCCCGTCAGGACATGCTGCAGGCCTACTGGCAGCTGTTGCAGGCCAGCGGTATTCAGCTGGTACCTGCGGCGGTACTGGCCGGAGCGGCCGAGTCCGCCAGCAGCTCACAGCAGCAGCTGCGCCAGTACTGGCAGCAGTTGCCCGCACAGATTCAACAGCAGCTGCTGGCTATCCAGCCTGCCGCGCTGGCCAGCACATCCGCTACGGCTCACCCGGCGCAGCCTCTGGCGCTGGCACTGGGCACCCCCACTCCCTGATTCAGGAGCACTGACCATGAAACAGACACTGATCGACGGTATCCAGGAAGTCTCCATCGTCTCCGGCCTGATCCGCATGGATCTGTTCAGCTACACCGCCGGCGCCCGTGACGAGCAGAACAAGCCGCCACGCGAAGTGGTGGAGCGGCTGGTGGTCTCACCGGAAGGTTTTCTGCAGATGTACAACACCCTCGACAAGCTGGTGCGCCAGATGGAAGGCAAGGGCCTGCTGCAGCGCCGCCAGCCGGCTGACGAGACCCTGCTGCACAGCGAAGCGGAGCAGGATAGCCCGCCACCGGTGCAACGCGCGCAGGGCAGCGCCAACTTTGCCTGATCGCCACCGTTGTTCAGCCAGGCTGAGCGACGCGACACAGCAGGACGACAGACCCCTTTAACCTTTGTAAGCAGGCAGTGAACACTCCATGGACTCAGCGCTGAAATGTCTGGTACTGGCCGGTCGCCAACTGGGGCACACCACCACGGTGGAAAAGCTCAAGCGTGACCATGCCATCACCGATGCCGAAGTGGCCTATCCGGCGCTGGCCGGTATTGCCGCCGCGCTCGGTCTCAAGGCCAGCGCCCTGAGTCTGGACTGGCGCGGCCTGCTCAAGGCCAGCGATGCCCTGCCGCTGATTGCCCGGCTGCGCAATGGCTTGTCGGTGCTGGTGGTCAACGTCCGCCATGTCGATGGCGAAGAGCAGGTGCAGATTCTCGACCCGCTGTCGGCCGATGTGGCCCTGACCTGGCTGCCGCGCGAACGTTTCGAGCAGGCCTACACCGGGCAGGCACTGCTGCTCAAGCGCGATGAAAGCCGCGAGCAGGCCAGCGCCCGTTTTGGCTGGCACTGGTTCGTCGCCGAAATCGGTCAGCAGCGCGGGCTGTTCACTCAGGTCATTCTGCTGGCGCTGTTCCTGCAGGTGTTGGCCTTTACCCCGGCGATCTTCACCCAGGTGGTGTTCGACAAGGTCATCACCTACCACAATCTCGACACCCTGCATGTGCTGTTTGCCGGGGTGCTGATTGCCCTGCTGTTCAATGCCCTGTTCGGCGGCCTGCGCAGCCTGTTGCTGCTGCACGCCACCAGCCGTCTGGACATGCGGGCCACCGCGTTCAGCTTCCGCCGCCTGCTGCAACTGCCACTGGGGCTGTTCCAGCGCACCGCGGCCGGTACGCTGGTCAAACATATCCAGCAGACCCAGCAAATCCGCGAGTTTTTTACCGGCAACCTGCTGCTGACTCTGATCGAGCTGCTGGCGCTGGTGGTGATCCTGCCCACCCTGTTTTTCTTCAGCTGGCAGCTGACCCTGATCGTGCTGGTGTTTTCTGCCCTGATCGCTCTGACCACCCTGATCAGCGCCTGGAGCAACAAGCCGCGGCTGGTCAGCCTGTATGAGGCGGAATCCGCCCGTCAGGCGCTGCTGACCGAAACCATTCAGGGCATCGAGACGGTCAAGTCGCTGGCGCTGGAATCCACCCAGCAACGCCAGCTGCTGGAAAGCTCGGCACAGGCCACCCGTCTGCAGTACCTGATCGGTCGTCGCACCGTACTGGCCGGCGAAGTCAGCCAGCTGCTGATGAAGCTGATGTACGTGGTGTGCATGTGGGTCGGCACCCAGCTGCTGCTCGACAACCAGCTCACCGCCGGTGCCCTGATTGCCTTCAACATCATGTCTGCGCGGGTGACGTCACCGCTGGTGCAGCTGGTACAGCTGCTGAGCAAGTTCCAGCAGACCAGCATCTCACTGGGCATGCTGGCGCGCCTGCTCAATCAGGCACCGGCACAACAGAAGGAAGGCGGCCTGACCAGCCCGGTTCGCGGTCAGATCGACATCGACAACCTCAGCTACTGTTACCCCGACCGCCAGCGTCCGGCTCTGGACCAGCTCAGCCTGTCGCTCAAGGCCGGGCAGAGTCTCGGCATCGTCGGCCGCAGTGGCTCCGGTAAATCAACACTGGTCAGACTGCTGCTGGGCCTGCTGGAACCGGGCAGCGGTCTGGTGCGCATCGACGGTCAGGACGTGCGCGAGTACGACGCCAGCCATCTGCGCGGGCAGATCAGCGTAGTCAGTCAGGAAGCCATGGTGTTCCGCGGTACCGTGCGGGACAACATCGCCAAGGCACGACCCTGGGCCAGTCTGGATGAGGTGATTCAGGTGGCTAAACAGGCGCAGGCCCACGAATTCATCGAGCAGCTGCCACAGGGCTACGACACGCCGCTGGAAGAGCACGGCGGTAATCTGTCCGGCGGTCAGCGCCAGCGGCTGGCACTGGCCCGTGCCCTGCTGGTCAACCCGCGCATTCTGATTCTGGATGAGGCGACCAGCGCCCTCGATCCGGAAAGTGAAGCGGCGATCCGCAAGAGCCTGCAGCAGATCAGCCGCGAGCGTACCGTGATCCAGATCTCCCACCGCCTGTCGATGCTGACCGATATGGATCAGATCGCCGTGCTCAACCAGGGTCGCCTGCTCGACCTCGCTCCTCACGCCACCTTGCTGTCACGCTGTGCACTGTATCGCGGCCTGTGGCGCATCCAGCATCCTCAGGGGTAAGCCATGAACGCACCACAACCCGTGCCTACCATTATTTCTCCTGTTGACGATCACGCCGACAGCAGGGACACCACCCTGCTGGAATTCGCCCCCGGCGAGCTGATCTACGCCCTCGACAGCGCTCCGCGCGAGGCCTATCGCATCGTCAGTGGTCGGGTGGCGCTGATGCGCCCCAACGGCGATGAGGTGGAAGTCGGCGACAGTCTGGGCGCTGGCAGCCTGCTGGCCGACAGCGAGCTGGTCGCTCTCAGCCCGCGCCGTTACAACGCCTTGGCGGAAACCCTGACGCGCCTGCAGATCGTTGACCGCGATACCATCATCGCCCGCATGGCGGAAGATGCCGATTACGCCCGGCAGCTGCTGGAGCAGGCTCGCATCACGCCAGCCGCCACGGCAGCACCTTCGGCCAGCACCTCCCTGCTTCCGGCAGCCGAGCCACAAATCAGCGCCTTCAACCCCGACTACCTGCTGCTGCAACAGCATGAAGCACCGCAGCTGCTGCGCTGGACCGTACCAGTCCTGTGTGCGGCGCTGCTGAGCCTGATTGCCTGGGCGGCCGTGGCGAAAACCCAGACCGTGATCAGCGGCCACGGCAAGCTGATCACCGATGTACCGACCATGGTGGTGCAGAGTTTTGATCAGGCACTGCTGAAAGAAGTGAAGGTGCAGGAAGGTGAGGCGGTCAAACAGGGGCAGCTGCTCGCCCTGCTCGACCCCTCGGTGGCCGAAGCCGACCAGTACAGCGTGCGCCAGCAACTGACCGCCGCGCAGGCGCAGATGGCCCGGCTGGGTGCCGAACAGCAGTGGCAGGATCATCCCGATGCTGACGCCCCCGCCTTCAGCAGCGATGCGCAGGAACAGGCCCGACAGGCCACTCTGTATCAGGTACGGCAGCGCCAGTATCAGGCCAGCGTCGACAGTTATCGCAACGACATCGCCGCTCTCGACAGCCAGCTGCAGGGGCAAAAGCAGGCGCTCAGGGACCAGCAGCAGCAACTCAAACTGACCAAGGAATTTACCGCCCTCAAGCAGGACCAGTACCAGCGGGAAAAAGAAGCCTATCAGCGTGACGGGGTATACCGGCTGGAGTACCTGAAGGCGGCGCAGTCCCTGACCGAAGTGGCCAAGGATACCGAAGCCACCCGCTCCGCCATTCAGAGCAGCAGCAAGCAGCTGGCCGCCAAGCAGGCGCAACTGCAGGCCTTTAGTGCCCAGTGGCAGGCACAGAATGAATCCGACATGAGTGACCTGCAGCGCCAGCTCACCCAGTTGCAGGCCCAGCTGACCAAGCAGGACCGCAACGCCGGGCTGGTGGCCCTGCGTGCGCCCGCCGATGGCATCGTCCAGAGCATTGCCCTGCAGAACCCCGGTGCGGTGATTCGCCCGGCGGAAACCCTGTTCGAGATCGTCCCCGACAAGGTGGCGCAGGAGTTTGAAGTGGCCATCAGCCCCAGTGATATCGGCCAGATCAAGGTCGGTGACCCGGCGCAGATCCGCCTCGATACCCTGCCCTCGGTACGCCACGGCATCCTCACCGGTACCCTGACCTACCTCAGTGCCGATTCGGTCAAGGGCAACAACCGCCAGACACCGGAAGAGGCCATGTACCGCGCCCGTATCCGCATTGATGGCCAGAAGCTGTTTGACGTACCACCAAGCTTTGCCCTGCGCCCCGGCATGACCGCCACGGCGGATATTCAGGTGGGCGAGCGGCGGATGATTTCCTATCTGTTCTATCCGGTTGCCCGTGCCCTGCATCAGAGTTTCCGCGAGCCGTAAATATGGCGTACCAGAACAGGTTCACACTCAGCGATACCATCCCGCAATCTGCTCAATGACCTGCCGCGCCGCTGCAGGTGCCTGCGCCAGATAGCCATTGAGCTGGTGACCACAGGCAAAGCGCAGGTGCGTCACACTGGCCGCCTGTCGGGCATGCTGCTCATACTGCTGCAACACCTCCGCCGGAATCACCTCATCCTCCTGCCCGCTGAGCAATAACAGATTGCCGCGAAATGCCTGCAGCCGCTCCCAGGCATCGGAGGCGCGCCAGCTGCCGGGCTGGCGGATCAGCTCGGTAAAACCCTGATCGAAACGCAGCGAGTAAGCCTCGCGGTGGTAGGCCGCTGGGACCATCAGCACCAGATTGGCGACCGGCACTGCCGTACTCAGCCGCAGCGCGGTGTAGCCACTCATGCTGGCACCGACCACCGTCAGCGGTGCCGTCCAGGGCTGGGTGGCCAGCACCCGCAGTGCCTGTTCGGTCCGCTCGCGCAGACTCGACTGCCTGAGCGCCCCGGCACTGTCACCATGGCCCGGCATATCCAGTGCCAGCGAGCCGATACCCCGCTGCCACAAGCCTTCACGCAGCCAGTGGAACCGACCACGGTGGCTTTGCCCTGCTCCATGCAGGCACAGCACCTGCGCTGTGCGGCCAAGGCAGTCGCCCGCCAGATGGCCATCGCCAAAGGGCAGGTAAAACGGCTGTATTGCAGTCATGTTTCTCTTAGCTCCCTGACAGGCAGCGCCTGCTGACGATGTCAGCACTGACGCATTACTGGCTCAGCAGCACCCTGCCCCGAGCATAATTTCTTGTCAATTTGATGACTGTCATAAAAATGACACTGAACAATGCGAACAACAGGACTAGACTCACGGGTACGCCAGCGGAGCCGATAAACGTGTCGGTCACCCAGGCAATGTCGAGTGCAATCACAATAAGAGTGGCCAACCTGTCGCAACCACAGGCTGATAACGAGATAAGCCTCAGGGTCCAACGCCACTCCACAGCCCGAATAAATGGAGTATTTGATGGCTACCCGCAAGAAAACCACAACAACGACCGCTACCCCCCCGACAGCCACACCCGCAGCACCTGCCAAACCCCGTACCCGGTCAACCAAACCGGCCGCCAGCCCGGCTTCAACCGCCGAAGCTCAGCAGGAGCGCCGTCAGGCCATCCTCAGCACCGCCCTTGATCTGCTGCAGAGCCAGGGTTACACCGCCACCAGCATGCTGGCCATTGCCCGTGATGCCGGCGCTTCCAAAGAAACCCTGTATTCCTGGTTCGGCAACCGTGAAGGGCTGTTCGTGCAGCTGATTGAGCAGCATATTGCCCAGCACCTGACCCCCTTGCTCAGCGCCAGTGTCAGCGACGCCGCCGTGCTGCCCGTGCATCTGCGCGCTGTGCTGGCCTTCTGGCTCAGCCCCGCGACGCTGGCGCTGACCCGTGCTGCCATCAGCGAAACCAATCCGGCACTGGCTCAGGCCCTGAATACACAGGGTCTGCAGGCCACCACCAGCCATCTCGCTATTGTGCTGGCGAGCCTGGGCCTCAGCTGCCCGGTGAGCAGCGATCACGGTGCCTATCTGCTCAGCAGCCTGCTTGGACCCTATCAGCTCAGCGCCCTGCTCAGCGGTGAAACGGTCAGCCTCGATGACAGCCTGACTGCCCATATTGAAGACGTGCTGGCCAGCTGTGCAGTGACCGCTACCGAGACCGTCAGTGAGGTAGCGGAAAGCGCGCCAGCCAAGGCGGAGAAAAAGAAAAAGGACAAAGGCGGCAAAGACAAAAAGGACAAGAAAAAGAAAAAAAAGCATGACATGGGCATGCTCAGTGACTGATCGCCACCCTCAGTAGCGCATGCCCAGCCGCCTTGACCCTCACCGTACTCCTTGTCGATGATATTGACCGCTCAAACACCACAAGGAGTGCAGAGTGAAGATTCAGGCGGTGTTATTTGATTGTGACGGGGTTCTGGTCGACAGCGAGCCTCTTTCCAAGGGCTTGCTGCTGACCATGATTACAGAACTGGGCATCGAGCATGATCTCGGCCAGCGCCTGATTTCCGTGTCTAGCCAGCGCATGAGTGACTGTCTGGACAATGTCGCTGAATGGCTGCAACGCCCACTACCCGGCGATTTTCTGGAGCAGTTCCGCCAGCGTGAATACGTGCTGCTGCGCCAGCAGCTGCAACCCATCCCCGGTATCCACAGTGCCTTGCAACGTCTGACGCTGCCGCGGGCCGTCGCCTCCAACGGGTCGATGGAAAAAATCCTGATCAACCTCGACAGCACCGGCCTGCGCCATCACTTTGGCGAACACCTCTACAGCGCCTACGATCTCGACCGCCATAAGCCCGACCCCGCATTATATCTGCATGCCGCCGCACAGCTGGGCATTGAGCCCGCCGCCTGTCTGGTGGTGGAAGACAGCCCCTTTGGGGCCGAAGCCGGTCTGCGCGCCGGGATGACCGTCGTGGGCTATGGCGAGCAGCGCTTCAGCCTGCAGCAGATGGGCACCCTGCCACTGGCCGATATGGCGCAACTGCCTGACCTGATCAACGCTCTGGCGACAGACAACCAGTAACAGACTCAAGACAACGCAGGAGAAAGGCGTGATTCGGACCGTTGAACGGCAGGACTTACCACAGCTGCTGGTATTATGTGGCGACCATGCCCGCTATGAAGGCGCGACTTATGACCCTGCGGGGAAGCTGGCGCAACTGGAGGCGGCCATCTGGAGTCCGCAACCCGCCCTATTTGTGCTGGTAGCGGTCGAAGGCGATACCCTGACGGGCTATGCCAGCGCAACCCGGGAATTTTCCACCTGGGATGCTGACTATTTCCTGCATATGGACTGCCTCTACATCAGTGAAAGCCATCGTGGCCATGGGCTGGGGTATCAGTTTATCGAGCAGCTCAAACAGCTGGCCAGACAGCTGCGCTGCACGCATCTGCAATGGCAGACGCCTGCCGATAACCACAGCGCTGTCAGGTTCTATCAGCGTCTGGGTGCCACCAGCAAAGATAAAAAGCGTTTCTTTCTTGCCCTTTAACAGGCTGTTGAAAAACGTCATCGAGGCAGCCGAGACAAGGAAAAAACAGGCGAAAAAGCGGAGTTTAGTGGACTA
>NZ_LAPT01000156.1 GCF_003194385.1 Pokkaliibacter plantistimulans
CGGCAGAGGTTACCTTCTAACAGGCTGTTGAAAATCTATCTGCGTTGCCGAATACCGCGTCAAAAACAGGCTCAAAATGCTCATTTAGCTCACTAAACTCCGCTTTTTCGCCTGTTTCTTGTGCCCTAGGGGTATTTCCTTGTCTCGGCTACCTCGATAACGTTTTTCAACAGCCTGCTAAGGATAGCGAACACGTTCTGACGCGCTGAATGCAGTCATCACATCGAGAACCATCATGACCACACCCATACCACGTTCCGTAATAACCATAACAGGACTGACGCTGGTATCCCTGACGGCCTTTGCGGCCAACTCGGTCCTGTGCCGCATGGCGCTGGGGCAGCAGAGTATTGATGCGGCCAGCTTTACGGCCGTCCGTCTGCTGTCGGGGGCCGCCATGCTGTGGCTGTTGCTGCGCTTCAAAACTCGCCCGGAGCAAGGGCAGGGGCGCGGCAGCTGGCGTGCCGGGCTGATGCTGTTTATCTATGCCGCTGCCTTTTCCTATGCCTATACCAGCCTGACCACCGGCACCGGTGCGCTGATCCTGTTTGCCGCCGTGCAGCTGACCATGCTGCTGATGGCGCTGGCAGGTGGGCATCGCATGCAGGGGCTGGAGCTGGCAGGGTTGCTGATTGCCTTTACCGGCTTTGTCTATCTGGTGTTGCCGGGGCTGGCAACCCCGTCGCTGCTGGGGCTGGTGCTGATGACCTTATCGGGCATTGCCTGGGGGTTCTATACCCTGGCGGGTCGCGGCTCACTGCACCCCACCCAGGATACGGCCTTCAACATGTTTCGGGCGGCACCGCTGGCGCTGGTGATGCTAATCATCGGGTTGCTGAGTGGCCATGCGGAAGGCCGGGGCATCGTGCTGGCGGTGTTGTCGGGCGCTCTGGCCTCGGGCCTCGGTTATGCCGTCTGGTATACCGCTTTACGTTCCCTGTCCGCACTACAGGCGGCCGTGCTGCAACTGCTGGTGCCGGTGATTGCTGCGGCGGGCGGGGGGGGGATTCATGGATGAGCACATTACCGTGCGGCTGGGGGTCGCGGCGGGGCGGGCCCCCCGGGGCGACCCGCCGGGGAGTACCGCCCCGGCTCCTATA
>NZ_LAPT01000157.1 GCF_003194385.1 Pokkaliibacter plantistimulans
CCAGAAGGCCACCGACCTAACAGGTCGTTGAAAATCTATCTGCGTTGCCGAATACCTCGTCAAAAACAGGCTCACAGCCAAAGGCTGAACGTGCTTTAGCACGGCCCCGAAGGGGCGAGCGGAGCGAGTCAAATGCTCATTTAGTTCACTAAACTCCGCTTTTTCGCCTGTTTCTTGTGCCCTCGGGGTATTTCCTTGTCTCGGCTGCCTCGATAACGTTTTTCAACAGCCTGCTAAGATAACGGTATATCTTTTTACGGGCGCTAATACTGAATCACCTGCTCGGCTATAACTCGCTGACCGGCTCCCTGACCAGTTCGGTGATCTGCTCCCGCAGCCACAGGTGCCCCGGATCATGATGGTTGCGCGGATGCCAGGCGAGGCAGGCGGGAAAGGCCACCGGCTCATCAAAAGGCAGCGCGAAGATATCGAGGGTATCGGCAAACCGCTCAGCACAGGGTAAGGACAGCACACTGACATAGTCAGTACGCCGCAATATCTCAGGGACCAGCGTGAAGTGATGCACTGACAGTGCCACCCGGCGACGACGCCCCAGTGCTTCCAGCCGGTCATCGATAAAGCCGTGGAAAGAACCGCCACTGTTGGAAACCAGCAGATGCTCCAGCTCACAGTAACTATCGAGGGTCAGTGCCGCCGTCCCGCGCGGGTGCCCTTTACGCTGGACGACAACGTAATGCAGCTGCCGTAACGCTTTCACTTTGAGGTTGGAGGGAATCAGGTTCGGCGCGCCGATCATGATGTCGACCTCGCCTCCTTCCATCTGACTGGGCAGCAGTTGCTGATCAGGAGTGCGAAAGGCCAGACGAATGCCCTTGTAACCCAGCCGGTTAAATCGCTCGATCAACGGTAAGCCGTACACCAGAGTGCTGTTATCCGTGGCTACCAGCTGGAAAGTGCGCTCATCCGTCGTCGGGTCAAACACCGGCCGCCGCTGAATCACGGTATGCAGATGCAGCAACGCCGCCCTGAGCGGCTCCAGCAACTCCAGCCCCCGGGCCGTCGGCGTCATGCCGCGCCCGGCTTCTGCGGGCATCAGCAACGGGTCATCAAAAATTTGCCGTAACCGCCCCAGCTGTGCAGACAGCGCCGGTTGGCTGATATGCAGCCGCTCGGCAGCGCGAGTGACATTACGCTCAGCCAGCAGCACATCGAGCGACACCAGCAGATTCAGATCAATGGCCCTCAAATCGACCACAGTTATAGCTCCCATATTAATAATCGATTTCAACTATACGTGGTGCGTTCTTACAGTGACAACCTCGTCAATGCAGTGCGGAGCCACCCATGGAAACCTCATCCTCATCTGATCGCAGCACCCTGCTGTGCCTGCTGGTCCTGAGCGCCTCCTACTTTTCCTTCAATACCTGTTCGCTGGCGGTGGTAGGTCTGCTGGAACCCATGGCCGCCAGCATGCATCAGTCGACCACTCAGATGGCCCGTCTGGTGTCACTGTTTGCACTGATCTTTGCCATTGCCGCACCGCTGATGCAGGTGGTGAGCAGCGGCCGCAGCCGCAGGCTGATGCTGCAATTCGGACTGCTGGCCATGGCGGCAGGTGCCTTCGGCAGTGCTCTGGCACCTGACTACAGCTGGCTGGTCGCTGCTCGTTGTGTACTGGCCATCGGTGCTGCTATTGTCGGGCCGACCGCACTGGCCGTGTCGACCCTGCTGGTGGCTCCCGCCCATCAGGGCCGGGCACTGGCCATTGTCTTTACCGGCATGACGCTGTCGACCGTCTTTGGTGTCCCTCTGGCATCCTGGCTGGGAGCGATCTGGTCATGGCAGAGTGTGTTTCTGCTGATGGCGGCGGTCATCGTGCTGTGCGGTATTCTGGTATCACTGTTACTGCAAGATCAGACACCGGCACCACTGGTGACAGCCCGGGCCTTCTTCAGCGTCTTTCGTCGTGCCGATACCAGCTGGAGCATCATCTCTATGTTGATGCAGATGGCCTCGCAATTTGCCAGCTATACCCTGATCAGCATTCTGCTGGTACGTCACTTCCACCTGCCTGCACACTGGCTGGCAGCGGCATTGATGTCGTTCGGTATCGGCGGTGTGATTGGTAACGCGCTTTCAGGCGTGCTGGCCGAGCGCTTCCGCCCTGATCAGCTGTTGTGGACGGCACTGATCGGCATGATGGTGACGTTCAGCCTGTTTATCCTCGCCCCTGCACTGCCCTGGGCAGGTATTGCGCTCACGGGAATCTGGGCGGTCTTCGGTCTGATGTTTCAAACCCCGCAACAACGCCGGTTGATCAGCCTTGCGCCCAATCTTCGGGGTCTGTTGCTGGCCATGAATGCCTCGGCGATATACTTCGGCATGTCACTGGGCAGCGCCCTGGGTAGCTTTGCTTTCCATCACTGGGGCGACGGCAGCATGAGTGTCGCATCCTTGCTGCTCGCTATCGCTTCAGCTGCAGGTTTGTGGCTGTCACAGCGTGCTGCCAGCGCCAGCCAACCCTCTTCTGCCAGCCAACTATCTGCTGCTAGCCAACCCTCTTCTAACCAACAATCTGCCAGTAACCCTGCCTGCCCGCTGATAACCTGCAAAGAGCCGGTGTGAACAGCGGTAGCAAGCAACTCGTTGAGGGGAAATCATTCCCCTCAAAACTCGATCTGCGCGCCCATCTCCACCACCCTGTTGGCCGGAATGCGGAAGAAGTCGGTGGCGCGGTTGGCATTGCGATTCATCCAGATAAACAGATGCTCACGCCAGGCGGCCATGCCCGGCACAGGTGTCTGGATCAGGGTTTCCCGCGACAGGAAGAAGGAGGTCTGCAGCAGGTCAAAATGGATGTCGTGGTCCTCGCACAAATCCAGAATCTCCTGCACATCGGGGATTTCCCGGAAGCCGTAGAAGGCCTGAATACGCCAGAATGTGGGCGATAGCTGTTCGATCCTGATCTTGCGCTCATCTTCGATGTACGGCAGGTCTTCATTCCGGATGGTGAGAAAGAACACCCGCTCATGCAGCACGCGATTGTGTTTGAGGTTATGCATCAGCGCATGGGGCACGCCGGTGATGGACGGCGACATAAAGATCGCCGTGCCGGGGACACGCGCAGGCGGATAGGTCTCCAGATTGTCCACCAGCCGCTCCAGTGGAATGGCCACTCGGGTCAGATGCTGATGCAATAGCGTTCTGCCCCGTCGCCAGGTGGTCATCAGGGTGAAGACCATCACACCGATCAGCAACGGCAGCCAGCCACCGGCAAAGATCTTGACGAGATTGGCACTGAACAGTGGCACGTCAATGCACAGCAGCGCTATACACAGCGGTGCCACCAGCCAGAGTGACCAGTTCCAGCTGCGCCAGGCCAGTGTGCAGGTGAGCAAGGTGGTGATTACCATGGTGCCGGTCACGGCAATACCGTAGGCACCGGCCAGCGCGCTGGAAGAACCGAAGAAATTCACCACCAGAATCACAGCCAGCAGCAGCCCCCAGTTCATCAGCGGAATGTAGATCTGCCCCATTTCCCGGTCGGAGGTGTACTGAATCTCCATGCGTGGCAGATAACCCATCTGAATCGCCTGCCGCGTCAGGGAGAACACGCCGGAGATCACCGCCTGCGAGGCTATCACGGTCGCCATGGTGGCCAGCCCGACCAGCGGCAGTAATGCCCAGTCTGGCGCCAGATGATAAAAAGGATTGGCGCGGGTTGCCGGGTCACTGAGGATCAGCGCCCCCTGCCCCAGATAATTGAGAATCAGCGCGGGCAGCACATACCCAAACCAGGCAAGGCGGATGGGCTGACGACCGAAATGGCCCATATCGGCATAAAGCGCCTCAGCGCCGGTCAGTGCCAGTACCACCGAGCCAAGCGCAAGAAAGCCCACCAGCTTGTGCACCAGCATAAAGTGAATAGCCCAGTAAGGGTTAAACGCTTTCAGAACTTCGGGATTGCCAATTATGGCCAGCAGCCCCAACACCCCCAGGGTGGCAAACCACAGCAACATCACCGGGCCGAATAGTTTGCCCACCCTCGCCGTACCTTTGTGCTGAATGGCAAACAGAGCAATCAGTACCGCCAGTGACAAGGGCAGCACGTAGGGCTTGAAGGCCGGTGTAGCGATCTCCAGCCCTTCAATCGCCGACAGTACCGATATGGCAGGGGTAATGACCACCTCACCATAGAAGAAGCCTCCTCCCATCAGCCCCAGCATGGCCAGCCACAACCCCTTGCTGCCAAGCACCTGCCGTATCAGGGTTTGCAGGGTAAGGATGCCCCCTTCGCCACGGTTGTCAGCACGCAGAACAAACAGCAGGTATTTCAGTGAGACCACCAGCAGCAGCCCCCAGATGATCAGCGACAGCACACCCAGCACATTGGCCTCTGTCGGCTGTAAACCGAGGTGCTCGCCAAAACATTCGCGCAGGGTATAAAGCGGGCTGGTGCCGATGTCACCGTAGACAATCCCCAGCGCCGCCAGTATCAGGCTGGGGCGATTGGCAGAGCTGCGGTGCGGATGCCCCGGATGAATATGGGCTCGGGCAGGTGGAGCGACCACCGTCGCGGGATGGTTAACGGTCGGCTGGGGTTGGGTCTCTGGTCCGGTACGGCCAGCGGGAGCGTCATGCATAGGGCTTCACCTCGGTATCCATTCATGTGGTGATAGCACTTTATTGGGGATGATGCCGACGAATTCCCGCCCTTTTCAGCGTTTGCTGGCCAATTTCCTTGCTGTGACCTTGATTGCGCCTTGCTCAGGACGCACTCAGGATCTCACGACAAAGCCAGACAAGGCGCATTGTCATGAGGTGTAGATCAGGTTGCGCTCTTTACGTGCCTGACCGGGAGGAACACCGAAATAGGCCCGGTAGCAATGACGGAAATGCGACAGGCTGGAGAAGCCACAGGCAACGGCGATATTGGCCATTTCCTCATCGGACTGCATCACCAGCTGTCTGGCCTTGGTCAGCCGCAGCTCCTGATAGAAGCGACTGGGAGAGGTGCCCAGATGCTTCATGAAAGCCCGTTCCAGCACCCGCCGTGACACCCCGGCGTAGCCCACCAGCTCATCAAGGCTGACCGGGTCTTCAATGTTGTTTTCCATGATCTCCAGCACTGTCTTCAGCGATGGCGGCAAGCCGGGGCGTGACGTCACCGACGCGATAAACATGTCCTGCTCTTCGTCCAGCCGGTCCCGGTTGAGCACATCTTCCACCGCCTGCACGCACTCGCGGCCATGCTCACGGCGGATAAACTGCAGCATCATTAGCAGCGCACTGTGTGGTCCGGCACAGCTCATGAAGTCTTCATCAATCACATAGGGAGCGCGCACCACATTGGCACTGGGGAAACGCTCCTTGAGACTTTCGCGATTGTCCGGGTGCAGGGTGAAACGCTGGTTGCCGAGCACACCCGCATTGATCAGGTGGTAGGCACCGTTCCAGATGCCGCCGAATACCGGCTTATTGCGCGCGGCGGCCTGCAGTTTTTTCTTCAGCATGGCATCGGTTGCCAGACTGACCCGATAACCACCACAGACGATAATGGCCCGATACAGGGCGGGCTGCAGCTCCTCCAACTGCTCATCGACAGCGATATCAATCCCCAGATCGCTGCGCACTAGCTTGCTCTGTCGGCCAAAGGTATGCACGTGATACAGCGGCCGACTACTGACCAGATTCGCTGTGACCAGCGCATCCAGTGCGGCAGAAAAGGCCATCATGGAAAAGTTTTCCAGCAGGATGATGGCTACCGGCATCGCCGGAGCACTGGGCTCCGCCTGCTTGGGCATATAAACACGATTGGAAAGCTGCACACTGCAATGGGGTTTGGCCGTCACAATGATTTCCCGATTGATAGATTACAGCGCCACCTGCTGGGGAGGTGGCACATAGGCTGCCCGCGCAGCCCTGACCTGCTCGTGATTGTCGGCGGCCCAGGCGATCATCTGATTCAGCGGACCCAGCAGTGAAACGCCCAGTTCGGTCAGGCTGTATTCCACTCGTGGCGGCACGGTAGGGTAGACCTTACGGTTTACCAGACCGTCCTGCTCCAGCGTACGCAGCGTCTGTGCCAGCATGCGCTGAGAGATATCGCCGATCTGCTTGCGCAACTCGCTGAAACGCAGCGTACCGTTCTCCAGCTCATAAATGATCAGTACCGTCCAGCGGTCACCCAGCCGGTCAAGGACATCGCGAATCGGGCACTTTTCGGCCATTTCGCCTTTGGGTCTGTGCAAGCTCATGGCTCCACGCCTCCCTTGTTCAATTCATCATGGTAATAGCGCCGTCAGATCACTGTGCGTTGATACCGACCGCTGCTATCAGTAAAGCGACAAAAAAGCTGCCAGTCGCAGCCAGATTGAGGTTCCAAATAGTAACTTACTAACAGGCTGTTGAAAAACGTGCTTGAGGCAGCCGAGGCAAGGAAAGACCCCGAGGGCACAAGAAACAAGCGAAAAGCGGAGTTTAGTGAACTAAATATGCATTTGACTCACTTCGCTCGCCCCTTCGGGGCCGT
>NZ_LAPT01000158.1 GCF_003194385.1 Pokkaliibacter plantistimulans
CGTACCCGACGGCGGCCAGCGCACCTACCGCTACGATGCCCAGGGCCGCCAGGTGCTGCGGCAGGATGAACGCGGCGCCATCACCCGCTACGCCTACGACAAGCTCAACCGCCTGACGCGGCTGACCCTGCCCGGCGGGGCCAGTCGCCAGTATGACTACAACGCCTACGGCAAGCTGCGCCGCTATACCGACGAACAGGGCCGCACCACCGAATACGACTATGCCCAGCCGCTGCACCTCGTCACCGCCCAGCGCAACCCGGACGGCAGCACCCTGCGCTTCCGCTACGACGACCGTCGCCTGCAGCTGACCGACATCGAAAACGAAAACGGCGACCACTACCGCCTGAGCTACCACCCCAGCGGGCTGGTCAAAGAAGAAACCGACTTTGCCGGGCGCACCACCCGGTATGACTACGATCTTGCTGGCCGCCTGACCGAAAAAACCGAAATCGCTGCCCCCGCACCCGGTGCGACCTCTGCGGCTAGCCCCCAGGACAACACCGAAGCCGCCACCCTCACCACCCGGTTTAAACGCGACGTGATGGGCCGCCTGACGGAAAAAATCCTGCCCGATGGCCAGCGCATCCACTACCACTACGACCCGCACGGCCAGCTGCTGCAGGTCGATGACGGCCACTGGCCGCTGTACTTCGAATACGACGCGCTGGGCCGCCTGATTGCCGAACACCAGCAACGCCACACCCTGCGCTACGGCTACGACCACCTGGGCCGCCTCAACCGCCTCAAACTGCCCGACGGCAACCGCCTGCACTACCACTACGGCCCCCACAGCCAGCTCAGCGGAATCGACCTCAACGACCAACCCCTGACCCGCCACAGCCACGAGTACGGTCAGGAAGTCAGCCGCTGGCAGGGCGCCCTCACCAGCACCTGGCACTACGACGAACAGGGCCGCCTGACCGAACAGCAACGCCATCGCACCGGCCAGCGTGGGCCCATCCACCAGCGTCGCTACCAGTACAACGCCGTGGGCAACCTCATCACCCTCGACGACAGCGACAAAGGCACCCTGCATTACGACTACGACCCCCTCGACCGGCTCACCGCCGTGCGCGGCGCCATCGAAGAACAGTTCCACCACGACCCGGCGGGCAACCTGCTCAACCAGCGCGACCCCACCGACCCCGACGCCAGCCCCTACGGCCACAGCGCCCAGGGCAACCGCCTCACCGTGCAGGGCGACCGCCACCTCGAATACGACGGCTTTGGCAACCTCATTACTGAATACCGCGGCGCCGGGCACCGCCTTGTCACCCGCT
>NZ_LAPT01000159.1 GCF_003194385.1 Pokkaliibacter plantistimulans
GGCACCGCCTTGTCACCCGCTATCACTACGACACCCAGCACCGGCTGAGCCAGGTTACCCTGCCCAACCTCAGCACCGTGCGCTACCGCTACGACGCCTTTGGCCGACGGATCAGCAAAGACATTGGCGGCTACCTCACCACCTTTATCTGGCAGGCCAACCGCCTGATCGCCGAAACCGACGACTTCAGCCACTACCGCAGCTACCTCTACGAACCCGGCACCTACCGCCCGCTGGCCCAGCTCGAAGGCGAAGGCAACCTTGCCCAAGTCTACTACTACCACCTCGACCACCTCGGCACCCCGCAGGAAATGACCGCGGCCAACGGCGAACGGGTGTGGTCGGTGCAATACAAAGCCTACGGCCACGTCAAACGTACACTGATCGAAAAAGTCGATACCAACCTGCGCTTTCAGGGGCAGTACTACGACGGTGAAACCGGGCTACACTACAACCGCCACCGCTACTACCACCCCGGCACCGGGCACTTCCTGACCCCAGACCCGATCAAACTGGCGGGTGGGCTAAACCACTACCAGTACGTGCCGAATCCGGTGAACTGGGTCGATCCATTGGGGTTGACGAGTGTGCCGGGGGAGTGTCCGAAGAAAGACAGCACTGGTACGTCAAAGACGCAGCGGCAGGATGAAGGGCCAGAGGCGCCAGAGGCAGGGTTGCGCCCAGAGGACTTTGGACTTGAGACGATTTCGGACAATCCTAGAGCGCATCAGCTATGGGAGCAGGCGATGAAGGATTCCGTAAATAAAGCTGGATATAAAGACTATTTAGACACTTTGGAGAAAGGTTTAACACCAACAAAAGAGCAAGCAAATGCTGCTTTTGTGTCTGTTAGGGCAACATTTGACCGTTTGGCTAAAAAAGAGGGGCTGCTTGAGAAAGGGGACGAAATACATCACTGGAACTATAGTAAAGGGCACTATCCACTTCAGGTGGTAGATCCACGAAACTTGGTTATCGCCATTAAAAAAGATGGGAAGACATCTAGGGCTGTACATACTGAAATGCATAGAGCTACTACGTCGAATGATTCTGATATATGGACAGGGCCTATCGATGAAAAGCATAAACTAGAAATAGATGATAGTTATTATCCATTAGCCGATCCTGAGGAGTAGTTTTAATGGGCTATTCAGAACTCATTAAAGTTGAAAACTATGACTATAGACTCTTGATGTATATGTCAGGAGAGATTGAGCATCCCAGTTCTTTCGTTACGCAAGGTCAGGAAGTGCCTATTATACTTCCTGCTTTAATCCCTATATGGTGTGACCAAACTGATACAGTTGGTCTATGGAAACATTGGTTTACTAACTCTAGATATCCAACTATCGTTATCCAGTCTCCAGAGAATTGCTATCGTGTACAAGAAATTGCTCTTAACTTGGATCAGTTAATAGCATCTGAAAGTTATTCATTAATATCTGCAGAGGGAGATGTTGCAGATGATATATCTTCTTTTTGTGCGCCTGTAGAATCAATAAATGTTAATGAGATAGTTCGGCTTTATAAGAAATATGATCACGATCCAAAGAGATTATCTGAACTTGATATATTTAAAGATAATGTTCCTATGTTTATTAGTGAAATGGAGTATAAAGGAAATTTTCCAAAATATAGTTCAGATATTTCTTCGTCTGAGCTTAGAAATAGTTGTACTGTTGAGTATTCAAAAGATGTTGTCGATGAAATATCCGAATTGGATATTTCTCCAGAATGGTTCAAAGTTAAAGATCAGGAACCACTTTTCTATAAGTTGCTGTTGAAAGAGGATTTTTCTGGAGCATGGATGTGTCTAAATTCAAATGGTTGGATGTTTGAAGATGCTAAAAAGGCTATGAAGAAGTTGGCGAATAAGGTTAATGATAAAAATTTTAGTATCTTGACTGAAGCATGGACAAATTTATCGCTAGAAATTAATGGTGGATATTAGACATTGATCTACTCCTATTTTTTGTGGCGTCTATTTTTGAAAGACAAGGAAGTTAATTCGTTTGAATCAGTCAGTTATCTCTAATTTAACAGTTAACCAAAACTTCCACGCCGAAGTT
>NZ_LAPT01000016.1 GCF_003194385.1 Pokkaliibacter plantistimulans
GAGCCTGTTTTTGACGCGGTATGGCAACGCAGATAGATTTTCAACGACCTGCTAAGAGGGGCAGCTGGTGCCGTAGGTGGACGTGGTCTGCGTCACCTGGCCACTCAGACTGACGGTGACGGTGCGATAGACCGACTTGCTGCTGCTGGCGTGGCAGATAATAAAACTCTGATTGCCCACAGTGCTTTGCACCGCACCACTGCGATTGAAGATGATGGCCGTACTGTTGCTGGTAGCCGCATTCAGCCCCACCACACTGATCAGCTCGCCGCTGTCCGTGACTTTGCTGTTGCCATCGCTATCGACAAAGATCACCAGATTAGCGCCGCTGCCACAGCTGACATTATCCACAGACGGACACACCACCACATTGGCGCGCTTATCCACAGCCGCACTGCGTGCCGTCAGCAAGGCACGATAGAGCATGTCCGCATCAGAACTGGTGCGATAGCTCAGCATCATCTGCGTAAAGCCGGGAATGGCGATGGTGGCCACAATCGCCAGGATCGCTATGGTCACCATCATCTCGATGAGGGTGAAACCGGTTACATTTCTGCCTTGTCTCATCCCGCTTACCAGCAATTCGCTACAGTAGCGCCTGAACCCGACACCGTTCTGGTTCCGGCCTGATCCAGCGTCAGGGTGCCGCAGCTGTCGCTGCTCTGGCCACTGCTGGGTGTAGCCGTAATGGTGTACTCGTGCGGTGTGGCTTCCTCAGCAGTGATCACCAGGGTATAGCGTGCCGTGCCACTGGTAGGCGACTGCTGATAGGCGCTGTCATCAAAACCATAGTAGGTGAAGGCATTACCGTAGTAGCGCTGCAGTGCCTGCGCTGCTTGCATCATCACCCCCTCGGCTTCGACCCGATGGCTGCGCAGTACGTAGTTGTTGTAACTGGGATAGGCAATCGCCGCCAGTATGCCGATGACAGCAACCGTGATCATCATCTCGATCAGGGTAAAGCCCTGCTGTCTTTTACTCATAGGGGTAGACCTCCTGCCAATTCACCCGTTGCTGACGGTAGGTCGCCCCTTTACTCATCTCCACGGTATCGGGGTTGCCCTGCTGATCAATGGTGATGACCGACTGTGTATTGCCATTATCCAGCACTAGCGCGCCTGCGGACGTATCCTGGCGCAGACCGTCACTGGAGCGCTTGCTTGAGCCGCTATTAACCAGATCGGACGCATCAATCACGCCATCATTGTTAGTATCAAAAACCGGGCTGCTGGATCCACTGCCGTCCTGCGCCTTGACCACCATCAGCCAGCCAAACTCCTTGCCACCGCACTGGTCAGGGTCAGGAATCAGCGTGGTAAAAACAATACGCCCACGGGTCAGAATGGCTCCGCGGATCACCCGCTCACCGACACTGGTACCGGCCAGGTCCATAAACCAGCCGGACTTACTGGCCGCCACGACATTCTGGGAGACACTGCGGTAACTGGCGCCGGCATTGTCAGTGAACTCGGTATAGGTCTGTTCTGTCAGACTGGCGCGATACAGCGTAATGGGGGAGGCGGCCAGCGTATCCTTGACCGCATAGAAGCTCTGCCGGGAAGTAGCGGGCAGCGTCAGGTCTTCCTTGTCGTGATACTTGCCGGTGCCGAAGAATACCATATAGCCGCCACCGGAAATTTTGCCGACTTCCGGCTGGGCCACAATCGGCTGCACCTTGTTGTTGGCATCGCGGGCGGTAAATACCGGGGCATTACCAGCCACTTTCCAGTTGCTGGAGCTGCTGGAGCTGAGATCAAAGCGCCACAGATTACCTTTCAGATCACCGGCATAGATCAGATCAATACGACCATCATCATTGCTGTCGATCGGGGCGATTTCCGACAGACCGTTGAGGTCAGAAGTACTGCCCACCCCGGTGTTGATGCGCACCACATCGGTCGCACTCCACTTGTTATCACCCATGGCATCCAGATAGACGATATAGAGCACCGCCTTGCCCGCCGCACTGTAGTAACCATTGCCAAACACTGCCGCCCATTTGCCGTTGTTGAGCTTGACGATGGCGGGCTTGGAGAAGGTATAACCCAGCGTGGAATTGGTTTCGCCGCTGGGCAGCAAAGCCTTGTCCACGGTTTCATCGTATTCCCACATCACCAGCGTACTGGCGCGACCATCACCAAAGCGGGTAGCGGATACATCCAGCGCATAGATGGCCTTGCCACCTGCACGCAGGCCACCGCTCAGTACCGTGTGCCAGCTATTGCTGAAATAGGCGTCCACCGCCGTGGGTGAACCGTCCACCGAAAAGGCGTGCACCTTGTCGTAGTTGTTGGGATCCAGCATCTGGTTGAGGGTCGACATGACCGCATTAGGGTAATAGACAAAGCGCTCGTTGCCGTTATTGGCATTGAAGCCATGCAGGGCGCCATCGTTGCTGCCGACATAGACCATCGGGGTGCGTCCCTGATAGTCGGTACTGTTGACGAAGTCACTGTACTTATCCGCTTCCATGGTATCGGAGTAGTAGAACCCGGTGCTACCGACGTAAGTGGGCGAGGAATTGACAATGTCGCCAAGGCGGGTTGATTCGCCATTGCGATCCAGCCGACTGCGGAAGGTGCCGCCGTTGATCAGCTCGTTACTGTGATCACCGCGGTAATAGCTCACCGCCTTCTGGGCATTGATGCTGGTATTGGGCGTCGGCAGTGCGGCGGTCAGCCTGGCGATCTGGGTCGCACTCAGCGTCGAGCTGGCACCACTGGTGCCGGGGGCGTAGAACGCCACACCAGTCTTGGCATCAGGATCCCAGCTGAAGATATTGCGCGTCGCCGGATCCAGATTGCGCAGTTGCTGTACCGCGTTCCATTCCTGCTGCAACTGGCCTGCATTGTTGTACTTGAACGAGTACAGATTGCCGTTCCAGGCATTGACGTTGTCATAGGAGCTGAAATAGACACGGGTGCCCTTAGTCACCGCACTGCTGCTACTGACCGGCGCGGAATAGCCCACACTCTTAGCCACCTCGGCAAACACCGCGTTGAGGTTACTGGCCAGGGTGCTGAAGTTGTTGACCTTGTAGTAGTTGTCCGGCTGACCATCTCCGTCGGCATCCCATTCACGGCTGTCACCACTGCCGTTGGCCGGATCGCCACTCTTATCCAGATCGTTATAACCGCCGTACTTGGCTGCCAGAAACAGCGGCGAGGGCAGCACACTGATCTGGTTGCTGGACGAGGCGGTAAATACCTGGCTGATATAGGCCGGAGAAGGGTTGCTCTTCACCTGCAGGGTAGCAATGTCCTGCCAGTTATTGATCTGAATACTGCCGTTGTAATAGGCCGGCACATCCTGCAGCCACTGGGTACCGTCATTGGAGCTACCAATCACGGTGAGGCCAATCTGCATCCCGGCAGCGGTGTACTTGTAGGGAACCCCGGTGGTGATCTTGATCTGATCGCTGTTAATGGCAGGGCTACAGGCGCTGCCAGCGCAGACATTCACCTCGGCAATCAGGTCCATGTCGTAGTCAGAACCCCAGCGCTGGTCTTCCCAGGCAACGAAGAAACGTGCCGCAATCAGCTGTCCACTGCTATTAAAGCTCTGCGAGCCGACAAACAGGTCATTCATGCTGCAGTTGTTGCTGCCATTGCGGCAGCTGGGCACCACGGTGACCTTGCCCGCACTGGTCTGGAAGGCAAAGGTCGGTAGCGCCTCAGACAGGGAAACCCCATAAGTCTTGACCGTCTGGGTACCCGTGGCGGCCGTTTTCAGATCATTCTTGTGGGCGTAATAGGCCAGTCCAGCCAGAGAATAGCCGCCCGCATTACCGGGCGCATCCGGGCAGATGCCCTTGGCGGTATACAACGTCGAGACCTTCTTGGAGTCACAGAATTTATTGGTACTGCTGCCGTTCTCGCCGATCAGGAAGTTCTTGTTAGTGATGCCTTCCTTGTCGCCAATGCTGTTGACGTAACTGGTCAGGGTGGTGGTACTGAGGCTCGGAACATTGGCCAGCGCCGTGCCGGACAGGTTGTCCATGTCGAAGGAGTTCACTCCCGAAGACAGGATTAGAATGCTGCAACTGGCACAGTTCTGACTGGCAGGCCAGGGATCGCTGCCCCAGCTGACATCACTGAAAGCACTGGAACTCAGATAGCTTGAATCATTGGTCGCCGTGGAGCTGGAGTAGTCCGTTTGTGCTGTGCGACTGCTGGACAGACTGATATAGCGCAACGCCTCCAGAAACATTTCACCCAGCGGGTTGCCCCAGCTGAAGCACACCTGATCCACACTGCTGCCACAGTCGGTATAGCCACCACGATGGTACTTGATGATCTGCAGATCATTGATCAGCTTGACCATGCCGTTGCTGGGCAGCAGCAGCTGGCCGGTCTGGGTATTGATCTCCTTGATGCTGTCATTGAAGGTCGCCAGCGGCTGACGTAATACACCGCCACGGGTATTACGGTAGTAACTGCCGGTCATCAGGCCAAACTCAATCTGCTTGCTCTCGCCATAGGTCTGCAACAGACCAATGGGTTTACGGTTACCGGCTGGATAGGTCTTGCAGTAGTCGCTGCGACCATCAGCACTATCGCAGACCTGCACGCGCATGGTCAGATCAGTACCGCTGCTGGGCTGGTAAGCATTAGAGCCGTAGTCGCACTGGTTCACCTCACCGGTGGCCCAGAATAACCAGCTGCCACTGGCCACCCGGATCAGCGGCGTATTGCCCGGCGCCAGCACGTAATCCTTGCCACTGGCGTTAGTCTGGTTGGAGGTACTGCACACGCTGACAGCGGTATAGCTGTAGGGCGTGACGCTGGATACGGCCACCGCGCTGGTGCCCTTGAAACTTTTGGCAAAGGAGTGCGTATCCGAAGGCAGATAGACACGTTCCAGCACCGTCGCTGCGGTGGTCGAAGAGGGGTCACTGGAACGGGTACCGCCATACAGCACCTTGCGGATCAGATCCATGCGGGTCATGGTGGCCCAGTTAAGGAAGTTACCGCTCCAGGCACTGCTACAGAGGTGATTGCTGGCCGCACCACTGATACTGAAATAGCTGCCGTTGTGGGTGTAACACTTGCTGTTGTTGAAGTAGCCGTCGTAGTCGATGCTGTTGTCGTAACTGGTGTCCAGTACCCCGTCGCCATTGAGGTCGGTGTAATCGGGATAGGCTTTCTTAAACAGTTCATGATCCTTGGACAGCAGGATCATCATCTTGGGTTTGACGCTGACCGAGCTGGCCAGCGGTGCCGTGGCAGGCGCGGTGTCGGCCCGGCTGCCGTTGACCCAGCTCAGGCACAGTATCAGCAAGCCACTGAGCAGCAGGGGCCACCGGTGATTCGACATCATGTTGCGGCTCCTGCTATTTGGTGACGATGCGGGTGTAATTGGATTGCAGATAGCGATCCAGCTCCTGCGACGGCCCGGTACCCTTAGCGGTAATGCGGTACAACTCCATCCGCTCACGCAAGCCGTGGCCTTCCACCTGACTGTTCTCAATCTTGAACTGCTCCGGCTCCGGCAGTTCTTCGATGATATAGACCGGCGTGGTACGCAGACGATTATCAATGTCCTGCACCGACTGACTGTAGGTCAGCACGGCATCGGCGGTCTCCCAGACATTCTGATTGCCACTCTGGGTACCGGTGACCACCTTCCATTTGGGGGTATCGCTGTCACTGACGTTATATTTGCCGTGATTCAGTTTGGTGGTGAGGATGGCATTGTCCGTGCTGATATAGGACTCCGCCTCCTGCAGGGAGCTTTCCGCCAGAATACCTGCCAGCTGCGTATCCTCGGCGTTGGTTTCCATCTTCTGCGTCAGGTTGGTCATGCGATAGGCGCTGATACCGATCACCATCAGCAGTGCCATCATCACGATACAGACCAGTAGTGCAGCGCCCCTTTGCCGACCAGCTCTCAGGTTATGCGACAGGATTCTCGGCGTGGTCATTACTCAGCTCTCCCGCATCAGGGCAACATTGGGCAGCCAGAAGGTGTTCTCAAACGCCTGGCGCATACGACTGCTGACAGCCGTCGTGACATTGCTGCCGAGCAGCGAGAAGGTTTTGGCACTGGAGCCCTGATCAGTCGACACCGTCGAGCTGATAATCAGCCCGACCCGAATTGCCGCAATATGGGTCTTGTCCGTAGTAGAAGCAGCGGCCAGCTGGGTGGTCTGCAGCCACTTGTCGATGGCGTTGTCTTCATTGCTGTCCACCCCGAACAACAGGCGCATCCCTTCGATGCCCTGCACCAGCGGCTGGGTCTGATTTTTGGTATTAGTATCGTGGCCACTGACGGCGCAGTAGAGCGCCAGATCACTGGCCATGTAGAGTTTCATCACCACCGTATCGCCACTGACTACACTCTGGCCGAGACAATCGAGGGTGCTGCCATCACTATTACCCTGCAGACGGACATAGAGCGTATCGGGACTGCCGGTGATGGTGGTGCTGCGTTCTCCGGACACCACCTGCGCGGCGGTCCAGGCGATACCACCCGAGGTGGAGGAAGTGGCCGTATCGGCCGCAAACTCCGTGCTCAGGGATTTCACCGGGTTAGAGGTGAAACCGGCGTGATTGATCTGGGTGCGCAGCAGTGACTGGATATAACCGGCGCTGTCCTGAATGCCTGCCGAAGCCGAAATACTGATATAGGTCTGACGACCGCTGAGCAGCACATCGGTCGCCGCCAGCACCAGTACCACCCCCAGCGCCAGAGATATCATCAGCTCGACCAGTGTCACACCGCGCTGACGCTGCAGCGATTGGCTTCTGACCAGGCTCATAACTGCACCATCAGCTGATAGCAGGCCATGTCCGTGCTCTCATCCCACTCTTCCTTGTTGCAATTGAGGCCGGTGACACCGCTGCGGTTCTCATCCCAGTAAATGCGTACCTGATACAGACCGCCACCGGTGTTACTTAGCTGAATACGGCCGGAGGGCAGATTGGCCTCAACCCGGGTTTTCCAGTCGGCCAGTGCCTGCTGAGCATCGGTGCAACTGGTACAACCGGTGCTGGTCTGGCTGTCGAAATTGTTATAGGTAGCAATATTGCCGCGATCTCCCAACAGCCGGCCAGAAATATCCTGAGCCAGGGTGACGGCCTGACCACGCTGATTTGCCAGTTGGGATTCGCGCAGGGTACTCAGATGCAGTGCGGCTGAACCAAGCAAACCCGCAGCCAGCACCAGCAGGGTGATCAATACTTCCAGCATACCGACCCCCCGTTGCCAAGAAGGCAGAGTGGCCGGGAGCGCGCTATGGTCACTTCGATGACGGATCATCATCCATCCCCCAGGGAAAAGTGCAGAGAGGCGCGGGAGTCTTGTCGGGCTGCACGTTAGTGTGTTGCGGAGACTGAAACAAGTCGAAAAATTTGGAGCTATTATGGCAACACAGCCACTTTACAAAGCGCTTACTGTCTTTGCAACCGGACCTAAGTCAGTAGCGGCTGACCGCCACCAGGGTTGAGCAGTACCTCTGTTGCTGGCAGAGGAAGAGCAGAAATTGGCAGGGCTGGGCTGCCGCTGACATCGTTATTTCCAGCAACTGCTGCCAGAACTGCCCGAGGCGCCCTTGGCCCCGGTCTCATCCAGCGACAGGGTGCCGCAGTCGCTGTCATTGCTGGCCTGACTGCTTTGCGGTGCAGCATCCAGGGTATAGCTGCGACTGGCCACGGCAGACAGGCTGAAGGTGTAATAGCTGGACAGCTCAGTGGAGCAGTCGAGGGTGGGCAGGCTGACAGCCGTGCCGGAGCTGGTCTCGGCATAGCTCAGGTTGGTTGCGTAAAACCGCTCCATATACAGCGCGTACTGCGACAGGCAGGCCTCTGCGGCGGAACGACGGCTCTCTGTGACATAGCGCTGATAACTGGGATAGGCGATGGCCGCCAGAATGCCAATCACCGCCACCACGATCATCATCTCGATCAGGGTAAACCCCCGCACCTGACCGGGCTGCACCAGTGCAACAGACCTGTTGTTTCGCTTCATCGTCCTCTCACTTGGTTATCGCTGCAGGTTAGTAGTTGCGGATCTCGCGCCAGGACGTTTTACCCAGATTGGTGTAGGTATCCACGTCGGAGGAGCTGACGTTCCCCGAGTTGTCCGAACTGTACAGTTTGTTGCCCACCAGCGAACCATTGGAGGTTGCTGAGCTGGAGCCAATGCCACTGCCGACCTGACTGCTATTGATCTTGTCACTGGCATCCACTGTGCCGTCGTTGTTGATGTCGAAAACGCCGTTCTTACTGCTGGTGGAAGCGCTGGTCATATAGGGATAGATACCCATGGTGTAGCTGCTGCCGCCCTGCGAGCAGTCGTCATCATCCGGGATCAGTGTCGTGGTCACCAGATAGCTGCGCACCATCTGTGGCGTGTAGATTACGCGCTCCCCCTCACTGCCGTTGTTGGGTGAAATCAGGTTGAGATACCAGCCGCGGGTGCTGGTTTTGCTGCTCTGACCACTGGCGATCACCACCGAGCGCACCATCAGACCATTACTGTTGGTGTATTCATCCTGAATCTTCAGCTTGAGCAGATTGCTGTTGCCCGTGAACGCCGAGCCGGTATCGCTGATGCCGTAGATGGCCTGCACGTTCTTGCTGTCCGGGTCGGCCGTTCCCAGATAAATACCGGTACCGAAGAATACCCAGAGGCTGCCGGAGGAGGCGTCCACACTGAGCGCCAGTCCGGCCGTGACCGGCTGCCGGGTGTCGCTGCTGCCATCGGTGTATTCCGCGGTAAACAGCGGCTTGCCACTGTAGCCAACGGCCCAGCTGCTGGTGCTGGAACTACTGAGATCAAACTTCCAGACGTTGCCGTACAGATCACCGGCATAGAAATAATCAAAGTTGCCATCCCGGTCACTGTCGTAACCGGCGACACTGGCCAGCCCGTTAGAGTCAGCGGCCGTGCCGATACCGGTATCGATCTTCTTAATCAGCTTGCCGGTTTCCAGATTGATCACCAGCAGTTCTGCCGTATTGCTGGTGCCGTTGTAGCCATTGCCAACAATAGCGGCCCACGTCCCGTTATTGAGGCGGGCAATCACCGGCGTACCGAGAAACTGGCCCAGATCATCGTCGGTGAATTCCCATAGCACCTTGCTGGCCGAGAAGCTGGTGGGGTCGGTGACATCCAGCGCAAACAGCGACTTGCCACCACGGCCGGTACTCCCGACCAGAACCGACTTCCAGGCGCTGTTGATATAGGCGTCCCCCACCGTGACATCGCCATCCATCATGTATTCGTGGATATAGCTGCTGCTGGTCAGGTCGGGCAGTTTGCTCAGCATTTCACTGGGAATATAGGCCATCAGCTCCTTGCCCGCGCTGCTGCCACTGGCGGCAAAGCCATGCAGCATGCCGTCATTGCCGCCGACATAGACCATATCCTGACGTGATGCATTGGCGACCTTGAAGGCGCTGTAGCTACTGGCCCCGGTCCAGTGGTAACGGTAGTAGTTCTTCGACGGCACATCCTGATAGAACGGATTGGAGTCAACAAAATCGCCCAGCACCGTGGTGCGATTGCGGTAGGAACCGCCATTGCTGATTTCGCTGGCGGTATTACCGCGCAGGTAATTCACCACGGCAGAGCTGCCGAGCACGCTCTGCTGACCACTGGCCAGTGAACTCCAGCTGAAATCTACGGTGGGGTAGGTGCTGCCACCGCCCAGCACGATATTGCGTGCACTGTAGCCGGGGAGCTTTTTCGATGCTTTCCAGCTGATCACCGGGTCAACACTGGAATCAGACACATCGTAGGCCCACAGATCGCCGGTCCAGTCGCCCGAATAGTAGCGGGGCTGGAACAGCATGGAGTCGGTTTCCAAACTGCTGCCATTGTTGGTCAGGCTGGCATTGGTGGAAGTCCGGCTGGCGATGGTGTTGAGGGCATCCTGCAGGGCAGTGGCAAACTCCTCGGGGTCAGAGGCGGCCACGAAGGAGCCACGGCTGTTGACCGTAGCGTGCCATAGGTCATCGATCTTGTACTGATCGGAGCTGGTAGGGTTGGGCCAGTTCTTGGTCCCTGCGGTCAGGGCGCTGAGGTCAGAGTCAGGATCAAGTGAGCCGCTGACACCAATGGAGATGCCAAAGGTCACCATGTGCTGCCAGAACGCCGGGTCGTTGGTGGAGGTGGTGACATTGTTGGCCAGATCGGTGCGGATATCCTTTTTCCAGTACGTCATGGCGATATCCGCCAGAGTATCGCTGTAGTCATCCTTGTAGGGCGCCACCGGTGCATAGGTATAGCTGGCATTGCCATCGGCGCTGGTGATCTTCGAGCCTGAGCTGTTATCGGCGTTGCCGACCGTGCTGCTGAGGGAGCCGTTCCAGTAACCGTCGGTGGTCAGGATGGCATAGTTCTGCCGGCAGCTGACCGAGGTAGGCGTCATCGGGTCGGTCACCCCGGACTGGTTGCCGGAAAAGTATTCCCCTGCCCACTGCAGCGCACTGCGTAATGGCGTGCCGTTGGTACCAATGGTGGACGTCAGCAGGTTGGAATAGAAGTTCTGCTTGTTGGTACTGGAGAAGGTGCCGGAGGTGGGAATGTACTGTGTCGTGCCACCGTTGATGGTGCGAAAGCCCACCCGATAATTACTGCCGAGATTGGCGAACGCAATGCTGGCACCGGCTCTGGCAGCCAGTACCCGCGAACGGTAGTACTGAAACCAGTTGGCGAAATTCTGCCGCTCTTCGGTCACGGTGCGAGTAATCGTTCCCCAGGTGAAGGAGGTCACACTGGACTCGGTACTGCCACTCAGGTCTTTCTTGTAGGCGCTGGAGCCACGAATCTGATAGCGGATGTAGTTGGAAATGGTCTCGACGCTACCGCTGCCTTTGTACATATAAAAAGTGATGGGGTAGAAGGACTGCTGGCAGTAGTAGTTGGGGTGCTGGTTAGATCCGCAGTTGGAAGCATAGTAGGCACTGGCCCGGCTGGTGGTGCTATAGAACCAGTAGGCATACTGGCTTTGCTGGGTCGTCAGATTCAGTGTGCCCGCTGAGGTGTTGCTGGGGTTGTAATAGGCTGCCGTCGGCGAGGCATTGCCCATGGAGCTGCCATCATAGGCCTTCCAGGGGGTATAGGTGATGTAGGGGTTATAGAACACCGCATTATTATTGGGCGAGCGGTCGTGCACGTTGGACAGGTTAGTATCACTGAAGGTGGGTACCTGATTGGCATAGGTAGCTCCACCATAGACGCTGTCCGGCCGTGGGAACAGATAGTAGGAGTAGTACAGATCGGAGTCCGGCATGAACTCCCACTGCATGGAGCCGGAATCGTCCAGCAGAAACATGATATTAGGTGCCACCGTCGTCCCCAACAGCAGCGGGGTAGAGGCAATATCCACCGAGGCCAGCGATGCGCGCAGCGGCAGGGCTGCACAGAGGAAACCCAGGGCCAGCGCGGTCAGCCGCTGGCGAAATGAAGCCGATCGTTTCATCTCTCCTCCTTATCGCCAGTAGATCGCCTGCAGCATGACCTGTGCCCGGTCAGCTGCATTACTGCGTGCGGTAATACGGTAGACATCACGCAGGCAGTCTGCCGGTACATCGGTGGTCTGGTCACAGCCCGGCGGATCAGGCCAGGTACCCATGTATTCAATAATGTATTGCGGTGCGGTCGGCACCAGCTCACCCAGATCGCTGCTGGCATCCAGCCAGACGGTATTGCTGTCTTCCCAGCGTGGCGTACTATCAGCATCCGCTTCGGTGTACAGACCATTGGTATTAGCAAAACTCGGCAGCGTGGCAGTGGTATTCGGATCGAGATAGTTCTCCGCCTCCTGCAATGCCGATTCAGCCGCCTGAAACGCCAGGGTCTGGTCATAATTATTTGCCACCATGCGCTCCTGCAATGAGGTCGTGCGTGTCGCTGCCACCGCCAGCACTGTGATGATCAGCAGTGCCACCAGCGTGATCAGCAAGGCCATTCCCCGTTGGCCGTAACGCTGTCTCAAGCCTGTTGTCATCAGCGATTCCTCAGGGCGGTCACAAAGGTGAGAGTACGCTGCAGCCGCCCGCTGTCGGTGGACGAGCTGGTGCTGACATAGCTATCCGCACTGGTCAGTGCCAGCGTGGTCTTGACTGCTACCACCTTACTCCAGTCAGAGACGCTACCCGCACTGACGTAGCTGGTGCTGCCGCTGATCATGTAGGTGAAGGTCAGGGCGCTGACGCCTTCCACCATTTCCTCAATCTTCTGCGCAGTGCCGCTCTCCTGCTCCATGCGGTACAGCGAGGTGCCTGAAGTCCGGCCGTTGTAGCCCAGATACCACACCACGGCACCCAGACGGGTGACGTAGGCCCCGGCGCCATAGACCCGCGCCGAGCTCGGGCAGCCGCTGCTGACATAGCCCATCAGCGCCGCACAGTTGCCGGGCGAGCCAGCTTTGGCATAACCAATGGTGGATGAGCTCACACTGGTAACCTGAAAGATGGTGGCCTGCTCCGGGTCACAAATCATCGCGATATCACCCGAACTGAAGCCACTGGTGCTGGCCAGTGTCAGCGTGGCAGAGCCACTGTTCTGGCCGGTCAGATAGGTCTCATTGTTATCGGCATAGATCACCTGCAGCGCCTGCGAGCCGGACACCCGCTCTTCAGCACTGGTGCCGAAATCGATATCCGCCACCTCTTCACTGGCACTGTAGCCTTTCAGGCTTTCATCCCACTCCGACCACCAGTCGCTCCCGGAGTTATTGAGAATATTGAGGGTGCGCTGCGAACCGCAGCCATTGAAGGACGCCGCGCGGATGTCCTGCCCCAGCAGTTGCGAGACCAGCAGGGCATTTTCCTGAATGGTGGCGAGGTTGGTCTGGGTGCTGAAGCTGCTTTTGCCGGCCAGAATAACGCCAGTGACACTGAGGGTGATCAGGCTGCCAAGGATCAGCGAGATCATCAGCTCGATCAGGCTCAGGCCCTGCTGGTAACGCAATGACGTGCTCATTACCAGGCTCCTCACATCAGCACCGTCGACACCAGCGTCTGGGTGGCGGCCCCCTCCAGCGCCCGGCTGTCGTCGTAACGGATGGTGATGGTGCACAGTCCGTCGGTACAGCTGACCGCTCCGCAGGCACTGTCGCCCAGGGTCGCGATAATGGTGGTGCGCCACTCGCTCAGATCCACATCGGCACGGCTGCTGCCAGTCGGCAACGGGCAGCTGTTGCTACTGCTACTGAACGCCAGACTGTAGCCATCACTTTTCGCCACACTGGCATTAGCGCGCATGCGTTCGACAATATCGTTGACCAGCACCACCGCATTGGCCCGGTCGAAGGCACTCTGATTGTTGCGCAGACTACTGGTCTGCAGCGCCGCAACACCCAGCAGGCCAATAGCCAGCACCATCAGTGCGACCAGAATTTCAATCAGCCCCACGCCACGCTGACCGGCACAGGGCAGCAGTCTGCCCGACCGCAGCCGGGTGCGATGACGGCGGTCTGGGCGGTGCTGAAAGAGGGCGTCCTGCCTGAGGCTGCTGGGCACGGAGGGTACTCCTGACATCAAGGATCACTGGGCTGGCTGCAGGCGCCGCCGTCATCAGCGGTGCTGACCCAAGTGCGTCCGCCGGAGATCATACTGACCTCCCGCACGTTACCGGTGACCGCACTGCTGGGACGACAGAGGGCAAAGGTGCCCGACACCAGATCACGACTGCTGGCAATCTGATAGGCAAAACCGTTGGCACTGAATCGCACCCGGTTACCCTCGGTCCCCAGCGCCGCACTGGAAATCAGCTGGTAGCTGTCACTCAGACTGTAGCGGCGCAGAATGGTTTCACCGGCATCACGCACATTGTCGCCATCGGTATCGACAAACACGATCCAGCCACCCCAGCTGCCAGCGACATCGCCGGTGGTGCAGGCCGACTGGTCATCACTGCGGCAAAACACCACGTTCGCTCTGACCCGGATCGCCTCACTGCGTGCCAGCTGCAGGTCACGGCGCAAGTCTTCGGCACGTGAGCTGAGGTTGGCCGAGGCAATCATGCTGGTAAAGCTCGGCACCGCCACCATGGCCAGTATGGCCAGCACGGCAATGGTCACCATCAGCTCAATCAGGCTGAACCCGGTGACGGCACTATGACGTGGCGAACCCTGAACTCTCATCTGTACAACCTGTTCACTGTAGTTAAGCCCGGCCAGCGGAGGGACAACGCCACCTCACGCCCGCACAGGCACCTGCTATTTAACATTTCGGACCGCTTACCACCCTAGCGACTTTGCAGTTTATTGACCAAAAACTGACCGTCACTCGGGTGCGGTATCCATAGCAGCACAGTCATCTGCTCAAAGCGTAGTCAATTAGTTTTTACCGACAACGCCTGCAACCGCAAGCCGGTCCGCATGGAAACCTCATGCCCGCTCAATCCAGGCCATAACGCTCCATCTTTTTCAGCAGCCCCTGCCGTGACAATCCCAGCTGCAGGGCGGCATGGGTACGATTACCGTTACAGTCCTGCAGAGCCTGACTAAGCAGGCGGATTTCCAGTGCCCGCACCTGGGCTTCGAGGCTCTGATCCTGGCTGTCGAGCGCCGCCACGCTGCGGCTGCGACTCTGCGGATGCAGCAGGGCGATGTCTTCCATGGTCATCACGCGCCCCTGACTGACCGCTGCCACACTTTCCAGCGTACTGCGCAATTCGCGCACGTTACCCGGCCACGGTCGGCTGATAAACCAGTCCAGCGCCTCTGCCGAGGGAGAGGGGGACGGCATGTTCATCTTCACTTGCCACTGATCGAGAAAGTAGCGCAGCAGCTGCGGAATATCCTCGGGCCGCTCACTTAACGCCCGGGTTTCAATGGTGACCCCCTTGATGCGGTAATACAGGTCTTCACGGAAGCTGCCCTCCGCCACCTTGTCCAGCAGATTGGCATTGGTGGCCGACACCAGCCGCACATTGATATGTTGCAACTCGCGACCACCGACCGGATAGAAGGTGCCTTCCTGCAGTACCCGCAGCAGCTTGACCTGCATCGGCAGCGGCATTTCGCCAATTTCATCGAGAAACAGGGTGCCGCCATCGGCCAGCTTGAGCAGACCCGGCCGCTCACGATCAGCCCCGGTGAAGGCGCCTTTGGTATGGCCGAACAGTTCACTTTCCAGCAAGTCTGCCGGAATCGCGCCACAGTGCACGGAGATAAACGGCCCGCTGGCTCGCTGACTGAGATCATGCAGGGCACGGGAAATCACCTCTTTGCCGGTACCGGACGGCCCGGTGACCAGCACCCGCACATCGGTGGCGGCAATGCGCTGCACCAGCGCCCGGATCGCTTCCATCGACGGTGACGCGCCAATCAGCCGGCTCAGGGCCTGTTCCTTGCCCAGACCCCGCTTGAGCTGCAGCAGCTCCTTTTCCAGCTGATGTTTACTCAGCGCCCGTCTGACCACCACCGCCAGCATGTCCGGGTCGATGGGTTTGGCGAGAAAATCCCAGGCGCCCTGACGGATCGCCTCCAGCGCCAGTTCGCGGTCACCGTGCCCGGTCAGGATGATCACCGGACGGGAGGCAAACTCCGGCACCGCGGCCAGAGTGGTCATCGGGTCGAAGGTCGGCGGTAACGACAGGTCCAGCAGCATCAGATCGGCATCGAAGTGTCTGACCACCTCACGGGCCGAAGCAAGGTCTGCCGCCGTTTCCACCGTATAGCCGGAGTCGCTCAGCCAGCGGCTGGCCAGCGAGCGGAACGCCGGTTCATCATCCACCAGCAGCAGGCGGGCCTGGGTCAGGTGACTCATGAGGAAGACTCCTGTGCAGCGATAAAGGGAATGTCAGCCGCATCGGCCTGTGCAGCAGCAGGCGCGGCAAAGAACAGCTCGAAACTGACCGGCCAGCCGAGGTCGGCACGATAGCGGATATAGCCACCGTGGGCCTCCATGATGCGCCGTACGATGGCCAGCCCCAGACCACTGCCACCCGGGCGTTTGCTGACAAAGGGGCGGAACAGCGTGGTGGCCAGCTCCTCGGGCAGGGTCGGGCCATTGTTATGCAGCCGGATCACGCCCTGAGTATCCGCCTCGATTCGCAGACAGCCGTCGGCCTGATTGCGGATAAATGCCAGCGCATTGTCGATCAGATTGACCAGCACCTGCTGTACCCGGTGAGGGTCAGCGTTGATCTCCAGCCCCTCAGCAATCGCCAGCTCATGGCGCACACCGTGCCAGTCCACATGCACCAGCAGGGCCTGCACCATGGCCTGCAGCTGAATCGGCTGGCGCTGCAGTGTCAGTTTGCCGGAGTAGACCAGCATGTCGGAAATCAGCCGGTCAGCCCGCTTGATCTGCGTCTGGATATGGCCACGGGTCTCGGCATCAGCACCGGCGGCCGCCATGGCAATGATATTCAGCGGATTGCGCAGCTCGTGAGCCATCGCCGCCGACAGCCCGCCCAGCTCCACCAGATGTTGCTCCGCCAGTCGCGCCCGTTCGGCTTCGGCCAGCATCAGTGAGCGCTCCAGCACCCCGCAACTGCTGGCCAGCAGCGAGCCGAACACTTCACCGGTCAGGCGCAGCGCCGGGGTGATGTCGCTCCAGTCCAGCAGCTCAAACTCCCAGGCACCGCCCAGCTGGCGACACTGGATACACGGATCGTTGCCACTGCGTGGTGACGGCTCATAGCGCCCCAGAAAACGTACCTGTACCGGCTGACCGAGCTGGTGAGAAATCAGCGACTGCGCCACCACGCCGAGATCATCCCAGCTCTGCGCCGTCTTCAGCTGGTTACGCCAGCGATCCAGCAGCAGCTGATCCAGCTTCAGGCCGGGGTACACCAGCCGCCCCACCAGCGTATTCAGCGGCTGATAGAGCAGAGCCGCCAGCACCAGTACCAGCGCGGAATACAGCCACAGCTGCCAGCCCGGCACATTGGCCAGCGCCTGCATGCCCAGCTGCCCGGCCAGTGCGCCCAGCAGGGCAATCACTCCCAGAATGAGCAGCATCATGCCCACCCACAGCAAGGCACGATTGACCCAGGCATTGACCTCCAGAATCTGATAGCGCACTACACCGTAGACCAGCACCACCACATAGGAAGGCAGCAGCAGCATGGGGTAGGGGTAGGTATCCAGCCCCAGCGAAGGGAAGACAAAACTGGTGGCCAGCAGCAGCCCCCAGCCACCGGAAACAAACATCGCCACGATGGAGCGCCGGCGGTTGCCCTGATGGGTGAGGAAGCCCCAGCTCAGCACGCCGTGGGCCAGTATGCCGACCAGTACCGAGTAGGCGAGGTTGAACCAGCCGCTGGAGCTGAAGACAAAAAACTGATGGAAGGAGGCCACCGCCACCGCCGTGCCGCCCTGCAGCCACCAGCTCAGCAGCACCACCGCCATGCTCAGGGCGTAAATCAGCCCCATGCTGCGCTCCAGCCGGTCCAGCCACGGCTGGCGGGCGACGCCGCGGTTGACGAAGCGCACGGCAAAATCGAGGAAGAAGGTCGGCATCAGCGGATTGGCCAGCACCAGCATCACCCCCAGCGCCGTGAGGTGATGGAAAATCGCCACATGACCGGCGCACCACAGCGCCATCATCAGGCCAAAACCGGCCAGAGCGATCAGGTCACGCTGACGCTGTGACTGCCACAGCAACCAGCCGGATACCAGCAGGGCACAGCCGCTGGTGACCATCATCATGATTTCAAACGCTGTCTGCAGTGACATAGGGCTCCGCTTTACTGAATTGACACCAAGCGCTGTCAACACTGTTGACAGTTTACCTTAGCAGGACTGTCAACGCTGTTCACAGCTGTTTTCACTACCCGACAAAGTATTGATGTAAATCAATGACTTACGGTAACTAATTGAATTGGCACAAGTTTCGCTAAACAGGTAGTCAGCAGACTATGAATTTTTCGTGCCGGGTTTCCACCGCCAGCGTCTTTAACGCTGCAAGAGCAGTCACGCGGCACCTGAACTGAACCTGACCGTACTCCCCGCACCTGCAGAGTACAGCCCGTTTTCGTCCGGCTGGGGAACCGATCACCCTTCCCATCCGGACCCTTTACACCCTGAATGCAGGCCGGCCAGAAGAAACCCGCCGATACCGCCGTGAGGTATCGGCCAAAGCAGAGTTTCTCACCGGTCAAAGCCGTGAGTTCGGGAGCCGCTGCCCAGGTGCAGCACCGTCCAGGAAGCGCAGGACGGTGCTGGAGGCAGCGGCCCCTTTTTAGCTTTAATGTTGCTGGAGCCAAGACCATGCTTTCCCACCTGCTGCACGAATACGCCGCCTTCTTCGCCGTCCTCGCCCTGGCCGCCACCCCGGCTGCCATCCGCTACTACCGACTCAGCAAGTCCGGCAAAACCGCCGCTGCACACTGATGTCATCCGTGTCCGCCGTTGTTACGTACCAAACGGGTTAACGTTCTGCGGGCACTGTGACGATCTGCTGCCGTGACGGCGGATCGTCTGTTGCTGGCCCCACACCAGCATCCGAAGTAGGAGCCGTACCATGGACCTAGATGCCGCGCTGCTGTCGCGAATCCAGTTCGCCTTTACCGTCAGTTTTCACATTATCTTTCCCGCCATCACCATCGGCCTTGCCACCTTTATCGCTATCTGGGAAGGGCTGTGGCTGAAGACCCGTAATCCGCTGTACCTGCAGCTGGCCAAATTCTGGATCAAGCCCTTTGCCATCACCTTCGGTATGGGGGTGGTCGGCGGTATCGTGCTGTCCTACGAGTTTGGTACCAACTTTTCCGAATTTTCCCACAAGGTCGGCGCCGTTCTTGGCCCGCTGATGGCCTACGAAGTGCTGACGGCGTTCTTCCTCGAAGCCGGTTTCCTCGGCGTGATGCTGTTTGGCTGGCAGCGGGTCAGTGAGAAGGTGCATTTTATCTCCACGCTCACCGTCGCCATCGGCACCTGGATTTCCGCCTTCTGGATCATTGTCGCCAACTCCTGGATGCAGACCCCGGCCGGTTATATCGAGGTGGACGGCGTCTTTCAGGTGGCCAGCTGGACGGAGGTCATCTTCAACCCCTCCATGCCCTACCGCTTCATGCACATGCTGATGGCGGCCCTGATCACCGGCACCTTTGTGGTCGGTGGCGTCAGCGCCTGGTTCCTGCTCAAGGGGCACAACACCGACTTCGCCCGCAAAGGCTTCTCCATGGCCATGTGGGCAGCACTGGTGCTGGCTCCCACACAGGCGGTAATTGGTGATTTCCACGGTCTGGTGGTGAAAGAACATCAGCCCGCCAAACTGGCGGCGATGGAAGGCATCTGGCCGGTCAAGGAAGAAAAGGTGCCGCTGCTGCTGTTCGCGGTGCCCGATGAAAAGGCCGAAACCAACCATCTGGCCATTGGCATTCCCCATCTGGGCAGCCTGATCCTGACCCACAGCTGGGACGGTGAAGTGACCGGGCTGAAAGCCTTCGCCCCCGAGGACCGCCCGCCGGTGAAGCCGGTGTTCTACTCCTTCCGCATCATGGTCGGTCTGGGTGTGCTGATGATCCTGATTGCCTTCGCTGCTGCCTGGCTGCGCTGGAAAGGCAAACTGTATGACTGCCGCCTGCTGCACAAGGCCTGCTTTCTGATGATTCCCAGTGGTGTGATTGCCACCCTGTTTGGCTGGTATGTGGTGGAAATTGGCCGTCAGCCGTGGCTGGTCTACGGGCTGGTGCGCACCATGGACGTGGTCTCGCCGCTGCCTGCCTCGCGGGTACTGTTCTCCCTCAGCCTGTTTGTTATCACCTACTCGCTGCTGTTCGGGGTGTATCTGTACTTCATGCGCAAGCTGATCCGTAAGGGCCCGCCGACCATGGAATTCCTGCAGCAACAGCGTATCGGTGTCGACTCACCGGGTTATGCCCTGGCGCTGGTCAAACAGGTAGGGCATGAAGCCCCTCTGCATGCTGACCACACCCCGGGCCACTACGGCTCCGTCGATGGCACCAACGCTGAACCCAGTGATCACAGTGACAAACCGGAGGGCCGCTAAGATGGAATGGGCACTGCTGTACTTCCTCATCATGGGCTTTGCCATCCTGATGTATGTGCTGCTGGATGGCTTCGACCTTGGCCTCGGCATTCTCTATCCCTGGTTTGATACGGAAGCGGAACGCGACCACATGATGCGCTCCATCTCCCATGTCTGGGATGGCAACGAGACCTGGCTGGTGTTTGGCGGGGTGGTGCTGTTTGCCGCCTTCCCGCTGGCCTACAGCACTATACTGTCAACGCTGTATACACCGATCATCATCATGCTGATCGCCCTGATTTTCCGCGGTGTGGCGTTCGAGTACCGGTTCAAGTCCCATCGCTCCAAACCCCTGTGGGATCTGGCCTTTGCCGCGGGTTCAACCGTGGCGGCGATGTGTCAGGGTATGATTCTCGGCGCCATCGTCCAGGGCGCGGACATGAGTCAGCCGGTGTATGACCGTCTGGACTGGTTCTCGCCCTTTACCATCCTCACCGGCTTTGCCGTGATGGCCGGTTACGCACTGCTGGCCTGCTGCTACCTGCGCATGAAAAGCCGTGGCGAGATTGCCCTGCGGGCCGCCCATCTGGGTCGTCGGTTGGTGATCTGGGTGATGCTGGGTATGGCGCTGGTCAGTCTGTGGACCGTACTGGCCGAACCCGAAATCCGCCAGCGCTGGCTGGGTGGCCTGCGCTTCCTGATCCTGCTGCCCCTGCCGCTGATCACCATTCTCTGTGCCGTGCGGTTGTTCCGTGATCTGCGTGACCCCGCCCACGAGCAGCGGCCATTCTATCTGGCCGCGGCACTGTTCCTGTTCGGCTTTGCCGGGCTGGTGGTGAGCCTGTTCCCCTACCTGATTCCACACAGCCTGACGCTGTGGCAGGCACAGGCGCCGGAATCCACTCTGAAGTTCATGCTGGTGGGCGTGTGTTTCTTCCTGCCGATGGTGTGCCTGTACACCTTCTGGGGCTACCGCATTTTCAGCGGCAAGGTGGAAGACTTCGAGGAAGGTTATTGAGCTGAGGAGATTGATGATGAGCAATGCCGAAAAACGGCAGTCTGACGCTTTTCAGCCACTGTCAAAGCCTGTTGCGAAGACGAAGCAAAAGTCTTCCTGGCTATGGTTTGCTGGCTTGTATCTTGGTGGTGTCGCCGTGCTAACTCTGGTGGCCAGCACGATCAAGTGGGGAATGCATTTCCTCTGATCGTGTTGACTTAACCCTTCACCGCCAAGTGAGCCAGAGCCCGGTTTCCTGATGGAAATCGGGCTTTTTTACATCTGCATTTAGCGTTATGGCCAGCCGTGACAGATCGAAAGCGGCGGCTGCCCGATCAGAACTGAGGCCGTTCCGGCTCATCGGTCAGGAAGGTATCGTCCGCGTCCGGTGCGTCCATCAGGTCCGCCAGACGCTGTAACGACGCCACCAGCATGCCCTTTTCCCATTCCTGCAGTTCCTTGAAGCGGCTGACGAAATGCGCCTGCATCGGCTCCGGTGCCTGCTCCAGCAGCTGGCGGCCCTTGTCGGTCAGCAGGGCGTGAACCTTGCGTTTGTCTTCCTGACTGCGCTCACGGCTGACCAGCCCGTGGGCTTCCAGCCGGTCAATGATGGTGGTCACGGTGGCCTGCGACAGGTTGACCTGGGTGGCCAGTGCACGAATCGGCACCACCCCGAGTTTGCTGATGGCCTGCATGATCAGAAGCTGTGGCGTGGTGAGGCCAGACTTCTTCTTCAGACTGCGGGAGTGAATATCGATGGCCTGGATAATGCGTCTCAGGGTGATAAGAACCTGATCGTGTGCGTCTTGGGACATGGAGATCTTCCGGATACGTCGAGCGACTGCTCATTCTCGGCTGCGCCTGCCATGCAGAAATTCCATGGGTCATGTCAGCCTGGAGCGCCACGTTAGCGACTGATTCATTCTTCGTCAATCAATTTGCATTGAAATATTTACTGTTCTAATTAATATCTAAAAAGCAGTGCGATCATGTCAATGATCACCTGCTGTTTTTTTGACCATCAAATCATGGCTGTCAGATTCATTCTGTCCATGGAAGGACTGATGCCGCGGCATAAGCACCACAGATTTGCTGTTTTATTGAACAATCGTTGAGAAAGACGTCAGACATGCTGAGGCCACAAGGGAGTTGCTCTGCAGCACGGGGGTGAGCAATCACGTAAAGCCCGGTCAAGACGGTTTCCCGACGAAAAATTCTTCGGCAAATTGGTCAACTTATTGCTTACAGCTATAAATCTATTGGAGAAGCGATAATGCGCCATACATCCTCCCCTCTGGCCAGACTGGCCAAGCTCAGCAGCGCCGGTCTGTTCGCTCTGGCGGCAGGCTATTCCACCCAGGCTTCTGCGGCCTGTGAAGTCGACAAAACCATTCACATCACCGGCATGAGCTGGTCGAGCAATCTGTTTATGGCCGAACTGGCCAAAGACATTCTGGAAAAAGGCTACGACTGCAAAGCCGAACGTATTCCCGGTGAAACCATTGCCATGCTGACCGCCCTGATTCGTGGCGATGCCGATCTGATGCCGGAAATGTGGATGAACACCATGCAGGACCTGTGGGAAAAGGGTAAGAAACAGGACAAGGTGGAAGCCTTTGGTGATACCTACGATCAGGGCGGCGTCGATGCCGAGGCCTGGTACGTGCCCCGTTATGTGGTGGAAGGTGACGACAAACGCGGTATCAAGGCCATGGCCCCTGATCTCAAGTCAGTCAATGACCTGCCCAAATACAAGGCGCTGTTCAAGGATCCGGAAGAACCGGAGAAGGGCCGTTTCTACAACTGCCCGACCGGCTGGAACTGTGAAGTGGTGAATTCTAACAAACTGGTAGGCTACGGCCTCGACAGCACCTTCAGTAACTTCCGCCCCGGCACCGGTGCCGCCCTCAAGGCCGCCATCGCCACTAACTACAAGCGCGGCAAACCCATCGTGTTTTACTACTGGGGACCAACCGACGTGCTGGGCAAATACGATCTGGTACGCCTGCAGGAGCCTGCCTACGACAAGGCGGTGTTCGACCAGCTGATCAAACCGGACTCCAAACCTGATAAGGCCACGGCCTATCCCAAATCCATCATTCTCAAAGCCGCCAACAAGGAGTTCGCCCAACAGGCTCCGCAGATCATGGCGTTCTGGCAGAAGTTCAATCTCAGCAACGACGAGATCAACAAGGTGCTGGCGATGATGGATGACAACAACATTGAGGCAGAAGATGCCGCCAGTCAGTTCCTGAAAGAGCATCCGGAGCTATGGAGCCAGTGGGTACCTGCCGAGGTGGCCACCAGAATCAAGGCTGCGCTGTAACCCATGCGGCGGCATGTTCTCTGAGCCTGTTGACGATCATGCACACTGGCCGATCGTGCACACGCTCCTAAAACGTGCCACACAGTGGGCAGGGAAGCCCGCTGCCATGCTCTTGTTTACCTCGCCCTTACTGGTAATGACGCTATGTTTCCCGAATCCCTGACATTCTCCATCGCCGCACCGGTCAACGAGGCCGTTGACTGGCTGGTGATGAATTACGGCGATGGCTTTGAGGCCGTCGCCAATGCCCTGCTGCAGGTACTGGTGCTGCTGGAGCACGGCCTGCGCGCTATCCCCTGGTGGCTACTGATTGCTCTGCTGTCGGGCCTTGGCTGGCTGGCCAGTCGCAACTGGAAGCTACCGCTTGGCATCGCTCTGCTACTGTTTGGTCTTGGCTCACTGGGCCTGTGGGATCAGGGTATCCAGACCCTGGCGCTGATGGTGATCGCCACCCTGCTGGCGGTCATCATCGGCATCCCCATCGGTATTCTGATGGCCCGTTCTGACCGGTTGCGCATGGTCATGCTGCCCCTGCTGGACATCATGCAGACCATGCCCAGCTTCGTTTATCTGATCCCGGCGCTGATGCTGTTCGGTCTCGGTAAGGTGCCTGCCATCTTCGCCACCATCATCTATGCCGTACCACCGCTGATTCGCCTGACTGATCTGGGGATTCGTCTGGTCGATCAGGAAGTCATGGAGGCGACCCGCGCCTTCGGAGCCAGCCCGTCGCAGCAGCTATGGGGAGTGCAGTTACCACTGGCTTTGCCGAATATTCTGGCCGGCGTCAACCAGACCACCATGATGGCGCTGTCGATGGTGGTCATCGCCTCCATGATCGGCGCCCGCGGTCTCGGTGAACAGGTGCTGACCGGTATTCAGCGACTGGATGTGGGTAAAGGGCTGGAGGCCGGGATCGGCATCGTGCTGCTGGCCATTCTGTTTGACCGTATCACTCAGGCGGCCGGTCGCCGCAGCCAGCGCCAGGGCAGGGGACATTGATGAAGATTCAGGTACAGAACATCTACAAGATTTTCGGGCGCCAGCCTCAGAAAGCTCTGGCCGCCGTCAAGGCCGGTAAAGACAAGGACAGCCTGCTGG
>NZ_LAPT01000160.1 GCF_003194385.1 Pokkaliibacter plantistimulans
GGCACCGCCTTGTCACCCGCTTTCACTACGACACCCAGCACCGGCTGAGCCAGGTCACCCTGCCCAACCTCAGCACCGTGCGCTACCGCTACGACGCCTTTGGCCGGCGCATCAGCAAAGACATTGGCGGCTACCTCACCACCTTTATCTGGCAGGCCAACCGCCTGATCGCCGAAACCGACGACTTCAGCCACTACCGCAGCTACCTCTACGAACCCGGCACCTACCGCCCGCTGGCCCAGCTCGAAGGCGAAGGCAACCTCGCCCAGGTCTACTACTACCACCTCGACCACCTCGGTACCCCGCAGGAAATGACGGCGGCCAACGGCGAACGGGTGTGGTCGGTGCAATACAAAGCCTACGGCCACGTCAAACGTACACTGATCGAAAAAGTCGATACCAACCTGCGCTTTCAGGGGCAGTACTACGACGGTGAAACCGGGCTACACTACAACCGCCACCGCTACTACCACCCCGGCACCGGACACTTCCTGACCCCGGACCCGATCAAACTGGCGGGCGGGCTAAACCATTACCAGTACGTGCCGAATCCGGTGAACTGGGTCGATCCGTTGGGGTTGAAGACAGGCAAAGCCGTACCTGATGGCTGTCCGAAGTACTCCGATAAACAAAAAGCCATCATTGACGAGCTGAGGGCGAAATATCCGAATGCGGAGCCGAGGCTGCCGGATGCACAGGGCAATATCAATGAGAAGCATAATGCGGGGGAGCGGACGCCGAATTTTAAGAATTGGCACGACGACGGCGGTGTGGTGCTGTATGACGCCAAGACCGACCAGTATATCTATGCCACCGATATGAAGACCTCGACCTATGGTCAGAAAACGGTGGATGTGGTCTATTCCCCGGCGGCGGATGGCAATCACTATCCTGACTTTAGTCCCTATTCGTATGATCAGGCAGAACTTCCGAATGGCGTAGCGGTGCCAAAAGATCGTAACGTTGATTATGCAGAGTTTTACAGGGTATTGGACCAACAGCACGGTGAAGCGGGATATAGTGAGCGGGTTTATGGTGTTAAAAGAAATAGAGATGGTACATATCCGGGTAAAAACCCTCAAGTTACTGGAAGTGATGGCAATACGATATACACACCACATCATCATGAGAATGCAAAATTAATGTTGATGGTTGATAGAAGTATCCATAATAAATTCAAACACAAAGGAGGCGTGTCAAATGCAAATAAATAGTATTGTTAAAGTATCAAAAAACTACAAATTTCCTGTATCTGATCAGGATGTGGTCGAAGCAGAAAAAAAAATTGGAATAAGGTTTCCTCCAGTTTTTAGGAAATTTATATTGGAGTGGTGGGGTTATAATGTGGAACTCGTGGACGAGAATATTCGACGTTATGGGATATTGTTTCCTCATGCTAAGCCAGGTCGTGGTTTTGTAGTTCCTCAATTTACCCCAAGTTTTGGCGCAATGGTTGAAACTGTTGGGGATAGTTGCTTGCCTAAGAACTGTCTTTGTTTCGAACATCATGCTTACCAAGGAGAGTTGTTCGTTGACTTATCGACTGATCATATTTGGTTCTTTGAAACTGACATAGATGGTCAAGAGATGGATGAGTATTATCGAGACTTTTTAAGCTATGAAGATGCATGTGATGCATTTGATCCAAAAAATGGCATTGTGCCCACTTACTTTACAAAAATTGCTGACAATATTTTCGATATGCTCGATGAAAAAAGATTTGTGATTATTCCTGATGACGTTCCGGGATAATTAGGAGGCTATATGGAAAGCTATAACTACGCCGACTTCTATGAGCAGCTTGATAAAAATAAAGGAGAGCCGGGATACAGCGCACGTGTTTACGGTGCTCCCATTAACCCGGATGGTTCTTATTCAAGAGAAGCAGGGAATACCCCTCAGAAAAGGGATGAAAACGGTGAGCTGATGTTTGCGCTCCATTACGATCCGCGTACCAATAAAATAATGGTCGTCGATTATAAGGTCTACAGCGCATTTTATGCGGGCCACACTTTGTAGTGGCCAATGGGTGCAGGTCAATGTGATAAGAAGGTCACTATTTGAATTCACTATCCCCATCAACCCTTTCGCTGATGCAAAACTTCCACGCCGAAGTT
>NZ_LAPT01000161.1 GCF_003194385.1 Pokkaliibacter plantistimulans
CAACTGAGCTACGCCCACCATATCAAACCAAAGTAACACATGCTTAAGAATTGGGGTGGACGATGGGGCTTGAACCCACGACCGCCGGAATCACAATCCGGAGCTCTGCCAACTGAGCTACGCCCACCACTACTTCTTAACTGGCGCGCCTGGCAGGACTCGAACCTGCAACCCTCGGCTTAGAAGGCCGATGCTCTATCCGATTGAGCTACAAGCGCGCTACCAGAGGCAGCATCTTCGATAAATCAACCTATCTAAACGACACCCCACCAAACGAGGCCGAATAATATCACCATTCCGATTAACGTCAAGCTTTTTAATAACTTAGACCAACACCAACCAATAGACACCAAACGAAAAGCCACATATCTCCCTCCCCCACAGAAGCGAAACAGCCTTACTACAACCATCTGTACTCAAGAGCCGCATCAACTGACAAAAACCCGGTTTGGCTCTCCCGGCAAAGCGTGCGAAAATCACGCCCGGTTTTATAGCGAGGAAGACCACACCCACCATGACTGCACAACTTATAGACGGCAAAGCCATTGCACGAGAGGTGCGCACAAAAGTTGCTGAAGGCGTTCGGCAGAGGCTGGCAGCAGGCAAACGCAAACCTGGCTTAGCTGTAATATTGATTGGTCAAGATCCAGCATCTCACGTGTATGTAAACAGCAAACGCCAGGCATGTGAGGAAGTAGGCTTCTACTCCGAAGCTTACGACCTATCAGAGAACACCACACAAGACGAACTATTATCACTGATCAGCCGACTTAATAATGACAACAACATTGACGGCATCCTGGTACAACTCCCACTGCCCACTCACTTAAAAGCCGACCTTATACTTGAGCACATCCGCCCCGACAAAGACGTTGACGGCTTCCATCCATTCAACATGGGTCGCCTTGCCCAAAGAATGCCTTTACTGCGCCCATGCACCCCAAAAGGCATCATGACACTACTAGAGCACACCAACATCCCGATCAGGGGACTGGATGCCATTGTTGTTGGCGCATCAAATATTGTTGGCCGCCCAATGAGCCTGGAATTACTCTTGGCAGGCTGCACAGTAACCACCACACATCGCTTCACCAAAAACCTGGCAGACAAAGTAGCCCAAGCCGATTTAGTCGTGGTGGGCGTTGGCAAACCAGGACTAGTCAAAGGTCAATGGATCAAACCCGGAGCCATCGTCATCGATGTAGGAATTAATCGTCTCGACAACGGCAAGCTAGTAGGCGATGTGGAGTTCGAGAGTGCAGCAGAGCGCGCCAGCTGGATCACCCCCGTACCTGGCGGCGTTGGCCCGATGACGGTCGCAACACTAATGGAAAACACGCTTCACGCCGCAGACCATCTACATAATTAAACCAGACCCGGGAGCGGTTATCGCTCCCACCTTTTGGACCAAGGCCACAAATCATGACCCCATATCAAGGCCATTACTTGGAAGATCTTGCAGTTGGAATGTCCGATTGCATCGCAAAAACCATAAGCGAATCTGACATTCTCCAGTTCGCAGATATAACCGGCGACACAAACCCAATTCACATTGATGCCGAATATGCTGCAACGACCACTTTCGGAAAACAAATTGCTCACGGCATGCTTGCAGGCGGCTTAATATCAGCCGTGCTCGGCACCCGATTACCCGGACCAGGCGCCATTTATCTGGAGCAGCACCTGGAATTCAAGCTACCCATTCACATTGGTGACACCATTACGGCGACAGCCACCATAGAAGAGATAGATCTACGCAGGAAGAAGGTTAAGCTCACCACCAATTGCACTACAAACGGCAAGACAGTAGCTCAAGGCTATGCAATCGTCATGGTGAATAAACGACCCAAGCCAGCATCCTCATAAAAGCAAAGAGCCAGCTTTTTTTTGCTGGCCCTCTCCAAAGACAACTTACACCAAACTACAACCAACCACCGCTACGCTTGCATTCTAGCCTGCAATCGCTTCATCTCTTCTTCACGCGCTGACATAACCGTTTGCTGCTGCTTGAGCTGAGCACGAAGCCTCAATAATTCATCCTCTCGTTCAAGCACTTGCTGACGTAAATCCGACTCCCTACGCATCGTCTCGGCATTAGAACTGGACACCCGCTTACCAACTTCCTTCTGCGCACTCTCCAACTCCTGAATACGCTGCTCAAAACGCTTACTCTTGTTAACCTCTGCCAACAATTGCGCGTTAAGTTTACTCAAATCCCTACTGGAGCTAGCAGACTCAAGCCGATACCCCTTTAACTCTTGCTCATAGCTTTTCAGCTGGGTTAACTGTGTTTCTGACTTCACCTCAGCTCGCGCAAGCTCCGCTTGCAACTCATGAATCTGCCGAGTAAGAGCGGACTCCTTCTTGCTTGCATCATCTCGAAGCTGGTCGTGAGCAACACGCATCTGACCCACTTCCGCTTTATACCTAGACTGCACTTCAACCAAACGCGCCTGCTCATCTTTTAACCGAGACTCAAACTGAAGCCTGGACTCATCACGATTTCTGATGGCACGATCCAGTTCGTGCTTTATATCCAACTCACGTTGCTCTGCCTGACCACGCTTCTGCAACTCAGCATGCAATGTTGCCTTCTGCAGAGACAACTCAGCCTGCAAAGTCTTAACCTTTTGCTCAAGCTCATCAATCCTGGAGCGCAACTGCTCATTGTGCACTTCATGCCCAACAATTTCCGTACGCAAACGCTCAATGTGTTGACCAGCATCAGACTCTTGCTGTTCTAGCTGAGCAGCCATCTGTCGACGCTCATGATCAAGCTGAGCGCTAGCCTGCCTCACTGCCTGGTCCCACAACCCCTGCACCACTTGCACCACTTCCTTGGGCAAATCACTTGCAATTGGCAACCGATACTGAATCCGCTGTGGCAATATTAACCACCACTCGTGCAGGGTAGTTTGAATTGCCGTATCATCCACATCTGCAAGCCTGGCACTAACCAACCTTAAGACAGGCTCAGTCCCTGACATAAGTAAGTCATCTGCAACTGCAAATACTTGTTCACGCACAGTTTTCGCTGACATCTACCAATCCTTAAACCTCGCAGTACCGATGCGGCATTGTACACTAGGGGCAAAACCGTCACACCCTTACCAGCACCGCAAAAATACTTGACTGGAAAAACCAGAATCGTATGATACGCGCCATCGTAAAAGCGATTCACTTTATTACTGAAAATGGTGGGCGTAGCTCAGTTG
>NZ_LAPT01000162.1 GCF_003194385.1 Pokkaliibacter plantistimulans
AATAGTTGACCACTACAAACCCAGAATGCGAAAAGGGCGATCACCTTTCGGTAATCGCCCTTTCCTAAATGTAGTTGCGGGGCCAGATGTGAACTGACGACCTTCGCCCCGGGGTTATAAGCAGTGAGCCCGACTTGCTCTCTTCCCAAACCCAGAATGCGAAAAGGGCGATCACCTTTCGGTAATCGCCCTTTCCTAAATGTGGTTGCGGGGGCCAGATGTGAACTGACGACCTTCGCCCCGGGGTTATAAGCAGTGAGCCCGACGCTTTCTTTTCCCAAATCCCAGAATGCGAAAAGGGCGATCACCTTTCGGTAATCGCCCTTTCCTGAATGTGGTTGCGGGGGCCAGATTTGAACTGACGACCTTCGGGTTATGAGCCCGACGAGCTACCAGGCTGCTCCACCCCGCGTCGACAGGGCGCATACTAGGCAACTCCCCCCTTCATTGCAAGTAATTATTTGAATTTAAATACGATTTTCTCGACAACAAGGCATTTGCAAGCGTGGCTACCGGGCTGAAACCCGCTTGCTGCATGGGCTTTAGCCGACTGTGCACGCCATTGTTCTGCAATCGATGGTTGCTATTTTTAATCATCCGATTAGTTTCTTTCTTCACGATTCAATAGCTAATTCTCGTTTATTGCTTGCTGCCGGAGTCTGGCGTTTATGTACGAATCCCTGGTTGATGACCCGTTAGAAGCCCTCAAGGCCAGATATGGCACGGGTTATCGCCTGCGAGCCATGCTCACCGTGATGCTCGGCACACTGTCAGTGCTGCTGGCATCGACCATGATCAACGTTGCCATCCCGCAGATGATGACGACCTTTCATGTGGCGCAGACCGAAGCCCAATGGCTGGTGACGGGCTTTCTGGCCTGTATGACCGCCTCCATGCTGGCCAGTGCCTGGTTTCTGCGCGAATTTGGCCAGCGTGGCAGCTATGTGATCTGCATTGGCTTATTCGCCCTCGCCGCCGTGCTAGGCGGGCTTAGCTCCAACTTCTGGCTGCTGGTGCTGTCGCGCTGCTTGCAGGGTGCGATGGCCGGGGTGATTCAACCGCTCGGTATCATCACCATCTATAAGCTTTACCCACCGGAGAAACGCGGCACCGGCATGGGCATCTATGGCCTCGGCGTGATTCTAGGGCCGGCATTAGGGCCAGCGCTGGGCGGTGGTCTGGTGGATGCCTTTGGCTGGCAGTCGATCTTCTTTGCCTCTCTGCCCATCGCCGCCCTCGCGCTGGTGATGGCTCTGCGCTATATGCCCAAAGCCCCCGCCAATCAGAAGCCCATGCCGCTGGATATTCTCGGCCTGATCATTCTGCTGGCCGCGATCCTCGGGCTGCTGTGGGCCTTCTCCAACGGCAAAATGTGGGGCTGGAGCCACCCTGCTATCCTGTTTGCCTTCGCGGTAGCGCTGCTCGGGGGGCTCAGTTTTATCTGGCGCTGCAAAACGACCGCTCACCCGCTGGTCCACCTCGATGTGTTCAATGCTCCGGGAGTCTGGAGCTGCACCCTTATCACCCTGTGTCTGGGTGCAAGCCTTTATGGTTCTACCTATCTGATTCCGCTGTTCAGCCAGCAGATACTGCATTTCACGCCGACCGAATCCGGCCTGCTGCTGATGCCAGCGGGGATTGCCTCCGCCCTGATGTTCCCGGTGGCGGGTGTACTGGCTGACCGGCTGCCTCCTTACCTCAGCATCATGCTGGGTATGCTGCTGTTTGCCCTGTCGTGCCTGCTGTTTGCGCTGATTGATCAGACCGCGGTATTTCTCTGGCTGGTCACCATTGCCATCATCGGCCGGGTCGGGATCAGCCTGATCTTCCCGGCGCTGAACACCGGCACCTTGCGCCTGTTGCCAGCGCAGATGCTGGCCAGCGGCGCGGCGCTGTTCAGTTTTATCCGTCAGCTGGGCAGTGCGGTGGGGGTCAATGGTGTATCCATCTGGCTGGACTGGCGTCAGCATCTGCATCACAGCCAGCTGCAGCAAGGTAACGCAGAGCAGCTGTGGAACAATGCCCTGAGTCATTACGTCTACAGCTGGTTTACCGGACATGAACAATTGCAGATGCTTTGCCAGCAGGACTGCAGCAGCCAGCTGAACCAGTTACTGCCCGATATGCTGGGGTTCAGTGACAGCTTTCTCAGCATGATGCTGATCGCCCTGCTGATACTGATCCCGGCGTGGCGCCTGAGAACCCATATACAGCCGCGCCCCCGTGTGGAGGCCGTGGTCAGCAATGGCTAGCAGGTCGTTGAAAATCTATCTGCGTTGCCGAATACCGCGTCAAAAACAGGCTCACAGCCAACGGCTGAACGTGCTTTAGCACGGCCCCGAAGGGGCGAGCGGAGCGAGTCAAGTGCTCATTTAGACCACTAAACTCAGCTGTTGCGCCTGCTTCTTGTGCCCTCTGGGTATTTCATTGTCTCGGTTGCCTCGAGCACGCTTCTCAACAGCATGCATATAAACCACTGCCCGTGGTACGGAGGCTGCCTCTTTAGCTGCTCAATAACGGCACCGCCTGTCAGCAGGCGCCAGGCGACAGAAC
>NZ_LAPT01000163.1 GCF_003194385.1 Pokkaliibacter plantistimulans
CCCGGAGCATACCTACCCCCTGGCCGACGCCCCCTTCGGCGGCTTTGCCCTCGGCGGGCGCAGTGACCCGCGCACTGGCATCCCCAATCAGTTTCTGGATGAAGAGATCAATGCCTGCGCCTATACCGACCTTGGCACCCCCGATAAACCCGATGCCGATGCCCACTGGCATCTTCGTCAGGACAATATCGACTCCCCCTTTAGGATTGATCACGAAAAACTCCGGGCCGGGTCATTAGGCAAATACACCGGTGCCTTTACCCATATTTTTGCTTTGGGCTATATGGGAAAAATTATTTTTTGGCTGTTTTTTGTAGTGGCAATAGCGCTTACTGCAAGTGAAATAAATAATCATGATTTGGAGTCAGCTATTGCTTATGCAAAAACGGGCTTTACAATGGCCGCCGCCGCCGCCGCCGTATGGAAAGGCTGTGACTTTATTCTGGCCCGCAGTGCCCAAAAAATGGGCTCCGATACCCGGCCAGTATTTGAACTCTGCCGCCGTACCGGCCAGGTTCGGCTATGGCATAAAACCGAACGGCGTATAGAGCACGACATTCCTTTCACCGAGATGGCCCCCATTGTGGAAGCCATGTACAGCCCCACCCATAATCAATACCGCTTAAAACTGGTCAAACCCGGTACCGATATTAAAGTGGATCTCTCCCAGATGACCGGCGTCAGCTCCAGCAAAGGCGACATTGAACGCATGTGGGCTTTTATTCAGCAATATATGGATGTCAGCCTGCCGCTGGCCGATGTGCCTGCCTTTGAACCCTTCCGCTCTATTGACCCCACCACCGCCGCCTACGACCGCCATACCCAGCGCAACCCGCGCTATTGGCGCGATATGGATGATCAGCTCTACAAAGACGTTATCCGCCTGCTGCGGCAAGAGCAGTACCAGCTGTTTGATCACAGTGCCTGACCACTATCACGACGGGGCCGGGCCAGCCCATCGCCACTGGCCCGGCCACCTGCGCCCCACCATGAACACAACCGGCCAGCCCTTCTGGCTCGATGGCGGCGAGAAGGGCGATGCCGAAGCGCAACCGGAGCGCAGCAGCGATAACCTCAGCCTGTTGAGTACCCTTATTCACTCCCTGAAAAACGGCGGCCTGTTATGAGCCATACCCTGACCCCCCATGCCCTGCCCCCTCAGGAGCAAAGCGACTACCACTATGCCGATACTGCCTACCGCTTTGACCCGGAGCATACCTACCCCCT
>NZ_LAPT01000164.1 GCF_003194385.1 Pokkaliibacter plantistimulans
CCCGGAGCATACCTACCCCCTCGCCGACGCCCCCTTCGGCGGCTTTGCCCTCGGCGGGCGCGGTGACCCGCGCACTGGCATCCCCAATCAGTTTCTGGATGAAGAGATCAATGCCTGCGCCTATACCGACCTTGGCACTCCCGATAAACCCGATGCCGATGCCCACTGGCATCACCGTCAGGACAATATCGACTCCCCCTTTAGGATTGATCACGAAAAACTCCGGGCCGGGTCATTAGGCAAATACACCGGCGCCTTTACCCATATTTTTGCTTTGGGCTATATGGGAAAAATTGTTTTTTGGTTTGCAACTGTTGTTGGGTGCATTGTTTCCATGATTATGGGTGATAGATTTGGTCTGGAGGGCTTTTTAGGCTATTTCTCGTTTTATACATGCCTAGCAGCAGCAGCAGTATGGAAAGGCTGTAATTTTATTCTGGCCCGCAGTGCCCAAAAAATGGGCTCCGATACCCGGCCAGTATTTGAACTCTGCCGTCGTACCGGCCAGGTTCGGCTATGGCATAAAACCGAACGGCGTATAGCGCACGACATTCCTTTCACCGAGATGGCCCCCATTGTGGAAGCCATGTACAGCCCCACCCATAATGAATACCGCTTAAAACTGGTCAAACCCGGCACCGATATTAAAGTAGACCTCTCCCAGATGACCGGCGTCAGCTCCAGCAAAGGCGGCATTGAGCGCATGTGGGCCTGTATTCAGCAATATATGGATGTCAGCCTGCCGCTGGTCGATTTACCGGAATTTGAACCCTTCCGCCCTATTGACCCCACCACCGCCGCCTATGACCGCCATACCCAGCGCAACCCGCGCTATTGGCGCGATATGGATGACCAGCTCTACAAAGACGTTATCCGCCTGCTGCGGCAAGAGCAGTACCAGCTGTTTGATCACAGTGCCTGACCACTATCACGACGGGGCCGGGCCAGCCCATCGCCACTGGCCCGGCCACCTGCGCCCCACCATGAACACAACCGGCCAGCCCTTCTGGCT
>NZ_LAPT01000165.1 GCF_003194385.1 Pokkaliibacter plantistimulans
CAGCCATCCTGAACCGCTTCACGCAGCTTGGGACACCGATGACGGTGCGTATGCCATAAATTCGTCTGGGGAAAGGGGCTTTGTAAGCTGTGCTCTATTTATGCAACAAAGCCTCATCTACCTATTATGACAAATGTCATCTGTATTGATGGTGGTCAATAAAAGAGTGAGATCGTCAGGCGAAAGAAAAAGTGCTGATAGTGGTGTTTTTGAAAAAATTACTCACATTGTTTTATGCCAGATCAGAGAAGGAGTATGCAGAAAAAAGCCGGAGGATCGAGTATTGAGATCAGAGCAGAAGGGAGAGGCGCGTAAAAACTGAAGGTGAAAAAGTGGGAGAAGAGCAGACTGATACGCTCCACTTCTTTATGAGGTATCAGTCTTGGCTATAAGTTGTGAGGATTTACTGGCGATCTTAAGGTATTGCCCTGCCGGCAAAGAAGGCAATAACTAATAGACCGTCAATGGGCGCGAGCACGCAGGTCTTCACCAATTGACTTCATGCGGTCATGTGCCAGCTGGATGGAGGCCAGGTGTGAGCCAAGCTGGCGGGCCAGAGCAGGGTCCTGCAAGCTTCTTACGGCTCGCTTCAGCTCTCCCAAGGTCTGGTTTTCGGTTTCCTCCAGTTGCTGGATAAACACGTGATCCTGAGAGTGGCTGAGTCGTGCCCGAATGTCGGTGTACCACTGTTGCAGCGTTCCCTTCAGGGTGCCGGAGTGTACCGGGCTGCCGTGCCGCTTATGAACTTCGTTGCTGAGCTGTTGAATGGCTTCGGAGCGTATCTGGGCTTGCTCCCGGAATATCTGCCTCAGGGTAGCGCTTTCCGCCTCCTGGGCTGCGTGCTGGTAGAAACTGCGGCCATCTTCGCAGACGGCCAACACCCGGTTCAGCACGCTGAGTTCGCTGGTTTTCTCGTCATTGATCAACATAACTGACTCGCGTGAATTAGGGGGTGATTAATCCGCTTTCAGTCTGCCGGTGCGGGACTAAGAAGCCGATCACGAATGCTCGAGCAGGATGAGATCGCATTTCGCGGTATCCATCGCCCCTGTTGGTCGTCCTGAAGGGGCAGTTTGGAGCCTGTCGAGGGCCATCCTGACGAGGTGTGCTCATCGATGCTGTGATAGATAAACACTCAGGCTGGTATAGCAAACAAGGCAGAATGCGTGCCAATAGTTAACTTATTGAAATATATGAATATATTATCTATTTGGCAGCGGAATGAGGGGGGCTGTCTAAACTTTTTATAAAAGAGCAGGCAGATTTTACAGGGTGAATCATCTGCTTCTGCCTGCTGCTGAGCCTGATCAATAACGCAGTGCTGGCTGGCTGGCAGTGCCTGATGTGGAACTGCTGTCAGAGCCTGAACTGCCGGTGCCTGAGCTGTCAGTAGCGGAGCTGTCGCTGGTCGGTGTGGCATCGCTGCTGGTAGCGGGTTGGCTGTTCATATCCAGACAGCCGCTGAGCAATAGAGTCAAAGATACAAGCAATACAGGCAGGGTAGGGCGCATGAGGAACTCCAGAGATACAGATAGATGCAGATAGATGTCGATAGTTGAAGCGCTTGCAGCCGCGCTGCCAGCTGCAAGTAAGGTGTTCTATTCTGCCCACGGCTATCTGTGGCGGTGGTTTGCGGACGCTACGAATCGTGTCTGTTGGTAACAGAAATAAGAGCGTGTTCACGCTCTAGCAGGTCGTTGAAAATCTATCTGCGTTGCCGAATACCGCATCAAAAACAGGCTCAAAATGCTCATTTAGTTCACTAAACTCCGCTTTTTCGCCTGTTTTTTCCTTGTCTCGACTGCCTCGATAACGTTTTTCAACAGCCTGCTT
>NZ_LAPT01000166.1 GCF_003194385.1 Pokkaliibacter plantistimulans
GCCTTGTGTGTACTGTAATAGGGTGTCTCACTGCCAGGTTGATCCTGGCAGTGTTGTTTTGGCTGGCTGTCCCTTGTGCCAGTTCCATGACGCCTGCAGGGGTGGTATCACTATCCCTGTCAGGGAGGTCACGATATGCCTCTGACCACAACAAGAAAAATCGGGTATCCGTATTTCGTGATTGATGTGGGGTCATAGCAGACCCTTCTCAATCAGTGACGTCAGTGTTGATATGTCCACGCCATAGTTCAGCACCTCTTCGGTTGATTCGTCGTCTTCGGTGGAGCGGCGGAGGAAGGCTGGAATGTCCATATATTCACCCTCAAGATCCGTTACCAACGAATACCCTATGAACCGTTCGGCAACCTGGTCAGCGGGTTTTCGTTGAAACTTGGGGCGTTTCTTCTCCGTCTTGAAAGCACCCTCAGAGAACAGTATTTTCGCTCGTAGCGCTTCAAACGAATAACCCCTGCCTAACCGGTTCATTACCCGGATTAAGTTGTTCAGGGATTCGGTGTAAGCGTTAGTGACTGGGTGGTTGAAGTAGTTGCAGATGTACGGCTCCCAGTTCTGCCAGGCACGTACCAGATCACTAAATTGATCGCGTATTTCTGGTGTTAGCGTATGCAACCAGGTGGTGAACAACGCCTTAGCTTCAGCCGGTGATTTGGCCTCATAGATCGCGTAGAAGTCTTCTTTCTGCCGGTAAGCCAGACCCAGCTCAGGATAGTTCTGGCACCACCCATCGAGCATAAAGGATTCTATGTCCGTCAGATCGCGCTCACGCTTCAGCAGCACAAAACGATCATTCATCAATCCACGGCGCTGCTTGGGTGTCAGTTGCTCTCTGAGCGACTTCCTGACCCGTTCCAGCGCATCATTAGCCATACGGACAACATGAAACTTATCTATGACGATCTGAGCTTCTGGAATCACTATCTCAACCGCATCACGGTAAGGCCGCCACATATCCATTGCCACATATTGCACCTGATCGAGCTTGTCTAACTGGCTCAAATAGCGCGTAACCGTGGACTTGTTTCGATCCTTCAGAATGTCCACGATGGTGTTGTTCTGGATGTTGCTGACCACACAGCGGGGCTTGATCAGGTGGATTTCATCAATGCCCATCCATTGCGGTATTTCAAAGCGAACAGCCTTTTCCAGTTCATTGATATAGTCGCGAAAGATAGAGCGCACTGTGCCTTCTGATATGCCAATCTCTTCGGCTAAACTGGCGAACGTGCGAGATATAGATTGCTTGCCAATCCAGTTAACCAGGCGCGTAGTCATCTTGCGCTTTTCGTCAACGTCCGGCAGCGGTTCGTAGAAGGTCTTGTTGCAGCTCTGGCACTGATACCGACGAGTATCGACATAAATTCCCACTCGCTTGCCGTGCATAGCCAGATCCTTAACCATCTGCTCACGACGACCGAATCCGCGAATATTCTCCTGGGAGCAATGAAGGCAGTTTGTAGGTGGATGCTTTACGGTGGCAACAATGTGGTAGTCATGATCCCCTTCACTGATCCCCGTTACGGTGTATGACGACAGGTTGAGTATATTAACGGGACTCATGTGTGATATATGCCCCTTACTTTAAACTGCAAAATAGCATCCCCCATACGTCACACTTTTTCAGAATCAAATAAATGGGCGTACCGACGACTAACTTGCTCTCTCGATAACCCAACCATTTTGGCGATTGAAGACTTGGATACCTTATCACCCCTTGATCTGGCTAGATCCAGTGCATCTATAATCTTTTCTTCGTTTCTGGACGTTCGCGTTTTGTGTGTTTTATAGGCCCCCATACTCATTGGACACGCCTTTTGAATTGGCTTAATCCAAAGCACCTCTGTTCTCTTGCCTCGTCCATCAGCTGCGGCCGCTTTATACTCTTTCTGCCAGCCATTCAGAACATCGTTATACATTTCATTGTCGTAGCCACTAATAAGGGCATGACCTGATATACCCACCAGTTTACTCAAGAGTGATTCATGGTCAGATACGCCCATCTCATGGGCATAGCAGCGCTCAGACCCCTCGTGTCTTGTCTCGTGAAGATACGGAGGGTCAACATAAAACAAGGCCTCAGCGTCATCGTGGTAGTCAATCAAATCTACCGCATTACGTCGCTCAATGATTACACCTCTAAGCCTCTCACCTGCTTTTAGCAATGACTCTGGGTAGTTAAACCAATCGCTGCCAGCAGTAGATGTTTTCCTGTGTGACTTGCTTCTAAATCCCGTGGAATGGTTCTTGTTTGTAGCGGCAGAGCCAAATCCCATAAAGGATCGAACCACCATACGCCTGGCGTTTTCTATTGGGTCAGAGGCTTCGTCCTTCGCCATCTCGAATTCATGCCGAGAAAAGGGCGTAAGCTTGAGAGATTCAATTAAAGACGTGCGGCCGTCAGTATCTCTTAGCACGGAAAGAAGGTTTACCAAATCTCCATCTATGTCGTTGTAAACCTCACTGAATGACCTTGGCTTTCTCAATAATACGCTTGCAGCACCACCAAATGGCTCAATGTAAAAACGATGTTCGGGGAAGTGTGAGATGATCCAGGGAGCCAAACGCCATTTGCCCCCGTGGTATCTAAGTATTGGCCTTCTTACCTTGTCCATTTGGCTACTCGATTTCAATCACTAAATACGGTTTATGGTATGGTAACAATCACACAGAATCAATCATAAAATGCGGTTTTATCCGATAGCGTCAGAATAGTAAATCAATCACAGAATACGGATACCC
>NZ_LAPT01000167.1 GCF_003194385.1 Pokkaliibacter plantistimulans
AGCTTGCTGAGCTTGCTGAGTCTGCTGAGTCTGCTGAGTCTGCTGAGTTTGCTGAGTTTGCAAAGATAAGCCTGATTTCTGCGCCGACTGCGCTTGCACAGAGTCAGTCTGCGAGCCCTCTGAAATGCCAGCACCGTTTTTGGTCAACGTGACTGCCACCTGAGGTTGTGATACCAAAACAGTTGCTGACTGAGCTTTACTTCCGTCTTGCTTGTCAGGCAGCTCTGTAACTAGCGATTGGGATGCCCCCACTGCCACCGATACACCACCGGAACCGTTTCTGCTCATCATGTTGGCATCATCAGGTGAAGGCAGCACTACACTCTCAGTAGATGCATCTTGGCTACCGACAGCCGCTAAGGAGACTAGCTTAGTCTGTCTTGATATATCACTGCTTTGCGAAGATAGCCGAGAACCACCAGAGACAGACAACTCAGACTGAGTGTTGGCACTTCCTACTGCGTAGGAACCCTGTGCTGGCTGAGCCTGACTTGGTGTCGATACCTCGCTTGCTTGTGCGCTATTTTCGCCTTCCCCACCCAATAAAGGCTGAGAATATTGCCTTACTGACTGCGATACAGCCATTTGAGTGTTGTCCGAGGATATCGCTGAGTTATTGACTGGCACAGTAAATCCAGAATTTATCAGCAATGTCATTGCTTCAGGCGACAACACACTGGGATCGGATTGGCCAGCAGGATCACTTGTTGAACCACCATCTGCAGACTTGTCAGACGGCAAAGAGTCGCCGTCACGCGGCAAGGACTGGCCTACTCCATCTACCAACAACCCCACTCCTTCGAAACCTAACATCCCCAACCATTCTGACACCTCACTACCTGCATCGGTGTCAGTATCGACTACTGGTTGATCCACACTACCACTCGATACAATATTTACTTTTGAAGTCAGGGGATCAACAGAGGACGGCAAAGCAGAAGATGTATCAACGAAAGACTGCTGGGCTGCGCTAAACGTAGTACTAAAAAGCTGTCCTGATACAGAAGATGCCTGATCTAAACCACGAACACCGCTTGGCACAATTGATAATGGGACCAATACATCGATAGAGGCTGTCATGTTCACTACTCACTGGCCAGATAAGACTAATGAGCAAAAGGCAGGCCACATTTCATGAGAGCAACTTTCAGCCACTTAGATATAACTTCTTAAGCGCTGCACACACCTGTAAATGTTCAGCACATACTGCGTCCATTAGTCCCTGAGCTTCGCTCAGGTTATTATGCATCCCTGCAGCTTCAAGCAGCTTTAGTATCTCAGCCAGTGAGGTTGCGCCAATATTGCTGCTACTTCCTTTCATACTATGAGCGCTCTGACGCAACCCAACGCCATCCCCTCGCTCTACAGCATCCTTAACCTGCGCAAGCCGCAAAGTAGAATCATCGATGTACGTTTCAATTAGCTCCACAAATTCGTCATCCATGACCTCCTGTAATTCAGATAACAACGCCAGATCGAGCTGCATGACCTTTCTCCATAATGTCACTTTCGTTGGGGGAGACTCTAAGGAATGGCTTGAAGCGAACAAAATATTTGTAAACACAGAGCCTTGATAGTACTTATACTTCCCAATGGCTTTGTTGCACAAATCGGAGCGGGTTCCCCTGCAGTAGAATGAAGGCATGAACAAGCCTGCCTCCCCGAAGTACAAGACAACGAACTGGAAGTCCTACAAC
>NZ_LAPT01000168.1 GCF_003194385.1 Pokkaliibacter plantistimulans
AGCAGGGCTCGGTTCGGACACATGTTCAAAGTTATGTTCACTACCGGGTCACGTCTTAATCCCTTTCAAAGCAGGGCTCGGTTCGGACAAACGGTGAAAGCGCACTGTCTGGGGCAGTGGTAGTCTTAATCCCTTTCAAAGCAGGGCTCGGTTCGGACTGACCGCATATAAAAAGCCGTTGTATTTCAATGATATACAAGGGCTGTTAACGGGATTTTTGAAAATTAAAAAGTTGTTCAAAATTTAACCAGTTTTGTGGGGCGTCTGATCAGTCCGAAGGCACATCCTACCCCTGGTTTTGACCCCCATGCAACTTTGTCTGCCTCCTGAAAACTTCGAAGGTCATCAGGCTGCTTTTCCTTCTGTGGCGCTTTACCTCATCGACAATATTGTCGATCACCCCCGGTGGTTCGCTTTCCTTACACTGGGCGCATTCACAGTCAAGGAAGTGCTAATGGCCCGCTGGTTTGTTTCCCGTCATTCCACCACCCTGAGCTGGCTTTGTGCTACGCAGGGTGAGGCAGACGTGATCGTGCCTCATCTTGAGAGCGTCGAACGTATTCAGCGTGGTGACCGTGTGTACGGCAATCTTCCGCTGCACCTGGCATTCGCGGTGTGTGAGCTGGGCGCGGAATATTGGGCGGTGTCGGTGCCGGTAGCGCAGGAACAGCGCGGTCAGGAGCTGGCAGATGCGCAGATTTTCCGTGATGCCGTTGTTGAGCGTTTTATGGTGACTCGTCCGGCCGAACAGTGAGGGCAAAGCATGTCTGCATCACAACTCTATATCGCTGCCTATGACGTCCGCGATCCATCGCGCCTGCGGCAAGCCTTGTATGTGCTGAAGGACTTTGCCAGCGGTGGGCAAAAGTCGGTGTTTGAGTGTTATCTGACACCTGCGGAAAAGCGCCTGCTCCTGTCGCGTATTCGTGAGGTCATCAATGAAAACATTGATGCCTTTCTACTGGTGCGCTTACCCGCGCCTCACCGGATTGAAGTGCTGGGGCAGGGCATCCTGCCGCTTAATGATGAATGGATGATTATAGGCTGAGCATGGAAACCTTATTTATTGACCGGCGAGATATTCGGCTGGATGTGGAAGGCCAGCGTTTGTTGATTCATCACCCTGAGCGACGGCTGGCCCAGTCGATTCCTCTGGCGCGGCTGGGCTGGGTGGTGATCAGTCGCAGCGTACAGCTCACCAGCGATGTGCTGTTCCGCCTGAGTGCGGCGAAGGTCAGTCTGGCGGTTATGAGTGGCCGTGGTGAACCGACCTATGCCGGTTGCGAGTTATTACGCCACGGCAATGTCGCCCGGCGGGTGTGGCAGTACCGTATGAGCCAGTCCCCTGATGTTCAGCAACGATTAAGCAGCTGGCTCGTTATAAGCAGGATGCTTCGTCAGGCACGTCTGTTACAGGTGCAGGCCTGGCAGCGGCCGCAGGCGCGTCGCATCTTGCTTGCTGCCAGTCAGGCGATTCGGGCACAGGTTCAGGCATTGCGGGCAGAAGAGGTCACGCCGTCGGTGGCACGTTTGCGTGGTATCGAGGGCAGTGCGGCGGCGCGTTATTTCGAAGGTTTGCAGGCGGCATTTGCTCCTGCGCTTAACTTTACTGGCCGTAATCGGCGCCCACCGAAGGATCCGGTGAATGTGGTGCTTTCACTGGGGTATTCCCTGTTGCATCAGCTGGCAGAACAACAACTGGTGGCTTACGGGCTGGATCCGATGATCGGCTTCTATCATCAGCTGGAGTACAGCCGCTCCTCCCTGGCCTGTGACCTGATAGAGCTCTATCGTGATCAGGTTGAGGCCATGGCTATTGAACTGTTTGCAACACAGGTACTGCGACCTGAGCACTTTACCCAGCAGGCGGATGGTTGCTTGATGACCAAAGCGGGTCGGGCGTTGTGTTATCAGGCCTTTGCCAGGTGCAAATCCCGTTGGGTGCGCAGTATGCGTAATGCATTGCGCCGTGCCCTGAGTGATCTCCCTGATGAGGAGGCGCGTGCATGACAGACAGAAGTATCAGCCTGATGCTGGATGCCCGAAAAGTGGATACCTGGCGTGTGGACGGCCCGGCAATTCGCCTGAAGTTGAAGGGTGAGCCCTGGCGCTGGTTACCTCTGCGCCGCCTGGCCCGGGTGTTCGTCGTGGGAGAGCTTACCGCCAGCTGTGCGCCGTTACTGGCCTGTTCAGACACTGCCATTCCAGTGGCGTTTTACAGCGGGCGTGGAAAATTGCGGGCAATGCTGATGCCCTCTGCCACTCAGGAAACGACGCTGGCAGCCCTGCTTGAGCGTTTGGGCTGGGATCAGCAGTTGCAGGCGATTTACGCCGACTGGGATGCTCATCAGGCCGCACACTGGTATGCCGACTTATTGGGAGAAGCACGCCCGGTATTTCGCCAGAAACAGCTGATTAACCGGATCGGCTCGGTCCTCGGCAAGTTTGATTTGCAGCAATTCTGCAGCTGGCTGGAAGGCTTTTTTGAAGCGCACCTGCGTGAGGTGCTGCAGAAGTTTGGCATCCTTCACTGCGAGCAGGCGCGGCCGGTTCAGGTACTGCTGCAGGAATGGCAACAGGCGGCCATCACGGTGCTCAGTGGCGAATGGCTGGCGGCTTTTCCCGACAAGCATGGCCCGCGCGCCGCGTGGCAATGTTTTCAGCGACATGAAGCATGGCTGACCCGTGAACGCTCCCGGCAGTTACAGCAACTGATCTGGCAACTGGAGGCAGTTCCAGAGAGGATGAAACGACATGAATGTGTGGATTCTCTGTTATGACATTCGTGAGCCAAAACGCCTGCAGCGGGTGCATCGGTTTATGTGCAAATGCGCTCAGCCTGTGCAGTATTCGGTGTTTTTGCTGATCGCTGATGACGAAGGTGTGGCCCGGCTGCTCAGGCATCTCGAAGCGTACATAGAGGATGAAGACGATGTGCGGGTCTATGGCATTCAGGCAGCCTGCCATATCGAAACGCTCGGTCAGGCCATCCTGCCAGAGGGTTTATTGTTGCTGGAGTAGTCCGGTAGCGATGCGTTTTAACAGGTCGTTGA
>NZ_LAPT01000169.1 GCF_003194385.1 Pokkaliibacter plantistimulans
TATCGCTTGCGTGGTCGGCCGCAAGGGGTCATGTTCCACTCCGACCAGGGGTGTCAGTACAGCAGTCTGGAATACCGCCAGCGGCTGTGGCGGTATCGGATGGTTCAAAGCATGAGCCGGCGTGGTAACTGCTGGGATAATGCGCCTATGGAGCGGCTCTTTCGCAGTGTGAAAAGTGAGTGGGTACCGAAGTGTGGATACACGCCACAACGGTGGTTTAACCCCGGTGATGAGGGAAAAAGAAGCTAAGAAGCTGTCCGGAAATAGTTGACCACTACACTTTGAGTTCTAGTGGGGTGGAGTTTAGGTTGGGGTGATGGGGAGTGTCAAACTTAACGTCAAGACACTTTAGAAATTTCGTAAGCTCTCGGGCCTTTTTGTTGAGGTCTAACTATAAATTGAACTCTATCACCTTCAACCAGAACTTTTTCTTCATTGTTTATTTCAGTGTAAAAAAAGAATACATCTTTTCCTACAGACCTTCTAATAAATCCAAAGCCTTTGAATGTATCAAATACTCTAACGGTCCCATACTCGAACTGCTCGCTCATACCCAAAATGCCCTTTTTCCAGGTAAATTATTGTACTTGGCTCGTATGTTCTTACCTAAGCTTTTGGCTTTGCCCGAATTAGTTCTACCAAGAATACCTAATGAATATAGCACTCTATTTATTCTATTTAACTCACCTATTTTCATGTTCTCTTTCTTTTTTGCGTTCAGAATTTTATTGGCATCGCGAATAACTGCTGCTGCATCAGCGTCACTATAAGTTGGCAACACTTTTGATAGTCTTTGCCTTAAGATTTTAGCTTGTGAATGCTGAAGGCGTTGCATCTTTGCAACTAATCCTGAAACTCGATTCCATTGTTTGTGATATTTTTCGGACGTAGAATCAAACTCAAACTCCTTCTCACACAAGAAGACTTCATGTCGAATATTCCTCCTATCACTCTTCCTTAATCTAGGAGAGCTGTGCCCTACCCATAAACCAGTAACATCATACGGTTTTGAATGGTCAGATTTAATATGTACTCTTGTTTTTTTATTTTTTATATGCAGGCTGTATTTAGCAAATAGCTTTGAGACTTCTTCGATATACTTTTGAACCAGCGTATCACTCAATTTATCATTAGAAGATAATGTAACATCGTCTAAAAGCCGACTATAGGTCACCCCTCTTCCTCTGAATCTAGATACCAAATTGTACTCTGAATTAAAAAATACTAAGTTTGCTAAATATGATGAGGTGCAGGCTCCTTGGGGAACATTACCATTTAAAGTGACTAGCTTTGTTAGCAGAGATGACACATCGGGGGGGAAGTGAAAAAAATTTTTAAATACATCGAAAACATGATCAAGGAGAATACTCCCGTAAAAGTCTTTTATATCAAGACATATCAATGTATTTGATTTGGCATGAAGCTTTGCGTTTTCTACGTAATCTCTTTTGTTTATTTCATCAGAGATTCCACCATGCAAATAAACTGGATACTCCACCTTTTCGAATATTCTAGAGTTAATCCTTTTTTGAAGTCTCTTTAATTCAAATTTAGGCTCATAGACAGTCCGTCTTTTATTAGACTTACTTACTATTTCAAACTTCACGTAGGAATCATTCGCCTTATTCGAGAAGTCAGTTAGCAACTTAGGGTGCACTCCAAGCGTAGTCGCAAGTGCATCTAAAGATCCAATTGGTTTAAAGGGGTAGTAAGGTTTATCCATAGGCAATGGATCTCTTGATCTTTTAGTTAGGTCAAGATGAAGGTCAGTAATTACGAGTCAATGAATAGTTTCAATACCCATGTAACAGCGCAAGTTACTAACTGACGTAGCAGAAACTTCCCTACTACCGCCAATTTACTCAGGTCAATTTGCTTTTTAATCCGCACCTCCCTCTCGGTTGGATTGGATTTGCCCTTGTTCAATTTTACGATAGAAATACGAATAGAAATATTCATAACATGCTCCTTCTGCGTTAGTTATGGCCCCAAAAGTAGGGCTCCAGACCACGTTCCAAAGCATTCAGGGATTAAAAAAATAATTGACCTTGAGTAGACCTTTCATCTCAGAACTCCAGACAACTGTCGCCTGTTTTCCGGTGCTGCCCGCATCTCAGAACTAATGCGGACCCCGGGAACAAGATAATCGCAGCTGGCCGGTCATGATTTCTCTCACGAGAAATCGCCTTTTTTAAAGAAGGCTTCGATTCCCTGACAACGCAAAATTGAATTTTTAAAAGAGCAGGCAAACGGGCGATGCACACCCGCTACACGAGCAAAATTACTCTTTCATATAGAAAGAAGTCAACACAAAAAAACACTATTAGACGAATGTCGTAATAGTTTTAATTCAAGCCTTTATATACAACTTCTGTTGTTAAAGGACTCTCCACCCTCAAATCCACCGGCACACAAGTCTTAAGCAAATGCTGAAAGGCATCGGTGTTAGAAAAGGTAGGGTCTAGCCAGAGATCAAAGTCGACAGGCTGGAGCATCAGCGGGATGCTCTTGTCGTGGATATGAGAGAAACGCGGATGGAGCGGCAAGGTGATAATGCTGTAAGACATCACCCGCTCCCCGCCAAACTCCCACTGCCGGTACAAGCCACCAAAGGCAATCGCCTGATCCACCGGCTGAATGTAATAGCGGGTTTTATGTCCCGGCTCGCCCTGCCATTCATAAACCCCCGACGCCGGGATAATCGCCCGGTGGTATCTGAAAGGCTCCTTCCACAGTTTGCCGCTGGCCAGATTGCCCGATCGGGCATTAAAGGTGCTTTACTTCGGCACGGGGCGGTAACCAGGGCGGTCAGGCTTAGGCTCAATCAGCAGCGACCACATCGCCTCCGACAGCACTCTGCCCTGCCCCGACTCCCAGATAATCTGCCCCCAGCTCCCCGGCGCGATGTTCTCCCGCGGCTCCGCCATATCCAGAGGCATCCCCACGTCTGCCATCAACTGGCGAACAACGGGGGAATCGGTCAGGTTGTAGCGGCCGCACATGGGGTGACGTCCCTGTCAAATGTAGTGGTCAACTATTTCCGGACAGCTTCTTAGCTTCTTTTTCCCTCATCACCGGGGTTAAACCACCGTTGTGGCAATGAGGCCTCTGTTCGTTGTAATAGCTCATCAGGTAGTCACCGATATCCTTGATCGCCTGATCCAGGCTGGTGTATCCACACTTCGGTACCCACTCACTTTTCACACTGCGAAAGAGCCGCTCCATAGGCGCATTATCCCATAAG
>NZ_LAPT01000017.1 GCF_003194385.1 Pokkaliibacter plantistimulans
TTCGCCTGTTTTTTCCTTGTCTCGGCGGTCTCGATAACGTTTTTCAACAGCCTGTTAGATGTCACATCCCCCTTGATCTTTCATCGAGTGTGTTCATAATTTTCTATCGTTCATGAATCGTGAATAGAATGAAAAAATGAACAATCAAGAACTTCTTGTGCAGGCACTCGCTCATCTCCCCCCATCAGTCAGTGCCTATGCTGAGGGAGCTGAGCTGATTATTACAGCAGGCAGCCAGCAGGTGCGGTTAGCTATGGTGATCAAGCAGATTCACCGTAAGGAAAGTCTGCAACAGTTGGTCAAACAGCCTGATAGCGTGCTGATATGCAACCCGTTGTCGGACTTTCTGGCTGAAAAGTGCAGTGAACAGGGGATTAACTTCATTGATGCTGCGGGGAATGCCCGTGTTCAGTCAGAAGGTTTATATCTGTGGATAAGTGGCCGCACGGCTGCGACGGTTAAGCTACCTGCGCGAGCAGGCTGGACGGCGGCGACAGTGCGCTGCGTGTTTGCCTTGTTAGCTGATCCTGCCCTGCAGAATGCCTCCATTCGTACGATGGCTGACTGTGCAGGCGTCTCTGTGGGCGTGGTCAGCAATACTCTGGCTTTACTCAAGGCAGAAGGATTGTCCTGGCAATGCGAAGGGCAGAGTTTCGTGCGCCAGCAGCCTCTGATTCATGAATGGCTTACCCATTATCGCAGTCAGTTGCGCGCCAAACTGGGCGGAATGCGCCTCAGTGCCCCCTTGAGCTGGCATGACATCGTGCTGGTAGCGGGAGACCTCTGGAGTGGCGAAGTAGCCGCAGAGTTACTGACTGAGTACTTGCAGGCTGAACAGTTGATGCTGTTTACCGAAGTGCCGCTCGCTGAGCGAATCAGGCAACTGCGCTGTAAACCGGATGCTGCCGGACGCTTATGGTTGGTGCCTGCTTTCTGGGGGCAGCGCCTCTCTGTAGATAAACGAGGTCAGGCGCTGTTAGCTATCGCTGAATTACTGGCTTCTGGCGATAGTCGCAATATTGAGGCTGCGGAGAAAATCAATGAGCGCTTCCTACACCTTAAAACACTCCCTGCGCCCTGGGTTTGAACCGGTATTACGGCTGCTCATTGATGTCTGCAGGACGGTGGGGGCGCCTACTTTGTTGCAGGTGCGACGGAGGGGGATTCTACTGTTCCACGTCTTTGGTCGTGATCCGGGCCGGCAGACCAAAGATATTGATACCGCGATTATGGTTGCAGACTGGTCTGAATATCAGTCAGTACGCTCTGCGCTGGTGGCAGCAGGACTGACAGCTACTCGTGAGCCGCACCGTCTGTATCATCAACCCAGCGGATTGCCGGTAGACATCATCCCCTTTGGTGGCATTGCTTCTGCTGAAGGGGAAATAGCCTGGCCACCCGAGTTTGAAACCGTAATGTCGGTTGCTGGATTTGAGGAAGCATTCGCTGCCGCGATCACCGTTGAACTGGATGGTTCGACAGAACTGAAAGTATGCTCTATGGCAGGGCTGGCATTACTGAAGCTGGTGGCGTGGCGGGAGCGACGGCAACAAAGCAACAAAGACGCCAGTGACTTTTTGACCCTGCTTGATCAATACCCGTATCTGCAAAGAGATCGGCTGTGGGAGTCCTTTCTGCCACTGGAGCAGTTGGAATATCAGGAAGCTCGAATTGGTGCTTTTCTGCTGGGGTACGACGTATCGGCGTTGTTATCACCGGTGACAAGAGAAGTAATGGATGTATTGAAACAACAGGAAAAAATGGTGTTGAGCGATGCGCTGATTCGATCACAGCGACGCCAGCATGTCATTTCTCCTGAACCTGATGACCATATCCTGATAGCACAGCGTCTCGATGACTTTTTTGCAGGCCTGTGTGCTGGTGATCCATTGCAGGCTGTCAGCGCTTAGTGGCAGGCGCTGAACCTGTCTGCAGCATAGTAGTCACCCCATCCCCCCGCTAAATTCCTCCGGCACTCCATCGTCAATCACAAATAAGAAACGTTCTCACCTCTGTGAGCGCCTCAAGGATTACCAAGGAGTCGTCATGCTGTCTGCCGTTATTACCCTCACGCTGCCATTCCGTTGCCTCTCTGGTTGTCCACGCTAGGAACGCGCTCACGATCTGCTGCACGTCGGCCATCCGGCGTGGAAAAGCCTGCGGAATCACACGGCGACCAGTCGCTGACTGACCAGTGAATGATACTTCCTCAGCGCTTTGCGCCTTGTCTGGCCCAGCTCACATGATCGTGCACATGTTCTGAACGCTTGCTCCTGCGTTGCCTGTGACCGGCACTTCTGCCCTGCCTGAACGAGAGTCCACCATGTCTGCCACCCCCTTTGTTGCTGCTTCTCTGGCCGAGAGCCTGAGTCATTTTGCCCGCATTCGTCCTCAGGCCACGGCGCTGATTACCGTGGATGCCCGCGGTGATACCACCTACAGCTACCTCGCTCTGCAGCAGCGGGCGCAGGCGCTGGCGGCACAGTTGCAGCGTAATGCCTGTGTGGGCGAGCGGGCCTTGCTGCTGATGGATTCCGGGGTGGACTACGTCACCGGTTTTTTCGCCTGTCTCTATAGCGGCGTGGTGGCGGTGCCGGTGTTTCCGCCGGAGTCGGTGCGCGAGCAGCATCTGCAGCGCCTGCGGGGCATTGCTGAAGATGCTGCAGCGAAATGGATTCTGACCAGCAGCGAGGTGGCAACGACGCTGCAGCAGGCGGGAGTCAGCTTGTCGGCCGCCGACGTGGTGGCAGTCGATCAGACCGATCTGCATCAGGCCGCGGACTATCAGCACTGGCAGCCACAGCAGGGTGATCTGGCCTTTTTGCAGTACACCTCCGGCTCCACCTCGGCGCCCAAGGGAGTGATGGTCAGCCACGACAACCTGCTGGCCAATGAAGTGGCGATGTATCGCCAGCTGCAGGTGCAGGACGATGACGTATTTGTCAGCTGGTTGCCGCTCTATCACGACATGGGGCTGATCGGTGGCCTGCTGCTGCCGGTGTTCAGTGGTCGGCCGCTGGTACTGATGTCACCGAAGTTCTTTCTTGAGCGCCCCAGTCGCTGGCTGGAGGCCGTGGCCAGACACCGCGGTACGGTATCGGGCGGGCCTGACTTTGCCTATCGCCTCTGTGTTGACCGGGTGCGGCGCAGCCAGCTGCAGGGGCTGGATCTCAGCCACTGGCGGGTAGCGTTCTCCGGTGCTGAGCCGGTGCGGGCCGCCACCCTGCAGGATTTTGTCAGCCATATGGACGGCACCGGCTTTGAGCCTGAGGCATTGATGCCCAGCTACGGGCTGGCGGAAGCCACCCTGATGGTCAGCACCCGAGCCGCCCGGCAGGGGCTGCTGACATTGCCCTTTGCCACAGAGGCACTGGCCCGCGGGCAGGCGCAGGCAGTGCCCACGCAGGTCAATGCCAGTGTGCAGGTCAGTTGCGGCACCGTGGTGGCCGATCACCAGCTGGCCATTGTTGACCCGTCCACCCTCGCTGAACGCGAGCCGGATCAGGTGGGCGAAATCTGGTTCAGCGGCCCCAGTGTTGCCGAGGGCTACTGGCGTAATGCCGAGGCTACCGCCGCCAGTTTTGTCGACTGGCAGGGGCGCCGCTGGCTGCGTACCGGCGATCTGGGGTTTATCCACAACCAGCAGCTGTACATCTCCGGGCGCTGCAAGGATCTGATCATCGTTCGTGGCCAGAACCTTTATCCACAGGACATTGAAGCGGCTATCGAGACCGAGCTTGACTGGGTACGCAAGGGCAGGGTGGCGGCCTTTGCCGTCACGCTGGATGAGCAGGGCCAGCGTCGCGAAGGCATTGGTCTGGCGCTGGAAGTCTCCCGCAGTGTGCAGAAGCTCACCGCGCCCGGTGCGCTGGTACAGGCGCTGGATGAAGTGGTCAGCCGCATCTGGATGGAACCGCTGGCAGTGGTTGTCCTGCTGCAGCCCGGTGCGCTGCCGAAAACCTCCAGCGGCAAACTGCAACGGTCCGCCTGTCGCCACGGCTGGCAGGAAGGCAGTCTGGATGCCTACGCCATTTATCAGCAGGGGCAGCTGCGTCACCTGAACCATAGCGTCACCACAGGCAGCCCGAGCCGTAGTGAAGGGCAGACGCAGGGCGGTATCAGCCCCCGTGGCGCCGTGGAGATTGCGCTGGCCCAGTTGTGGGAAACCGTGCTGCAGGACGATGAGCGTCGCCCTCTGCTGCTGACCCGTGATGCTTCCTTCTTCGCTCTCGGTGGCAACTCCCTCAAAGCCGTGGCGCTGTGCAGCCAGATTGCCCAGCGCTGGCAGGTGCAACTGAGTGCCCGTGAAGTGTTCGAGTTTCACCGGCTGGATCATATGGCCGCACAGATCGAGCAGCGCCAGCTGGCCGAACCGGCGTTGCCGCCGGTAACGCTGCTTGACCGTCAGCAGTCACTGCCGACCTCGGCGGCGCAGCAGAGCCTGTGGCTGACCTGGAAGCTGGACCCGGACAGTGCCGCCTACAACATGGTTGGTGTGATTGACCTGCAGGGTGTGCTGGATGGCTTTGCTCTGCAGCAGGCACTGCGTTACCTGTGCAGCCGCCATGAGCCGCTGCGCTCGGTGTTCAGGGAAGAACAGGGGCAGCTGTGTCAGCAGCTGCTGAGCCTCGAAGACGAACAGGTCAGAGCATTGTGGCAGCCACAACGGCTGTCGCTGCTGGGGCAGGTGGATGTCACCGCAGCGGCTGCCGCACAGGTGCAGCAATGGGGCCGCCAGCCACTGGCGCTGGATCAGGCGCCTGCGGTGCGTACCGGACTGCTGCAGCTGGCCGAGGATCATCATCAGCTGGTGCTGGTGATCCACCATATTCTTGCCGACGGTGCCTCGGTGCAGGCGCTGTTCAATGATTTTGGTCTGGCCTATCAGTGTTATGCACAGGGCCAGAAGCCCGCGCAGCCAGCACTGCCGGTGCAGTTTGCTGATCTCGCGCAGTGGCAGCAGCAACAGCTGGCCGGGTGCGATAGCGAGGGCCGTAGTCTGGCGCAGCGACAGGCGGCGTACTGGCAACAGCATCTGGGTGGCGAGCAGCCAGCGCGGCCGCTGGCAGCGGATTATTCCCCTGCTGATCAGACTCACGCTGCCCCGCGCAGTGAACAGGGGCAGCGTTATCACCATCTGCTGCCTGCCGGGCTGACCGCCAGCCTGCAGGCTCTGGCCAGAGCGCAGCACTGTTCCGTCTTTGTGCTGGTGCAGGCCGCTTTCGCAGTGCTGCTCAGCCGTTTAAGCGGGCAGCGTGATATTCGCCTTGGCGTGCCCTGCGCCTTGCGACATTACCCCCACAGCGCCGAACTGGTCGGCTATCTCACCCATGTCGCGGTGGTGCGTCAGCAGCCGCAGCCGCACTACGTCGTGGCGCAGTGGCTGCAACAGGTGAATGATGAACTGCGACAGGCGCAGCAGCATCTGGATCTCAGCTTTGAGCAGATGGTCGAGGCGGTAGCACCGGAGCGCCAGGCCGGGGTCAACCCGCTGTTCCAGATCAAGATGACCGAGCAGCAGCCGATGCCCCGTGCCGAGTTTGGCGGGGTGCAGTTTGCCCTGCGCGAGCACTTCACCGGGCTGGTGCATTTCGATCTCAGTCTGGATGTCTGCCAGCAGCGCAATGGCATTGAGCTGGGCTTTACCTATGCCACGGATCTGTTCCGCCCTGCCACTCTGGCCATGCTTGGCCGTCAGCTGCAGGCGCTGCTGGAGCAGATCGCTATCCGGCAGGATCAGCCGCTGGATCAGCTGCGTTTGGCGGAGCCCCTCAGTCTGCTGCCGGAGCCTGCAATGGAATCTGCTGAGCAGGGCAGCGAGTTCCTGCCCGTGACCGAACGCTGGCAGCGAGCCTGGGCACAGGTGGCGGATGACCGTCCGCTGCTGCTCGATGGCGAACGCCGCTGGTCACTGACCGAGGTGCAGCAACAGGTGGCGTTGCTCAGTCAGCGCCTGCGGCAGTACGGTGTGCAGCCGGAGCAACGGGTGGCGGTGCTGGCCGAGCGCTCGCCGCAGGCAGTGATGGCTATGCTGGCGATCCTGCAGGTGGGCGCAGTGTGGGTGCCCCTCGACCCGGCGCTGCCTGCTGCGCGTCTGGCCTATCAGCTGCAGGACTGCGGTGCGGTGCTGTTGCTGGCGGCAGAGACAGAAGAAGAGACAGGGCAGGCCGACTGGGCCGCTGCGCTACCGCGTTTACCTCTGACCGTCCCCAGCGATAATTCGATGCGGCCTGAGTGGCTCAGGGTGCCACTGCACCCGCAGCAGGCGGCCTATGTGATCTATACCTCCGGCTCCACGGGGCAGCCCAAGGGCGTGGTGATTTCTCACGGCGCGCTGGCCAACTACGTGACGGCGGTGCTGGCACGGCTGGCACTGCCGGATGACGCTACTACCATGATGATGGTCTCCACCCCGGCGGCGGATTTGGGCCATACCGTGCTCTTCGGTGCCCTGTGCAGTGGCCGCAGCCTGAGCCTGCCGTCGCAGCCGGTGGTGACCGACACCCATGCGCTGCTGGACTACCTGCAGCGTCACCCGGCGGATGTGCTGAAAATTGTCCCCAGTCATCTGGCCGCCCTGCTGCATGCTGCCGAGCAGGACGCGGCACAGTTGCTGCCGCGCCACCGGCTGATCAGCGGTGGTGAAAGCCTCAGTGCCTCACTGGTGGCGCAGTTGCGTACGCTGGCGCCGCAGTGCCAGCTGATCAACCACTATGGCCCGACGGAAACCACCGTGGGCGTACTCACCAGCGTGTTGCCTGCCGGGCAGTCAGTGGAGGCTGGCCCTGCTATCGGCATCCCGCTGCAAGGCTGTTTTGCCTGTGTGCTGGATGCCGACCTGCAACCGCTGCCACCGGGGGTGGCGGGGGAGTTGTATCTGGGCGGTGCCGGTGTGGCCCGTGGTTATCTGCAGCGCCCGGCACTGACCGCCGAACGCTTTATTCCTGACCCCTGGCATGCAGGCCAGCGCCTGTATCGCAGTGGCGACCGGGCACGGCTGGCGGACGACGGCAGCCTGCACTATCTGGGCCGGGCCGATGATCAGGTCAAGGTACGTGGTTACCGGCTGGAACTGGCGGAAGTAGCAGCTCAGCTGCTGGCCCAGCCGGGCGTGCGGCAGGCCGAAGTGCTGGCGCAGCAGACGGAAGGGCGCACCCAGTTACTGGCGTTTGTTGTCGCCGATAGTGGTCGGGTGTTGCAGCCCGCGACGCTGTTGCAGCAACTGGCCGCCACGCTGCCCGACTATATGCTGCCGACACAGTTGCTGTTGTTACCCGCTTTGCCGCTGACCGCCAATGGCAAGGTTGACCGGCAGGGGCTGCTGGGTTTTGCCCAACAGCTACCACAACAGCAGCGCCAGCAACCACTGCAGTCGGTCAGTGACGAACCAAGCAGCGACCAGCCACAGGGCGAGGTGGAAACCCTGCTGGCGACGATCTGGGGCGAGGTGCTGAACCAGCTTCGTGTCGGGCGTCGGGATAATTTCTTTGCCCTGGGTGGCGACTCCATTCTCAGTCTGCAGATCGTTGCCCGCTGCCGTAAGGCAGGCTGGAAACTGACGCCCAAACAGTTATTCGACAGCGGTGATATTGCCACCCTGGCGCAGGCAGTGACGCCGCTGGCGCAGGCCAGCGCAGCGCCCGCCCGTACAGGCTCTGCCTTTGCCAGCAAGATAGGCAAGGGTAGCCCCTTTGCCCGTAAGGCGAGTGCACCGGCGGTGGCGGCTACCGCGGTCAGTCAGCCTGCGGTCAGTCAGTCTGTAGCGGACAGCCTGCCGTTACTGCCATTACAGGCCCGCTTTTTTACCCTGCCTGTCAGCCAGCGTCAGCACTGGAATCAGGCGCTACTGCTGAGGCCATCACTGTGGCAGCAGGACGGGCAGGGGCTGGATGCCGAGCTGCTGCAACAGGCGCTGGTGGCGCTGGTGGCTGTTCACCCGGTGCTGTCCGCGCGCTTTAAACGTGACCGTGGCGGTCAGTGGCAGCAGCATCTGGCGCCGCTGGCCAGTGCCAGTCAGGGTCTGCTGTGGCAACGCGAAGCAACTAGCACGGAGGAGCTGACCCAGCTCTGTGAGCACGCACAGCGCAGTCTGGATCTGCAACACGGGCCACTCTGGCGCGCGGTGCTGATCGACCTGCCGCAAGGTGAGCAGCGACTGTTACTGGTGATTCATCATCTGCTGGTGGACGGGGTGTCATGGCGCATCCTGCTGGAAGATTTACAGCAGGCTTATCAAGTGCTTGCACAGGGCCAGCCGGTGTCACTGCCCGCTGGCAGCGCGCCCTGGCAGTATGCCGAGCTGCAACACCAACAGCTGACCAGTGAGGTACTGCAAGCCGAGCTGGGCTACTGGCAGCAGCTGGCAGACAGTGCTGCAATTCAACAGGTTACACAGACTGCCGTAACCTCCACGCTGGCCGAACAGCGGCAGTTGCAGCTGACGCTGGATCAGCACAATAGCCGTCAGTTGCTGAGCCGATGTGTCGGTCATTTCTCGGCACAGATCAACGATCTGCTGCTGGCGGCACTGGCCAGTGCCTGGCAGCAGTGGCGTGGTCATGGGCTGTGGGTGGAGGTGGAAAGTCACGGTCGTGACTGGCCTGCCGACTGGCCACTTCCCAACGTTGCAGCGAGCAATAACGAAGCGAGCAATAACGAAGCGAGCAATAACTTAGCGAACAACAATGAATCCCATACCGAGCAGCCCGATCTGTCGCGCTGTGTCGGCTGGTTTACCGCGATTTATCCGCTGTGGCTGGGCGTTGATGCACAGGCCGACTGGGCGGCGCGGGTGCAGGCGGTGCAGCAGCAACGCCAGGCCGTGCCATCGCAGGGGCTGGGCTTTGGTCTGCTGCGCTGGCTGGGAACGGCGCAGCAGCAACAACGGCTGGCCGCACTGCCACAGGCACCGCTGCTGTTTAACTATTTAGGTCAATTTAGTTTTGGGCAGGGTCAGGGTCTGCAGCTGGCGGCTGAAGGTTGCGGTGACAGCCGTGACCCGGCGGCACGGGCCAGCCATGGTCTGATCATCGATGCTCAGGTGGTAGACGGGCAGTTCAGTTTCAGCCTGCGTTATCAGCCCGATCTCTATTCGGCAGATGATATGGCCGGATTTGCCGCCGCCCTGCAGCAGGCGCTGCTGGCACTGGTGGACGAGGCCCGGCAACCTGCTGCGCCGGATCTGACGCTGGCCGGGCTGACCACCGCGCAACTGCAGCCGCTCGACTGGCCCGCGGCGGTGCATCGGGAAGGCAAGCCGCTGGGCAATCTGGCGGATATCTATCCGCTGTCGCCGATGCAGCAGGGGATGGTGTTCCACAGCCTGTATCAGCCGGACGGCAGTGCTTATCTCAATCAGATTCGCTTTGATCTGCAGGGGCTGGACGCCGAGCGCTTTATTGCCGCCTGGCAGGCCACGGTGGATCAGCACCCGGTGCTGCGTTCGGCCATCGTACAGGGGCCGCAAGGCGTGCCCCTGCAGTGGGTGGCGCATCAGCAGCCGCTGCCGGTGCGGCGCCTGTCACTGGCGGCATTGCAGTCGCAATGGGGAGCGGACGCGCTGGCTATGCTGGCGGCTGAAGAATTGCAGCAGGGCATCGACCTGCGCCAGCCGCCACTGCTGAAACTGGCGCTGGTGGCCACAGCCGCGAGCGGCGCCTATCACCTGATTCTGACCCTGCATCACCTGATCACCGATGGCTGGAGCACCTCGCTGCTGTTTGCCGAAGTGCTGCGGCGCTATCAGCAGGGTGCCGACTATGAGCCTGCCGAGACCGCCAGCTACCGCGACTATATCGGCTGGCTACAGGCGCAGGATCGCACCCTCAGTCTCGACTGGTGGCAGCAGCAGCTGAGTGTGCTGGAGCAGCCTACCTATCTGGCCAGCGCTGTTGGCAACCCGGCAGCGGGTAATGAACAGGCGCCCGTCACCCTGACGGTGCCGGTCACGGCGACGCGCTCCGAGGCGTTGGTGCAGTTTGCCCGCAGCCAGCAGGTGACGCTCAATACACTGCTGCAAGGCGCATGGCTGCTGCTGTTGCAGCGTTACTGTGGCCAGCGTCAGGTGTGTACCGGGGTGACGGTGGCGGGGCGTCCGGCGGAACTGGCCGGGGTGGAAGCCATGCCCGGCCTGTTTATCAATACCCTGCCGCTGCTGGCCGAGGTGCGCCCGGAACAGCCCGTCGGTGACTGGCTGCGCCAATTGCAGCAGCACAATCTGGCTGCCCGTGAGCACGAACATACGCCGCTGTTTGATCTGCAGGCGGCATGGGGGCAACAGCATGAGCACAACCGTCAGGGGCTGTTCGATACCCTGCTGGTGTTTGAAAACTACCCGGTCGACAAGGCATTGCAGCAGCTGGCCGGTGAGCTGGCCATCAGCAACCTCAGCCGTCGCGAGCAGACCAACTATCCGTTGCTGCTGGTGGTGCATCAGCAGCCGGAGGGATTGCTGTGCGAGCTGAGTTATCAGCCCGGCGTGTTCCTGCCTGATGTGGTGGAGCGCATCGGCCAGCATCTGCTGCAGCTGCTGGATGAGTTGCAGCAGCCGCAACGGCCACTGGCGCAGATCGAACTGCTGCCCGCTGCAGAGCGGCAGCAGGTGCAGCACATCAGCACCCAGCCGCGCGACAGGCTGGCACTGGCGCCGGCGGACTATCCCGCTGCGCGGCCGGTATTCCAGCTGTTTGAGCAGCAGGCCGCGCAGACGCCGCGACGGGTAGCACTGACGCTGGCCAGCAGCGATGCCGGGGGCAGCTATCTGTCCCTCAGTTATGCCGAGCTGAACCAGCGTGCCAACCGACTGGCCCATGCCCTGCTGGCGGCGGGCGTACAGCCTGACGACTGCGTCGGGGTGATGGCCGAGCGTTCGGTGGAAATGGTGCTGGCCCTGCTGGCGGTGCAGAAGGCCGGTGCGGCCTATGTGCCACTGGACCCGGCCTATCCGGCCGAGCGCTTGCAGTCGATGGTGACGCAGAGTGGCGTGCGGCTGGTCCTCAGCCTGACGGCCTTGATGGCGCAGGCGTCGGCGTTGCGTCAGGGCAGTGGTGCCGGGGTGAACTGTATTGACCTGCAGCAGGTCGATGTCAGTGCCATGCCGGTCTTTAACCCCGACCTGCCGGTGCAGCCGCAACAGCTGGCCTATGTGATTTTCACCTCCGGCTCGACCGGCGCGCCCAAGGGCGTGGGCAACCAGCACGGTGCGCTGTTCAACCGGCTGTTCTGGATGCAGCAGCGGTATGCCCTGCAGGCCGATGATGTGGTGCTGCAGAAAACCCCGTACAGCTTCGATGTGTCGGTGTGGGAGTTCTTCTGGCCGCTGATGAGCGGTGCCCGGCTGCTGCTGGCCGAACCGGGAGCGCAGGCTGACCCGGCACGGCTGCGGCGGCTGATCCGTGAGCAGGGCGTGACTACCCTGCATTTCGTCCCCTCGATGCTGGATGCCTTCCTTACCGGGCGGCAGGATCAGCCTGCGGAGCTGGCCGCCGACTGCAGTAGCCTGCGGAGGGTGATCTGCAGTGGCGAAGCGCTGGCGCTGTCGACCCAGCAGCAGCTGCTGAGCCTGCTGCCGCAGCTGGAGCTGCATAACCTCTATGGCCCGACCGAGGCCGCCATTGATGTCACTGCCTGGCAGTGCCGCGACGAGCCGGGCCGCACTCAGGTGCCCATCGGTGCGCCTATCGCCAACGTCAGTTGCTGGGTGCTGGATGCCGATCTTAATCCGCTGCCGCCGGGTGTACCCGGTGAGCTGTATCTCGGTGGTGTGGGGTTGGCCCGTGGCTATATCGGCCGGGCTGATCTCAGTGCCGAGCGTTTTATCCCCGATCCTTTCTCTGCAGGTGGGCGGTTGTACCGCACTGGTGATCTGGTGCGCTGGCGTGAAGATGGCGTACTCGACTACCTCGGGCGGCTGGATCATCAGCTCAAACTGCGTGGTCAGCGGATCGAGTTGGGTGAGATCGAAGCCCGCCTGCGTGCCGTGGCCGGTGTGCGCGAAGCGGTGGTCTGTGCCCGTGACAGCGGCGCCGGTGTGCAGCTGGTGGCGTACTGGAGTGGCAGCAGCCCGCTCGACAGCGAACAGCTGCGCAGCGCCCTGGCCGCCCAGCTGCCGGACTATATGCTGCCCACCGCCTGGGTCACGCTGGCGCGCCTGCCGCTCAATGCCAACGGCAAGGTGGACCGCCGTGCCCTGCCTGCGCCACAGCTGAGCAGCACCCGTGCCGAACCGCCACAGAGTGCCAGTGAAATAGCACTGGCGCAGATCTGGCGCGAGGTGCTGCAGCACACCCAGATTGGCCGTCATGACCAGTTTTTTGCGCTGGGTGGCCACTCACTGGCACTGATTCAGGTGCAAAGCCGTATCCGTCAGCAGCTGGGGCTGGAGATCAGCCTGCAGTCGCTGTATCAGCTCGGCGAACTGGCCGCACTGGCCGCCGAGCTTGACCGTCTGGCTGAGCAGCAGCCGCAACAACAGCATGACGAGCTGGACGCCATGAGTGCCCTGCTGGATGCCCTGGAGAACGACTGATGAATGCCCAACATGCCGCTGCAGCCGCGCTGCCAGACAGCCAGCTGATCGCCCGTCGCTTTGCGGCTCTGCCTGCGGACAAGCGCGCCCAGTTTCTGCAGGCGCTGGCTAAACAGGGGCTGGATTTTGCCCGTCTGCCCATCATTGCCCAGCCCCATGACTGGGCGCAGGGGGTGTTGCCTTCCTACGCCCAGCAACGGCAGTGGTTCCTGTGGCAGTGGCAGCCCGACAGCGCCGCTTACCATATTCATGGCGGGGTACAGTTGCAGGCAGAGGTGCCTGACGGGGTGCAGGCCGAGCGCATTGCCGCGGTATTCCATAGCCTGATCCTGCGTCACGGTGCCCTGCGCACGGTGTTTGCTGAAGACGACGACGGCCAGCTGCGGCAGTTCCAGCAGCCCGACTGGCCGCGCCAGCAGTGGTGGCGCTATGAGGATTTGAGCCTGCTGACCGTGGAGCAGAGAACGTCACAGCGCCAGCGCCTGCAACAACAGCTGATCAGCACACCTTTCGATCTGCAGCACGGCCCGTTGCTGCGTGTCGCTCTGCTGCGCCTCAGTGCAACGGAACATCAGCTGCTGCTGGTGTTGCATCACAGCATCGCCGATGGCTGGTCGCTGCAGATTCTGATGGAAGAATTTACCCGGCTGTATGCGCAACCCGACAGCCCATTGCCGCCCTTGCCCATCGACTATGCCGACTACGCCCTGTGGCAGCGCAACTGGCTGGAGGCCGGTGAGCAGACCCGGCAGCTGGCGTACTGGCGTCAGCAGCTGCCCGCACCGCATCCGCTGCTGGCCTTGCCGGTGGATCATCCCCGGCGCAGCGAGGCCGAATATCAGGGCGCCGACTACGTACTCAGCATTCCTGCACCGCTGCGCCAGGCTCTGCAGCACTGGCAGCAGGCCCGGCAGCAGCAGGGTATGACCCTGTTTGTGCCGCTGCTGGCGGCCTGGCACTGGCTGCTCCAGCGTTACAGCGGGCAGACGCAGATTCGGGTCGGGGTGCCGGTGGCCAACCGCCAGCGCGGTGAAACTCAGGGGTTGGTGGGCTTCTTTGTCAATACGCAGGTGCTGCCACTGCATTTCAGTGAGGGCATGACGGTCGCCAGCCTGACCGAGCAGCTGCGACAGCAGGTGCAGCAGGCACAGAACTATCAGGATATTCCCTTCGACATGCTGGTCGACGGGCTGGAGGTAGAACGCAGCCTCAGCCATCCGCCGCTGTTCCAGAGTCTGTTCAACTATCTGCATCAACCGGCGGCTGCGGCCCTGAATCTGCCCGGTGTGACCATCACGCCGCTGGCCAGTCACAAGAATGCGGCCCAGTTCGAGCTGAGCCTGACCTGTCAGGACAGCCGCAGCGCTCTTCAGGCCAGCCGCAGCGCTTTGCAGGATAACCACGGCGAGATGCAGCTGACGTTCAGCTATGCCGCCGAGCTGTTTGAAGAGGCCACCATTGCCCGGCTGGCGGAGAACTATCTGCAGTTGCTGCACGCCCTGGTGGATGAACAGCAGCAGGCGTTGCCGCTGCAACAGCTGGCGCTGGCGACCCCGGCGGCGTGGCAGCAGCAGGGCTGCGGTGAACCTGGGGCGCAGGTGTTGCCGACCCTGATCGAACTGTTCGAGGCACAGGCAGACCGCACTCCTGACGCTGAAGCACTGGTGGCACTCGCCGCCGAAGCACCGATGTCAGGTGACCACTCCGCGCCGTGGCAGCGGCTGAGTTATCGGCAGCTGGATCAGCGCGCCAACCAGCTTGCCCATGCCCTGCAGGCCCGGGGTATCAGCAGTGAAAGCCGGGTCGGTGTCGCTCTCGACCGGCAGGTCGATCTGCTGACCGCCGTGCTGGCCGTGCTCAAGTGCGGTGCCGCCTATATTCCGCTGGACCCGGACTATCCCCGTGAGCGGCTGGCGTACATGGTGGAGCAGAGCGGGGTGGCGACGGTGCTGAGCCAGTCCTCGCTGCTGGATCAGCTGCCGCTGCCGCCAGAACAGGCACTGCTGCTGGATCAGCTCGACCTGCGCTGCTTCAGCGCACAGCGGCTGGCGCTGCCGGTTCATGCTGAACAGCTGGCCTATATGATCTATACCTCCGGCTCCACCGGTCTGCCCAAAGGGGTGATGGTACGTCAGCAGGCGCTGAGCAACTTCCTGCTGAGCATGGCGCAGCAGCCCGGCCTGCACGCCGGTGAGCGGTTACTGGCGGTGACGTCACTGTCATTCGATATTGCCGCGCTGGAGCTGTATCTGCCGCTGATCTGCGGCGGCACCGTGGTGCTGGCCAGTCAGTCCCAGCGGCAGGACGGTGCGGCACTGGCCGCCCTGCTGCAGGCCGAGCAGATCAGCGTCATGCAGGCCACCCCGGCCAGCTGGCGCCTGCTGCTGGATCAGCACTGGCGTGCGCCACGCGGTTTTCGTGCGCTCTGCGGCGGCGAGGCACTGCCCCGTGATCTGGCCGACAGCCTGCTGCAGCAGGGCGTTGAGCTGTGGAATATGTACGGGCCGACCGAAACCACCATCTGGTCGGCCTGCGCCCGCGTCGGGCTGGACAGCATCCATCTTGGCCAGCCACTGGCTGCGACGGATCTGCGGGTGGTGGATGCCGAACTGAACCTGCTGCCTGCCGGTATTGCCGGAGAGCTGCTGATTGGCGGCGATGCGCTGGCGCGCGGCTATTTTGATCGCGCGGCCCTGACCGCCGAACGTTTCCTGCCGGACCCTTTCCGCGGGCAGGGCCAGCGCCTGTACCGCACTGGCGATCTGGTGCGCTGGTGCCATGACGGGCGGCTGGAGTATCTGGGGCGCATCGACAGTCAGGTCAAGGTGCGCGGTTTCCGCATTGAGCTGGGCGAGATCGAAGCGCACCTCAACCGTCATCCGGCGGTCCGTCAGGGCGTGGTGCTGGTGCGCGACAACCCGCGTGGCGGCTATCTGGCGGCCTGTGTGGAAGCGCAGCACACGCTGGAGCTGGCGGAGCTGCGTCACTATCTCAGCCAGCATCTGCCCGATTACATGTTGCCTGCCACCCTGACGCTGTTGCCGCAGCTACCGCTGACGCCCAATGGCAAGGTGGATCGCAAGGCACTGGCGGCGCGGGCCGAGGCTGACCCTGCCACAGCGCAGAGCTATCAGCCGCCGCAGGGTGAGATGGAGCAGCTGCTGGCGACGATCTGGCAGCAGGTGCTGCAGCGCGAGCAGGTCGGGCGGCAGGATAACTTCTTCGCCCTCGGCGGCGACTCCATTCTCAGCCTGCAGATTGTCTCCCGTGCCCGGCAGCAGGGCTGGAAGCTGGTGCCACGGCAGCTGTTTGAACATCAGACCCTGCAGGCGCTGGCCACCGTGATGGAACCGTTGCAGCAAGCCGCTGCGCCACAGGCGGTGCAAACCCTGGTCAGTGAGGAGGTGCGCAGTGCCGTGGCGGCGCGCTATCCGCTGGTGGACCTGTATCCGCTGTCGCCCATGCAGCAGGGCATGCTGTTCCACAGTCGCTTTGATGACAGTGGAGCCTACGTCAATCAGCTGCGGGTGGCGATCACCGGGGAAGGCTTCGATCTGGACCGCTTCCGCTTTGCCTGGCAACAGGTGGTGGCCCGTCATGGCGCGCTGCGCAGCGGTTTTATCGAGCATGAGCAACAGCCCCTGCAGTGGCTGGCGGCGGCGGTGGAGCTGCCGTTGCGCCTGAGCGAAGGCGATGCAGATGTGATTGCCGGTGAGGAACTGGCCCGGCCCTTCGACTTGCAGCAGCCACCACTGATGCGCCTGTGTCTGGTGGCGAGGGCAGCGCACCAGTATGAGCTGATCTGGACGGTCCACCACCTGCTGCTGGATGGCTGGAGCACGGCGCAGCTGCTGACCGAGGTGCTGAAGCTCTATGCCGGAGAAAGCCTGCCGCTACCCCGCGCGCAGTTCCGCGACTATATCGGCTGGCTGCAGCGTCAGGATAACGATGCCAGCCTTGAACAGTGGCAGCAGGCTCTACAACCTTTAAGTGAACCGACCTATCTGGCCAACTGCCTGCCGCGTCCGGTCGCCGCCGCGGGTTATGGGCAGCGCCAGTGGCAACTGACTCCGGCCCAGACCACGCACTGGCAGCAGTATGCCCGTGCTCAGCACATTACCCTCAATACCCTGTTGCAGGGCGCATGGCTGCTGCTGTTGCAGCGCTACAGCGGGCAGCCCACGGTGTGCATGGGGGCGACGGTAGCCGGGCGTCCGGTGGAGATCAGCGGCATTGAGCAGGTGCTGGGGCTGTTTATCAATACCCTGCCGGTGGTGGCCACTCCGGCACCGTCGCAGCGACTGGGCGACTGGTTGCAGGCGTTGCAGCAACAGCAGCTGCATGTGCGCGAGCATGAACATATACCGCTGGCCCAGCTGCAGCGTCTGGCTGCCAGCGGCACGACGCAGGCCCTGTTCGATACCCTGCTGGTGGTGGAGAACTACCCGGTCGACACGGCACTGCGCAACATCGCGCTACCCTCGGCCCGTGGTGCGCTACGCATGCAGAAGGTGGCTAACCACGAGCAGACCCACTATCCGCTGACCCTGACCATCTACATCGGCGAGGGTCTGACCTTTGACTGGCGATACCGCCATGACAGCTTCAGCGCGGCACAGATTGAGCAGCTCGGCCAGCACTGGCTGAGCTTGCTGGAACAGATGACCCGGCCACAGCAGGCGCGGCTGCCGCTGGCTGACCTGCAGCTGCTGAACCCGCTGCAGCAGCAGGCATTGCTGCAGCGTGGTCGTAATGATCAGCAACCGCTGGCGGACTGTGCCGGGCAGGGGCTGATCCATCGTCTGTTTGAAGCGCAGGCACGGCAGCAGCCTGAGCGAACCGCACTGGTTTCTGGCCAGCAGTCGCTGAGCTATGCCGAACTGAATCGCCGCGCCAATCAGTTGGCGCACTATCTGTTGACTGCGGGGCTGCTGACTGCGGGCGCAGGCGCCGAACAGGCCATTGGCGTGGCTTGTACGCGCGGCCCGGAGATGCTGATCAGCGTGCTGGCGGTGCTGAAGGCCGGAGCCACCTACGTGCCTCTTGACCCGGAATACCCCGCTGAGCGTTTGCGCTATATGGCAGAGCATAGCGGTATGCGCTGGCTGCTGAGCCAGTCGGCGCTGCTGGCGCAGGTCGACTTCCTGCCTGCCGGGGTACAGGCACTGGCGCTGGATCAGCTGCCGCTGGCCGACCAGCCCAGCACTGATCCGGCCTTGGCTATTCATCCCGACCAGCTGGCCTATCTGATCTATACCTCCGGCTCGACCGGCTTACCCAAAGGGGTGATGGTGCGCCACGGCGCGCTGGGCAACTTCCTCCACAGTATGGCGGCTCAGCCGGGGCTGAATGCCCGTGACCGGCTGCTGGCGGTCACCTCCCTGTCGTTTGATATTGCGGCGCTGGAGCTGTATCTGCCGCTGGTCTGCGGTGCCACGCTGGTGCTGGCCGATGCCGAACAGCGGCGTGATGGCCGTCAGCTGGCGCGGCTGATTGATCAGCAGCAGATCACGCTGATGCAGGCCACACCGGCCAGCTGGCGCCTGCTGCTGGACAGCGGCTGGCAGGCACCCACGGGCTTTCGTGCCCTCTGTGGCGGTGAGGCGCTGCCGGTGGAACTGGCAGACAGTCTGCTGGGGCAGGGCGTGCAGCTTTGGAACATGTACGGGCCGACCGAAACCACCATCTGGTCCAGCCTGTCGGCGGTGCAGCCCGATGCTATCACTCTGGGCCAGCCGCTGGCGGCCACCGCACTGTTTGTGGTGGACCGGCAGCTACAGCTGGTCGCTGACGGGGTGGCCGGGGAGCTGCTGATCGGTGGCGAGGGGCTGGCGCGCGGTTACTTCCGTCATCCGGCACTGAGTGCCGAGCGCTTTATCGCCAGTCCGTTCAGTGACCATGGCGAGCGGCTGTATCGCACCGGCGATCTGGTGCGCTGGGTGGACGGCGCGCTGGAGTATCTGGGCCGCATTGATCATCAGGTCAAGGTGCGCGGTTTCCGCATCGAGCTGGGGGAAATCGAAACCCTGCTGGAGCGGTATCCTGCCGTGCATCAGGCGGTGGTCAGCGTGCGGGAGGGGGCGCAGGGCAGCTTCCTCGCCGCCTATGTCCAGCCTCATGCCGAGGCGACAGAACCGGCGCTGACGCTGACGGCGCTGCGCGCTTATCTGGCCAGTCAGCTGCCTGACTATATGCTGCCCGCTACGCTGACGGTATTGCCCGCGCTGCCGCTGACCCCCAACGGCAAGGTTGATCGCAAGGCGTTGCCGCAGCCCGAGCAGGCGCAGCGCCTCTATGAACCGCCTGCCACGGCGACGGAACAGCAGCTGGCGCAGTGGTGGGGCAGCTTGCTGCGACGGGAGCAGGTGGGGCGGCAGGATCATTTCTTCGATCTCGGTGGCCATTCACTGCTGGCCGTCAGCCTGATCAGCCGGATCAATGAAGCGCATCAGCTGTCACTGCCGGTACGGCTGGTGTACGAGCAGCCGCAGCTGGCAGACCTGGCGGCGGCCATCGATCGTCAGCAGGGGCAGGGCCTGACCGCAGACAAGCTGGATGAGCTGGAGGCGCTGATGGATAGTTTTATGGATTGATCAGTGCATGGGGGAGCGGGTGATACAGGCCAATGTCCAATATTTGTTGTACCGCAGATAGTGGGCAGGCTCTGGCACTTGCAGGCTATTTGCTTGCTGCCAGTGTCTGTACGGTGTACTGCATGATGGCCGCATCATGGGTAACCAAGATGAGTCCTTCTGCTTGAGCCTGGGCGATCAGCATGCGATCAAATGGGTCATTGTGCAGTTTGGGTAACAAGCCTGCCTGATCGCCGTGATAGAGGGAGATAGGCAGGCCAATAAATCCTTCGTCCTCAATCATGGTGCTCATATCGTCAGGCACCTGTAGCTTACCCAACGACTTTTTAATGGAAATTTCCCAGGTACTGGCAGCGCTTACGTACACTTCATTGCGTATGTCCTGAATGGCGGCTTTGGCTTTCTCCCCCAGAATGGGGTCGTCTGTCAGCCACCATAAAAGGACGTGTGTATCCAGCAATAACCGCTTCACAGTTCACCTTCAAAGGCAGCAATAATGTCAGCTGGCGTGTGATCAAAGTCCTCTGCAATTGAAATTTGGCCTTTCAGGCGCCCAGGCTGGCGGGGTGCCTGGTGTTCTCGGTGCGGCACCAGATCCAGATAGGGCTTGCCTGATTTGGCGATGACGACCTTCTCGCCAGCCCAGGCTTTCTCCCCCAGTTTAGAGAGTTGAGTTTTGGCTTCGTGCATATTGACCTGCATGGGTTTATCTCACCTTAGCTAAAGTTAGCTAAAGCTAGCTTCAAATGATGCTTCGAGCAAGTCGATGCGCGCCAGCGGGATGAACAGTGCCTGTTAACCCTGCCCATTCACTCGTCAATCAAGTAAAGTCTGGCCCCATTCTCCGTTCCCATGATCACAGGCTGGTCCGGCTGACCATAAAGAAGGCTGGGTTGTGGGAGATTCAATGTATTGATGCCGAGTTTTGTTGATGAAAAACCCAATGAAGGCCTTTGTATTAGGCAACATCATTCTGATCATGGTGCTTGGTTTGTTTGGTGCCTACGCTGTCAGCCTCAGCTCTCGCGAGCACTATGAAACCACGCCGGATACCCTGGCTTACTGGATTCTGTCTGGCCCCGATGTGGTCAATATCGAAGCCATGGTCGGCAAAGACCGCTTCTCCGGCTATGAATACGGCTTCCATGAGGACAACGTGACAGAAAAGCTGATCTTTAAGGCAGGCACCCCCGACAGCGCACTGGACTTTGCCCAGCAGCAGATGGAAAAGGCCGGCTACAAGGTGGAGCGGGTCGAAGACAACGGCACCGTGGTGCTGAACAAGGACAAGGGCTACGAGCTGTATATCGACAAGACCGAGCCGAAGGGTATTCGTATCGAGTCGAAGTAACTGCGGGTTCTGGCCAGTAGCCGGACCTGCTCTTTACCGGCAAAGCACGACTTTGCCGGTGCGTCTTTCCTTTCTGAAACGTTAGTGGGCTCAAACTTTAATGGGCTGGATAAGGCTTATTATTGACCCGCCTGATTCTCTGCAATGTCATCCCCCACGCCGACGATCTAATGTCCATTTCAATTGCCAGCTCACCCTCTGGTAATGCCGAGTAGGTTTGCCACTCTATACAATTCTGAAAATGGACGGATTTCAGAGATTCTGGGTTCAGCTCATAGTGGCAATACTTTGTACTCACCTTTTGCTTTTGCGCACTGTCCCTGACGGTTTGAATTATGCCTGTTTGCATATTGATAAGTGACGGAATGGAGTAGGTCACCAGTGGTTTCAGCAAGAGATAGCCAGCCAGCAGCATCAGACCGTGGCAAATAAGCAGGTTTTTTACTGAGCTGCTGGTAAACAGCATGCGGTTGCATTTCTCCAGTATCCAGGAACCCATCATATAAATGGCCAGCAGTGCCGTAATGACGATGGGCAGGGCGTAGTCGTTGACCATCGCGCCGGGTTTGAAGTGGTGCGGCACAAAGGTATTGGCAGCAATACCAAGCATGGCCAGCGGCATCAGCACAGAAAACGATGACTGGAAAAAGGGCTTTACTGCGCGTTTCCGGTTATTCCGGCGTTTGAGCAGCAAATCCCGTTTGCTCTGATTAGTATCCCTGACAGTGCGCATGGCCAATGATCCTTTTGGCTGTCTGCTAAAAATAAATAAGGCGAAATGCCACGATTGCAGTATTTCGCCTTGGTTATCGTCTACTTGGTGTTGTTAGGGCACTCTGCATGAGGGCTGAGTGGCACCCTGATTTCTGTTTTTGGCTGATTAGTTAGCGCTTTTATGACTTCATCACGGCTAAACGTCATGGTGTTGCTGTCAGCCCATTTGGCGATATTGGTCAGGCGAATCTGAATTCGCACTTGATCATAGTTATCCCTGAGCAGGTTAATACCCTCTCTCGGATGTTCGGGGTCAAAGGTGTCATGTTCATCAGGCACTTTTGCCGTCAGCCCCTGAAACACGAGCGCATCCGCTTCTTCCCCGGGTTGGAAGGTCTTTCCGTTATAACGGCTAACAAATTGCCCTTGTTGTTTGTAGAGCAGCATGCTGCCTGAGTCGTCGGAGGTGGTGGGGTGGTTTTTGTCGTTATCCAGATAAGCCCAGGTGGCAAAAGATCCATCTACAGGTTTGATCGTCGAATCAAAACGGAAGTGTAGCCTGAGATAGTCTTCACGATATTCACCACAGTCTGCATAGCGAACCAGAGTGACAGGCGTGAGTGACAGAGGGGTGACTTTGATTTCCTTAGTGCAGCCAGCCAATGTGGCGCCAAGAGCTAATATCCATAGTGTTTTCAATAGCCTATTTTCCTTTTGGCTACCTATTTAAATACTTAAAAGCGAAATGCCACGATTGCAGCATTTCGCCTTGGTTACCGTCTATTTGGTGTTGTTAGGGCACTCTGCATGAGGGCTGAGTGGCACCCGGATTTCTGTTTTTGACTGATTAGTTAGCGCTTTTATGACTTCATCACGGCTAAACGTCATGGTGTTGCTGTCAGCGCCCCCTACTATATTGGTCAGGCGAATCTGTACGCGTAACTGATCATAGTTGTCGTGCAGAAGACTGATGCCTTGCTTCGGCTGAGTTGGATCATGAGAACTATCTGTCGGAACAATCAGCTCAGAAAAGAGGAGAACATCAGCTTCTTCTCCGGCACTGAATACCTTATACCGAGATCTTTCATCCATCAGGGTATCAATATATTCGCCCTGCTCATTGTAGAGAACGCGCGTATCCCCATTTGAATTATCGCTTGGATGGTTTTTATCTCTGTCGATATAAGCCCATGCTGCAAATGCCCCCGCTGAGGTTTTCATGGGTGAATCAAAACGCACGTGCAGCCTTAAATAATCATCGCGATACTCACCACAGTCCGCATAACTGATAAGGATTGCAGGGCTTAGGGAAAGTGGAGTGACTTTTACATTCTTTGCACAGCCACTTAATGCAATCCCTAAAAATAAAATAGATAAAGCTTTCAATAGCTTCGCTCCCCTTTGGCGGTGAGTGCATTTAGCGCCTCTATATACATGAGACCGCTTTCTGCATGGCCTACTGTTGTTTCCTTATTGATATTGGCTTTGTTCTGATAACCCAGCTGACCGCCAAGGGTAGCAATGGTGTCAGAGGCATCGTCAGCAAAAGGCGCACTAAATGCAGAAGCAATACCGGCAACAGCGTTGCCGACCACGGGTACGGTAGCGATAGCATCGACCAGTGTTTGTTTCTGGTAGACGTTGACCCAGATACGAGCACCCACCGGGCTGGTCAGAGGCAGCAGAGAAACCGGGTCGAGAGTAATTAGAATATTGACGCTTTGTCCCTGCTGTTTAAGTTTCTGCGCAATACGAATAGCGGCACCGCCACCCCAGCTATGCCCCGTCAGATTCACCGTATCGCCGCGCTTGAGGTCAGCCTGAATGCGGATTAATAGTTGAGTGTATTCCTCGTGCCCGTAGTGATCAGTAATAACAGGAGTCTTTTGCTGATCACGGTAAGCCTGAGCATGAAGTTTGATGTTATTGGTCGCGCCGACCACTTTTGAAAGCAAATCCCCTTTATCCGCGCCTCCGCCGACAAAGTATTCGAGAATGCGTGCCATCTTTCCTTAGCTCCTTCTGGCTGCATGGATGTCCCTGGTATGAGGCAAGATACATCTCCACGGCTTCCCGCCGCTCAAACCGCCGCCCGATTCTAGTGGTAAATACCGTTCCGGCAAGGCGGGAAATGTATCTGCTGCCAGCGGCGCAGCGCCTGTTCAGCCCCGTTCTCACTTCTTTCTCATCTCTTTTTCGATCCTTTCACGCCCCCTGCCAAGGTTAAATTTCCCTCCTGATCCATCGTCCTCTCTGGGTACGTCTGCTGTATGCGGGCAGGCGCTGTTCGCACGTTTTGTGCGGCTTTTCCCCCTTTTCTGACGAGAAATACCGAGGCTGTGATCCATGGATTTGAACAAACTGCGTCGTCTGGCTGAGCGTTTTGCCGAACTGAATCCGGAGCAGCGTCGGGTATTTCTGCAGAAGATGGCCGAGCAGGGGATTCGCCCTGAGCAGTTGCCGATTCCGGCCCGCCCGCGGCAGGAAGAAGGGGAAGACAGTGCACCATTGTCATTTGCCCAGCAGCAGCAATGGTTTCTCTGGCAGCTGCAGCCAGACAGCAACGCCTATCACCTGCAGGCAGGCATTACGCTGGAAGGACAGCTGGATGTAGCCGCACTGCAGGACAGCTTTGCCGAGCTGATCCAGCAGCAGCCGTCGCTGCGCACACTGTTCCGCGCCGATGACGAGGGGCAGGTGCTGCAGTATGTACTGCCGGAACTGGCGCCCCGTTATGAGGAAGTGGATTGCCTGTCTGCAGCGGCAGATGCCGGACAGGCTGTGCAGCAGGCCAGGCAGCGGGCGGCGGCGCTGGTTGCGGAACCGTTCGACCTGCAACAAGGGCCATTACTGCGCATCGGTCTGTATCGCACCGGCGAGCAGCGCCATCTGTTGCAGCTGGTGATGCACCATATCATCGCTGACGATGCCTCCATGCCGCTGCTGATTGCTGCTTTCTGCGACAGTTACCGCCGTCGCTGCGGTCCGGCGGCAGGGCAGGATCACGAGGTGACACCGCCTGAGGTGGACTACGCCGATTACAGCCGCTGGCAGCGGCTCTGGCTGGAGGCCGGTGAGGCCGAGCGCCATCTGCAGTGGTGGCGCGAACAGCTGGGTCAGGAACATCCGCTGCTGGCACTGCCGACGGATTATCCGCGTCATCCGCAGGGGCAGTATCAGGCGGATACCCTGAGCGTGGCGGTGCCGGATGCTCTGGCGCAGCAGCTGCAGGAGACCGCCCGGCAACGGGGGATGACGCCTTTTATGTTGTTGCTGGCAGGCTTCCAGTGGTTGCTGCAGCGCTACAGCGGCCAGTCGCAGGTACGGGTCGGGGTGCCGGTGGCCAACCGTCAACGCCCGGAAACTCAGGAGCTGATCGGCTTCTTCGTCAATTCGCAGGTGATGCCTGCGCAGTTTCACAGCGCCATGTGCGTGGATGATCTGCTCAGCCAGTGCCGTCAGTTTGTGCTGGCGGCGCAGGCCCATCAGGAGCTGCCCTTCGATGCACTGGTGGATGGCCTGCAACTGCCGCGCAGCCTCAGCCATAACCCGCTGTTTCAGGTGATGTTCAACCATCTGCGCAGCCATGACGTGAGCAACCAGCACAGCTGGCAGCTGCCCGGTTTGCGTCTGTACACCGAGCAGGGCGACAGGGGCGCGGCGCAGTTCGAGCTGGTCGCGGCCAGTGAAGAAGGCGCTGACGGCAGCCTGCGCTTGTCGCTGATCTACGCCCGTGAGCTGTTCGCCGCCGAGACCATCGCCGACATGGCCGAACACTATCTGCAGTTACTGCAGGCGCTGGTGGGCGATGGTCGCCGCCGTCTGGCCTCGGTCTCACTGCTGACTGACGTGCAGTGGCAACAGCTGCAACAGTGGGGCACAGGTCAGCTGCAGCAGCCCGACGATACGCTGGTGCAGCAGCGCATTGCCCGTTGGGGTGAACGTAAGGGCGATGCCATTGCCGTGCGTGACGGGCAGCAGCAGCTGAGCTTCAGTGAACTCAACCGCCGTGCCGATGCGCTGGCTGCGGTGCTGGCCACACAGGGCGTCGGGCCGGAAACCCTGGTGGGGGTAGCGCTGCCGCGCAGTGTTGATCTGCTGGTGGCTTTCCTCGGTATCCTGCGTGCGGGGGCGGCCTATGTGCCGCTGGATCTGCATTATCCTGCCGAACGCCTGCGTTACATGATGAGCGACAGCGGCATGGGCTGGGTACTGAGTGAGCGGCAGGCGACCCTGCCGGAAGTCGCGGGCGTGCAGCGGCTGGATCTGCACCAGCTGGAAAGCGAAGCCCGGCTCAATGGCCTGCAACAGGCACCCGCACTGGCATGGCACCCTGAGCAGGCGGCCTATGTGATCTATACCTCCGGCTCCACCGGCCAGCCCAAGGGCGTGCTGGTCAGCCACGCTGGTATTGCCATGCACTGCGCCGCCATTGGTGAGCGCTATGGCATGAGTGACAGCTGCCGCGAGCTGATCTTTATGTCCTTCTCCTTTGATGGTGCCCATGAACGCTGGCTGACCGCCCTGACCCACGGCGGTCAGGTGGTGATGCGCGGCGATGAGCTGTGGTCAGTGGAGCAGACCTATCAGGCGCTGTGGCAGTACGGCATTACCGAGGCCACCTTCCCGCCGGTGTTTATTCGCGAGCTGGCTGACTGGGCCGAGCGTGACGGCAACCCGCCGCCGGTGCGCACCTACTGCTTCGGTGGCGATGCCATGCCGCGTGAGAGTTTCGATCAGGTGCGGCGGGCCTTGCGGCCGCAGTTTCTGGTCAACGGCTATGGCCCTACGGAAACCGTGGTGACACCGCTGCTGTGGCGGGTGACACCACAACAGCCCTGCAGCGCCAGTTATGCCCCTATTGGTTCGGTGGTGGGCGAGCGTCAGGCCTATGTGCTGGACAGCGAGCTGAATCCGTTGCCGGTCGGCATGGCCGGTGAGCTGTATCTGGGCGGCCAGCACGGGCTGGCGCGCGGCTATTTGCAGCGCCCCGGCCTCAGTGCCGAGCGCTTTGTGCCCAATCCGTTCAGTACCTGCGGCGAGCGGCTGTACCGCAGTGGCGATCTGGTGCGCTGGCGTCGTGACGGCAATATCGACTACCTCGGTCGGGTCGATCATCAGGTGAAAATTCGCGGTTTCCGCATCGAGCTGGGGGAAATTGAAACCCTGCTGCGGGCGCAGCCGGAAGTCGAACAGGCCGTTGTCGTGGCGGTAGAGCAGGGCACACAGGGTAAGCGTCTGGCGGTGTACTGGGTGGCCAGAGGCGAGCAGGGCGACGAGACCACGCAAGCCCGGCTGAAAGCGCGGCTGGCCGCGCAGCTGCCGGATTACATGGTGCCCAGCCTGTGGCAGTCACTGCCGCAGCTGCCGCTTAATGCCAATGGCAAGGTGGATCGCAATGCGTTGCCTGCCATCACCCTGCCGACGGCGGACCAGCTACTGCAGGCCGAACAGCAACCGCAGGGCGAGGCGGAACTGGCGCTGGCGCAGGTCTGGCAGCAGGTACTGAAGCTGCCGCAGATTGGCCGTCAGCAGAACTTTTTCGAGCTGGGCGGCGACTCCATTCTCAGTCTGCAGATTGTCTCCCGTGCTGCCCGCGCGGGCTGGCAGCTGACGCCACGTCAGCTGTTTGAGCATCAGACGCTGGCAGAGCTGGCGCAGGTCGCCTGCCGGCGTGAACAGCAGACGCAAGCGGGGTTGCCGGATGCAGGCGACACGCCCTTGCTGCCGTTGCAGCAGTGGTTTTTCAGCCTGCCGATGGCGCATTTCCATCACTGGAACCAGGCGGTACTGCTGCACAGTGATGAGCCCATCTATGCTGATACCCTGACGCGCGCGCTGGACCTGCTGCAACAGCATCACGACACCCTGCGGCTGCGCTATCAGCGCCAACCCGAGGGCTGGCAGCAACATTATCAGGCGGTGGATGAGGTGCCGACCAGCGAACTGCTGTGGCAGTGTCAGGCCGCTAGCGCCGAGGAAATTGCCGCCATCTGCGATGAGGCGCAGCGCAGTCTGCATATCGAACAGGGGCCGCTGTGGCGGGCCGTGCTGATTGCGGTGGAAGACTGCAGCTGGCGTCTGCTGCTGGTGGCCCATCATTTGCTGGTGGACGGGGTGTCATGGCGGGTGCTGCTGGATGATCTGCAGTCACTTTATCTGGCGTTGCTGGCCCAGCCGCAGCGTACACCTTCGCTGCCTGCTCGCAGTAGCAGTGCGCAGGCCTGGGGCCGTGCGCTGCAGGCACTGGCACAGTCACCGGCACTGGCCGCCGAGCTGCCCTACTGGCAGCAGCAGGCCGCAGCCGCCACACCGTTGCCCTGTGATCATGACGATGGCCGTGCCACTCAGGCGCAGCAACAGCAGCAACGCTTTGTGCTGGGCGAGTCTGATACCCGGCGCCTGCTCAGTGAGGCACCGGCCGCCTACCGTACCCGTATCAATGATCTGCTGCTGACTGCGCTGGGCCGTGCCCTGTGTCAGTGGCAGGACAGTGACACGGTGCTGATTGATCTGGAAGGCCATGGCCGGGAAGCAGCCACCGTTGCCGAACTGACCGGCACGGCGGAGCTGGACCTGAGCCGCAGCCTTGGCTGGATGACCAGCCTCTATCCGCAGGCGTTACAGCCGGTCGGTGCGCTGGGCGAGGCGCTGTGCCGGGTCAAGGAGCAGCTGCGTGCCGTACCGCAGCAGGGGCTGGGTTATGGCGTGCTGCGCTATCTGGGCAGCACCGAACAGCAGCAGGCACTGGCAGCCATGCCGCAGGCACAGGTGCTGTTCAACTATCTGGGGCAGTTCAGCGATACCGAACAGAGCCAGTGGACGCAGGCCCGTGAACCGGCCGGGCGCAGTGTGGCGCCTGACTCGCCTCTGGCCCATGAGCTGAGCATCAACGGCCAGATTTATCAGGGCTGTCTGACCCTGAACTGGAGTTACAGCCGCGAACGCTATCACGATGCCACCATCAGCCGCCTGATCGAGCGTTTTGCCGACGAGCTGCGTCAGCTGCTGGATCACTGCTGCAGCGGCGTGGCGGGGCTGACCCCCAGCGATGTGCCGCTGGCCGGGCTGAGCACCGCCCAGTTGCAGCAGCTGCCGGCGCTGACCGGTCAGCCGCTGGCGGCGGTGGCGGACCTGTATCCGTTGTCACCGATGCAGCAGGGGCTGCTGTTCCACAGCCGCTTTGAGCAGAGTGATCAGCAGCAGGCCGGGCAGGCCTATATCAACCAACTGCAGATTCTGATTGAAAGCCCGGCTGCACAGCCGCTGGATGTCGCCCGTTTTCAGGCGGCCTGGAATCAGGTCGCAGCCCGTCACGGTGTCTTGCGGGCAGGCTTTATCACGGTGGAGGGGCGGCCGTTGCAATGGCTGGCTCAGCAGGTGGAGGTGCCGTTCCGGCAGGTACGCGGTGATGCCGAGCAGGTCGCACTGGAAGAGCTGCAGCAAGGCTTTGATCTGGCCTGCCCGCCACTGATGCGGGTGGCGCTGGTGGAGCAGACGCCAGCGCCGGGTAAACAGTGCTGGCGCATGATCTGGACTGTGCATCACCTGCTGCTGGATGGCTGGAGTACCAGCCTGCTGCTGGCGGAAGTGCTGCGCTGCTATCAGGGGCAGCCGCTGGTGCCGGTGCAGGGGCAGTTCCGCGACTATATCGGCTGGCTGCAACAGCAGGATGAGCAGCGCAGCCTCGACTGGTGGCAGCAACAGCTGGCCCAGCTGCAGGAGCCGACCTATCTGGCCAATGCCGTGGCCCGGCCACAGCCTGACCCGCAGGGCGAACCGCACGGGGTGCATACGCTGGCATTGAGCGCGGCGCACACCCGCCTGCTGCAGGACTATGCCCGGCAGCAGAAAGTTACCCTCAATACCCTGGTGCAGGGCGCCTGGCTGCTGTTGCTGCAGGGCTACTGCGGCCAGTCCAGCGTCTGTACCGGCGTGACCGTGGCTGGCCGTCCGCCGGTGCTGGCCGGTATCGAGCAGCAGATCGGTCTGTTTATCAACACCCTGCCGCTAGTCAGTGTGCCGCAGCCCACGCTGCTGTCAGCCGACTGGTTGCGCAGCCTGCAGCACCAGCAGCTGCAAGCGCGGGAACATGAATACCTGCCGCTATCGCGGCTGCAACGCCTGTTCAGTCAGTCCGGGCAGGCGCTGTTCGACACGCTGGTGGTGTTCGAGAACTATCCGGTGGAGCAGGCACTGGCGCAGCAGCCGGATGGCCTGCAGTTGCAGCGACTGGTCAGCCATGAACGTACCAACTACGCCCTCAGCCTGATTGTGCAGCTGACGGGCGGTGCGCAGCAGGAGAGCCTGAGTCTGGAGCTGGGCTACCAGTGCCAGCATTTCAGTCAGGCCCAGATTGAGCGCATGGGCCAGCATCTGCTGACCTTGCTGCAACAACTGCAGCAGGCAGAGCAGCCGCTGGCGCAGATCAGCCTGCTGGCTGCTGAAGAGTTCAGCAGTCTGCAGCAATGGAGCACTGACCCTCAGCCTTACCCGGAGGCACTGCCGGTATTCCGGCTGTTCGAGCAACAGGAGGCCCTGCAGCCACAGCGCATTGCCCTGACAGCAGGGGAGCAGCAGCTGAGCTATGGCGAGCTGAACCGGCGGGCCAACCGTCTGGCTCATCAGCTGTTGCAGCGCGGTGCCCGTCAGCACGGGGTGGTGGGGATTACCGCCGAGCGTTCCGTGGAGCTGGTGGTCAGTCTGCTGGCGATTCAGAAAGCCGGTGCCGCCTACGTGCCGCTGGACCCGGATTTCCCTGCCGAACGACTGGCCTACATGATCGGCCAGAGCGGGGTGCAACTGGTATTGTGCCAGCTGCACCTGTGCCAGCAGCTGCCTGACTTTGACGGCGAGGTTATCGAGCTGCAGCCCGAGGTGCTGGCTGCGGTCGATGGCGCGCCGGAGCACAACCCGGACCTGCCGGTGCATGGCGATCAGCTGGCCTATGTGATCTACACCTCCGGTTCCACCGGACGGCCCAAGGGCGTGGGCAACCGCCATCGTTCGCTGTACAACCGGCTGTACTGGATTCAGCAGCAGTGGCCACTGCAGGCGGGCGACAGCCTGCTGCAGAAAACGCCCTACAGTTTTGACGTGTCGGTGTGGGAGTTCTTCTGGCCGCTGATGACCGGCGCCCGTCTGGTGATGGCTGCTCCCGGTGCCCATCGCGACCCGGCGCAGATTGCCGAGGTGATCCGCCGCGAGCAGATCAGCCATGTGCATTTTGTGCCGTCGATGCTGAATGCCTTTATGGCCTACCGCGAGGCGGCGGAGTGCCGCTCCCTGCAACGTATTATCTGCAGCGGTGAAGCACTGGCGCTGGAGACCCAGCAGCAGGTGCTGACGCGCCTGCCACAGGCGCAGCTGCTCAACCTCTACGGGCCGACTGAAGCCGCCATCGAAGTGAGCTGGTGGCAGTGCCGGGAGGAGGCAGGCCAGCACAGCGTGCCCATCGGTGCGCCCATCGCCAACGTCCACACCTGGATTCTTGACCCGCAACTGCGGCCGGTGCCTCAGGGTATCGCCGGTGAGCTGTATCTCGGTGGCATCTGTCTGGCGGAAGGCTACACCGCGCAGCCGGGGCTGACCGCTGAACGTTTTGTGCCGCATCCCTTTGCGCTGGACGGCGGGCGGCTGTACCGCACCGGCGATCTGGTGCGCTGGCGCGACGACGGCGTGATCGAGTATCTGGGCCGTATCGACCATCAGGTGAAAATCCGCGGTCTGCGTATTGAGCTGGGCGAGATCGACAGCCAGCTGCGGGCCCAGCCGGGGGTGGATGACGCCGTGGTGGTGGCCCATCGCGGCCCGGCCGGCTTCCAATTGGTGGCCTACTGGTCAGGGCCAGCAACCGCCGCGCAGCTGCACAGCGCACTGGCGGTGCTGCTGCCGGAATATATGCTGCCTGCTGCCTGGGTGTGTCTGCCGCAGCTGCCTCTCAACCCCAATGGCAAGGTGGACCGCAAGGCACTGCCTGCCCCTGAACTGCAGCGTGCTGATTTTGCCGCTCCGCAAGGGGCTGCTGAGCAGGCACTGGCGGCCATCTGGGCCGAGGTGCTGAAAGTCGAGCAGGTCAGCCGCGACGATAACTTCTTCGAGCTGGGCGGTGATTCCATCCTCAGTCTGCAGATTGTCGCCCGTGCCCGGCAGGCAGGCTGGCTGCTGACCCCGAAACAGCTGTTCGCCAGCCAGACGCTGATGGCACTGGCGGCGGTGGCTCAGGTGCTGGCCACGGATGAAAGCAGCCACAGTGAACAGAACACCGGCAGCGCGGCGCTTCACACAGGCGCTGAGCTGGTCAGCGGCGCAGTACGCCAGCAGGCGCTGCAGCGTTATCCGGCACTGGCCGACCTTTATCCGCTGTCGCCGATGCAGCAGGGCATGCTGTTCCACAGCCTTTATGACCCCGGCTCATCGGCCTATATCAACCAGCTGCAGGTAGAGATGCACGGCCTCGATGTGGATGCCTTCCGCGCCGCCTGGCAGCAGGTGATGGAGCGCCATGCCATCCTGCGCACGGGCTTTATCAGTCTGGCCGGGGAAGAGGGCGAGCAGTCACTGCAGTGGGTCGCCGCGGCCGTAGCGCTGCCCTTTGAAGTACGGCAGAGCAGCGTGGCGGAGGTGGAAGATGTGGCTGCTGCCATCCTGCAGCAGGGCTTTGATCTGACCACACCGCCGCTAATGCGTCTGACCCTGTTGCAACTGGGCGAAGGGCATTACCACTTTATCTGGACCGTCCACCATCTGTTGCTGGATGGCTGGAGTACCAGCCAGCTGCTGGCCGAGGTGCTGCGTGCCTATGAGGGCGCCGAGCTGCCCGCCCTGCAGGGGCAGTTCCGCGACTATATCGGCTGGCTGCAACAGCAGGATCAGGCCGTCAGCCTGCAGTGGTGGCAGCAGCAACTGGCGCAGCTGGATGAGCCGACCTATCTGGCCTCAACCCTGGCACGCCCCGTCAGCACTCAGGCTGAGTCGGATGCTCAGGGTGGCTATGGGCTGCATCAGCTGCAGCTGGATCAGGCGCAGACGGCACAGCTCTATCAGTTCGCCCGGCAGCAGAAAGTCACCCTCAATACGCTGGTGCAGGGCGCCTGGCTGCAGTTGCTCAAGGGCTACAGCGGGCAGAGCACGGTCTGTGCCGGTGCCACCGTGGCCGGGCGCCCGGCGCAACTGCCGGGTATCGAGCAGCAGGTGGGGCTGTTTATCAACACTCTGCCGCTGATCAGCCGCATTGACCCGCAACAGCAGGTCGGTGACTGGCTGCGGCAGCTGCAACAGCACAATCTGGCTGCGCGCGAGCATGAGTACCTGCCGTTGTATCAGCTGCAACGGCTGTTCAGTGCGGCGCGGCAAGCGCTGTTCGATACGCTGGTGGTGTTCGAGAATTACCCGGTCGATCAGGCACTGGGACAGGCACGGCAGGATGGCCTGCAACTGCGCAAGGTTGCCATCCACGAGCAGACCAACTATCCACTGACCCTGATCGTGCAGGGCAACGACAGTTTGCAGCTGGCGTTCAGCTACCAGCACAGCCAGTTCAGCGACGCGCAGATGGCACGTCTGGCGGCGCACCTGCTGGCCATCCTGCAGCAATTGCCCCAGCTGCAGCAGCGCGGTCAGCCACTGGCCTGCCTGTCACTGCTGGCCGCCGATGAACAGACCCGGCTGCAGCAGTGGAGCACGAACCCGCAACCTTACCCCGCAGCGCAGCCGGTGTTTCAGCTGTTTGAGCAGCAGGCCGCTGCCCAGCCACAGCGCATTGCTCTGCAGGCCGGTGAACGCAGCCTGAGCTATGCCGAACTGAACCAGCAGGCCAACCGGCTGGCCTATTATCTGCGCCGCCGTGGCGTCACCGCCGATACGCTGGTGGGGGTGGCGGCAGAGCGTTCCATCGAGCTGGTGGTGGCCCTGCTGGCTATCCATAAGGCCGGTGGTGCCTATGTGCCGCTGGACCCGGATTATCCCGCCGAGCGCCTGAGTTATATGGCGGCGCAAAGCGCTGTGCAGCTGGTGCTGAGCCAGTCCCATCTGCTTGCCGCGCTGGCTGCACCGCTGGCGGGGTGTGAGCTGCTGGCGCTGGATCAGCTGGCCCTCAGTGACGAGGCCGACAGCAATCTGGCGCTGCCGGTGCATGGCGAACAGCTGGCCTATGTGATCTATACCTCCGGCTCCACCGGGCGGCCCAAGGGCGTCGGTAACAGTCACGCGGCGCTGTTCAACCGCCTGTGGTGGATGCAGCAGACCTATCAGCTGGATACAGAGGATGCGGTGCTGCAAAAGACGCCATTCAGCTTTGACGTGTCGGTGTGGGAGTTCTTCTGGCCGCTGCTGAGCGGTGCCCGGCTGGTGATGGCGGCACCCGGTGCCCATCGTGATCCGGCGCAGCTGGTGGCGGTAATCAACGCCGCGCGCATCACCACCCTGCATTTTGTGCCGTCCATGCTGAATGCCTTTATCGGCTTTGAGGCGGCCAGCCAGTGCCCGTCGCTGCGGCGGATTATCTGCAGTGGTGAGGCGCTGGCGCTGGAAACCCAGCAGCAGGTGCTGAGCCGTCTGCCACAGGTGGCCCTGCATAACCTTTATGGCCCGACCGAGGCCGCCATTGATGTCACTTTCTGGCAGTGCCGGGCAGAGAGCGGACGCAGCAGCGTGCCCATCGGCGCGCCCATTGCCAACGTCAGCACCTGGGTGCTGGATGCGGACCTCAACCCGCTGCCGGTGGGTATTGCCGGTGAGCTGTATCTGGGCGGCGCGGGGCTGGCCCGGGGTTATGTGCAGCGCCCGGATCTCAGTGCCGAACGCTTTGTGCCGCATCCGCTGGCCAGCGGTGAGCGGCTGTACCGTACCGGCGATCTGGTGCGCTGGCGCGAGGACGGGGTGCTGGAGTACCTCGGCCGCCTTGATCATCAGGTGAAGATTCGTGGTCTGCGCATTGAGCTGGGCGAGATCGACAGCCTGCTGCGGGCGCAGCCGGGGGTCACCGATGCGGTGGTGGTGGCCCTGCGTGGCAGCGCCGGTGATCAGCTGGTGGCCTACTGGGCGGGAACAGCTGAACAGGCGCACTTGCAGCAGGCACTGGCGGCCCAGCTGCCCGACTACATGCTGCCTGCCGCCTGGGTAGCCCTGGCGCAACTGCCCCTGAGTGCCAACGGCAAGGTGGATCGCAAGGCGTTGCCTGCCCCCGCCCTGCAACAGGCAGAATACCGGGCGGCAGACAGCGAGGCCGAGCAGCAGCTGGCGGCGATCTGGTGTGAAGTGCTGAAAGTGGAGCGGGTCGGCCAGCTGGATAACTTCTTCGAGCTGGGCGGCGATTCCATTCTCAGCCTGCAGATTGTCTCCCGTGCGGCGCGCGCTGGCTGGCAGCTGAGTGCCCGTGATCTGTTCGAGCGGCAAACCTTGCAGGCGGTGGCGGCAGTGGCACAACCTCTGGCCAGCGCAGATTCCACATCTGCCCTGTCGACCATCAGCGCTGACATCAGTGCGGAAGAAGTACCGCTGCTGCCATTCCAGCAGCTGTTCTTCAGCCTGCCGATGGCACAGCGCCAGCACTGGAATCAGGCGCTGCTGTTACAGAGCCGGATGCCCTGTGATGCGGCACTGCTGGAGCAGGCGTTGCAGCAACTGCTGCGTCATCACGATGCGCTGCGCATGGTGTATCAGCAGGATGAACAGGGCCGCTGGCAACAGCATTACGCGCCATTCAGTGCGCAGCCCGTGCTGCAGCGCGTGGCGATCAAGGGCAATGAGGCTGAGGTCAGACAGCAGATCGAGCAACGCTGCGGCGAAGCGCAGCAAAGCCTTGATCTGCAGCAGGGGCCGCTGCTGCGGGCGGTGCTGTTCGAGGTCGAGCAACAGCCATGCCGCTTGCTGCTGGTGATCCACCATCTGGTGGTGGATGGCGTGTCCTGGCGGGTGCTGCTGGAAGATTTGCAGCAGGCTTATCAGGCGCAAGCTCAGGCACGGCCACAGCCTTTGCCAGACAAGACCTGCAGTGTGCAGCAGTGGGCGATGGCTCTGCATGACTATGCCCATTCCGCTGTGCTGGCCCGTGAGCTGCCTTACTGGCAGCAGGTGCAGGCCGTCAGTGCGGCTATTCCGCTGGATAACCCGCAGGGGCAGCGCACCGAAGCCCAACGGCTCAGCCTCAGTTTCACCCTTGATCAGGCTGACACCCGGACGCTGCTGAAAGAAGCCGGTGCGGCCTATCGCACCCGTATCAATGACCTGCTGCTGGCGGCGCTGGCGCAGGTGCTGTGTGACTGGAGCGGCCAGCCGCAACTGCGTATCGAGCTGGAAGGCCATGGCCGCGAAACCCCGCCCGGCCTGCCGTCGCTGGATCTCAGCCGCACCGTCGGCTGGTTCACCAGCCTCTATCCGCTGGTGCTGCAGGGCGGTGAACGGGGGCAGCGCATCAAACAGACCAAGGAGCAACTGCGTGCCATTCCCCATAACGGCATCGGCTATGGCCTGCTGACCCGCGTCAGCCAGCAGCTGCCCGCCGCTCGCGCCGAGGTGGTGTTCAACTATCTGGGCCAGTTCGACAACAGCTTTGGTGAAGGCAGCCCCTGGCAGATCGCCACCGAAGCCAGCGGTGCCGTGGTGGCCGCCGATTCGCCGCTGCTGCATGCGCTGACCATCAACGCGCAGGTGTATCAGGGCGAGCTGCGTTGCAGCTGGAGTTTCAGCAGTGACTGCCATACCCCGGCTGCCATCGAGGCGGTGATGCAGGCCTATCGCACTGAGCTGCTGGCCGTGCTGGAACACTGCCGCCAGCCCCACCGTGGCCTGACCCCCAGTGATGTGCCGCTGGCCGGGCTCAGCCAGACGCAACTGGACCAGTTGCCCCAAGCGCTGGATCGACAGCCGCTGGATCGCCAGCCGTCGCTGTGGGCCCAGCTCGCCCAGCTTTATCCGCTGTCGGCGATGCAGCAGGGTATGCTTTATCACAGCCTGCACAGCGGCGATGCCGGGCAGCAGGCGTATCTGATCCAGACCCGGGTGGATATCGACGGGCTGGATGTTGAACGCTTCCGCGCCGCCTGGCAGGCAGTGCTGGACCGCCATGAGGCGCTGCGTGCCGGTTTTGTGCAGGTAGACGGCCAACAACTGCAATGGATCGCCCGTGAGGTGACCATGCCGCTGACCGTGGTGGAGCAGGAGCACGCCAGTGCCGAAGCGCTGGAGCATCTGGCCGCAGCGGAACTGCAGCGTGGTTTTGATCTGCGTTGCCCGCCGCTGGTGAAAGTGATGCTGGTGGGCTGCGGTCAGGGCCGCTATCAGATGATCCTGACCCAGCACCATCTGATCACCGATGGCTGGAGTAATGCCCTGCTGATCAGTGAAGTGCTGCGTCATTACCGTGGCCAGCCACTGGCGCCGGTCACCGCGCAATACGGCGACTATCTGGGCTGGCTGGCAGCGGCCGATCAGCCTGCAGTACGGGCGCAGCGTGAACAATGGTGGCGCACTCAGCTTACCCGTCTGGATGGCCCGACCCTGCTGGCCAGCACGGTGAAAAGTGTCCAGCCCGGCTCTGCCACGGCAGCAGGCCACGGCGTGCTGCTGCACAGCTGGAGCCGCGAGCAGACGGCGGTGTTCAGCAGCGCCGCCCGCACCGCTCGCGTGACTCTCAATACCCTGATTCAGGCGGCCTGGGTGCATTTGCTGCAAAGTTACAGCGGCAAGGCGCAGGTGGTGTTTGGCTCGGTGGTGGCGGGGCGTCCGGCGGCGCTGGCCGGAGCCGAACAGGCGCTGGGGCTGTATATCAACACCCTGCCGGTGGTGGCAGGCAGCGAGCCGCAGCAGCCGTTGCAGGTCTGGCTGCAGCAGTTGCAGTCAACCAATCTGGCCCTGCGTGACCATGAAACCACACCGCTGGCCGACGTGCAGCGCTGGGCCGGGCAGCCGGGGCAGGCGCTGTTCGATTCCATCGTGGTGTTTGAAAACTATCCGGTGGATGCCGCGCTGCGTCAGGGCAGTGCCGATGATCTGCGCTTTAGCCTGCAGGGCACGGTGGATGTCACCAACTATCCGATGGATATCGAAGTGCATCTGGCCGAGCAGCTGAGCATCAAGATGATCTGGCAGCGTGAGTGCTTTGCCGAGCCGGTGGCGCGCCGCCTGCAGGCGCAGTTGCTGCACCTGATCGGGCAGCTGGCCGAGTGCCTGCTGAGCCGTCCAGAGGCCTGTGTGGCAGATGTGACACTGCTACCGGAGCAGGAAGCCGGGCAGTTGCAGCGCTACGGTATCAATCCGCCGCGTTATGGGCAGACGCCGTTGTTGCAACACACTCTGGCGGCATGGGCAGAGCGCCAGCCGCAGGCCATTGCCTTAAGCAGCGCCGATGGTGGTGACAGCCTCAGTTATGCCGAACTGAACCGGCAGGCCAATCAGCTGACCAACACCCTGCTGGCCCGAGGTATCGGCGCTGAGCAGCGGGTAGCAGTGCTGCTGGAGCGCCATCTGCAGCTGCCCGTGGCCCTGCTGGCGGTGATGAAAAGTGGTGCGGCTTACGTGCCTCTTGACCCGGCTCACCCTCGTGAGCGACTGGCGTATATGCTGGCCGACTGTGGCTGCAGTCTGGTGATCAGCCAGTCGTCGCTGGCCCATCTGCTGCCGCCCTCTGACCCGCAAGCCGATGCGCACAGCGGGCTGGTATCTCAGCCGCCCGCCGTGCTGTGGCTGGATGAGCCGCACTGGCAGAGCGCGGCCGCTACCGCGCCGCAGCTGAGCATTCACCCTGAGCAGCTGGCTTATCTGATCTATACCTCTGGCTCCACCGGCCAGCCCAAGGGCGTGGCGGTAACGCAGGGCAGCATTGCCCGGCACTGTGCCGCCATTGCCGATCTGTATGGCATGGATACCCACTCCTGCGAGCTGCACTTTATGTCCTTCGCATTCGACGGGGCCCATGAGCGCTGGCTGACCACCCTGAGCCGCGGCGGCAAGCTGGTGCTGCGCGATGCCCAGTTGTGGACCGCGGAGCAGACACTGGCGGTGCTCAAACAGCAGCAGGTTACCTCCGTGGCCTTCCCGCCTGCCTATTTGCGCCAGCTGGCAGAAGTGGCCGAAGCAACAGGGGAAGCGCCGGGCGTGGCGACCTACTGCTTTGGTGGCGAGGCGGTGCCCCGTGACAGCTATGATCTGGTGCGCCGTGCGCTCAGGCCGCGCACCCTGATCAACGGCTACGGGCCGACGGAAACCGTGGTGACGCCGTTACTGTGGAAGGTCGATGTCAGCACCGAGATGGATACGGCCTACGCGCCTATCGGCTCCCCGGTGGGGGATCGTCAGGCCTATGTGCTGGATGCGCAGTTGCAGCCGGTACCTGTCGGTGTGGCCGGTGAGCTTTATCTGGGCGGTGAACTGGCCCGTGGCTACTTCCAGCGCCCCGGCCTGAGTGCCGAGCGTTTTGTGCCCAACCCGTTCTCTGCACAGGGCGAGCGCCTGTATCGCACTGGCGATCTGGTGCGCTGGCGTGAAGACGGCGCGGTGGATTACCTCGGTCGTCTTGACCATCAGGTGAAGATCCGCGGTTTCCGTATCGAGCTGGGGGAGATCGAGGCCTGTCTGCTGGCACAGCCCGACATCGCTAATGCTGTGGTGACGGTAGAACAGGCCGCCAATGGCCCACGGCTGCTGGCCTATGTAGTGCTGCGTGATACCACCGACCTCAACGAAGCCGGGCTGAAAGCACAGCTGGCGCGCACCCTGCCGGACTACATGCTGCCCGCGGCTATTGTGGCGCTGGCCGAACTGCCACTGACGCCCAATGGCAAGGTCGACCGCAATGCGCTGCCCGCGCTGTCGGCGGTGGCACCGTCTGTGGCGACTGACTATGAAGCCCCGCGCACGGTGACCGAGCAGGCACTGGCGGCCATCTGGGCCGAGGTGCTGGGGGTCGAGCGGATAGGGCGCCACGACAACTTCTACGAACTGGGAGGCGATTCCTTACTGAGCCTGAAAGTGATCAGCAAGATTCGCAGCAGCGACGCCATCGACGTCAGCATCAAACTGCGTGATCTGATGCAGAAGCCCACCATTGCCGGGCTGCTGGCTGAGGAGATATGACTGGAAGAGCGTGGCTCGCATTGACAGCTATTATGTACTATGGCAGGTTAACGGCCTTTATTGCTTATATTAGGGAAGGTGAATTAAATGGAATTGAGTAGTCCAGAATTAAAGGTTGCTGTTGGAAAGTTTATTAGCATTGCCTATTCAAAAGATAAGGGATTAACGACCCAGCTTCTATTATCAGGCGGTGCTAGCATTACTGTTGATGAACAAGGGCATGCGAAGCTTTCAGGTAAGGCCGGTATATTGGTTTTTAATGGTTCACCTGTACTGGAAAATATAGGTGCAAACATAAAAACGATAAATATTTCATTTTCTAATGAAGAGGATATGAAGATAGGATATACACTCACGCTAAATATGAAGTTTGGGCGTATGAAAGTGAAGGGTGATTTTGATTTGGATGAAATGATTACCTCATGCTCTGGTTTACTATGCAGGGCAGCCAAAGCACTTAAGTTCAGACATGCAAGTTATGATGCTGAGTTAAAAAGAATTTTGGGGAACTGAATAATGAAGAAGATACTTACACTTCTTTTCCTTCTTCCCGTCTATGCCTGTGCCGCTAATGTAGCCTTGTACGAGAGCTATCAAAACTTTGAAGAGCATATAAAGGACAGGTCAAATAAAATAGATGGACTTGTCGGGTACTTTGCTAAAGAAGTGGTTGATCAGGCTCTTAGTGATATAAAAAAGGGAGATGCAGAAGATAAGGTAGTATCAAATTTATCGTTTCCGCACATTATGAAAAATGAAATATCACATTTTGAAAAAACGGCTGCTGACGGCGATGTTGGTTGCTTAACTGTTAATGGCTATGAGTCTTCTAACTCCCCAGTCAGTTTCAGTCTGCTTTATACAAAAGAACAAGGGCGATGGCTAATAAAAGATATGTTTATTGCTATGCCTGAAAAAGTGGAAGATTTACCTAATTATGCTCAGTGCCCAGATGAAGCGGAAGCCAGTTTTTGAAAGTGTGTGCTATTTTAAAATTTAGCAGTTCAATAAGCTTTATATTGGCTAGTACTGTACTTTTATACTAAGTTGGCATTAATTGGAGAGTGCCAAGTCATACGAAAAACCACACCAGTATAAATTTTTACTATGTGGTTTTTTCTTGTGCTCTATTATTTTTTACGTCACTGATGACGTTTAAAAATGCTCATGGAGTAATGGAAAAATGCGGCTTGTTGTTCGCAGCAGTATCAATACTTGGGCTAGCCTTCTTGTATTTGGGAAATATTTTTCTTCCTTATGAGATATGGCTGGAAAAAAGGTATGCAAGAAACGTCGCTTTTTAATAACTGAAAAAAGCTAGAGGGGTAAATATGTTTGAATATAAAATGGTTCAGATTCCGCCAAATATTGCAGTCCAGATGAAAGCTCATAGAGGCAATGAAGCCGCTGCATATCTTGAAAATGTCGTAAATGAATATGCTGCTGATGGATGGGACTTTCATCGTGTTGATAGTATAGGTGTGCAAGTCCAGCCTGGTTGTTTTGATGCGCTAAGTGGAAAGAAAGCAGAGAGTAACAGCTACTACGTGATCACGTTTAGAAAGGAAAAATAAAATTGGTCTGGCTTTCGATAAAACTCATAGAGTTTTATAGAGTGATAGCTCCGCAGTCTTTGAGAAATTCTTGCTTATTTGATCCATCTTGTTCTGAGTATGCAGTAATAGCACTGAATAAATATGGTTTTGTGAGAGGTTGGATTAAGTCTATAAACCGCATTTCTCGCTGTAAGCAACCCAATGGCGGAGTTGATCTTCCTTAAAAATGGCCAATAAGGCTGCAATCTATCAACTCAGTGTGAAACATCATATGATGTTTATGTTACATAAAGGGCCTTTTGGCCCTTTTCTTTTTAATGGTCTCTTTTCTGGAATTTACTGGTAGTGCCCAATCCACCATAAGTGGTATATGTACGCCGGTGTCAGACCATTCCACATTATCAATCAATTGCAGCATCTCAATATCTTTCTCTGCAACTAACTGGTTGGATTTGTTATAGAGTTTTATCACTCCGGGTCTGTCACCTGAGCTTCCTGGCATCAGTGAAATCAGGCTGGTATAGCTGTAAACCGTAATATGATATTCACCACCGGGTTTGATAAACGTTTTGTATTCCAACTCAGAAATATGTTTTACAAACGTTGCGTAGATAATCAGAGCTATCGCTATAAAAATGGCGATGGCAAGAATAGGCTGATTCTTTATTGTGAGCATTTTACTTATTAAACTCAAAGGTGGAGGGAGTATTAAGTTTGATGGTTTTAATGTCGGAGTAGAAAATAATTCACTCAGTTTTATTATTGCCTACTCTTCAGATTTTTAAATTTGTAAAAGAGCCTAGGATGATCGATAGCGAATATCAAGCCAAAGAGTGATGTTCTCTGGTCTATTAACGCGTAACCAAAAAAGTAAGTGTCACGGGCAACTGGCAGTCCGTCCGAGTTTTTGCCGCAACAGACTTGAGCTAACGCCTGATGTTCAGAGTAGCCATGAGATAATCGCGGTAGAAGCAGTGTTCCCCACCCGTGAGAATGGGAAGTTGTGGTATGCAAGCTCCGAGTATTTCATCCTTGAAAAATCTGAAAGAAGGTATACCTTTTGGATGGTCTGTTGTTGATTTAAATACCTTTTAATGAGTCATCTTTGTGTTGGTTAATTTATTATTTCTCTTAAAATCAAAGTCTTACGTGACTGCTTTTAAGATAGGGCTTGCTAAAAGGTATACCTTTTAATAATTGTTATGAGGTCGGAGACTTCATTAACATACTGTTAGCTATTTAAAATAGGATCGAGCAATGTTCGGAATGTTTAAGAAAAAGGAAGTGGAGTGGCCATTTGACCAGCCAAAGAACTGCGCCGTATTCACAATTCGTCAAATCATCGTAGGTGAATGTCCTATTCAGGTTGTGTATCACGATCTAGAGGATGATGGTTGGCAGTTTGTAAGCAATGTTGAATACACAATAGAAGATGCCAAGCTAGTTGGGCTAGAAGAAATTACAAAAATTGATCCTACTGTATTTGAGGTCGCCACAATTGAACCTGGCTTCCATGCTTGGAGAAACAAGGTTGGTGATAAATGGACAATTGCTAAAACGCCCGAACAACCAGATGAGTAAACTAACAAGCAAAGGCAGCATCGCCCCTACGGGGCTGGACCTCGCTGCTTTGGGCGTTAGCCGATAAGGTTCAGCTATCTGAATACGACAGAAAAAGAGACCAAATGGAACATCCAGACAGTTTTTTAAACATCATCTTCCATGAGATCAGTGAAACAGGTGACGACTTGGCTCTCTGTGCTGGATTTGAGCGTGGGCAATGGAGAAATGAGCAGTTAGCAGATCATATGATGGAATGGCTGCCGGAATTCGCACTTGAATATTCAGAGTTAAGTGAAATTGGTCACGCTAATGCGCTGCGGATGACAAAAAAAGCAGCAAAAATTGTTTATCAAACAGAAAAGTATGGACTGAGAGGTGAGTTCGGTGAACTATTACTACATATAGCAATCCGCCAAGTTTACGAAACTCTACCAGCTGTTAGTAAAATTTATTACAAAAGTGCCGTTAACGAAACAGTAAAGGGATTTGATGCTGTGCATGTTGTGAGAAAGGACAACGATCTTGAATTGTGGATCGGAGAAACAAAGTTTTATGAAAATATAACAAAAGCTATTTATGATGTTTCAAAAGAGATTGTTGATCATTTGGAGACCGATTATTTAAGGTCAGAATTTATTCTAATAAAAAATAAAATTGATCCCTCATGGCCGGAAGCAGAAAAGCTAAAGAAACTATTGCATGCAAATACATCTTTGGATGAGGTTTTCAAAAAAGCCTGCATTCCAATATTGCTCACCTATGACAGTGACGTGGTTGGAGTCAGTGGAGTGAGTAACGATGAATATAGGGAGAAAATTAGAGGCGAGCTTATTAATACGTATGCCCGTCTAAGGGAAAAGATTGGTTCCGAGTATAAAAATAGGTTCACCCAAGATTTTCCGCTCACTGCCCACGTCATTCTTGTCCCATTAAGAGAAAAAAAGAAGCTCATAGCAGCACTTGATGAACGACTTAAGGCGCTTCAAATATGAGTAACATTGCTGAAATTCGTGAAAAAATAAAGTCACAGAAGTGGACTGACGATCCTTTCTCTTTGCTTTCTGATATAGCTAGTATTTGTTCCTCTAACATCAATATGGGTCGTGATCTCGTGATCCGTGCTCTCGAAAACCAAGATTCCCTTGGTCTCGCCTATAGAGAAATACTTAATGATCTAACTATGCAAGTAGGACTTTATCCATATGTTTCAAATCTTGGAGATCTATCGTTAAGAAATGCGCTTATGCATGCTGCGCATAGGGCTGATGGCATAATGGGAGACTATGTTCTACATAGATCACAGGCTCGTGTCTTGCACTGGCTCATGTCAGGAAGTTCCGTCATCTTGAGTGCCCCAACCTCATTCGGTAAAAGCCTGTTAATTGATATAATTATTTCGGCTAAAAAGTTTGACAATGTTGTTTTGATTGTTCCAACGCTAGCGCTTGTAGAAGAAACGAGACGAAGGATGTCGAGGTTTGTTGAAGAATATTCGATAGTCACTTCTAGCAACCAAAAAATTACAGAAAGAAATATCTTTGTCCTTACGCAAGAGCGTTATCTTTCTATGGAGGAAGAAATTCCTGAAGCTGACTTCTTTGTCATAGATGAATTCTACAAGTTGTCTATATCAAATGATGGAGGGCGATCCACACTTTTAAATCAGGCGTTCCTCCGACTGTGCAATACTGGAGCTCAGTTTTATTTATTGGGCCCTTCAATTAAGTCCATACCAGACGTCGTAAAAGAAAAACTAAACTGTAAATTTCTTGTAGAAGACTTTCAAACTGTAGCCATTGAGCTTCACTTTCTGAGGAAAAAACCAAACAGAAATGAAGCATTGGCCAAGCTTTTGGATGAAATTGAAGGCCAAACGATGGTTTACTGTCAATCTCCTGCAAGCACCAGAAAGTTAATCAAATCATATCTTGATATACGGAAGCTGGAAATAACTCAAGACCAAGAGCTTTTGGAGGCGGCAAAGTGGACTTCTGAAAATTACCATGATAAGTGGTTAGTATCCGTAGCTCTTCGGCACGGAATCGGAATTCATCATGGACGACTCCCGCGCTCACTTGGTCGTTTTATGATTCGTGCGTTCGAAGAAGGCAAGATAAAGGTATTACTCTGTACATCTACGCTAATTGAGGGGGTAAATACTTCTGCTAAAAATGTAGTTATTTATGACAATAAACTTAATAAAAAATCCCTAGATTTTTTCACGTTTAGTAATATCAAAGGGCGAACAGGTCGAATGTTTCGTCATTTCATTGGAAATATCTTTGTCTTTGATGCTCCTCCTGAAGAAGAGCTTCCTTTTGTCGATATGCCGGCCATCAACCCTGGAGAGAACACTCCAAGCAGTCTACTTATTAATCTTCCTGCGAAAGATATTCCAGCGTCTCTTAGAGAAAAAGTTGAAACTATACTAAATCAAAAGCTTCTTCCGATTGAGCTTCTCAAGAGACACTCTGGCATCGAACCTGAATATCTATTGGATACTGCAAATCACTTGCTAAAATCTAGCTATCGAGATTTAGAGAGATTTGCGTGGTCTTCAAAGCCTCAATACGATGACATCAAACTAACTTCTGAAATTATCTGGACGCAACTAGGCGGGGCGCCGTCAGCCAGACAGGGCGCTATGCGCAGTGCAAGCATGATGACTCTATGGGTGTGGAAGCTGTATGCATCTCGCAATGTTCCACGATTTAGGAGGGAAATGATATCAAACCAAATAGTGCGGAATACCTCTCCAGATGAGGCAGTGGAAAATGTACTTGCTTTTTTGAGGGGCTGGGCATCATTCAATTATCCTAAATATTTGATAGCACTTAATGACGTTGCGAATCATGTGCTGCAATTAAAGGGGTTACGCTCATGCAATTATTTACCTTTTGCCATGACGATTGAGCATCTATTTCAGCCTTCATCTTTTTCTGCACTTGAAGAATATGGACTGCCCACTGAAATTTCAGAGAAATTTTTGAATGAGCGGATTTTTAAGAAAGACGATTCTCTAGATGTTGTTGTGAATAACCTGCGTAACCGAGAGCTTAGTCGTTTTGGCGATAGCGTATTTGAAAAGAGAGTCATTGAAGACTTTCAGCGGGGTATCGGTGCAAAAATCGGCTAAAAAAGCGCTGCTGTCGGACAGTTTTTACGCTGCGCTCCAAATTTTCTGTAGAGCGCGGCGTTATGTGTAAAAAAGAATCGAGACCTGATCATGGCTATAGAAATTGATATTGACGAATTAACGGAAGAAGAACTTGTTTCTTTAAATCATAGAATTGTTGAGAGACTAAAATTTATCGAATCATTTCATAATCATAAAGAAATGATGCAATTTTCTCCTGGTGAACAGGTGAGTTTCCAGCCTCCGGGGCGTGACCGCCAAATAGGCATACTTACAAAATTCAACAAGAAAACGGTTACGGTCATTACTGAGTCTGGTCAAAAATGGAACGTGTCGCCTCAACTGATAAGTAAGGTAAAGACGGTCAAGCCAAATAAAAACAAATCTGGCAAGGTGGTCGCATTGCATGGTTCAAACAAAAACAGATAACAAGTTACTCAAGTGCACTCCGGCCGGGCATTGTTGCATAAATAGAGCACAGCTTGCTTTCGGTCAGAAGATGGCGTAACTATTTTTGTTAATGGTCTGCCAACATTAAAATATCGCAACGATGGCGCTGTGATTTATTTGCCATCAAATACAGTATTAGGTCTTTGGTTCTCAGCGTGAATAAGAATTGAAAAACACCAGCAGGTATTGCAATTCACACGATAATAAAGAAAGGGCCTTTTCGGCCCTTTCTTTATTTCTGCTGAAACTACTTTCTTAGTCAGAGAACTCTTATCAGAATTTCGTTTCCACCGAGAAGGCGACAGTACGGGGTGATCCCAGATAGTAGGGGCTCAGCCAGTAATCCTTGTCGGTGACGTTCTTCACATTCATGCGCAGGGTAACCGGGGTTTTGAACTGGTTAAGTTCATAACGAGCACCGATATCGCCGATGGTGTAGGACGGCAGCTTATAGTTGTTGGTGGTATCAATATATTGAGAGCCGGTGTAGTAGACCCCGGCAGTCGCAGTCAAGCCGGGTACCGCACTGATCGCGTATTCGCCGTACACCTTGGCCATCACTTCAGGCACGGCCACAGGTTGATTACCTTCTATACCGGATTGGGTGTCTTCCACCTTGGCGTCAAGCAGGGTTACGCCACCCATCAGTGTCAGCTTGTTGGTGACCTTGCCGCTGGTGGTCAGTTCAATACCGCGGTGTCTCTCACGACCATTACGCGCATAGGTGCTGGCACTGGTCAGATAGTCATAAGGCTTGTCGATATCAAACAGTGCTACGGTCACCAGACTGCCACCCAGCTCGGCTTTGGCACCGATTTCATACTGTTCGCTGATAGCTGGGGGAAGTGGTGAGTCAGATGTGCTGCCACCACCGGCCTCTACACCTTTCATATAACTGGCATAGGTGCTGAGCCAGGGCATGGGTTTGTATACCAGAGACAGACTGGGCGTGGTTTTGCTTTCGTCATAATTCTTGGGAGTGCCAGATGCACTGGCTTTATAGGTGGAATCAATCGACGTATAGGTAGCACCCGCCAGTACTTCCCACTGGTCATTCAGCTTGATCTGATCACCAATGGTAACGTTATCCATTTTGGTATGAGTACCCATATATTCCTCATCACTGGTGGAATAAGCGGGTAAATCAAAATAATTCAGTGTTGGCCAGCTCTCACGCTGGGTATATACGGGAACAGTGGTACTTTGGGTTCGCAACCATTTGTTGTCTACACCTGATAGTCCGGTCGTCAGCGTGTGTTCAACAGACCCTGTATTGAATTTTGAATCGAGATAGAGGTAGTAGGAGTTTTCTTTGATATGTGAAGCCCCAGTCAATGACAATGCGGGGATCAAATCCACGGTACCGAAGGCATTGGTAAGAACGTTGCTACTGCTGAGTACGGTATCACGCCGGTTCTCGGTGTAAGCGTAGGCTCCACGAACGGAAAATATATCGTTGATATCCCAAGTCACCTTGCTGGCAATGCGATCAGTGGTGAGCTTGTCTGTTACCCACTTTTGTGACCAGTTTTTGTTGGTATCCAGTGTGGTTGGCTCCAGTCCCAATTGCCAGAAAGTGGTCCCTCGCTCTGTTCGATTGTTGTTATGGCTGGCATCAATCTCTGCTGTCACTTTATCGGTAACTTTCCATTCCAGTGCGCCGTCGATATTGGTTTCCGAAACGTTATTCCCGTCGATCGCCGTATCACCATTGCGTGTCATCACATTCAGGCGATAGGCAAGGGTATCGGTCTGGTTCAGTGAGCCGCCGAGGTCTGCATGGGCAAAGTAGTTGCTGCCACCGTAATTACCGACGGTGACATTGGTAATGCGCTCATAGACTGGCTTTTTCAGCTGGTAGTTGATAAATCCGCCAGGCAGGGCCGCACCGTAGAGAAAGCCCGACAGACCATTTAAGACTTCAATATTTTCAATATTGCTGGTGGGTATACGTTTGAGATACAGGGTGCGCAGGCCATCGATAGCGACGGAGCCGGAAGTGGAATAGACGGAAAAGCCACGGATATTCATGTTCTGCATGGAGTTGGAACTATCCGGGGCAACAATATTGACCGAGGCATTGCGGGTCAGCAGATCATCGGGTGAAGAGGCGATCTGGTTCTGGATAACTTCCTTGGAAATCACCTGTACCGAATAGGGCGTATCCTTCAGTTCCCGGTTTTTCAGGAAGCCGATATCGGTGGCGGTATCGACCTTGTAACCATCTTCCGCGCCGCCCTGTGCTTTCAGTGCTTCCGAGCTGACATCCAGCGTCGGCAGCTCCAGCGTGGTTTCGCCAGTGCTGGCAGCCAGTGCATGGCCAGTTACACCGAGGCTCAATAGCAGGGCTTGGGTGACGGCCAGACTGAGAGGGGTCTTCCTCAGGGCGGTGAAGGGTACAGCTGATTTCATGGAGTCAGGTCCTATAAGGCGTTATCACGTTGCTCAACATGGTGGGGGGCGCCAAAACAGGTCTGTCGTTACTGTATTTTTGGGGAAATTGAACCCTTGCTGCCTGGGTTCGGCAAAGCGGTTAAGGCGCCACAGATTAGGAGACGAATACAAATCGTTATTATTTAGGATTTTGATGACGCATTGTTGAGAGCGCTGACCCGCCCCTGACGGGAGAAGGGTCGTCATCCTGAATCGTCGCTGCTGTCTAGCAGGCTAGTGCCACGGTATGGCCGGTACCCGGCTGGCGAATCACTTCCATCTTCAGGCCGTAGATGGCCTGCAACTGTTCCGGCGTCATGATCTTTTCTGCCGTGCCGCGTGCGATCATCCTGCCGGAATGCAGGGCGATGATTTCATCACAGTAACGGGCGGCCAGATTGACGTCGTGCAGCACCACGATCACCCCCAGCCCCTTTTCCTGCGACAGTCGCTGCACCAGTGCCAGCACGTCGATCTGGTGGGCAATATCCAGCGCCGAGATCGGCTCATCCAGTAGCAGGCATTCGGTGTCCTGTGCGACCAGCATGGCCAGCCAGACCCGCTGGCGCTCGCCGCCTGACAGGGTATCGACCAGCTGATCTGCCAGTGCGGTCACGTCGGTCAGCGCCATGGCTTCTTCCACCTTGTCGGCATCCTGCTTGCCAAAGCGGCCTAGTGCGCCGTGCCAGGGATAACGCCCTAGGGCAATCAGCTCGCGCACCGACAGGCCGGTGGCTGCCGGGGTGTACTGCGGCAAATAGGCGACCTTGCGGGCAAAGTCACGTTCGCTCCAGCGTTGCAGGGGCTTTTCCTCGAAGCGGGCGGTGCCGCCGCTGGCCTGTTGCTGACGGGCCAGAATTTTCAGCAGGGTGGATTTCCCTGAGCCGTTGTGGCCGATCAGGCCGATGATCTTGCGGGCGGGCAGTGCCAGCGTCAGCGGTGCCAGCAGCTGCCGACCGGGAACGTCGAAGCTGACCTTATCGAGGGTAAAAAGGTGCAGGGGGCGGCTGGTGTTGGGCGTCGTCTCGGCTGAGTTCATGGCTGGGTTCATCGCTGAGTTCCGGGAGTGCTCTGCAGCCGGAAGCTGCAGAGGAGTACGAATACGCGGCAAGCGGATACGCGCCTGCTTTAGTTATCGGCTTTGCGGCGCCAGTAAGGGACGCCGAGCAGGCGCTCTTTGGGCCAGTGGCGATCAGCCAGTGCGGCTGCCTGACAGCGGCGCAGCAGCTCGTATTCACCGGCCACCCAGATAAAGCCACTGTCGGGCTGTTCGGGGAAGCGGACACTGGCCAGCGCCTGTGGCAGATCTGACAGGCCGCTGTCTTCATAAGCAACACCAGCGTCATGATCAGCGCTAGGGCTGTCAGCGACGCTATGGTTATCAGCAGCGCGATTGCTGCTAGCAAGGTTACTGTTGCGATAGTGCCACTGCACCGGCAGGCCGGGATGGCTGGGCATTACCACCTCACAGCCGGGGCGGGAAACTTCAATATGCACACTGCCCTGACAATGGGCCGGCAGGTTGTCGAGCAGGCGGGCGATGGCGGGCAGGGCGGTTTCATCCCCCGCCAGCAGATACCAGTCGGCAGGCTTGACGCTAAAACCACAGGGGCCGGACATGGCGCAGCGGTCACCGGGTTTGGCGGCTCGGGCAAAGTTGGAGGCCGGGCCCGCATGGCCATGGGTCACAAAGTCGATATCCACCTCGCCGCGGGCGACATCCAGACGACGGATGGTGTAGTAACGCATGGTGACGTTATTGGCACCCTGCGTTTTAGTGAGCTGCGGGCGGCCTTCTTCATCGGCAGTGGGCCACTCGCAGGGGAGTGACAGGTCCACTGGCACATAGAAACGGACATGCAGGTTATCGAGGGTGTCGAAGGGTGACAGGTCTTCGCCCTGTAGTGTCAGGCGCCGCATTTCCGGCGACAGCACTTCACTGCGTAGCACCGTCAGCGGGCGGTAGAGATTCTGCGGGGCTTCGGCAGTAGCCGGGGTGGCGTCGGCCTGCGATGGCTCGCTTTGGGAAACAGCAGTCTGGCTATTCATGGTACGTCCTCGGGCGTCAGGTGCGTCGGGCGATCAGATGCAGCAGGAAGGGGCCACCGATAATGGCCGCCAGCAACCCGGCAGGAATCTGGAAGGGGAAAATCAGGGTGCGGCCCAGCCAGTCCGATACCAGCAGAACCAGACCGCCAAACAGGGTAGCGACCAGCAGCTGGCTACCGGCCCGCTGAAAACCGGCCATACGGGCAAAGTGTGGCCCCATCAGACCGACAAAACTCAGCGGGCCAACACTGATGGTGGCAGCGGCCGTCAGGATGGCGGTTAGCAACAAAAGGCTGAGGCTGGCAGCCCGGCGGTTGAGGCCAAGGCTGGCGGCGGTCTGTACTCCCAGTGGCAGCAGGGTCAGCCAGCGGGCAATCAGTGGTATCAGTGCCATCCCCACCAGCAGCACCAGCACAGACCACAGGGCTTCAGCAGCGACCACGTGATAGGTCGACCCCGCCAGCCAGGAGAGCAGCTGCCCGAGGCGTGGGTCCTGGGCGGATTTCAGCACCGCCATGATCAGACCGGAAACCGAGCTGATCGCCACGCCAGCCAGCAGCAGGCGAGAGCCGGAGAAATGTTCGCGGCGGGACAGCAGTAACATCCCCAGCAGGACCAGCAGTGCACCGGCTGCACCGGCACCAATCTGCATGGCGCGGGTCGGTGCCACCGCGGTAAACATCAGCACGATAACGCCGAGCATGGCGCCGGAGGCAATGCCCAGCACTTCCGGGGCGGCCATGGGATTGCCGGTCATCCGCTGCAGAATGCCACCGGCCAGTGCCAGCATGGCACCGCCGCAGAACGCCGCGACAGCGCGGGGATAGCGCAGCTGCAGCAGCCCCTGACTGAGTTCATCGGTGCTGGCCAGCCAGTGCCAGCCGCTGGCGTCGTGACCTGCACAAAGGGCGACCCACAGCAGGACCGGCACCAGCAGCAACAGGCTGAGAGTAATCAGCAGCGGGCGCTGTACCCGGCGCACGGCCTGACTGGCGCTGTGCAGCAGGGGTTGTGCTTCCTTCAACCGGGGCAGTAACACCAGCAGCAGCGGCGCGCCGAGCAGGGCGGTCATGGCGCCGGTGGGGAAGGCGCGATAGGTGGTGGGCAGCAGTTGCACCAGCTGATCGGTGGTCAGCAGCAGCAAGGCGCCACAGACCGGCGACCACAGCAGCTGTTGCCCCAGACGACGGGCACCGAGCAGGCGGGCAACGGCAGGCGCTGCCAGCCCGATAAAGCTGATCACCCCGACCACAGCAACGGTCATGGCGGTAAGGGCCACCGACAGGGCCAGCGCGGCAAAGCGGAACCAGCTGACAGGCACGCCGAGCGAGCGGGCGCTGCTGTCATCCAGACCGAGAATGGTCAGTGGCCGCAACAGCACCAGTGCCAGTAGCGCCAGCACGCTCAGGCGCGGCAGCAGGTAGAGCGCACTGCTCCAGTCATTCTGATCGAGATAGCCCGCTCCCCACAGGAACAGACCAATCAGCATGTCGTGATTGAACAAGGCAATCACGGCGCTCAGGGTGCTGCAGTAGAGACTGACAATCAGCCCGGTCAGGGTGACGGTCACCGGCGACAGCCCCTGTCGCCAGGCCAGCCCCATCACCGCAAACAGGGCAATGCCTGCGCCGGCCATGGCCACCCAGAGCTTGCCGATATACAGCGCAGCAGGGAACCAGACCGTGGCGATGCTGAGGGCTAACTGGGCTCCGGCAGAAATACCGAGGGTGGCGGGTTCGGCCAGCGGGTTACGCAGCAGATGCTGAAAGATGGCACCGGCCAGCGCCAGTGCAGCTCCGGCCAGCACGGCCACCACCAGACGCGGCAGATAGGTAAAGTGCAGCATGACCTGATCGGTGGCGGTGGTATCAGGCTGGGTAATCGCCTGCCACCAGAGCGTGCCGGGCAGCTGCCGCTGAAAGTTGGCCCAGATCAGCAGCACACAGAGCAACAGGGCGCCGACACCCAACAGTGCAGGCAACAGGCGCACAGGCGTCGCGCGCAGCGGGGCGTTGCTGGCAACAGCGTGATCAACCATGGAGGGCTCCTTCAGCCAGTGGCAGACGGCTGGCCAGTAACTGAGTCAGGCGCAGGGCCGAAGGCAGGCCACCGTAGAACAGGGTTTGTGGCAGCAGCACGACGCGTTTCTGCTGCACCGCAGGGAGGCTGTTCAGTACCGGGATTTTCATCGCCAGCGCACCCTGAACCAGACGCTCATTGCCGATATTGACCAGTACCGCTTCTCTGTTGGCTGCCAGCTGGTCCAGGGTGACCGTCAGGTGGCCAAAGGCCGAGCCGGGAGTGGTCCAGGCATTGCGCAGGCCCAGCCGGTTGAAGACGTCCTGAAACAGGCTATTGCTGCAGAACACCAGCGTACGGCGGGCATCAATCAGGCTGATCAGATACAGCGGACGACCGGCGTAAGGCGCCAGTGTTGCTCTGGCCTCACTAAACTGGCGACTGGCATCGGCGATATAAGCCGCCGCCTGCTCGCCATAGCCGAGCTGACTGGCCAGCTGTTGCAGTGCCTGACTGCCATGTTCGATCTGATCAATGGGCTGGTTGCTGGCCAGTCGCAGATCCCCCGCGAACCCTTGTGCTTCAAACTGCACCACCGGGGCAATTTGCTCCAGCTGTCGCTGCAATGGCGCCAGCTCAGGATTCATCACCAGCACGTCAGGGCGCAGTGCCTGCAGCAGCTCCATATTGGGTTCTGAACGCAGGCCCAGCTCATGCACATTGTCGGGCACGGCAGGGGCCATCACCAGTTGGCGGTAACGGTCGATTTCCGGCAGGGTCAGGGGCGTGATGCCCAGTGCCAGCAGGTTTTCGGCACTGGCCCAGTCAAGCGCGGCAATGCGCTGCATGGCTGGTGTAGAACTGGCTGCGTGTGCCAGCAGCGGCCAGCCGGGGGCTGTCGCCAGCGCACACAGCAGCCGTCGGCGGCTGATCAGGCGCGCCGTAGATAAAGTGGTTTTGTCAGACATAGCCAGCTTGGACGATAGGGGGAGGTAGTCTACAGAGAGGTAAGACGAACAAGCTGGGCGCAGATTTAGTAAGAATGTGAACAGTTCTAATAAGGCGAAATGCCCTGCTGGCGATGCAGCAGGGCGGCTGGAACCTCAGTTAATAGCCGATGCTGAATGAACGACCGGGAATGCGGAGTTGCTGGCTGCCGGGCGTATAGCCCAGCGGGACAGGCTTGACGGCAACATGCCAGGTCACTGAGTAGGTGTGATGATCCTGCCCTGAGTCGTCCTGACGGGCTTCGGTATAGATGGCCTTGCCGGTGGCGAGATTGAAGTCCAGTGTGCGTCTGCTGCTATACAGTTCGGTATGCTCAATGGTTGCACCAATCAGCCGCCAGCGGCCCTGATCATAGCGGTACCGGTGGGTCATGCCCCAGCGGGCATCTCCTCCGCCGCCATAATGACTGACCACCAGACAGCCGCGTTCAATCGTCAGGTTGTCAAAGGCATCACCCAGCATCCCGCCACTGCCCTCTGACATAACGGCACCGCTGGCGCTGTGCCAGAGCTGCCACTGCGTACCATGACGTCGGTAGATATTGATCACACGTTGCCCCGCGGGCGGTGCAGATGCACGTGAAGGGGGCACATTTTCAACGGTCACCCGCTCAGCCATACCATCACGATCAAGGTCGCCCTCGGCCTCTGCCAGAAGGGGACTGGCCGAGGCAACGTTGCCTGCCAGCAGTAGCACACACAGCAAGGCGTTGCGGAGGATATTCATTGTTTCAGGGTGCCAATTTTGTGCAGGTCGGCTGAGTAAAAGATGGCTGTGACGGTCCCGACCACATTCTCTTCCGGCACAAAACCCCAGTAGCGGCTGTCATTGCTGTTGTCCCGATAATCACCCAGCACGAACAGCTGACCCGGCGGAATTTCCAGCTCAGGGAAAGTGACTGACTGGGGGAGTTGCCGCTGGTCTGCAGTAACGGTCAGTGCGGGCTGTGCCACTCCATTCACCAGAACATCACCATTCTGAATAGCAAGACGATCACCACCTGTGGCGGCAACCCTCATGCTGTAAAGCGTGTCAGGGTGCTGTGGCGGCCTGAAAATAATGATGTCGCCGATGTGGGCTGAGGTGGCCCGGGTATCCACCAGTATCTGGTCGTCCGCTGACAGGGTGGGGGCCATGGCATTGCTGGAAATACGATAGTGTCCAAAGCCAAATAGCGGGATGCGATAGACCGTCAGCGTGCAGAGCATCGCAATCGCCATCATGGCTGCCAGTAAATAGACATACCCGCGATTGAAAGCGCGCAGGGTATAGGTGCGGCCCTTTCTGGCCAGCAACACCGCATCCACCAGGGCGATGATATGGATGCTGGCGGTAATGACGGTGGCAGCGATAAAGCCAGACAGGGTAGACAGGCCGCCTGCCAGCCCGATAGCGACATAAGGGACATACTTGGCCAGCAGTATGAGCATTCCGCGCAGGGGATACCCTGCATAGATCTGGCCGACACCGGTGGTCAGTATCGATAGCAGGAAAGCACTCCATGGCTTTCTTGGTGAAGCAGTCATTGCATCTGTTCCTTGATGGGATAAGTCCTGAAGGCTGCGGGCAGTGCCTTACCCGCAGCGACGATGTACCGTGCTTACAGCGGCTTGCCGTAGCCATACACCTTCATATGTCCTGCCGCTTCCAGTGCCAGTTTGCATTGGTAGGTGTGGGCGAACTCGGAAGACTCATCGTATTTGCGCTCTTTCTTGAGCTGGGTGATCTGCTCGTTGCAGCTGTTGAAGTCTGTTTTGAGCTGGTCGCGGTTATTCAGATAGAGCGCAATCTGATCGTCGTGCTGCTTATCCACCGCCTTTTCTGACAGCTGACACTGGCTTTCGCTGAAGTTGATGCCCTGACAGTGGTCTTTCTTGTAGGTGATCAGCTGTTCTTTGGGGAAGCGGGTGATCAATGCCACCACCGCCGCTTCTGTACGTGCGGGTTCCAGCTCCGTGAAGGCTTTACACTGTGCGCTGGGCTGACCAAAGATGACCAGTTTGCATTGCTTGCTGTAATCGAAAAACGCGTCATCGCTGAGCCCGGCCAGATCGGTTTTGGCCTGCTCGTAATCCGCCGCATATTGCCGCTCGGCTTCCGCTTTCTGCTTTTTCGCTTCTTCTTCCCGCAGGGTCCGTTCCTGCTCGGCCAGCTGTTGCTGGTATTCGCGCCGGGCCTGATCGGCAGCCCGGCATTCCCCATCCTCAGCCACTTTTTTCAGGGCGTCCTTGTCCTGAGCGACAAAGGCCGTCTTGAGCGCATCCTTACACTCGTTGACCTTGGTCTGGGCTTCATCCAGATGAGACTGATAGTAGGGGAGATCATGTTCGGAGCAACCGGCCAGCAGGGTAGCTGCAACGGTCATAGCCAGTAGATGGCGACGCATAGCGATGTCCTTTTGCTTGTAAGGTGAGAGTCATTTCTCAATGCCTGCCGCAGTGATGCGGCAGCGGCGCGCGGTATTAGACCACATTTCCCGGCAGTTTTGCCGTTTGCCGCCGCAACAGGGTGCGGCGCCTCTTGTTTGCGCTAACAGATACCGCTACAACCTTTTCCAGCTTTTTCTTTTGTTGCTGACTGGCAGGAGTACGCCATGACTTACCTTGACGCCCCTTCGACCGCGCTGGTGCTGATCGATCTGCAGAAAGGCATTCTGGCCATGCAGACCGAACCCCATGACGCCATGGATGTCTTTGTCACTGGCAGGGATCTGGCCAGACAGTTTCGTACGGCGGGTGCCCCGGTGGTGCTGGTCAATGTGGCCTGGGCTGATGACTTTGCCGATATGCCGACCGGGCTGACGGATCGTCCGTCGCAGCGCCCCGAGGGCGGATTGCCAGCAGAATGGAGTGAGCTGGCGGAGGGGCTGGAGGAGCCGGGGGATCTGCTGATTACCAAGCACCAGTGGGGTGCATTTACCGGCACTGAGCTGGACCTGCAACTGCGCCGCCGTGGTATCAGAACCATTGTGCTGGCGGGGATTGCCACCAACTTCGGCGTGGAATCTACCGCCCGTCATGCCTGGGAGCTGGGCTATAACGTGGTGATCGTGGAGGACGGCTGCACCAGCAGTAACGCGGAACTGCATACCATGGTGATTGACCATGTTTTCCCGCGTATTGCCCGAGTGACCCGAGCAGAGGATATCAAGCTGGTTTAGCAGGCTGTTGAAAAACGTTATCGAGGTAGCCGAGACAAGGAAAAAACAGGCGAAAAAGCGGAGTTTAGTGAACTAAATGAGCATTTGACTCGCTCCGCTCGCCCCTTCGGGGACGTGCTAAAGCACGTTCAGCCTTTGGCTGTGAGCCTGTTTTTGACGCGGTATTCGGCAACGCAGATAGATTTTCAACGACCTGTTAAAACGCATCGCTACCGGACTACTCCAGCAACAATAAACCCTCTGGCAGGATGCCCTGA
>NZ_LAPT01000170.1 GCF_003194385.1 Pokkaliibacter plantistimulans
GCGCTTCGATACCATTCAATGTGTGAGAACAAGAGCTCGGGAGTGAATCTACGTCACGACATCATGTGCCCAGGGTGCCGTCCACTTCACCGAGCTCTTTGGAGTCGCTGGTAGCTAATCAGAAACTCCAGAAGAGATACAAGGGTGCCGGTGAGGTACGAACCGCACCAGTCACCGGGCCAAAGACTGACATTTCGAGTTTTCACACGGTGCGGTTCACTTCGTTCACCACACCCTACATCACTGCACCAATCCGTCGGCGCGGTTCGCCACCCTCACCCCAGCTGCTCACTGAATACCCGTGCACCGTGGGGGCGTAGCCAGGCCTGTTCGCCCTGCACCAGCCCCAGCTCGCGGAAGCGATATTTGGGCAGCTCCGCGTGAATCACCTCATCGCTACCCTGCTGGCGTAACTCCAGCCGTACCGTTGGCCCCACCACTGTTACCAGTTCCAGCTGTGCGCGCAGGCTGTTGGGTGTGGCTTCGGCAAACAGGTCCAGCTCATGGGGGCGCACATACAGCTGCCCCTGTTCGCTGTGATCGCCCGGCTGCGCCAGTGGCAGCACCATGCCTGCCACCTCCGCCACGCCCTGATGAATACGTGCCGGGAAGCGGTTGACGCTGCCCAGGAACTGATAGACGAAGGGGTTGGCCGGATGATCGTAAACCTGCTCCGGTGAGCCGTCCTGCTCGACCCGGCCCCGGTTCATCACCACCACCCGGTCGGACACTTCCATCGCCTCTTCCTGATCGTGGGTAACGAAAACGCTGGTGACGTAGATTTCATCGTGCAGCCGTCGCAGCCAGCGCCGCAGCTCGGCCCGCACCTTGGCATCGAGGGCGCCAAAGGGTTCGTCCAGCAGCAGTACCTTGGGTTCCACCGCCAGTGCCCGCGCCAGTGCAATACGCTGACGCTGGCCGCCGGACAGCTGTGACGGGTAGCGTGCAGCGGTCCAGTCCAGCTGCACCAGCTCCAGCAGGCTCATCACCTTCTTGCGGATCGTCGCCTTGTCGGGGCGCACAGCGCGGGGTTTGACCGTCAGCCCATAGGCCACATTGTCAAACACCGTCATATGGCGGAACAGCGCATAGTGCTGGAACACAAACCCCACACCGCGTTCGCTGACATGGCGATCGGTGCTGTCTTCACCGTGCAGCAGGATGCGCCCGCTGTCGGCGGCTTCCAGACCGGCAATGATCCGCAGCAGACTGGTCTTGCCGGAGCCGGACGGCCCCAGCAGTGCCGTCAGCTGGCCATCTTCAATGGACAGGCTGACGTTATCGACGGCGACAAAGTCACCGAAGCGTTTATTGATCTGTTGAATCTCAATACTCATGGTGTGTCTCCCACCGGTCAGTCTCTATCAGTGCGCACCATGGCGGCGGCGTTCGTCTTGCCATTCGATCAGGGTCTTGATGGCGATGGTCAGCAGTGCCAGACCTGTCATCAGCGAGGCCACAGCAAAGGCCGCGGTAAACATGTATTCGTTGTAAAGCACTTCGATATGCAGCGGCATGGTGTTGGTTTCACCACGAATCCGCCCGGACACCACCGCCACGGCGCCAAACTCGCCCATGGCGCGGGCATTACACAGGATCACACCGTAGATCAGCCCCCACTTGATATTGGGCAGGGTGACCCGCCAGAAGGTCTGCCAGCCACTGGCCCCGAGGGTCAGGGATGCCTCCTCCTCTTCCTTGCCCTGCTGCTGCATCAGCGGGATCAGCTCACGGGCGACGAAGGGCAAGGTGCCAAACACACTGACGATGACGATACCCGGTACGGCGAAGATCACTTTCAGGTCGTGTTCCGCCAGCCAGGGTCCGAGCCAGCCATGGGCACCGAACAGGATGACGAAGATCAGCCCCACCACCACCGGCGAAATGGCAAAGGGCATATCAATCAGCGAAATCAGGATCGGCTTGCCGCGGAAATCAAACTTGGCGATGGCCCAGGCGGCAGCGACGCCGAAGATCACGTTCAGCGGCACCACAATCACCACCACCAGCAGGGTCAGACGAATTGCCGAACGGGCATCAGCATCGTTCAGTGCCTGCCACCACACGGCCAGCCCGCGCTCAAAGGCGCTGTACAGCACCACGGTCAGGGGCAGCAGCAGAAAGGTGGCCAGAAAAGCGACGGCGATACCGATCAGGGTCCAGCGCAACCAGCGCGGTTCTTCAGTAGCACGTTGCCAGCGCCGGGCGACCGGCACAGCACCGGCAGCCAGCCCATCGGCGGCATCATGGGTCAGGGAATTCATGCATTTCTCTCCGTTCTTGTGACCGCCCGCCCCTCAGGCGCGGCGGCTGGCCCAGGCCTGCAGGCCATTGATCAGCAACAACAGTACAAAGGCAGATAACAGCATCACCGTGCCGATGGCCGCCGCGCCGTGGTAATCGAACTGCTCGGCCTTGGCGACGATCAGCAGGGGCGTGATTTCGGTGCGGTAAGGCATATTGCCGGAGATAAACACCACCGAACCGTACTCGCCGATGGCGCGGGCAAAGGCCAGCGCAAAACCAGTCAGCAATGCTGGCAGCAGGGAGGGCAGAATCACCCGGCGCAGCGTGGTAAAACGGCTGGCGCCCAGGCTGGCCGAGGCCTCTTCCAGTTCGGCTTCCAGATCAGCCAGCACCGGCTGCACCGTCCGCACCACAAAGGGCAGGCCGATATAGGTCAGCGCCATAATCACCCCCAGCTGGGAATAAGCGATCTTGATGCCGAACGGCTCCAGATACTGGCCAATCCAGCCGCTCTTGGCATACAGGGTCACCAGTGCAATACCGGCCACTGCCGTGGGCAGGGCAAAGGGCAGATCGACCAGTGCATCCAGCAGCCGTTTACCGGGAAACTGGTAGCGCACCAGCACCCAGGCCACCAGTGCACCAAACAGCAGATTGATGCCCGCCCCCGCCAGCGAGGCCAGCAATGACAGGCGGTAGGAAGCCAGTACCTGTGGATGGGTGACCGCCGCAACAAAGTCATGCCAGCTCATGCTGACGGTGAACAGCAGCAGGCTGGCGACCGGCAGCAGAAAAATCAGACTGAGATAGAACAGGGTAAAACCCAGGGTCAGGCCAAAACCGGGGATGACTCTGGGCGTGCGATTAAGCGGAACAGTGGCAGACATGGCATCACTCCGAGGCAAAGGGGATTAGCGATCGACCGGCAGCCTGCCTTGGCAGGTCCCTGAAAACCTATCTGCGTTGCCGAATACCGCGTCAAAAACACGCTCACAGCCAAAGGCTGAACGTGCTTTAGCACGGCCCCGAAGGGGCGAGCATAGGGAGTGCTCATTGAGTTCACTCCACTCCGCTTTTCACCTGATGCTTGTGCTCTGGGAGCATTGGCTTGTCTCGGCTACCTCGATAACGTTTGCAACGGCCTGTTCACTATGCAGCGGTGTGTGGAAAGACACACCGGTTGCCGAACAGTGCCACTGCCTTGGGCGGCAGTGGCGGGGCAGATCACCACTT
>NZ_LAPT01000171.1 GCF_003194385.1 Pokkaliibacter plantistimulans
TCAGGCCATCCTGCCAGAGGGTTTATTGTTGCTGGAGTAGTCCGGTAGCGATGCGTTTTAACAGGTCGTTGAAAATCTATCTGCGTTGCCGAATACCGCGTCAAAAACAGGCTCACAGCCAAAGGCTGAACGTGCTTTAGCACGGCCCCGAAGGGGCGAGCGGAGCGAGTCAAATGCTCATTTAGTTCACTAAACTCCGCTTTTTCGCCTGTTTTTTCCTTGTCTCGGCGGCCTCGATAACGTTTTTCAACAGCCTGCTAAAGCCGGACAGGGCGAAAAATGCTGAGGAAGCGGCCTTTACCTGATGTAAATGAGCATTCCGAAGGTCTTTTCAACGCGCTGTGGCCGATGCGCAGCAGGTCGTGAGCAGGTTCTGAGCTTGACGAAATACTGGATTTTAATACAGTGCCTGAGCACTGTCTGCTCAGGAAATAATTGTGGCCCGTACTCAGCGTTTGTTCACCCTGATGCAAATCCTCCGTCGTCATCGCTATCCGGTGACGGCGCAGGTGCTGGCGCAGGAGCTGGAAATCAGCGTGCGCACGCTGTACCGCGATATCGCCACCCTGCAGGCGCAGGGGGCCCACATCGAGGGCGAGGCGGGTCTGGGTTACGTGTTACGCCCGGATTTCGTACTGCCGCCGCTGATGTTCTCGCAGGAGGAAATTGAGGCGCTGGTGCTGGGCGCGCGCTGGGTAGGCAGCCATACCGACAAGCCGTTAGGGCAGGCGGCGACCGATGCACTGGCCAAAATAGCCGCAGTCTTACCGGCTGAGGCGCGTCACTTACTAGATTCCACCACGCTGCTGATCCCCGCTCGGCAGCAGGATGATCGCTGGCAGGCGGAGTTGCGGCAGGCGATGCGGGCTGAGCGCAAGGTACTGGTTGACTACGCGGATGCGCAGGGGCGGGCCAGCCAGCGCATACTTTGGCCCTTTGCTCTGGGGTATTTCGAGCAGGTCCGGGTGGTGGTGGCCTGGTGTGAGCTGCGTCAGGATTTCCGCCATTTCCGGGTAGACCGCATCCTGTCACTGCAGTTGCAGAACGACCATTTCCCCCAGCGTCGAGCCAACCTGCTGGCACAGTGGCGGGCCGAACATCTGCACCGGCCGCGGGAAGTGGAGCAGGTCCGTGTCGATGAAACAGGGGAAGATTCGCAGACCGGCAACGGGTGAGGGCGATGCAAGACGCTGCGGGGGCGTTGAGGCTACTGACAAAAACTGACAGCCATCCCGCCTAGGATGCAGGGCAGCGGACAGGCCATCGCCTGTTCAGTAATCACCCAGCGAGGTTTCATCATGTCTACATCTGCAGCACAAGCCATCAGCAGTCAGCCTAACTTTGTCATTCTTTACGTGGCTGATCCTGAAACCAGCGTGTCGTTCTACACCCGTCTGCTGGCTGTCGAGCCGGTCGAAGTGTCACCCACCTTTGCCCTGTTTGTGCTGGAAAGTGGCCTCAAACTGGGGCTATGGCAAGTAACGTCAATAGCGCCTGCTGCCCAGCTCACCGGCGGTGGGACGGAGCTGGCTATTCCGCTGAGCAGCCGGGAGCAGGTCGATGCACTGTGCATGCGCTGGTGGGATCAGGGCGTACGCATTCTGCAGCAGCCGACCAGCATGGACTTTGGCTATACCTTCACCGCAGCAGATCCTGATGATCACCGTTTGCGCGTGTTCGTCATGGAAATGTGAGAACGTCGCCACGCTCTGCGCAGATCGTGTTCAGTAGTAGCGATCTTCAAGCTGGTGGCGGCGCAGGCTCCTGACCGCATGGGCCGCCACCAGCAGACAACCAAGCATGGCGGCCAGTGCCGCCAGGGCAACATAGAGATTGATGGCCATGTCGGCCAGCAGCTCGGTGCGCACACTGAACGTGGGCAGCCAGCGCGAGTAGCTGATCGCGATATGCTGACCTGTGTGGTAGTCATTGACTTGTTGGGTGACGAAGGTGCCCAGCGTCAGCTCGCCCCCAGCCGGGGTGAAACGGTAGTCGACGGTTTGCGTCGAATAGTGCGGGCTGATGCTGGCAATCACGGCCTGGGTGTCTGCCCTGGCAACGCTGATACAGGCGTAGGTCAGGGCGCCCTTCCTGGCAAACAGCAGTACCATGAACAGCGGCAGCAGCAGGATCAGCGCGATCATCTTGCGGGTATAGTGAAAATCGCGCTGTGCTTCTCTGGGGTAGTACATCAGACCATCCTTGGGTGAATGACGGGTTTGGCTCTCTGAACGTCAACCTACGCTGTCGTGGAGAGAGCGTTTTATCTGCATTCCTGCAGGGGCAGCGCCTGTGAACATGGGCGAGGCCTATTCATTGTTGCGCCGAAACTGCTTCAGCGCCTCGGCTGGCCAGTCCGCCATGACCTCAGGCATATGCTGGGTCAGATCCCAGATCCGTCGTTTCTGCGCCAGTGGGCATTGCCAGCTCAGGTGGGCGGCGATCAGCTGCATACCGGCTGGCCAGCTGTTATCGCGTCCATGACGCGGGTCGCCCAGCACCGGGTGACCGAAGGCCGCCAGATGACGGCGAATCTGATGTTTGCGGCCGGTTTCGATGCTGACTTCCAGCAGGCTGTGGCCCTGCTCCTGTCCCAGACTGCGAAAGCGGGACAGCGCGGCTTTGCCATCCAGCGGATGGTCCAGCGTGTGCCAGTCGGTGTTATCCACAACCCCTGCCACCTTGACCAGATAGCGCTTATCCACATCCCGCTGCTGAAACTGTTGCGACAGCTGCGCTGCCAGTTTGCTGTGATGAGCCAGTAACACCAGGCCCTGGGCTTCGCGATCAAGGCGGTGAATCAGCCAGCATTCGCGGCCCGTCTGCACTTCGGCCTGACGCAGCAGGCTGCAGTGATCGGCATAGGCCGTGCCCTGTGACAGCAGTCCGGCGGGTTTGTACCACAGTGAGTATTTCTTGAAGTCGGCGAGCAGAACCGGCAGCTGCGGTTCACGTGCCAGCAGGTCGGCATCATAGTAGAGCCGCAGCACATCGCCGACTTTCGGCGTATGGCGTACCCGGCGCAGGCGTTTTTCCGGCTGCCCTTTGCTGATCAGCCATACCGCACCCTTGCTCATGGCATCTTTCAGGCGCATTTTGGGCAGGGCACTGGCCGTTGCCAGCCAGTCCAGCGCGGTCATGTCGGCCTTGTCGACAGAAATTTCAAAGGAGGGAGTCGTCATCTTGGTCTGTCAGTTATAATCGCAGCCCGACATAGTACGTTATTTTCACTCTGAACTCAGCCTCGGACCGGTTCACGATCTGCTGCATAGCGTCATCCCTGACGTTCGCGATCATCAACCTTTGCTGCATAGCTGATTCGTGCCACATAGGGCAACCTGCCTGATGAATGCTCCCCATATCCATATTGTTCGCAGCCCACGGCGCAGCAAGACCATTGCCCTGCAGGTGCGGGACGGCAAGATTGTGGTGCGGGCCCCGATGCATACGTCCGACCGTGAGATTCAGGCGCTGCTGCACAAGCAGGCCGCCTGGATTCGGCAGCATCTGCAGCAGCCACCCAAGGCAGTGCCACGGGTCGAGACCGCCATGCCTGCTGAACTGAGCCTGTTGGGGCAACGCTATCAGCTAGTGGCTGACCCGCAGCTCAGTCAGCCGCTGTGGCAACAGGAACAGGCTGAGTTGCGCATTCCGGTCCATTTTCAACAACTGGCGGATTTGCAGCCCTGGCTGCAGCAGTTGGCCCAAACACTGCTGCCGCTTCGCATGCAGCTATGGAGCGAGCGCATGCAGTTGCGGCCAAGAGCCATTGAGGTCAAGCACTATCGCAGTCGCTACGGCTGCTGTACCCATGACGGTCTGATTCGTCTGCACTGGGGGCTGATTCTGGCACCGCAGGCGGAAATGGACTATGTACTTATCCATGAGCTGGCCCATTTGCAGCATTTTCATCACCAGCCCGCTTTCTGGCAGCTGGTCAGTCGTTACTGCCCGGACTGGCGCCGGCGCCGGGCCTGGTTTCGTTTACATGGGAGGGATCTGGTTTTCTAACCCGGCAGCGAACGTTTTAGCTTGAAGTTACCACCCACGAACATTATCTCCTCTCACACGCATTGGCTGATTAGCCGTCAACAGAACAGGAATACATCATGTCCTCATTGCCCCGCGTTTTTGGTATGACTCCGGAAGGAGAAGAAATTGAACTGAATCTGGCGGAGCTGCGCGTCGAATGGGACGACGGTTTACCGCTGATTATCAACTTTGAACCCATTGATGAAGGCAAATCACAGATTTCACTGGAAGTGCCCGATGGCGGTGACGATGAAGAAGAGCCCAGCCATTTTGGTATGCTGGTCGTTCGTCCCGGCGCCTGCAACGTGATCGATATCGAAGTAGAAACCCATGAGGCTGATATTCATCACGACCATGAGCATAGTGAAGACTGCGGCTGCCACTAAACGCTGACAGCAGACGTTGACACAGCCCGGCCAGTGCGCCGGGCTGTGTCGTTTTGGCAGGTCTTACAGGTTTACGCGGCGTGAGTGTGCTGTCAGCTAAGCTGCTCCAGATGTAACGCCACTTCAATACGGTTCCGACCATTGCTCTTGGCGCGATAGAGGGCAATGTCAGCTGCCTTCAGCACCGTATCCAGGCTGGTTTCGCGGCTGATGGGGGCGATCCCCATACTGGCGGTGAGATGCTCAACATCGGGCTGTCCCAACGGCAGCAGACGTTGTTGCAGAGCGGCACACAACCGCTGTGCTTCTTCCACCGAGGTGTTTTCGGCAATCAGCAGGAACTCTTCTCCTCCCCAGCGAATGGCTTGCAGGCGCTTGTTGCCGGGCGGGTTACCCAGCAGCTTGCCCAGCTTGCGTAGTATGCGGTCGCCGGTGTCGTGACCGTAGGTGTCGTTGATACGTTTAAAGTGGTCCAGATCGAGCAGAATCAGGACACTGGGGCAGGTGTCGGTATGTACCGATATGCGTCGCATTGACCAGTACTGGTCAAGATGGCGGCGGTTGAACAGCCCGGTCAGGGCATCGGTATGGGATTCACGCATCAGGCTGGCATTGACATCGCGCATGGCCTGGGTTCGTTCTGCCAGCTTGACTTCCAGACGCTCCTTCAGGGTTTGCCGTGCCTGCTCGGCATCACGCTGTGCCAGATCACATTCTTCCTGCAGGGTACGAATGCGTTCACCCAGAGCAGCGGCCAGTACCAGTACTTCGAGTACTACGCCAATGCGGATGCTTTGTTGGATCAGCCAGCTGTCCGGCAGGTAGCCTAGTAGAAAGCCGATATAGACCAGTGTGCCCGCCGCTGCTGATGCCCAGGCCAGCAGGTACAGGCGGGCCAAGCGCAGACCACGGCGCCAGGCAAGAATGCCGGCGATAATACAGAGTGGCACCAGCACGACTACACTGGCTGACAGCAGCTGCGGAATCCATGCCGGATAGAACGCTCCAGGCGTCAGAATAAAACCGGCGATGACGATCAGCGGCAGGGCCGCCGCGGCCAGCAGGGTATAGCGAAAGCGCGGGGCCAGCTGACGCAGGTGCAGAAAGCTATGGCTGAACATCAGCATGGCCAGAATGGCAATAGCGCCAAACAGGTTATTGCTCTTGGTACCGAGCCAGGGCTGGGCGGGCCACAGGTACTCGTAGGCATAGCCGCTGATGGCTGCCTGATAAAGCACAAATGCAACAACATAGAGGCTGTACCAGCCCTGCGCGCGATTGCGGGTAATGCTGAACAGATAGAGGTTGTACAGCGCCATGGTCAGCAACAGACCAAAGAACAGACCATAGCTGAACTGTTGATGAACCTCATGGCGGGAATAGGCGTTGGGTTGCCACAGCGTCAGCTGCATGCGCTGGTTTGACGACTGCAGGCGCACATAGACCTGATAGTACCCTTGCGCAGCCAGTTGCAGCGGCAGCAGTATGGCCGCGCGGGGTTCGGGCCGATCAGCAATCGCTACGCCAGCGCCGTTACGGAAGTGTTGTACCTGACCATGCTCATCGACCAGATATAAGTCCGCAGTCTGGATGTAGGGTGGGGAAATTTGCAGCCACCATGTCCGCATCTGCATATCCGGGTTGGCAAGGCTGAAGGTGATCCACAAAGGGCGGGTGTCATAGCCCTGTTGCGGTGGTACGCCATCGCTGTCGAACTGATTTTGTGCCGTTGCCTGACGAATCGCATCCAGAGTGAGCTTGCCCTCGGGGTCTGCAATGAAGTGCAGATAAGGTGCCAGCGCAACCTTGTCGCTGGTCGTGTCGGGGGTAAATGCCAGGCTGGCCCGGCAGCTGAGCAGCAGGCAAAGCAGCGCCATCAGCTGTACAAGCAGCGTGCTGCGTTGTTGCAGTCGCGATGGCAAACAAGCCTCAAACATGAACTGTGGACCTTCCTGGTCGGACGGGGGAAATCCATTGTGTTGCCTCAGTTCTTTGGTCGTCATTCCGCGCCTGTTACTGCCTAAGGTCAGTAGAGTGTCCGACACCTTCGATCTGTTCCCGTGGCCATACAGAGCATCACGTCACCTTCTGCAATCTGCTGCCTGAGCGGTTCGGCCATGCGCAGTGGAGCATCGTGGTGTGAGATGTTCTGAGCCTGTTTGCGTTGTACTGAGACGACAATGGAGCCGCTCAGTTTAATGGCTGCCTTGTTGGGAGCCAACAATTCATATCGGCAGCTGCAACAGAGAATGTAGAGATGAGGGGGAATTAAAGGATTATTGTTATTTGCTATCGATCACTGAGTATTAATCAATTTTCATTAAATGGCTTTGCCTCTGATACTGCCGCAATACCCCCGGCATAGTGCTGACAGAAGTATCCTTGTTTGCAACTTGCCGTGAAAAAAGGGGGTTGATAGGGTGGAGGCCTGATCAAGATGAGTACACTGACGTTGCGACCCTCAAGACTACATGCACTGCTCTGGCTGATACTGGGCTGGCTTGCGCTGGCACTGGGCGTGCTGGGAATCATTCTGCCGGGGTTGCCGGGCACCATGTTTATTCTGGCGGCGGCTTTTTGTTTTGCCAAAGGTTCACCACGTTGCCATCAGGCGTTACTCAATCACTCGCTCACCGGGCCCATGATTCGTAGCTGGCAGGAACATCGCGCCATGCCGCGAAGAGCCAAAAAGCTGGCTTACTCCATGCTGGTGGTAGCCTGGGCCATTGGCATGCTGGTGTTTCATGGCTGGCAGTATCGGGTGGGATATACCCTGATCATGCTGGCGGTCAGTGCCGGGTTGGCACGTATTCCGGTGCTGGAAGAGGTATTGCGTCGTCAGCAGCAGTGAGCTGCCATCAGGTGGATAAGCCGACGTATCTAAAACAGGGGGCCGATTTAGTCGGCCCCCTGTTTTTTGTATTGAAACAAGAGGGGGAACGCGGTCTCAGCGGGTTACTGCTTGACCACGACGTAGACCTGATGGCCATTCTGCTGGCTGGGCAGGAACAGCGTGCCGCCTTTCTCGAAATACTGCACACCATTGATGATCACGGCTACTGCACCGGGTGGTAGTGACTCATACACCGAGCCAAAGGGGACGCCGCTACCGCCGTCATTATTGGCTATCACAACGGTTTGGCTGGGTGGCGCTACCACGACATAGTGATCTTGCGGACGGTCATAGCGATACCAGACATCGCGGTCCTGATAGTAGGTGATGCCATTAACGACATGCATCACCATGCCTGTGACCACCAGACCTGCCAGAATGTCACCAATGATCGGACCCGGGCCACCGCCATGGTGGCCGCCCCAGGAGCCGTGTGGTCCGGCTAGAACCTGTTGGCTGTTCAGGCCGAGAAAGCTAACCAGAGTCAGGGCGAGAATTGGTTTTTTCATTGAGCTTTACCTGCGAGTAGATGCGGATGGCGGTCGTCTGCACGTCCTGTACAGGCCGGTTCACCCATCACTGGCGACCCTGCATCCATCCGGCGATGACTATACCTTCTAATATGGGGTGCCGAATCAGGCAGGCTGTAAAAGTGCTGTAAAGGTTCGCTTCAGACTGGCGGAGAATGGGCAATAAGCCGGGGAAGATGTCATGGGCGTGTACTGTGGCAGACGGAAAATGCTCGTTGCCAGTGGGTTGGCAGTTGCTCAATAATGCCAGCAATTTCGTCCTGATGTGGCGTACTCCATGAAGAAAGCGCAAATGAAGGCCTATCACGAAACGGTCAGGCAGTTGTCCGATCGTATCGTCAAGGCACAGGAACCCATCCGCATCCTTGATGCCATCAAATGGGACGACCGTATCGAGTCAGCCTTCTTTGCCAGCAAGTGCAAGGAATTGCCGCTGGTCGATATTGACTACTATCAGGGGCGGCCGCTGAGCTTTGATCCTGACAGCAAGCGCGATGAGTTCTACGAGATTGAGCGTGACATTGCCCGTCGGCTGGGGAATTTCAACCCGTTGGGGCGCATCATGCGGCGTATCTGTCGTGAGTACCGACTGGTCAGCACCATGCTGGAAAACCGCGGCAAGCCCGCTTTTGGGCGGATTTCCCAGGAACTGTACGGCACCGCATCGGAAGTCTTCCATGCCGGTGATCCTACCCTGGCTGATCTGGGCAGGATGATGGATGCCACCCTGACCAAACTCAGTGCCTCTGATGTGATTCAGGATGAAGACAAGACCATCAATGCCGAGCAGGCTGCCAAACAGCTGGATGAACGGCTCAATGCCAAGTTCAATGACACCCAGGTGCGGGTGCTGCTGGATGACAACATTGTAGCTGACGCTGCGGCAGGTTCTGATTATCTGAAGATTCGTCGCGATGCCATGTTCAATCAGCGTGATATCGACATCCTGTTTGTCCATGAAGGCATGGTGCATCTGGGGACGACACTGAATGGTCAGCGCCAGTCCATCTGTACCTTCCTGAGCAAGGGCCCGCCCTCATCGACCATCACGCAGGAAGGGCTGGCCATCCTGATGGAGGTTATTGCGTTCGTGTCCTATCCGACCCGGCTGCGCAAGCTGGCAAACCGTATCCAGGCAGTGGATCTGGTGGAGAATGGTGCTGACTTTATCGACATCTACCAGTTTTTCGTCAAGCAGGGATTCAGCGAGAAGACCAGCTATACCAATGCCACCCGGGTATTTCGTGGCAGCACACCGACCGGTAAGCCGTTTACCAAAGACCTGTCCTACACCAAGGGCTTCGTCATGCTGTACAACTTCCTGCAGCTGGCGGTTCAGAAAGGAAATCTCAACGCCATCCAGATGCTGTTCTGTGGCAAGACCAATCTGGAGGATATCAAGGTACTGACGCAGCTGGCCGAAGAGGGGCTGGTGCAGGCGCCGGTGTTTCTGCCAGATCAGCTGCGGGACATGAGTGCGCTGTCGGCGTGGATGTGTTTTTCTAACTTCCTGAACCATCTGACGCTGGATCGGGTCGAGTCGGATTATGCCGCACTGCTGTAGCATGCTTGAGGTGATGCTTGAAGGGTAAGCAGACAGCGGCCGTTCAATGCGGGCAACAAAAAAGCAGGTCAGGTGTTCACCTGCCTGCTTTTTGTATTTACACCGCTTTCAACACGGGATTAATACAGCGCTTTTTCGTCGCGTAATACTTCTTTCAGCAGATCAAGGTACATCTTGTCTGCGTCGCTGAGGTCGGCGGGGATTTTGATGCTGGTGGTAGCGGAGATACGGTCGGCAATCTTGCGTTCCGCATTGGTTTCATTCATCAGCGCACGAGCAATATCCAGAGACTGGGTAGCAATACTGGGATCAATCAATACTTTCTTGATGAAACCGCGCAGTTCTTCAATCATGCGGTCACGTTTACGAATATCAGCACTTACAGAAGACATACAGACTCCTTGTTGTTAAAGCTTGTCATGCACAGCCTGACTGCCCGCCACTATAGCACAGGCGGTCGGTCTGCGACCTGCCACCTTCTATCTATAGCCATCTGCCGTGTGGCTCTGTGAGAGCGCGGGGCAAAGTACAGTGCTTGTTTCTAACAGGTCGTTGAAAATCTATCTGCGTTGCCGAATACCGCGTCAAACACAGGCTCACAGCCAAAGGCTGAACGTGCTTTAGCACGGCCCCGAAGGGGCGAGCGGAGCGAGTCAAATGCTCATTTAGTTCACTAAACTCCGCTTTTTCGCCTGTGCTTTCCTTGTCTCGGCTGCCTCGATAACGTTTTTCAACAGCCTGCTAAGTATTAGCCAGCGTTTAAAACTCAGGCCACCCGACTCTGTATT